>NZ_JBVHRI010000024.1:0-145887 GCF_055566975.1 Streptomyces sp. NPDC027189
AACGCCCGGTTACATTCCGAACCCGGAAGCTAAGCCTTACAGCGCCGATGGTACTGCAGGGGGGACCCTGTGGGAGAGTAGGACGCCGCCGAACTTCTTTTAGAGCTCCGGCTCTTGGGTATACCGCCCAAGAGCCGGAGCTTTTTTGTTTTCCGAGGAGTTTCCCGATGGCATCTCCACCCCTCCGCACCGCCGCGTGAGGGCTGCGGGTAAGGTCAGGGGGCATCGTTGGCTCGTTTCCCACAGGAGGCCCCCGGGTGGAGGTCCAGGAGACCCGTGTCCAGACGGACCGGGTCCTCACCATCCCGAACATCCTCAGCATGGCGCGCCTCGTCGGCGTACCCATCTTCCTGTGGCTCATCCTCAGGCCGGAGTTCGGCGGTCCCAAGAGCGACGGTTGGGCGCTGCTCGTGCTCATGCTGAGCGGTATCAGCGACTATCTGGACGGGAAGCTCGCCCGCCGCTGGAACCAGATCAGCAGCCTCGGCCGGCTGCTCGACCCCGCGGCCGACCGGCTCTACATTCTGTCGACTCTCGTGGGGCTGACGTGGCGCGAGATTCTTCCGCTCTGGTTGACGGCTGCACTTTTGGCGCGCGAGCTGGTTCTGCTGGTGATGGTGGGCATCCTCAGGCGCCACGGCTATCCGCCGCCTCAGGTCAACTTCCTTGGCAAGGCTGCCACGTTCAACCTGATGTACGCCTTCCCGTTGCTACTGCTCAGTGACGGAAGTGGATGGATCGCGTCGCTCGCTGCTATTTTCGGATGGGCGTTCGCCGGATGGGGTACAACGCTGTACTGGTGGGCAGGGATCCTCTACGTGGTTCAGGTCCGCCGTCTTGTCAGGGCGGACACCATGGCCGATTGAGCTCGCCGATAGCGGGCTGTAGTGGCTCGTTGGCCCGCGGACGAAAAGTGCGGGACAATCTGGACGGGTGAAGTCGGCTAGACCGTCGTCTCTTCAAGGAGGACGCTTCCGACATGAAGGCCGTCGTGATGGCCGGAGGCGAAGGCACACGCCTTCGTCCCATGACCTCAAGCATGCCCAAGCCGCTCCTGCCGGTGGTGAACCGCCCGATCATGGAGCACGTGCTCAGGCTGCTCAAAAGGCATGGGCTCAACGAGACCGTCGTTACTGTCCAGTTCTTGGCATCACTGGTCAAGAACTACTTCGGTGATGGTGAAGAGCTCGGCATGGAGCTCACTTATGCCAATGAGGAGAAGCCACTCGGTACCGCTGGGAGTGTCAAGAACGCCGAGGAGGCGTTGAAGGACGACACC
This sequence comes from Streptomyces sp. NPDC027189, assembly GCF_055566975.1. Taxonomy (NCBI): domain Bacteria; kingdom Bacillati; phylum Actinomycetota; class Actinomycetes; order Kitasatosporales; family Streptomycetaceae; genus Streptomyces; species Streptomyces sp. NPDC027189. The sequence continues at coordinate 1,280 of NZ_JBVHRI010000024.1, forward strand.
TTCCTCGTCATCTCCGGTGATGCTCTGACCGACTTCGATCTCACCGACCTCATCAATTTCCATAAGGAAAAGGGTGGGCTCGTCACCGTCTGTCTGACGCGCGTACCGAACCCCCTCGAATTCGGCATCACCATCGTGGACGAAGAGGGCAAGGTCGAGCGCTTCCTGGAGAAGCCGACCTGGGGGCAGGTCTTCTCGGACACGGTGAACACGGGCATCTATGTCATGGAGCCCGAGGTCTTCGACTATGTCGAGGCCGATGTCTCCGTCGACTGGTCCGGTGATGTCTTCCCCCAGCTGATGAAGGAAGGCAAGCCCATCTATGGCTATATCGCCGAGGGCTACTGGGAAGACGTCGGTACGCACGAGAGCTATGTGAAGGCGCAGGCCGATGTCCTGGAGGGCAAGGTCGACGTCGAGATCGACGGCTTCGAGATCTCCCCGGGCGTATGGGTCGCCGAGGGGGCCGAAGTGCACCCCGACGCCATATTGCGCGGACCGCTCTACATCGGGGACTACGCCAAGGTCGAGGCCAACGCCGAAATTCGCGAGCACACCGTCGTCGGCTCCAATGTCGTGGTCAAGAGCGGCGCATTCCTGCACAGGGCCGTCGTGCACGACAACGTGTACATCGGTCAGCACAGCAATCTGCGCGGCTGCGTCATCGGGAAGAACACCGACATCATGCGGGCCGCGCGGATCGAGGACGGTGCCGTCATCGGCGACGAATGCCTCGTCGGCGAAGAATCGATCATCCAGGGCAACGTGCGCGTCTACCCGTTCAAGACCATCGAGGCCGGCGCCTTCGTCAACACCTCGGTGATCTGGGAGTCGCGGGGCCAGGCGCATCTCTTCGGCGCCCGTGGCGTGTCCGGAATCCTGAACGTGGAGATCACCCCGGAGCTGGCCGTGCGCCTCGCGGGAGCGTACGCGACGACCCTGAAGAAGGGCTCCACCGTCACCACGGCCCGCGACCACTCCCGAGGCGCTCGCGCGCTGAAGCGGGCGGTCATCTCGGCGCTGCAGGCCAGCGCCATCGACGTACGCGACCTGGAGAACGTACCGCTGCCCGTGGCCCGGCAGCAGACTGCCAGGGGCAGTGCGGGCGGGATCATGATCCGGACGACGCCGGGTGTGCCGGACTCCGTCGACATCATGTTCTTCGACGGAGCGGGCGCGGATCTGTCGCAGGCTGGGCAGCGGAAGCTGGACCGTGTCTTCGCGCGGCAGGAGTACCGGCGTGCGTTCCCCGGTGAGATCGGGGATCTGCACTTCCCGTCCAGCGTCTTCGACTCGTACACGGGGTCGCTGCTGAGGAATGTCGACACCAGCGGTATCGCGGAATCCGGGCTCAAGGTGGTCGTGGATGCTTCGAACGGCAGCGCCGGGCTCGTCCTGCCCAGCTTGTTGGGCAAGCTCGGAGTGGACTCGCTGACCATCAACCCGGGTCTCGACGAGTCGAGGCCTACGGAGACGGCGAACACCCGGCGGGCCGGTCTGGTGCGGCTCGGTGAGATCGTGGCATCCGCACGGGCGGCGTTCGGGGTGCGCTTCGACCCGGTGGGTGAGCGGCTCTCGCTCGTCGACGAGAAGGGGCGGATCGTCGAGGACGACCGGGCCCTGCTGGTCATGCTCGACCTGGTGGCCGCGGAGCGCCGTAGTGGGCGGGTGGCGCTGCCGGTGACCACGACGCGGATCGCCGAGCAGGTGGCCGCCTACCACGGCACACAGGTGGAGTGGACGACCACGTCTCCCGATGATCTGACGCGGGTCGGGCGCGAAGAGTCGACGATCTTCGGCGGCGACGGGCGCGGTGGCTTCATCATTCCCGAGTTCAGCGGTGTGTTCGACGGCGCCGCCGCCTTCGTACGACTCATCGGGCTGGTGGCGCGGACGCAGCTCACGCTCAGCCAGATCGACGCGCGGATTCCGCGGGCGCACGTCCTCAAGCGCGATCTCGCGACTCCCTGGGCCGTCAAGGGACTTGTGATGCGCAGGGTCGTGGAAGAGGCCGGAGACCGCTTCGTGGACACGACCGACGGCGTACGGGTCGTGGAGACCGACGGGCGCTGGGTGATGGTGCTCCCGGACCCCGCCGAGGCCGTCACGCATCTGTGGGCCGAAGGGCCCGACGACGAGTCCGCCGAGGCCCTGCTCGACGAGTGGGCGGCCGTGGTGGACAGCGCCGGTCGCTGAAACACCCAGCACGCGCGCGTGCCGGACAAGTGCCCCCAAGGGGGCCTGTCCGGCACGCCGGTGGGGCCATTCGGAGGTAGCGCCCGCGACGTGCGACGATGTGCGGCATGCCGCAGCAGCCCCCCGTTCGGAGCAGCGTTCCGCGCCCCTCGCGCCCGGACGCCTCCATGTCGCTGCTCACCAACGTCATGGACCACAGCCTCGACGACGGATACGCCGAGGCGGCCGCCCGTAAGAGGGCCGAGGGCGGCGGTGGCATGCCGAAGACGGTGCGGGCGAAGCTCGGTCTCGCCGCAGGTCTGGTGCTCGCGGCCCTCGTGGTGACGGTGGGGGCGGCGAACGCGCGGATCGCGGCCCCGGTCGTCGCCAAGGAGCGTCAGGAGCTCATCGACCGCATCGAGCGTGAGACCACGGCCGCCGACAAACTCGAGAGCAATGTCGACACCCTGCGTGCCGATGTGAGCGCGCGGCAGCGCGAGGCGCTCAAGAAGAACGGCGGCGGGCAGGCCGACCTGGTGAGCATCTTGTCGGGCGCCACTGATGTGCACGGCCCCGGCGTGAAGCTCGTCGTGAACGACGCCAAGGAAGCCAGCACGGGCGGCGACGGAAATCCGCGGGAGACCTCTGGGTTCTCCGACACAGGACGCGTGCGCGACCGTGACATGCAGCGCGTTGTCAATGGACTCTGGGAGTCGGGCGCCGAGGCCATCGCGATCAACGGTCAGCGGCTGACGGCCCTGTCGGCGATCCGGGCTGCGGGTGACGCGATACTGGTCGACAACAAGCCGCTGGTGCCGCCGTACACGGTGCTCGCGGTGGGGGACGGCAAGCGGCTCAGCACCAGGTTCCAGAACAGTGCCGACGGGCTGTATCTGCATGCCCTGCAAGAGAACTTCGGCATCCGGACCAGCATCTCCGTCGAGGACGACATCCGGTTGTCCGCCGCACCTAGTGTGATCGTACGTACAGCACAGCCGAGCACAGAGAAGGGCACATCGTGATCGCCGTACTGGGCCTCGTCGTGGGAGTCGTGGCTGGATTGTTGGTCCGGCCCGAGGTTCCGGCGGTCGTCGAGCCTTACCTTCCGATCGCCGTGGTGGCGGCGCTGGACGCCGTGTTCGGAGGCCTGCGCGCGATGCTCGACGGCATCTTCGACGACAAGGTCTTCGTGGTGTCGTTCCTCTCGAACGTGGTCGTGGCCGCGCTGATCGTCTTCCTGGGCGACAAGTTGGGCGTGGGCGCCCAGCTCTCCACGGGCGTCGTGGTCGTACTCGGCATCCGAATCTTCTCCAACGCCGCGGCAATCCGTCGGCACGTCTTCCGGGCGTGAGGCCGATGAGCAACGAGGAAGAGATCCCCGAGCCCTCGCAGACCCCCCAGCCCTCACAGACCCCCCGGCCCGCCGAGACCCCAGAGAACCGGCTGCGCAAGGAGCTGCCCGACGAGGTGCCCGCAGCGGCTCCCGAGAGTTCCCAGCAGGGCAATCGTGAAGGGGATGCCGAACCGTCGCTGACCGGCCGGCAGCGACTGGTCAAGGGTCTGTGGCCGCCGCGTGTGACGCGTGCGCAACTCATCGTCGCCGTGCTGCTGTTCGGCCTCGGCTTCGGCCTGGCCGTCCAGGTCGCCTCCAACAGTGACAGCGGCAGCGCCCTGCGCGGTGCACGTCAGGAAGATCTCGTACGCATCCTCGATGAACTCGACAACCGAACTCAGCGTCTTGAGGACGAGAAGCAGGGTCTCGAAGATCAGCGCACCGAGCTGGAGAACAGCTCGGACCAGGCCGAGGAGGCTCGCAAGCAGACGGTCGAGAAGGAGAAGCAACTCGGCATTCTGGCGGGCACCGTGGCTGCGCAGGGACCCGGCATCACCCTGACGATCGACGACACGAAGGGGACGGTCAAGGCGGACATGCTGCTCGACGCGATCCAGGAGCTGCGCGCGGCCGGCGCGGAGGCGATCCAGGTGAACGGCGTACGTGTCGTCGCCGGCACCTATCTGACGGACTCCGGAAGCGGAGTGAAGGTCGACGGGAACAAGATCACCCAGCCCTATCGTTTCAAGGTCATCGGCAAGCCGCAGGATCTGGAACCGGCGCTCAACATCCCCGGAGGCGTGGTGCAGACAATGGAGAAGGAGCAGGCCACCGTCACGGTGGACCGCTCGACGAAGATCGTTGTAGACGCCTTGCGACCGGCGAAGCGGCCTGACTACGCTCGGTCGTCCTCCCAGTGAGCCGGGGCCGCATGGGGGGCGCCCTGCGAGGGCATGAGGTTGCGGGGGGTCGGCGCACCGAATGGGTGGTGCGTGGTGGAAACTGTCTGGTGGTTACGGACGTTGTGAGGATGTCCGGGTCGACCGGTGTGTTCAATCAGGGTTCGTCCTGCCCCACGGGCGGGTCTGTTTCGGTCAAGGGGAATCGCCCGTGAAGTTGTTTGCGAAGTTGTTCGGCAAGAGCGCGCGAGAGGGCAGCGGTGACAATGCGACTGCCCGCCACCGCGCACCGCGGCATGGAGACGTAGAGGGCCAGGGCGGCGACCGCCCGCTGTTCCGGGACCAGGTCGGTGACATTTCCGGTGGTCAGGGCGCGCCGTCTGTTGACCCTGCCCAGTCCGGCCGCATAGGTTTCGGGGATCCGTCAACCTCAAGTACGGGTGGAGGGTTTGCCTCCGACCCGTATGCGTCCCATGCCCCTGGTGGGCAGCCGCGGCAGGAGGATCCGTCCATGTCGGCCCTGGTGTGTACGAGGTGCGGTAACCGCAACGCGGAGAACAGCCGCTTCTGTTCCAACTGTGGTGCGCCGCTTCGGGGCGGCGCTGAGCGTCCGTCCGAGACGACGTCCACGATCTCCATTTCGGGCCTTGAGGCCTATGACGCCGAGGTGACGGGCCAGACGCCCTCGCCGATGCTCTCCCCGGAGGCGCAGGCGGCCGTCGACGCGCTGCCGCTCGGCTCGGCGCTCCTGGTGGTGCGCCGTGGCCCGAACTCGGGCAGCCGCTTCCTGCTGGACGGCGAGCTGACCACGGCCGGGCGTCATCCGCAGAGCGACATCTTCCTGGACGACGTGACGGTGTCGCGCCGCCACGTGGAGTTCCGCCGCGCTGCGGACGGCTCGTTCACGGTGGCCGACGTCGGCAGCCTGAACGGCACGTACGTCAACCGCGAGCGGATCGACCAGGTCGCTCTGTCGAACGGTGACGAAGTGCAGATCGGCAAGTACCGGCTGGTCTTCTACGCGAGCCAGCGGGGCATCTGACCCTCCCCCGGGCACCGTCCGGGGGGACCCCCAGGAAGGTCCATGCTTCAAAGACCGAGCGGCGGTGCCGGCAGCGGTGCCGCCGCCGCGGACAGTGGGCTGATGAGCATCGGCGCGGTGCTGAACGTGCTGCGCGACGAGTTCCCCGAAGTCACCATCTCCAAGATCAGGTTCTTGGAGGCGGAGGGGCTCATCGAGCCGCAGCGAACCCCCTCGGGGTATCGCAAGTTCAGCGCGAACGACGTCGAGCGCCTCGGTCACGTCCTGAGGATGCAGCGGGACCACTACTTGCCGCTGAAGGTGATTCGCGAGCATCTGGACGCTTTGGAGCGCGGTGAGCCGGTGCGGCTGCCCTCCGTGGGGCGTCAGCGCGACTCCGGTGACGGTGAGTCGCTCGGTGACCTCTTCGGCGAGCCCGAGGTGCCCACGGCGGCCCGCGTTGGCCGTGCCGAACTGCTGGCCGCCGCGGAGATCGGCGAGCAGGAGCTCGAGGAGTGGGAGTCGTACGGGCTGATCGCGCCGCTGCCGGACGGCGCGTACGACGCCGAGGCGGTGACCGTCGCCGCGCTCGTCGTCGAGCTGGGACGGTTCGGGATCGAGCCACGGCATCTGCGCGCGATGAAGGCCGCGGCCGATCGCGACGCGGGCCTTGTGGACCAGGTGGTGGCCCCGCTGCGCCGCCACCGCAATCCGCAGACCAGGGCGCACGCGGAGGCCCGTACGAAGGAGCTGGCGGGGCTCACGGTGAAACTGCACGCGGCGCTGGTGCAGACCGCGCTCGGCGTGCGACTGCCCTGATCCGGGGCGCCCGCCCAGGCTGTGGATCGTCCACCCGTTCTGTGCCCGACTACCCAAACGTCCCGGGCACGGCCTAGGGTTACTGTGTGAACGAGCTCGATGTCGTAGGTGTCCGGGTCGAAATGCCCTCCAACCAACCGATCGTGCTTCTGCGTGAAGTGGGAGGCGACCGCTACCTCCCCATCTGGATCGGACCGGGTGAGGCGACGGCGATCGCCTTCGCCCAGCAGGGCATGGCCCCCGCACGACCGCTGACCCACGATCTGTTCAAGGACGTGCTGGAGGCCGTCGGCCAGGAGCTCACCGAAGTGCGCATCACGGACCTGCGTGAGGGCGTCTTCTACGCGGAGTTGGTGTTCGCCAGCGGGGTCGAGGTGAGTGCGCGGCCGTCCGACGCCATAGCGCTGGCGCTGCGCACCGGGACGCCGATCTACGGCAGCGACGGGGTGCTCGACGATGCCGGCATCGCGATCCCGGACGAGCAGGAGGACGAGGTGGAGAAGTTCCGCGAGTTCCTCGACCAGATCTCGCCCGAGGACTTCGGTACCAACAGCCAGTGACGACCTGAAGCGTCGGCACACCCCGGACGGCAATTGCCTGCGGTCCACGTGGTGCACTGCGGTCCGCGCCGAGAGCATTCGGCTAGCCTTTCCCCGCGGTGGGGCACGGCAAACCACTCCTAGGGTGATTATCACTCGGCGTGGCGAGTGTGGCGATCGTTGACGCACCCCTGGTGACTGCCTACCGTCGAGAAGGCAGGTCAAGGACGGAGGTCGGCGTGAGAAGCAGCGGCGACGGTACGGCTGGGGGTGCCCCCGGACGCGGTCTGGGGGAGAGCGGCCCGTACCCGCTTCACGGCAGCGCGGCCGATCACGTTCCGCGGCGGCCGACGGCAGTGTCCGGCGAGGGAGGGGCGGTTTCCGAGGAGATCGGCTATCGCGGTCCGACGGCGTGCGCCGCCGCGGGCATCACCTACCGGCAGCTCGACTATTGGGCGCGGACCGGTCTGGTCGAGCCGAGTGTGCGGCCCGCCTACGGGTCGGGCACGCAGCGCCTCTACAGCTTCAGGGACGTGGTCGTCCTGAAGATCGTCAAGCGGTTCCTCGACACCGGGGTGTCGCTGCAGAACATTCGTACCACCGTCCAGCACCTCAGGGAGCGCGGCTTCCGGGACCTGGAGCGGATGACACTGATGAGCGACGGCGCGACGGTCTACGAGTGCACGTCCCCCGATGACGTCCACGCCCTGCTCCAGGGTGGCCAGGGGGTCTTCGGGATCGCCGTGGGTGTGGTGTGGCGGGACGTCGAGAGCGCGCTCTCGCAGCTGCATGGAGAGCGCGTGGACACGGGCGAGACGCTCCTCGGGCACAACCCCGCCGACGAGCTGGCGAGACGGCGCAACCGGGCCGTCTGAGGCCCGGGCGGGGCCGCAGAGGAGTCGGCCGGGGCGGGCGAGGTCCACGGGCGCGGGCCGAACCGGGGCATTGTCAGTGGCGTAGGGCAGCATCGGAGATGTGAGAACCGCGCCCACGATCCTGCATCTCGACATGGATGCCTTCTTCGCCTCGGCGGAGCAGGCATCCAAGCCGAGCCTGCGCACGAAAGCGGTCGTCGTGGGCGGACTCGGGCCGCGCGGAGTCGTCGCCACCGCCTCGTACGAGGCCCGCGTCTTCGGAGTGCACTCGGCGATGCCGATGGCCCAGGCGCGCCGGCTCGCGCCGAACGCCGCGTATCTGGTTCCGCGCTTCGGGCTCTACCGCGAGGTCAGCGAGCAGGTGATGGGGCTGCTGCGGGCCCTGTCGCCGCTCGTGGAGCCGCTGAGCCTGGACGAGGCCTTCGTGGACCTGGAGGCGGGGGGAACGGCCTGGGACGAGGGCTCGGCGCGGCTGGCAGGGGTGAAGCTGCGCGCGGACATCCGGGCCGTCACGGGGCTCACGGGATCGGTGGGGCTCGCCGCTTCCAAGATGCTCGCGAAGATCGCCTCGGAGCAGGCCAAGCCCGACGGTCTCGTGCTGATAGAGCCGGGGACCGAGCGCGCGCTGCTGGGGCCGATGTCGGTGCGGACGCTGCCGGGCGTGGGGCCCGCGACCGGGGACCATCTGCGGCGTGCCGGGATCACCACGGTCGACGAGATCGCCGAGGCCGGCGAGGACGAGCTCGTACGGCTGCTGGGGAAGGCGCATGGGCATGCGCTGTACGGGATGGCGCTGGCCCACGACGAGCGGCCCGTGGTGGCCGAGCGGGAGGCCAAGTCGGTGTCGGTCGAGGACACGTACGACGTGGACATCCATGACCGCGTGCGGGTCGGTCTGGAGGTGCAGCGGCTCGCCGACCGGTGTGTGCGGCGACTGCGCGGAGCCGGGCTGTCGGGGCGGACCATCGTCCTGAAGGTGCGCAGGTACGACTTCTCGACGCTGACCCGGTCCGAGACGCTGCGGGGGCCCACGGACGACCCCACGGTCGTACGGGAGGCCGCCGCGCGGCTTCTGGAGGCGGTGGACACTACCGGTGGCGTACGACTGCTGGGTGTGGGCGTGACCGGGCTGGCCGACTACACGCAGGAGGACCTGTTCGCACAGGCGCAGGCGCAGGCCGCCGCGGGGGAGCCGGCGGTCCAGGAGCATTCCGCGGAGGAGGCGCCGGAGGAGTTCGCCGAGGAGCATGTGCCGCCCGCCGAGCGGCGGTGGCCCGCGGGGCACGACGTACGGCATGCCGAGTACGGGCACGGGTGGGTGCAAGGCAGCGGCCTCGGGCGGGTCACGGTGCGGTTCGAGACGCCGTACTCCGAGCCCGGGCGCGTACGGACGTTCCGCACCGACGATCCGGAGCTGGAGCCGGCGGAGCCGCTGCCTCTGGTGGAGCGAAGACCGGGGGTTCCGGGGCCCCAGGTTGCGGACCCCGGACCTCAGGCGTCCTCCGTGCCCGCGAGTCGGCCGAAGTCGCGGTCTGGCGGGGGCGGAGGGGGCGCCACGTCGAGACCGTAGTGGTGGTACAGCTGGAGTTCCTGCTCGGGGGAGAGGTGGCGTCCGACGCCGAAGTCGGGGGCGTCCTTGATCAGGGCTCGGTCGAAGGGGATGCGAAGAGTGCCCTCGACGAGTTCACTGGGCTCCAGTGGCACGAAGGCGTCCCTGCTGAACAGGCCCGTGCGTATGGCCGCCCACTCCGGGATCCCGGTCGCGTCGTCGAGGTAGACCTCGTCGATCGTGCCGATCTTGGTGCCATTGCGGTCGAACGCCTTGCGGCCGATCAGGTTGCGCGGATCGATGTCGGTCTGCACGGGCCCTCCTCTTGGTCGCAACTCATCCGTAAGCACTACAAAAGAGCACATTCAGGAAGGCGGCCACTCGAAGGCTCGGGTCTTGTCCTCGCTGGTAGGCTGGCAGGCGGCTGCTGACCCCGTGCGGGAGAGTCCTCCAGACTTCATCGGAGGCGCCGAAGGAGCAAATCCTCCCCGGAATCTCTCAGGCTCACGTACCGCACGGACGAGGTCACTCTGGAAAGCAGGGCGGGTGTCGATGGCCTCCGCTCTCACCGACGGTGAAAACCGGGTCGTCAGCGGACGGTCCGGTGAAGCTCTCAGGTTGAGATGACAGAGGGGGAGGCCGTCGGGGTGCCCGTGCCGGGGTGCCCCTCGAAGGTCGCGTCAGACCAGGAGGCCTCCGCCATGACCGCCCATCGCATTCCGCTCACCGAGCTCGAACAGGGAATCCCCTTCGAGCAGCGCCACATCGGGCCCGACTCCGAGGCACGGGCCAAGATGCTCGCGCAGGTCGGGTACGGCTCGCTCGACGAGCTGACGGCCGCCGCGGTCCCGGACGTCATCAAGAACGCCGATGCCCTGGACCTGCCGGGCGCGCGCACCGAGGCGGAGGTGCTGGCCGAGCTGCGCTCCCTCGCGGACCGCAACCAGGTGCTCGACTCGATGGTCGGCCTCGGTTACTACGGCACGTTCACGCCGCCGGTGATCCTGCGCAACGTCATGGAGAACCCGGCCTGGTACACCGCGTATACGCCGTACCAGCCGGAGATCTCGCAGGGCCGTCTCGAGGCGCTGCTGAACTTCCAGACCGTGGTGGCCGAGCTGACCGGGCTGCCGACCTCCGGTGCCTCGCTGCTCGACGAGGGCACCGCCGCCGCCGAGGCGATGGCGCTGTCCCGGCGCATGGGCAAGAACAAGAAGGGTCTGTTCCTGGTCGACGCGGACGCGCTGCCGCAGACCATCGCCGTCATCGAGACCCGCGCCGAGCCGACCGGCGTCGAGGTCGTCGTCGCGGACCTCAGCGAGGGCATCCCCGCCGGGATCGCCGAGCGCGAGATCAACGGCGTACTGATCCAGTACCCGGGCGCCTCCGGTGCCGTACGTGACCTCAAGCCGATCGTCGAGCAGGCGCACGGGCTGGGGGCGGTCGTCACCGTCGCCGCCGACCTGCTCGCCCTGACCCTGCTCACCTCGCCCGGCGAGCTCGGCGCCGACATCGCGGTCGGTACGACGCAGCGCTTCGGTGTGCCGATGGGCTTCGGCGGGCCGCACGCCGGATACATGGCGGTGCGCGAGACCTTCGCGCGCAGTCTTCCGGGCCGACTCGTCGGTGTGTCCGTCGACGCGGACGGGCACAAGGCGTACCGCCTCGCCCTGCAGACGCGTGAGCAGCACATCCGCCGTGAGAAGGCGACCAGCAACATCTGTACGGCTCAGGTGCTGCTCGCCGTGATGGCCGGCATGTACGCCGTCTACCACGGTCCCGAGGGCCTGAGGACCATCGCGCGGCGTACGCACCGGTACGCCACGATCCTCGCCGCGGGTCTGACGGCGGGCGGGGTCGAGGTCGTGCACGGCGCGTACTTCGACACGCTCACCGTGCGGGTGCCGGGCAAGGCCGCTGAAGCCGTCGCCGCTGCGCGCGAGGGCGGTGTCAACCTCCACCTCGTGGACGCCGACCAGGTGTCGATCGCCTGCGACGAGACCACCACGCGCAAGCAACTGGCCGCCGTATGGACCGCGTTCGGCGTCGAGGGTGACGTCGAGGCGCTGGACGCGACGGCGCAGGACACGCTGCCGGCCGCGCTGCTGCGCACCGACGGCTACCTCGCGCACCCGGTCTTCCACCAGCACCGCTCCGAGACCGCGATGCTGCGCTACCTGCGCAAGCTCTCCGACCGCGACTACGCGCTCGACCGCGGCATGATCCCGCTGGGCTCCTGCACGATGAAGCTCAACGCGACCACGGAGATGGAGCCGGTCACCTGGCCCGAGTTCGGTCAGATGCACCCCTTCGCGCCCGCCGAGCAGGCGCAGGGCTACCTCACGCTCATCGATGAGCTGGAGGAGCGGCTCGCCGAGGTCACCGGCTACGACAAGGTCTCGCTCCAGCCGAACGCCGGTTCGCAGGGCGAGCTGGCCGGTCTGCTGGCCGTGCGTGGCTACCACCGCGCCAACGGCGACGAGCAGCGCACCGTCTGCCTCATCCCGTCCTCCGCGCACGGCACGAACGCCGCGAGCGCCGTGATGGCCGGCATGAAAGTCGTGGTCGTGAAGACCTCGGACGACGGCGAGATCGACGTCGAGGACCTGCGCGCCAAGATCGAGCAGTACCGCGACGAGCTGGCCGTGCTGATGATCACGTACCCCTCGACGCACGGTGTGTTCGAGGAGCATGTCGCCGACATCTGCGCGCAGGTGCACGAGGCGGGCGGTCAGGTCTACGTCGACGGCGCCAACCTCAACGCGCTGGTGGGCCTCGCCAAGCCGGGCCACTTCGGCGGTGACGTCTCGCACCTCAACCTGCACAAGACGTTCTGCATCCCGCACGGCGGCGGCGGTCCGGGCGTCGGCCCGGTCGGTGTGCGCGCGCACCTGGCGCCGTACCTGCCGAACCACCCGCTGCAGCCCGCGGCCGGTCCCGAGACCGGCGTCGGCCCGATCTCGGCCGCTCCCTGGGGCTCCGCGGGCATCCTGCCGATCTCGTGGGCGTACGTCCGGCTCATGGGCGGCGAGGGCCTCAAGCGGGCCACGCAGGTGGCGGTGCTGTCCGCCAACTACATCGCCAAGCGCCTGGAGCCGCACTACCCGGTGCTGTACACCGGTCCGGGCGGGCTCGTCGCGCACGAGTGCATCATCGACCTGCGCCCGCTGACCAAGGCGACCGGCGTCAGCGTCGACGACATCGCCAAGCGCCTGATCGACTACGGCTTCCACGCGCCGACGATGTCGTTTCCGGTGGCCGGCACGCTGATGATCGAGCCGACCGAGTCCGAGGACCTGGGCGAGCTCGACCGGTTCTGTGACGCGATGATCGCGATCCGCGCGGAGATCGAGAAGGTCGGCTCGGGCGAGTGGGCGGCGGATGACAACCCGCTGCGGGGCGCACCGCACACGGCCGCCGCGCTCGGCGGGGACTGGGAGCACGCGTACACGCGTGAGGAGGCCGTCTTCCCGGCCGGTGTCTCGGCCGCGGACAAGTACTGGCCGCCGGTGCGCCGCATCGACCAGGCGTACGGCGACCGGAACCTGGTCTGCTCCTGCCCGCCGCTGGACGCCTACGAGGGTTGATCAGCGCTGAGGACTTGGACGCCTACGGGGAGTAGTCACCCTCGGACATGCGTCGGGGCCGGTTCGGAGAGTATGTCTCCGGGCCGGCCCCTCTTATGTCTGGGTGGCTCGCTGGCGAGGCCACCCGGTTGTGCGGCTCAGGCGGCCGTCATCACGTGCTCGCTGCCCATGGGGCGGTGCGGGGCGATGATCTGGCCGTCCGGCAGGAGCTCACCGGTGTCCTCGAAGAGCAGAACGCCGTTGCACAGCAGGCTCCATCCCTGCTCCGGGTGGTGCGCCATGAGACGGGCGGACTCCCGGTCGGCTGATTCGGCTGACGGACACGGTGGCTGGTGCTGGCACATGGATGGGATCTTTCGCTGGGTTGAGATGTGAGTGATGGCTGTGGTGTCTGTCCCGCGGCTCGATGTGTTCATGGCCGCCCCCCGTTGGTGTGTGGTCTGGAACCCAGTGTTGCCCTACGGGCGTCAATCCGCAGGGATTTAGCGGCACCGCTTCTCACAGGTTGATGACGCATCACCCGCGCGGTCGGTTCATTCCAATTGCACTGTCCCTTCGGGTGGTTCGAGGTGGCCGAATGGGGCTAGTCCGGTCGGGGTGAGCAGCACGTTTTCCCTCGTACGAGCGGGGTGCGGCCCTAATGAGCACAGTGCCCCGCGGCCGAATGAACGGCGGCGGGGCACGGATGTTTCGCCTGTGCGGGACTTATGCCGGGACCTCCGCGGGGGAGCCCAGCAGCGGGGCACGCGTGACCCGGTGGGTGAGGACCGGCAGCAGTTCGGCGACGCGGTGCGGGCGGTGCGCGGCGATGCCGGGCGGGGCGGGCGCAAGCGGGACCAGGAGGTCGGTGGCGGCCGGGTGGCCGGTGGCGCCGTCCGCGGCGCAGTCGCCGTGCAGCCAGAGCGTGAGCATGTAGAGCTCGGGCACGGACAACAGGCGTGCCTGGTACGGCTGCTGCATGGTCTCGGCCTGGCGCAGGGCGCGTTCGGTGGCGGTGATGTACGGGCCCTCGAAGAAGCGCGAGAAGGCCCAGCCGTCAGGGGTCAGCATGGTGTCGGCTGCGGCCACCGAGCGGTCCCCGCAGCGGATCAGGAAACGCCACCCGGCGAGCCGGGTGGCGGAGGCGCCCGCGGGCGTGATCCGGTCCAGGACATGCACCGGCAGCGGGAGTTCGGGCGTGACGGGTCCCTGGGCCAGGCGCAGGGACGGAGTGCGCGCCTCGCGGACAGCGGTGGGGGAACCGAGTGCCGTGAGGACCGTGCGCAGGGCGGGCGCGGGAGCCGGGGGTACGTGCAGCGGCATGGTGGGTCGCCTCTCATTCGACAGGCACAGTGGCGCGAGGGCGGGGGCGGACGGCGCTGTCAGCTCTCGGGGTCAGAAGGGCGAGAGGTCTGGATCTGCCGACAGGATGTCGCTGCCGTACGTCATCTTGACGACACGACCTAGGACCGCGAGCGCCAACTCTCTGCCTCGTTTGCGGAGTTTATACGACACGTCTTCAGACGGTGTTTCGTCTACCCGTCCCGAATATGAAGAACAAGGCACTATTCGGTCGGCGAAACGCGAGGTTCATCCCGATTCCGCGGCGGCGTGCCGCGATGACCTCGGAATGCTTCGCCGAAGCGGTCGGCCGATTCTCGTCGGCGTTTTTCACGAGATCATGTCGGGCTGAAACTTGCACATTGCATCATGCCCCGTGAATGTGCCGCGGGTACCCGGGTACAGAGTAGCGGGCGGAGCGTGTGTCCAGGGCGTTATCGATCGCGTTGCCTGGGCATCATCCCCCGTGACCCGGGACGCCAGGGGCCGGAGCATCGGCCTGCCCATCCGAGGAGGGACACTTCGATGGGGGAGAAGGTCGTGGCAGGGCCGTTCGACCTGTCCGATCGGCAGCGCTACCGCGGCAAGCTCCGGCAGTGTCTGACGGGGCTGGAGCGGCTGCTGGAGGAGAAGCGGTTCGATCGTCCGCAGAATCTCATGGGGCTGGAGATCGAGCTGAATCTCGCAGGGCCCGACGGCATGCCCAGAATGATGAACGCGCAGGTACTCGAAAGGATTGCGAGCCGCGATTTCCAAACAGAACTCGCCATGTTCAACCTGGAAGTCAACATAGCCCCCCATCGATTGGGCGGCCGGGTATTCGACCGGCTCGCCGAGGAGCTGCGCACCTCACTCGGGTACGCCCATCGGAAAGCGAGCGAAGTCGACGCCGGAATCGTGATGATCGGCATTCTGCCGACCCTTGGCCAGAACGACCTGGTCTCCTCGAACTTGTCGGACGTCGACCGCTACACCCTGCTCAACGACCAGATCGTGGCCGCCCGCGGCGAGGACTTCGCCCTCGACATCGACGGTGTGGAGCGCCTTGTCTGTACGTCGAGGTCCATCGCGCCCGAAGCCGCCTGCACCTCCGTGCAGTTGCATCTGCAGGTCACCCCGGGCCGCTTCGCGGACGTGTGGAACGCGGCGCAGGCGGTGGCCGCCGCACAGATCGCGGTGGGCGCCAACTCGCCGTTCCTGTTCGGGCGTGAGCTGTGGCGCGAGTCGCGGCCCCCGCTGTTCCAGCAGTCCACCGACACCCGGCCGCCCGAGCTGCAGGCGCAGGGGGTCAGGCCGCGCACCTGGTTCGGCGAGCGGTGGATCTCGTCGGCGTACGACCTCTTCGAGGAGAACCTGCGCTTCTTCCCGCCCTTGCTGCCCATCTGCGACGACGAGGACCCAATCGGCGTCCTCGACGCGGGAGGCATCCCCAAGCTCGCCGAACTCGTGCTGCACAACGGCACGGTGTACCGGTGGAACCGGCCGGTGTACGGCATCGCCGACGGTGTCCCGCATCTGCGCGTCGAGAACCGGGTGCTGCCCGCGGGCCCCACCGTCACCGACGTCATCGCCAACGCGGCCTTCTACTACGGGCTCGTCCGCGCGCTGGCGGAGGAGGCGCGGCCCGTGTGGACGCGGTTGTCGTTCGAGTCCGCCGCCGCCAACTTCGACGCCGCCTGCCGCCATGGCATCGAGGCGCGTCTGGAGTGGCCGCGGCGCGGCCGGTACGGCGGGACCGTGCGGGTGGACGCCGTGAACCTGGTCCGCGACGAGCTGCTGCCGCTCGCCGCCGCCGGGCTGGACGCGTGGGGTGTCGAGCCCGCCGACCGGGACCTCTTCCTGGGCGTTGTCGAGGACCGGTGCCGGTTGCGGGTCAATGGCGCGAGTTGGCAGGCGGCCACCTTCCACCGGGCCGTGGAGAAGGGGCTCGGGAGGGATGCCGCGCTGGCCGCGACGACCCGGCGGTACGGCGAGCTGATGCACCTCGGGGAGCCGGTGCACACCTGGCCGGTGGGGCTGCCGGAGCCGGTTCCGCTCGGGTGAGGGGCGTTCGTACGGGCGTCGGCCCTGGTTGTCCGCCTCCCTGGGGCGTCAGCTCTGACTGCCCGCCTCCACGATCGCCTTGAGGATCACCGAGTGGATCTGTGACGGGTCGTTGACCTGGTGGCCCGAGCCGCCGGTCGCCTTGGCGATCTGGTCGACCTCCTCCTTGTCGGTGTCCGGGCCCACCGCGATCGCGATCAGCGGTACCGGGCGCTGCGGGTCGGTGAGCTTCTGGAGCTGGGCGACGAGGCTGGAGCGCGAGATGCTGCCCGGGTCCTGGTTGACACCGTCGGTGAGGACGACCAGGGCGTTGAACTTCCCCTTCACATAGGAGGAGATGGCCGCCTGGTATGCGGCCAGCGTGGTGTCGTACAGACCCGTCGCCCCGCCCGGGACGGGCTCCAGGGAGCTGAAGGCCGCCGACAGTGTGTCCCGCTGGGTGCCGGTGCCCTTGCGGTCGCCGAGGCGTTCCGTCGGCACGAGCACGCGGTAGTCCTTGTCGCCGTCGAGCTTCGTGGAGAACTTCCACAGCCCGATCTCGTCCTCGGGCGTGAAGGTGGCCAGGGCTTGGAGCAGGGATGCCTTGGTGACGTCCATACGGGACTGGTCGGTGCCCGGCACCGGCTCGGACATGGACGCGGAGGCGTCGACGACCGTGGTGATCCGGGCGCTCTGCACCGTGATCGTCCACATGCCGAGGGTCTCCTGGAGGGCCTTCGCCGACGCGGGTTCGGCCGAGGCCTGGGCGTACGGCTGCGGGGAGCGCCCGCCGGCCTCGGTGACCAGCGCGTCCGAGGCGGTTGTGGCGTCCGTGCGGAAGCCGTGCTTCTGGAGGATCTTCTGGGGCCCCGACTCGCCCAGCAGCGTCATGAAGCGCAGGGCGGCGCGACTCTGGTCGGTGCTCAGCCGTGGCTCGTCGACCAGCGTGAACGGGTAGTCGAGCTGGGGCGATCCGTCCTTGGGGTAGAAGAGGTCGAGTCCGTCGCCGCCGTCGGCCGAGGCATTGTGCGCGAACGCCGCCTGCTCGGAGAGGATCAGCGCCTGGTTGCGCTTCGGATTGCCCTGCTCGGTGCCGGAGGAGTCGCGGGGGAGTGTGTCCAGGACCTGGCTGTCGCTGTCGGAGGTGCGCTGCGAGAGGGCTTTCGCCATGGCGGCCGCCTGGGTGTCGCCGCCCTTGGTCCGCGCCGCGGCGGTGCTGAGCTGCGTCAGCGCGAGCAGGCCGGTCGCACTGCGCGTCGGGTCGGCCGCGCCGAGTTTCAGTCGGTCGCTCGTCATCGTCGCGCCGGCCAACTCGGTCCAGGTGTACGTCTTCTCGGGCCAGCCCAGGGACTTCGCGGCCGACGGGACCATGGCGACGCCGACCGGTGAGTAGGCGACGTTGCCCGCGTTGGTCACCTCGGTCGCCGTGCTGTCCGCGCCGGCGCGCTGCACCCACACGTCGGAGTCCGGCACCCACACCTGAACGTCGGACGTCTTGCCCGACCGGAGCGTGTCGGTGAACTTGTACGACTCGCGCGCGGTCACGCTGACGTCGAGGCAACGGCCGTCGGAGGTGATGTTGTTCTTGCGGGCGAGATCGGCGGTGGCCCTGAGGGCGGGCGCCACGTCCGGCGACGCGGCGACCTCGAGGTGCACGGCGTCGTCCTGGCAGGAGCCGCCGAAGGAGGGCAGGCCACCGTGGACGGCGGCCGCCGTGCCCGCTGCGACCGTGAGTACGAGCACCGTCGCGATGGCCACGTTGCGGCGGCGCGCGCGGGGTCGGGGGTCGGCGGCGCCCGCCCGATGCTCGTCGGGCAAGCTGTGACGTCCCATGACGGTAGTGCCCCTCCCTGTTGAGCCTTGAGCCGTGAGACAGCCGTAAGGCAGGCAAGGGGGAGGTACGCCCCGTACGGCGCCCGTCCCCCCAACGGCCTGTCGCGCACGATCTTCGTAACTTCTTTCGAGACCCTAGCGGGGCGAAGATGGGGATGAGGCGGGATTACTCAACTGGAGGCGGGAGTGCAGGTGGAGGCGGGGTCGGTGGCCGATTCTTTTCCGACGGAGCGGCTGACACGACGGATTTTCCGGGACGAGACGCTGCTCGTCCTGGGGCTCTCGCTCGGTGCGAGCGGGGTGTCCGCGCTGATCAGCTTTGTCGGATCGGTCACCAAACCGGGGGGTCTCAAGGACCAGGCGGCCACCCTGAACGCCTCGGCCGCGCCGGGTCGGCCCTGGCTTGATCTGGCCTGGCAGTTGTTCGGAATCGCGTCGGCTCTGGTGCCGGTCGCGCTGGTCGCGCACTTCCTGCTGCGGGAGGGGCAGGGGCTGCGCGTGATCGGTTTCGACCGCGCGCGGCCGTGGCCGGACCTCGGGCGCGGGGCGGTCATCGCGGCGGTGATCGGCAGCACGGGCATCGCCTTCTATCTGGCGGCCCGCGGGCTCGGCTTCAACCTCACCGTGGTGCCGGAGGCGCTGCCCGACGTGTGGTGGAAGTACCCGGTGCTGATCCTGTCGGCCGTACAGAACGCCGTGCTGGAGGAGGTCATCGTCGTCGGGTATCTGCTGCGCCGGCTCGGCCAGTTGGGCTGGACGCCGGGCACCGCCCTGGTGGCGAGCTCGGTGCTGCGCGGCTCGTACCACCTCTACCAGGGCATCGGCGGCTTCATCGGCAACATGGCGATGGGTGTGGTCTTCGTCTTCCTGTACCGGCGTTGGGGACGGGTGGGCCCGCTCGTGGTCGCGCACTCGCTGCTCGACATCGGAGCGTTCGTGGGCTACGCGCTGCTGGCGGGGAAGGTGGGATGGCTGCCGACGGCGTGAGGGGCTCGAGCGGTGTGAGCAGGACTCAGGGGCGTACGACACTCTCGTACGCCCCCTTTGTGTGCCGCGCAGCTCATCGCTGCCGGCGCGGCGGACGCTATGCGAGCAGGTCGCCCTCGATGACCGTGACCGCCCGGCCGGTGAGCAGGGTGCGGTCGCCGCGCAGTTGCGTGCGGACCAGGCCGGAGCGCGGGGAGGCCTGCAGGCCCGTGAGATCGGGGCGGCCGAGGCGCTCGGACCAGTAGGGGGCGAGGGCCGTGTGGGCGCTGCCGGTGACCGGGTCCTCGTCGATGCCGACATTGGGGAAGAAGCAGCGGGAGACGAAGTCGTAGCCCCGGGAAGGGTCTTCGGCGCGAGCGGTCGTGATGATGCCGCGCTCGGAGTACTGCGCGAGCGCCTTGTGGTCCGGCGCGAGGCCCAGGACTGTCTTCTCGTCGGCGACTTCGATCACCAGGTCGCTGATGTTCGGGCCGGTGTCGAAGGCGGTCAGTGGCTCGGCGCCCAGCGCCTCGGCGACGCCGTCCGGGACCTCGACCGGGGTGAGCGGCGCGGTCGGGAAGTCCAGCGTGAGGGAACCGTCCTGGTGGGGTGTGGCGATGAGGACGCCGCTGAGCGTGGCGAAACGTACAGGTCCCTCGTGGGCGCCCGTGGTGTGCAGCACGTGCGCGGTGGCCAGCGTCGCGTGCCCGCACATCGCGACCTCGGTAACGGGCGTGAACCAGCGCAGCGCCCAGTCGGCATCGCCGCCCTCCGGAAGTCGGCGGGCGAACGCCGTTTCGGCGTGGTTGACCTCAAGGGCCACGTTCTGGAGCCAGGCGTCCTCCGGGAACGTGTCGAGGAGCATGACACCGGCAGGGTTGCCGGAGAAGGGGCGGTCGGTGAAGGCGTCGACGATTCGAATCCGCATGACGCGACGCTAGCCGCGCCGCAAAGCCACCGGCCAAGGCCAATTCCCGGGAGCTGGACTGGTCGTCGCCCCAACCGGGCCGGCTGTCTCCTGGCAGCAGCAGCCGCACGAGAGGATCGACCGCGGCGTCGGCGTCGGCGGTGACCGGCGAACCTCAGCTGGTTGTGACAAGTGACCGGGCTTCATCGGTGAACGGGTGCCACCGGCCGAGCTCGCTCGCGCGCGGCCCGCACGAGCTCCCTCTCCACCGGTGACACGCAGGAGTCCCGCTCCCGAATCGCGGCATCCACGCCTTGCGCGCCCGCCGTCATCCAGTCCCAGGCGGCCTCCAGCGACCATGCGCCGTCATCTCCCATGGTCCCGGGTCTGATCCGGACTCTCGGCCCTGCCCAGCCTTCGGGGGTTGCCATGGCCGCGCTTCCGATATATCGTTGACGCATCGCGACCGATCAACGATGGAATGGAGTGATTGCGATGCGTTCCCGTGGACAAGACTTCGGATACGAACACGGACATGGACACCACGGCGGGCCCGGCCATCGAGGTCGGGGCGGCTTCGAGGGACGGCGTGGGGCCTTCGGGCCCTTCGGGCCGGGTGGCCCCGGCGGTCCCGGCTTCGGTGGCGGTCCCGGCTTCGGCCCGGGCCCCTGGGGCGGGCGCGGCGGCCGGGGCGGACCCCGGGGGCGGGCGCGGCGCGGCGACGTGCGCGCGTCGATCCTGGCCCTGCTCAAGGACCGGCCCATGCATGGTTACGAGATGATCCAGGAGATCGCCGAGCGCAGCGGCGGGGCATGGAAGCCCAGCCCGGGTTCGGTCTACCCGACCCTTCAGCTGCTGGAGGACGAGGGCCTGATCACCAGCGAGGCCGAGGGCGGCAAGAAGCTGTTCTCGCTCACCGAGTCGGGCCGCAGTGCGGCCGACGAGGGTCCCGACGCGCCGTGGGAAGAGGCCGGGCGCGGGGTCGACTGGGAGACGCTGCACGAGATCCGGCAGGCCGGCTTCGGCCTCATGGAGGCCTTCGGTCAGGTCTGGAAGACCGGCAGCAAGGACCAGCGCGACAAGGCGGTGGCGGTCATCAACGAAGCCCGCAAGAAGCTGTACCTGATCCTCGCCGACGAGGACTGACGGCGTGCTGTGGTACCTGACGGCGCCCCGCGGAAGCGTTTCCGCGGGGCGCCTTTCCGCGTACGGCACCGCGGGGTGCCGCTCCGGGGCGGGCGGCGGTGTGCGAGGCTCAGGTGACCAGTCCGGCCAGCTTGCGCAGCGACTCGTTGAGGGCGGCCGTCGCCGAGTCCTTGAGCTTGCCCGCCATCAGCGAGACGGCGGCGCCGGTGAACTCCCCGTCGATCCGCACGGACGTGGCGTCGCCGTCGGGGGTCAGGGTGTACCGCGTGGCGACGTTCACCGCCATCGGGCCCTTGCCTCGGATGGCCAGGGTGCGGGCGGTTTCCAGCTCCTCGATGGTCCAGTTGACCTCGGCCGGGAAGCCCATCAGCTTCATGTTCTCCTCGAAGGTGCCGCCGACCTCCAGTGACGCGGGGCCGCCCTTCGGGAAGCTGGTGTGGGTCGAGTTCCACTCGCCGTACGAGGAGAAGTCCGTGAGTTGCGCCCAGACCTTCTCGGCAGGCGCCTCTATGCGAGCTTCCGCGCTGACTTCGGCCATGCGACCACCTCTTCGTGTCGGGCTACGGTGTCGCGGAACGTAGCCGCAGGGCCCGGAACATTCAATACTGATGAACTGTCAGAAATTGTGTAGGAGGCGGGGGGCGGTGCGAGGAGGCGGCTGCGGGATGGTGCGGCGGGGTCGTGCTCACAGGGGGCAGCCCACCCGTCGTGTCACCGCCGCGTCGAACAGGTCCCATGCCCGCGGGTGGGGACCCTCCTCGTGGCAGTGCAACGCCTCCCAGAACAGGTGGGCGAGCAGCGCGTTCTCGGGGGCGTACACCCGGTACACGTACTGCCGGCCGTCGATCGCAGGCAGGGTCACCAGCCGGCACCTGCTCTCCATGCCGCGAGGGGCGAGCGCCGGAGCGACGTGGTTGCGTGCGGGGCGCGAAGCAAGGCGGCGCGCGCCCCAGAGGGGAATCGGCGCGAAGTCATCCGCAAGGAGGAGAACTTGCCCACGGATGCCCACCCTGTGTCGGACGTCAAAATGCTGCCAGCCGGGGATGACCTGGCTCGCAAAGACTGATGGGGTAGGGGTTGTGCCATCCCGTATTCCCCAGCAGTCCGCCGCCGAGAGCGGCCCGAACCGAACGGAAGTCGAAGCCGGGCTCAGTGCCGAGCTGGCTTCGGTGGTCTCCGGCGCGCGCAGGAGGGCGCTGCGGGACGGGGACCGGCAGATCGACACGGCCCATCTGCTGCACTCGCTGCTGGAGTCCGACCCCCAGGTGCGCGCCGTCTTCGACGGCGGGCCGCAGGTCGCCCGGCTGCTCGGCTACCTCGTGCAGCGCAGCATCGGCTACGGGCTGCGCTGGCAGAGCACGGTCGAGGACTCCGGTGCCGTGCCCGTGGTCGCCGAGGCGGGCTGGTCCCCGATGGCGGCCGGTGCCATGGAGGACGCGTACGAGCGCGCGGTACTGCGGGGCGACGAGCGGGCCCGCGGTCTCGATCTGCTCGCGGCGGTCGTCACCGATCCCCAGTCGCGGGCGGTCGAGGTTCTCGGACGCGCGGGAGTCGACGCCCGGGTGCTTTTGGAGCGCATTGAGACCGGGTTCGAGGAGTACGCCGCGCCAGGCGACGGCGGCTGCTGAGTGGAGGGCCGGCAGGGGCTGAGTTCGGGGGGAGCCGGGGGCTGAGCCCGGCGGAGAGCCGCCGGCTCAGGCCGGGGAGAGTTG
The DNA here is from genome assembly GCF_055566975.1 of Streptomyces sp. NPDC027189. Classification (NCBI taxonomy): domain Bacteria; kingdom Bacillati; phylum Actinomycetota; class Actinomycetes; order Kitasatosporales; family Streptomycetaceae; genus Streptomyces; species Streptomyces sp. NPDC027189. Next base: position 23,983 of record NZ_JBVHRI010000024.1, read on the forward strand.
CCCGCTGAGCCTGGGCAGAGCCGCCCGCTGAGACCAGGGAGAGTCGCCCGCTCAGCCGGGGGACCCCCGCTGAGGCCAGGGAGAGTTGCCCGGTCAGACCGGGGGAGCCGCCCGCTGAGGCCAGGGAGAGTCGCCCGCTCAGCCGGGGATCCCCCCGCTGAGGCCAGGGAGAGTTGCCCGGTCAGACCGGGGGGAGCCGCCCGCTGAGGTCGGACGAAGGCGGCAGACCTCGAAGTCGAGTCGTCGCGGCCACGTCCAGCCGTTGAGACAGGTGTCATTGGGGATGACGCTCATGTCATCGCCTGTCATCATGTGCCGGTGCATACGTCTCAGGGCAGTCAGGGCAACCGTGGAAGGGGCGTCGGCCTGGGCCTCGCGCTCGCGTCGGCGATCGCCTTCGGCGGATCGGGTGTCGCGGCCAAGCCGCTGATCGAGGCGGGTCTCGACCCGCTCCACGTGGTGTGGCTGCGTGTAACGGGTGCCGCGCTGGTGATGCTGCCGCTGGCGGTACGCCACCGGGCACTGCTGCGACAGCGTCCCGCGCTACTCGCCGGGTTCGGGCTGCTCGGTGTGGCCGGCGTCCAGGCCTGCTACTTCGCCGCGATCTCCCGTATCCCCGTCGGCGTCGCGCTGCTCGTCGAGTACCTCGCACCCGCGCTCGTGCTCGGCTGGGTGCGCTTCGTGCAGCGCCGGCCCGTGACGCGCGCAGCGGCCCTCGGGGTCGTCCTCGCGGTCGGGGGACTCGCGTGTGTGGTCGAGGTGTGGTCCGGGCTGAGCTTCGACGCCGTGGGACTGGTCCTCGCGCTGGGCGCCGCCTGCTGTCAGGTCGGCTACTTCGTCCTGTCCGACCAGGGCAGCGACGCGGGCGAGGCGGCGCCGGACCCGCTCGGCGTGATCGCGTACGGGCTGCTCGTCGGCGCCCTCGTGCTGACGGTCATCGCGCGGCCCTGGACCATGGACTGGTCCGTGCTCGGGGGCAGCGCGGACATGAACGGGACGTCTGTGCTCGCCGCGCTGCTCCTCGGCTGGATCGTGCTGATCGCGACCGTCGTCGCGTACGGCACCGGAGTGCTCTCGGTGCGCAGGCTCTCTCCGCAGGTCGCGGGCGTCGTGGCCTGCCTCGAAGCGGTGATCGCGACCGTCCTCGCCTGGGTGCTCCTCGGCGAGCATCTCTCGGCACCGCAGATCATCGGGGGCTCGGTGGTGCTGCTCGGCGCGTTCATCGCCCAGTCGTCGGCGCCCGCGAAGCCGTCGGACGGCCCCGTCGCGAGTGGCGGGAGCGACCTCGAACGGGAGTTGTCGGCCCACGGAACCGCAGCGTAGGGTGCTGATCGTGCCTTCGACGCTCGTTCTTCCGCCTCCGGCCGCCTGAGGCGGGCCCTCCGGAATCCACGCCCAGCCCTGAGCCGGGCGGGACGGTGCTGCCCGCAGAAGAAGTCCGAGGACCTTTCCGTACGCCCCCTGCCCGTCGGCATGGGCTGCGACGTGGTCCCTTCCTGAGCTTCTGCGTATCTGCGGAGAGAACACGTGTCGAACACTGCATCCTGCCTGCCCACCGGGCGAGGCCTCCTCTATCTGATCGTCGCCGGTGCCGCCTGGGGCACCGCGGGCGCTGCCGCGTCACTGGTCTACCGGGCCAGCGACATGGGGCCCATCGCCCTCTCCTTCTGGCGCTGCGCGGGCGGACTCGCGCTGCTGCTCGCCATGCGGCTGCGGCGCCGGGGACGGGTCGCGCCCGCCGTCCGTGAGCCGCTCGGTCGCAAGGCCCTGCGGATCGGCGGCACGGGTTTCGGGCTCACCGTCTTCCAGACCGCCTACTTCGCGGCCGTCGAGGCGACCGGCCTCGCGGTGGCGACCGTCGTCACTCTGGGCGCCGGGCCCGTGCTCATCGCGCTCGGCGCGCGGCTGACCATGGGGGAGCGACTCGGGCGCGGCGGGAGTGCTGCCGTCGCCGGGGCGCTCGCCGGGCTCGGGGTACTGGTGCTGGGCAGCGGGGGTGCGACCGTGCGCCCCTGGGGTGTCCTGCTCGCCGTCGTGTCCGCGGCCGGGTACTGCACGATGACGCTGCTCACCCGGTGGTGGGGGCGCGACGGCCGGGCCGACGGGTCCGGCACGACGGTGTGGGCGTTCGCCGTCACCACCGTCTGCCTGCTTCCGCTCGGCGTGGCCGAGGGGCTGGTCCCGCACGCCACCCAACCGGTGCACGTCCTGGCCCTGTTGGTGTACATCGCCGCCATCCCCACCGCTCTGGCCTATGCCCTGTTCTTCGCGGGCGCGGCCGTCGTCCGTTCCGCGACCGTCTCCGTGATCATGCTCCTGGAGCCGGTGAGCGCGGCCGTACTGGCCGTTGGGCTGCTGGGTGAACGCCTGACCGTGGCCACGCTCGCGGGCACCTTGCTGATGCTGGGTTCGGTCACGGGGCTCGCGCTGGCGGAGACGCGGGACGCGGGGGGCAGCGGGCGCACAGCACCCGAGAAGGAAACGGCGCTCGTCTGAGGAGCCGGGTGCGGGCTCACCGTGGCCTGCACCCCTGAGCTCATCCGGGTTGGCGGATTTCGCCCGCTCCGCCCCTGCCCTCCCCAAGCTCTCGGCTTCGCTCGAGCAGGGAGGACCCCCATCGTCCCTGGGGCTCCGCCCCAGACCCCCGTATCGCGCTGATTGCTCGTCCTCAAATGCCGGAGGGCTGAAATCATTCAGCCCCTCCGGCATCACGGAGTCGACAGATAGTCGGGCAGCTCGATGCCGGGGGCCAGGTCGTCCGCCGGGATCGGGGCGCCGTACCCCTTGGCCAGCGGGAGGACTCCGGTCCAGTGGGGGAGCGAGAGGTCCTCGGGCTCGTCGTTCGGACCGCCGGTGCGCAGCTTCGCGGAGACCTCGTTCAGGTCGAGGCGGATCACGGCGGTGGCGGCGAGTTCTTTGGCGTTGGCGGGGCGCGAGTCGTGCGCGCGGCCGGGGACGACTTGGTCGACCAGCGCGTCCAGCGCCTCGCGCTTCTCGTCCGGGTCCGTCACCTGGTGGGCGACGCCGTGCACCACCACGGAGCGGTAGTTGATCGAGTGGTGGAAGGCCGAACGGGCCAGGACCAGGCCGTCGACATGGGTCACGGTCAGGCAGACCGGCAGCCCGGGATCGGCCTGGCCGGTCATCCGCAGCGGGCGCGAACCCGTCGAGCCGTGCACGTAGAGGCGCTCGCCGACGCGTCCGTACAGCGTGGGCAGCACGACCGGCGCGCCGTCGCGGACGAAGCCGAGGTGGCAGACGTATCCCTCGTCGAGTATCGCGTGCACCATCTCGCGGTCGTACGCGGCACGGTCTTTGGAGCGGGTGGGGACGGTGCGGTCCGTCGGGGCATAGGCAGCGGGCTGCGTCGTCCCAGGCAGGGTGCTCGTCTCCGGCATTGCTTTCTCCATTGCACTAGTGCATAATCTGCTTTGTGCTAGGAGAATACCGGATCGAAGGGCGTCGCGCAGCCGAGATTGCCGCGAGCGTCGAGCGCGCGGTGGGGTCGGGAGACCTGGAGCCGGGTCAACTGCTGCCGCCGATGCGGGAGTTGGCCGAGCGGCTCGGCGTGAATCCGAATACGGTCGCCGCTGCCTATCGCACGCTGCGTGAGCGTGGGGTGATCGAGACCGCGGGTCGACGGGGCAGCCGGGTGCGCTCCAAGCCCGCCACCACGGGGCGCGAGTACATCCGGGTCGAGGTGCCGGAGGGGGCGCGGGACGTGGCCGACGGCAATCCTGATCGCGCGCTGCTGCCCGGTCTCGCCGAGGCATTCGCGGCGGCGGCACAGTGGTCGGACCGCGAGCCCGTCATGTACGGGGAGGCCGCCGTCGAACCGGAGTTGGAGCGGCTCGCGCGCGCCGACCTCGATGCGGACGGTGTGCCCGACGGACCCGTCGTCGTCACCTCCGGATCGCTCGACGCCATTGAGCGCGTCCTTGTGGTCCATCTCAAACCCGGGGACGCCGTCGCCGTCGAGGACCCCGGCTGGGGCAGCCTGCTCGACCTCGCCCCGGCGCTCGGGCTGCGCACGGTCGGTGTCGGCGTCGACGACGAGGGCCCGCTCCCCGACGACGTACGCCGTGCGCTGGAGGCCGGAGCACGGGCGCTGATCGTCACCGACCGGGCGCAGAACCCGACCGGTGCCGCGGTGAGCGCCACACGCGCGCGTGCCCTGCGGTCCGTGCTCAAGGCGTACCCGGAGACCCTGCTCATCGAGGACGACCACGGGCATCGGATCGTCGACCTGCCTCTGCACCCCCTGGCCGGGGTCACGCACAGCTGGGCCCTCGTGCGCTCCGTCGCCAAGGCGTACGGCCCCGACCTGCGGCTCGCCGTGCTCACCGGGGACCCCGTCACCGTCGACCATGTGCACGGCCGGCAGCGGCTCGGGCCCGGCTGGGTGAGCCATCTGCTCCAGCGGGCCGTCGTCCACCTGTGGACGTCGGGTGCCGTGGACGCCGAAGCGGTGGCGGCCGCGTACGGGCGACGCCGCGAAGCGCTGATCGACGCCCTGAAGGAGCGCGGCATCGAGGCGTACGGGCGCAGCGGGATGAACGTGTGGATCCCCGTCCCGGACGAGACGGGGGCGGTCGCACGGCTGCTGCACTCCGGCTGGGCGGTGGCGCCCGGGGCGCGCTTCCGGATGGGTGCTCCGCCGGCCGTCCGGATCACTGTCTCGACCCTCGCGCCGGGCGACATCGAGCCGCTGGCGGACGCCGTCGCCTCCGCCGTCGGCCCGGCGCCCGCACGTCGTTACGTGTGAGTCAGCGGCGCGTCTTCGCCTGGGTGAGCGCCGCGCCCGCGAGGACGATCACCGCGCCGACCGGAGTCGACCAGGTGAGCGACTCGCCGAGGATCGCGACGCCCGCGGCGGTGGCTATCACCGGGATGAAGTACGTGACCATCTGGGCCGTCGTCGGGCCGACCTCGGCGACGATGCCGTACTGGACGAGCATGGCCAGGCCCGTGCCGAGGGCCCCCAGGGCGGCGATCGCGAGCAGCGGCACCACCGGGAAATGGCTCGGCATCGTGGTGAACAGCGGGGTCACGACCGCCAGTTGTGCGGTGGCCAGCAGCAGCTGGGCGCCGGTCATCGACAGGTGCGAGTGACCGGTGCCGGCCAGGGTGCGGCGGACGTAGATCCAGCCGATCGGGTAGCTCAGCGACGCCAGCAGGGCCATCGCCGTGCCCGTGGCGTCCAGGCCGTGGAAGCCCTGCCAGACGCCGAGGACCGTCAGCACGCCGAGGAAGCCGATGCCGAGGCCGGCCACCCTGAGGCGGGTCGGCCGGTCCTCCGAGAGAGCGACCAGGGACAGGGCCATGCCCCACAGCGGCGAAGTCGCGTTGCAGATCCCCGCGAGCGTCGACGGGATCGTCAGCTCGGAGTAGGCGAAGAGCGAGAACGGCAGCGCGTTCAGCAGGAAGGCCGCGACCGCGAGATGCCCCCAGGTGCGCGCACCGCGTGGCAGCCGCTCCCGCTTCACCACCATCGCCGCCGCGAGCACCGCGGTCCCGAACAGCAGCCTCCCGAAGGTGACTTGGAAGGGTGCGTAGCCCTCCGTACCGACCTTGATGAGGAGAAAGCTGAAGCCCCAGATCAGGGAGAGCGCGCCGAAGCGGATCCGCCAGTCGAGAGCGGTACGGCGGTGTGGAGTCGGGGTCGCGGCGGCGGGGGTGGGACGGCTCGTGACGGTGCTCATGGTCGTAACGATGAAGCATGTGATCTCGTAGCACAAGCGAGATTTTTCGAGCGGTATCTCGTAGCATTGCTTACATGTTGAATCTGGAGCGCCTGCGCACACTCGACGCCCTGGCCCGGCACGGCTCGGTGAGCGGCGCGGCCGAGGGGCTGCACGTGACGACGTCGGCCGTATCCCAGCAGATGTCCAAGCTGGAGCGCGAGGTCGGGCAGCAGCTGCTCGCCAAGAACGGCAGGGGCGTGCGCCTCACCGACGCCGGGCGGCTGCTCGCCGACCATGCCGCGCGGATCCTGTCGCAGGTCGAGCTCGCCCAGTCCGACCTGGAGGCCCAGCGCGGTCGGGTGGTGGGTGAGTTGCGGCTGTCGGCGTTCCCGACCGCCGCGCGCGGGCTGTTTCCCGCCGCGCTCGCCGCTCTGCGTGCCGATCATCCCGGGCTGCGGGTGCGCTCCTGCGAGCTGGAGCCGGAAGCCGGCGTCGCCGGGGTGGTGCGCGGCGACCTCGACCTGGCGGTCGTGCTCGACTGGTACAACAAGCCGATGCCGCTGCCCGACGGCCTGGTGAAGGCGTCGATCCTCGACGACCCGGCCGATGTGGCGATGCCGGTCGGGCACCGGCTCGCGGACCGAGAGGAGGTGGACCTCGGTGATTTCGCCGACGACGAGTGGATCACCTGGGGCGAGGGCGAGTTCTGCCACGAATGGCTGATGTTCACGCTGCGCTCCAAGGGCGTCGAACCGCACATCGGGCATCGCGCGGCGGAGACGCACACCCAACTCGGCCTGGTCGCCGCGGGGCTCGGGGTGTGCGTGGCTCCGCTGCTCGGGCGCCATCCGATGCCCGAGGGAGTGGTCACGGTGCCGGTGCGGCAGCGCGTACGGCGCCATGTGTACGTCGTGTGGCGGGCCGACGCCGACCGCCGACCGTCGATCAGGGCGGCGGTGGACGCCTTGCGCAGGGCCGGTGAGGGCGTCAAGTGAGCTGCGGAGTCAGCCGAGTTGCAGCGTCAGCTGAATCGCGGAGTCAAGTGCGCTACAGGGGAGGCAGTTTCCGGAAGTCCCACGAAGCGATCGCCTCGGGTGTCAGTCGTGCCCAGGCGTGGCGGCCGTCGTGCGGCATCTCCTGCAGGCCGAAATTCTTGCGCGCGAACAGGGTCTCCGGGACGTCGAGTTCGGCGCACAGCTCCCCGGTGCGCGGGACCTCCCCCACGAACTCCACCGTGCCGGACAGCTCGACGCCGCACAGCTCCCCGTACTCCTCGCCCGAGTCGATCACCACGGCGACGCGTGGGTCGCGGCGCAGCTCCGCCCAGCGCTTGCTGCGCACCACGGAGTACAGCCACAACGAGGTCCCGTCCCAGGCGAACCAGAGGGCGCTCACATGCGGGGCGCCGTCCTTCGACACGGTCGCGACGCGGCAGGTGCGCTGGGTGGTGAGGAACTCGTCCAGTTCGCCGGGAGTCATCATGATCTTCCGGCCTCTGCGCTGAGTGACGGCCATGCGGTCCCCTCTTCTTCGCGTCGGCCCTCGTCCGGGCCGACAGAGATCCTCTGACATCGCGTCAGAAAAGCATGGGCCGTCTTCCGTCCCCACGCAATGGTCGTTACGCTCGCCCGCTCCGACCTCCGACGACAAGGGGAGCCATGCCGTCGTACGAACAGCTCAGTGAACTCCTCGACCCCGCCGCCACGGTGCTGCTCACCGTCGAGTGCCAGCAGGGTGTCGTGGGCCAGGACAGCGCGCTGCCCGAACTCGCCAAGGAGGCACGGTCGTCGGGGGCGCTCACCAACGTCGCCCGACTGGTGGCCGCCGCGCACGAGGGCGGGGTGCAGGTCGTCCACGCGATCGCCGAGCGGCGCCCGGACGGCCGGGGCGCCAACCGCAACGCCCGGCTGTTCCGCGCGGCCGAGCGGCTGCCCGTGCAGCAGTTGACGGGGACCACGGCCGTGCGGATCGTGCCGCCCATCGAGGTCGCCGAGGAGGACTTCGTCGTACGCCGACTGCACGGCCTCTCGCCGATCGCGGGCACCGACGTCGATCCGCTGCTGCGCAACCTGGGCTGCCGCACCCTCGTGGTGACCGGTGTCTCGGCCAACGTAGCCATCCCCAATGCCGTGTTCGACGCCGTCAACCGTGGCTACACCGCCGTGGTGCCCGCGGACGCCATCGCGGGGGTGCCCTCCGACTACACCCCCGCGATGATCCGCAACACGCTCGCCCTGGTCGCCACCATCACAGCGACCGACGACGTGCTGGCGTGCTTCAAGCGACCGCGCCGCTGAAGTCCCCAGGGGGCACGCGAGCCTGACCGCTGAGGTCCACAGGGATGATCACGCGAGCTTGACCGCTGAAGTCCCCGGGGATCACGCCAGCGTGATCGAGTCGCCGTCGACGGTGATCTTGGCGGCGGCCAGCGCGCTGGTCGCGGGTCCCTTCTTCACGCTGCCGTCGGCGGCGGAGAACTGGCTGCCGTGGCAGGGGCAGCTGATCACGCCGTTCGAGATGCCCTTCACCGCGCAGCCCTGGTGGGTGCACTTGGACGAGAAGGCCTTGAACGTCCCCGCGGTCGGCTGGGTGACCACCACACCCTGGTCGGCGAAGACCTTGCCGCCGCCCTCCGGGATGTCGCTGGTCTTGGCGAGGACAGTGGCGCCGGCGTTCCCGGCCGCGCCGTTGTCGCCGCCTCCGGAGCCGCCCCCGCTCACCTCGGTGGAACCGGACGACTTCTTGTCGTCCGACCCGCACGCGGTCAGCGCGACGGCGAGCCCCGCCGCGCCGACCGCCGCCACGACGGTACGGCGGGCCGGAGCCGAGACGGGCTGAAGCGATTCGCTGGTCATGCTGACTTTCCCTTCAACGAACGTGAGGATGATCCGTACAGGAGTACGGCCTGCCCCTGCGCCCTGTTCAGGGGGTTGGCGACTTCTTGGCCAAATCGACAGCAGTTCGACAGCATGTACGGCCCCATCGGGATCCGGGCGCGGCGGGCGCACACGGGGCGCGTCCGTCGGCCGTGGTCACCCCAGTAGCCTGGGGCGATGCTCAAGGAAGTCATCGCGACCCGCTACATCACGCCCCTGCGTGAGGGCGGCTCGCTGCCGGGACTCGTCGAGGCCGACGATCTCGGAATGTACGTCATGAAGTTCACCGGCGCCGGACAGGGGCGCAAGACGCTCGTGGCGGAGGTCGTCTGCGGTGAACTCGCCCGCCGGCTGGGCCTGCGCGTACCCGGTCTGGTGACGATCGACCTGGACCCGGTCATGGGACTCGGCGAGCCGGACCAGGAGGTCCAGGAGCTGCTGAAGTCGAGCGGCGGGCTGAACCTCGGGATGGACTTCCTCTCCCGCGCGATCGGCTTCGACTCACTCGCTTTCGACGTGAGCCCCGAGGAGGCCGGCCGGATCGTCTGGTTCGACGCGCTCGTCAACAACGTCGACCGCTCCTGGCGCAACCCCAACCTGCTGGTCCGAAGCGGCGACCTGTGGCTCATCGACCACGGCGCCACGATGATCTGGCACCACCACTGGCCCGGCGCGGGGGCCTCCGCCGCCAAGCCGTACGACGCCTCCGACCACGCGCTCGCGCCCTTCGGGCCGGACATCGCCGCGGCCGCCGCCGAGCTGGCGCCGCTGGTCACCGAAGAACTGCTCGCCGAGGTGACCGCCGAGATTCCCGAGGAGTGGCTGGCCGATGAGCCCGGCTTCGACTCGACCGACGCGCTGCGCCGCGCCTATGCGCAACCGCTCCTGGCGCGCGCCACCGTCATCCACGAACGCATCAAGGGCATCGAGGGGGACAAATGAGCGAGCGGGACGTCTTCGAGTACGCGCTGCTGCGCGTGGTGCCGCGCGTCGAGCGCGGCGAGTGTTTCAACGCGGGCGTACTGGTGTACTGCCGCGCCAAGTCCTTTGTCGCGGCGCGGACACATCTGGACGAAACCAAGCTGCGGGCGCTGGACCCGGAGGCGGACGTGGCGGGCGTACTGGCCGCGCTGCGTGCCGTCGAAGGGGTCTGCGCCGGAGGAGAAGCGGCTGGTCAGGCGGCCCATGATGACGCCGGGCGGCGTTTTCGCTGGCTGATCGCGCCCCGCTCGACGGTCGTCCAGCCGGGGCCCGTGCACACCGGACTCACCGCCGATCCGGTGACCGAGGCCGAGCGGTTGCTCGACCTGCTGGTCAGGTAATGGATCACACGCACGCGGTGTGCCGTTGACACCGGGTGCCAGGGCTTCTAGCGTCACGTCTGCTGAAGGTACTAAGCGGTCGCTCACCAGAGGGGCGTACCGTGAGCCGCAGGCTTTTCAGGACCGCCGAGGCGTCCGCGAGGGTGCCAAGGTTGCCGAGACGGGCCATCCACAGGCTTTCCGACAGGCTTTTCCAAGGGCGAGGAGAACCAGCAATGTCCACCACTGAGCAGCGCGTCGCCGTAGTGACCGGTGCCGCGCGCGGCATCGGCGCCGCGACCGCCGTACGACTGGCCGCGGAGGGCCGCGCCGTCGCGGTGATCGACCTCGACGAGGCCGCGTGCAAGGACACCGTGGAGAAGATCACCGCCGCCGGTGGCAAGGCCATCGCGGTCGGCTGCGACGTCTCCGACGAGGCCCAGGTCGAGGCCGCCGTCGCGCGGGTCGCCGAGGAGCTCGGTGCGCCGACGATCCTGGTGAACAACGCGGGCGTGCTCCGCGACAACCTGCTCTTCAAGATGAGCGCGTCCGACTGGGACACGGTCATGAACGTGCACCTGCGCGGCTCCTTCCTGATGACGCGAGCCGTCCAGAAGTACATGGTGGACGCCAAGTTCGGCCGGATCGTCAACCTGTCCTCGTCCTCGGCGCTCGGCAACCGCGGCCAGGTGAACTACTCCGCCGCCAAGGCCGGTCTGCAGGGCTTCACCAAGACGCTCGCGTTCGAGCTCGGCAAGTTCGGCGTCACCGCGAACGCCGTCGCGCCCGGCTTCATCGTCACCGACATGACCGCCGCCACCGCGGCCCGCGTCGGCATGGGCTTCGAGGAGTTCCAGGCCGCCGCCGCCACGCAGATCCCCGTGCAGCGCGTCGGCAACCCCGACGACATCGCCAACGCGATCGCCTTCTTCACCGGCGAGGCTGCCGGATTCGTCTCCGGCCAGGTGCTGTACGTGGCCGGCGGGCCGCTCAACTAAGGCCGGAGGACACGGACATGACCACACTTCCCGAACTCTCGGGCAAGGTCGCGCTCATCACGGGCGCGAGCCGCGGCATTGGCTACGGCATCGCGGAGGCCCTGGTCGCCCGCGGCGATCGGGTCTGCATCACCGGCCGCAACGAGGACGCGCTGAAGGAGGCCGTCGAGGCGCTGGGCTCCGACCGTGTCATCGGCGTCGCCGGCAAGGCCCACGACGAGGCCCACCAGGCCATCGCCGTCGAGCGCACCATGGAGGCCTTCGGGCGCGTCGACTTCCTGGTCAACAACGCCGGTACGAACCCGGTGTTCGGGCCGATCGCCGAGCTGGACCTCAATGTGGCGCGCAAGGTCTTCGAGACCAATGTCGTCTCGGCGCTCGGCTTCGCCCAGCAGACCTGGAAGGCCTGGCAGAGCGAGAACGGCGGTGCGATCGTCAACATCGCCTCCGTCGCGGGCCTCGCTCCCTCGCCGTTCATCGGCGCGTACGGCATCAGCAAGGCCGCCATGATCAACCTGACCGTGCAGCTGGCGCACGAGTTCGCGCCCAAGGTGCGGGTCAACGCCATCGCGCCCGCCGTGGTGAAGACCAAGTTCGCCGCGGCCCTGTACGAGGGCCGCGAGGCGCAGGCGGCCGCGGGCTACCCGCTCGGCCGGCTCGGCGTGCCCTCCGACATCGGGGGCGCCGCCGCGTTCCTCACCTCGCAGCAGGCGGACTGGGTCACCGGCCAGACGCTCGTGGTCGACGGCGGCAAGTTCCTGAACGCCGGAGTCGAGTAACCCGCGCGTTGTGGCGAGTTGACAAAAACCACGACGGCGTCGACCGAGATCGACTTCGACGAAGGCTTCGGCAACGGGTTCATAGAAGTCTGACAACGTAGTCACATCCGTGCTGATCAAGTGCCCTGCCGGGAATGTGGTTCCACCGGCAGGGCACTGCGGTATGGTCTGCCGACCCTTGGTAAGGCAGATCGAGGAGCGCGCGCGTGTTCAACCGGAACCGATGTCTACGGCAACTGGCGGCGGCTACGTCCATAACCCTGGTGGCCGGGTGCGGCGTACTGTCCTCGGGATCGTCCGACGACAAGGGGCCGATCGTCGTGGGTACCACCAGTGCGCCGAGCACGCTGGACCCGGCCGCCTCCTGGGACGGCTCCTGGGAGCTGTTCCGCAACATCTACCAGACGCTGCTCAGCTACCCCAACGGCGCGGTCACGCCCCAGCCCGACGCGGCCAAGAACTGCGAATTCACGGACCGGTCCAATCGTGCGTACCGCTGCGTGCTCCGCCCGAACATGAAGTTCTCCGACGGAGACACGCTCGACGCCCGGGCCGTCAAGCACTCCATCGACCGCATCAAGAAGATCGCGGTCCGCGGTGGTCCGGCGGGCCTGCTCGGCAGCCTCGACCGGGTCCAGGCACTGGGTGACCGCGAGGTCGTCTTCCACCTCAACAAGCCGGACGCCACCTTCCCCTTCGTCCTGGCCACCCCCGCCATGTCGATCGTCGACCCCAACGAATACCCCGCCGACGCCCTGCGCACGGACGGCAAGGTCTTCGGATCCGGGCCGTACACCCTCCAGTCCTACGAGGAGGGCAAGAAGGCCGAACTGGTCAGGAACGACCACTACGACGGCTTCGCCCAGCGCAAGAACGACGCGGTCACCATCCGCTACTTCCCGGACTCGGCCCAGATGGTCGAAGCGCTCAGGAACAAGAAGATCGACGTCACCTACCGCGGGCTCGCAGCATCGGACATCGTCGAGCTCCAGGGGCACGACTCCCAGAAGGACATCCAGCTCCTCGAAGGCGCCGGCACCGAAATCAGCTACCTGGTGTTCAACCCGAAGGACCCATGGGCCGGGAAGCTCGCGGTCCGCAAGGCGATCGCCCAGGCCGTCGACCGGCCGGCCATCGTGCACAAGGTCTACAAGGACACCGTCGACCCGTTGTACTCCATGGTCCCCGCGGGCCTGATCGGGCACAGCGCCGGGTTTTTCGACGACTACGGGGCACCCAGTTCGTCCAAGGCCCGCAAGATCCTCCTGGAGGCGGGCATCAAGGAGCCCGTCCCGCTCACGCTCTGGTACACGACCGACCGCTACGGTTCCGAGACCGCCCCGGAGTTCCGGGAGCTCAAGAGTCAGCTCGAGGGCTCCGGCCTGTTCCGCGTCACGCTGAAGAGCCGCCCCTGGAAGACGTACGAGGCGGGCTATCGCAAGGGCGAGTACCCGGTGTTCGGTCGCGGCTGGTTCCCCGACTTCCCGGACGCCGAGAACTTCATCGCACCCTTCGTGGGCGATCAGAACGCCCTCGGTACGCCCTATCCGGCCCCGCGGATCACGAACAACCTGCTGCCGGAGTCGCGCCGTCAGAGCGACCGCAGCGCCGTGGTCAAGGAGTTCGAGGAGGCCCAGCAGATCCTCGTCGACGACGCCAGGCTGCTGCCGCTGTGGCAGGGCAAGCAGTACGTGGCCGCGAGCGAGGATATCTCGGGCGGCGAGCGGGCCCTGGACCCGTCGACGATCATGGCGATGTGGGAGCTGCACCGCAAAACCAGCTGGTAGCGCACGGCTGGACCGGCCGTGCGGGAGCGGGACCGGAGCCGGTTGTCAGTGGGCGACGGTAGGTTCTGTGGTCTGGAAGTGACCGCACATCGGAGGAAGTTGACGTGACCGATATCGCCATGCTGCCCGAGTCCTGGCGCGGCGTCCTGGGCGAGGAGCTGCAGCAGCCCTACTTCAAGGAACTCACCGAGTTCGTCGAGGAGGAGCGCGCGAAGGGTCCCGTCTACCCTCCGCGGGAGGAGGTCTTCGCCGCGCTCGACGCGACGCCGTACGAGCGGGTGAAGGTGCTCGTCCTCGGTCAGGACCCCTACCACGGCGAGGGCCAGGGACACGGCCTGTGCTTCTCGGTCCGCCCGGGGGTGAAGACCCCGCCCTCGCTCCGCAACATCTACAAGGAGATGAAGGAGGAGCTGGGCACCTCGATCCCGGACAACGGCTATCTGATGCCGTGGGCCGAGCAGGGTGTGCTGCTGCTGAACGCGGTGCTGACCGTGCGCTCCGGCGAGGCCAACTCGCACAAGGGCAAGGGCTGGGAGAAGTTCACGGACGCGGTGATCCGCGCCGTGGCCGACCGGCCCGACCCGGCCGTCTTCGTGCTGTGGGGCAACTACGCGCAGAAGAAGCTCCCGCTGATCGACGAGGAGCGGCACGTGGTGGTGAAGGGGGCGCACCCCTCGCCGCTGTCGGCGAAGAAGTTCTTCGGTTCGCGTCCGTTCACGCAGATCAATGAGGCGGTGGCCCGGCAGGGTCACGAGCCCATCGATTGGCAGATCCCGGACCTGGGCTGACATCACCGCCGCTGGGCCCGACCGTCACCGGCCTGGCCCAGCGGTGCACGGGGGCGCCTGAGCGTGATTGTCAGTGCCGCGGGCTAGCGTCGTGAAGGACAGCGACGAGCCTGGAGGACGCGGTGGCGGAGCAACAGGAGCAGGCGGCGCCGGACGCCATGATGACCCGGATCGGGCAGGTCGTCATGCTGCACCACGGCGGTGACCGCGAGGAGGCTCGGGGTCGCTTCCTGGACCTGTGGGCGGAGATCGGCGAGGACGGCGACCCCCTGCACCGCTGCACACTGGCGCACTACATGGCCGACACACAGGACGATCCCTCGGACGAACTCGCCTGGGACCTACGGGCGTTGTCGGCGGCCGAGGAGCTCAGCGACGGGCAGGTCGCCGAGCACCACCAGTCGCTCGCGGTGCGCGCGTTCTACCCGTCGCTGCATCTGAACCTGGCCGCCGACTATCTGAAGCTCGGCCGCTCCGAGGCCGCCCGCAGCCATCTGGGCCGGGCCCGCGGGGCGGTCGGCGCCCTCGGGCACGACAGCTACGGGGACGGCGTCCGGGCGGCGATCGGCCGTCTCGAGCTGCGGCTCGACGGTGCCGGGGGATTGGGGGAGGTCCCCGGCCCCGACCGTCTCGGCGGGCCCGGAGGCGAGACCCTGGGACCGCCGAGACAGCGGCCCTAGCGTGTGCGTGCCGGCCGGCTGCCTCGGATCCGTGGCGGATCCGGCCGCACGCCGGCACCCGTGGTGAGCGCCCTCGTGGCCACGCACCCCCTTGCGACGGGCGCCGACTCCGTCAATGTCCGTACGCCCCCTGGCAGATGGTCACCTCTGGACTGTCCGCCTGCCAGCCGCCGTACTTCCTGCCGAGGGCACACACGTCCGGGTCCTGCGGCACAGCGGGGGCTGCGGGCGGGACGGCGACGCGGGGTTGGGGGCGCCGTGACTCGGGATGCGGGGCGGGACGGGGACGGCGCGGAGGGATCGCCGGTGCCGCAGTGGGCGGCGGGGGAGCCGCACGGCGCGGTGTCGTCGCACTCGGTGACGGCTTCCGGGACGGCCCGATGAGCTCCAGGGCCTCCCGCGCCGGGGCCTGCACGATCTGCGGCTCGGCCTCGCCGTCCGGACCCGGTGCGTCATGCCGGGACGGCGCGGGCGGCGTGCCGGAGGCAGGCGATCGCTGGACGGTCACACAGCCGGAGAGGGCCGTGACAGCCACGGTGACCAGGAGCGTTGCGGTCGTCGTCGTTCGATGCACCCGCTCAACTCTGCTGGGTCGGGCCTTCCTTGGGGAGCGGACAAGCGAAGGTTGCTCCACACGAGTGATCTTTCCGCTCCTCCGGTGGGTGTCGCCGTCAGCAGGGTGACCCGCCGCCGGGTGCCTCGACCTCCGCCGGCGCTGTGGTGCGTGCCTCGCCCTCTCGCCGGCGCTGTGGTGCGTGCCTCGCCCTCCCGTCGGCACTGTGCCCGGTGTTCTCACTCGCCGGTGGCGCCGTCGATCCGCCCCCGGATCAGATCCGCGTGGCCGATGTGGCGCGCGTACTCCTTGATCATGTGGGTGGTGGAGCCGGCGCAGGCTGATGGGTTCGCTGGTGAAGGTGGGTGCCTTCGCGCAGACGTCGTCCAGGGCGAAGCGCGCCGTGTTGCGCCGGGCGATCCCGATCTCCGTCTGCCAGGTGGCATACGCCTCGTCCCAGGTGTCCGCCTCGGTGACATGGAAGTCCCCGTCCGGGTCCGCTTCGGCGGCGTAGATCGGCCCCGCGTCGTCGGTCGCGAGGACCGTGCGGAACCAGCCCCGCTCCACCTCTGCCATGTGCTCATCGGCGTTCGTGGCGGGTTCGGTCCGCTCCGTCGTCATGGCGTCAGCATCCCCCTCAACAGCTCTCGGAAGCTCTCCCGCAGTTCGTCGACGTTCGGCACGGAGTCGTGGAACGAACCGGCCACGCACGAGAACATCAGCCCGTCGCACCACGCGACCAGCGACAGCACATGGCGAGCGGGATCGCGTGACCCCGCCGCCGTGACCAGCGCGTTCAGTGGATCCCGGAAGCGCTGCCCCGCCGCGTCGAAGAACTCCCGCAACTCGGGCCGCCGGGTGGCCTCCAGGGCCAGCTCGTAGCGGGCGACGAGCAGTTCACGATGGCGCGTCAGATAGCGGTGCAGGGCGAGCGCGAGACCGTCGGCGAGCGCGTCGAACCCGCCTCGCGGATCCGGCATCTCGTCGGGCGTCAGCACCTGCGCCTCGCGCTCCGCGAGCCTCCGTACGGCGGCCTCCAGCAGGGCGAGCCGGGTGCGCGCCTGGTTCGAGGTCGAGCCCTGGGGCAGCCCCGCCGCCTCGTCGACCGCGCGGTGGGTGAGACCGCGCATACCGCGCTCTGCGAGCAGGGCGAGGGCGGTGTCGGCGATGAGTTCGGCGCGGGACGCACCGGTGCTGCGTACGGACATGAGGTCAACCTACCCGGAGCACTACATCTGTAGTACGGTCGAGATGGCGGGCTACTACAGCTGTAGTGACCGAGGTGGTCCGGACATGTGCGGCAGCCGGAGCGGGTCCGGTCATCGCATACGCACGGTGCCCCCTGGGGGGCGAGGAGGAGTCATGGCACAACAGGCAGAGGCGCAGTCGAAGCCGCACGCCCCGGCACCCCGTGCCGTCGTCGTGGGAGGCGGCATCGGAGGTCTCACCGCGGCCGTGGCGCTGCTCCGCCGCGGCTGGCGGGTCACCGTCCTGGAACGCTCCCCTTCGCTCGCCCCGGTCGGCGCCGGAATCTCCCTCGCCCCCAATGCCCTGCGCGCGCTCGACGTGATCGGCGTGGGTGACGAGATCCGGCAACTCGCCGCCTGGCAGGGCGACGGCGGGATGCGCACCCCGGACGGCCGCTGGGTGTCCCGCACCAGTGCCGCCGCCCTCGCCGACCGCTTCGGCGGCCCGCTCGTGGTCCTGCACCGGGCGGCCCTCATCGACCGGCTGTCCGCGCGGCTCCCCGAGGGCACCGTGCGCACGACGGCCCCCGCGACCCTGGTCGACCCCGGCAACGGCACGCGCCCCGCCCTGGTCCGCACCCCGGACGGCCATCTGGAGGCCGAGCTGGTCGTCGGCGCCGACGGCATCCACTCCGCCGTACGGGAGACGCTCTTCCCGCGTCACCCCGGTCCCGTCCACTCGGGCTTCACCACGTGGCGCTTCGTCGTCCCGGCGCCGGAGCTGCGCTTCGCCGCGCACGAGACCTGGGGCAGGGGCCGGATCTGGGGGACGCAGCCGCTCCAGGACGGCAGGGTCTACGCGTACGCCGCCGCCGTGGCCCCCGCCGGGGAGCGAGCGGACGACGACGAGAAGCAGGAGTTCCTGCGCCGGTTCGGCGACTGGCACGATCCGATCCCGGCCCTGATCGACGCGGTCGGCCCCTCGGACGTACCGCGCCACGACGTCCATCACATCGCCGAGCCGCTGCCCGCTTTTCTACGGTGGACGGGTCGCCCTGCTCGGCGACGCCGCGCACGCCATGCCGCCGACCCTCGGGCAGGGCGGCAACCAGGCCATCGAGGACGCGATCGTGCTCGCCCACCACGCGCGCCCGGAGGGGACCGACCTGGCCGCTTACACGGCGGACCGCAAGCCCCGTACGACCGCCATCGCGCGGAAGGCCGTCCAGGTGGCGCGGCTCAGCCTGATGAGCAACCGCGCCGGCATCGCCGTACGCAATGCCGCGATCGCCGCGCTGTCCAAGGCCGGGCCCGCGCTGTTCCTGCGGAGCTTCGACGGCATCGCCGACTGGCGGCCGCCCGGGCAGCCGTATGCTTCCCCCGAGGTCAGGAACCCGCAACGCACCCTTTGAGGAGACCCCTGTGCTGTGCCTTCCCGGGGGACAATCCCCGGACTCCCGGCAGAAGAGCAGGTCGGCCTCGGTAACCGGCGCATCATCGAGAGGCGGGCTGTTGTGAAAGTCGGCTGCATCGGACTCGGCGACATCGCGCAGAAGGCCTATCTGCCGGTGCTCGGCGTCCAGCCGGGGGTCGAGCTGCATCTGCAGACGCGGACGCCCGCGACGCTCGGCCAGGTCGCCGACAGCCTCCACCTTCCCGAGGCGCAGCGACACACCGACCTGGCGGAGCTCCTGGCGCAGGATCTCGACGCGGCGTTCGTGCACGCCGCCACCGTCGCGCATCCCGAGATCGTCACGCGCCTGCTGGAGGCGGGGGTACCGACGTACGTCGACAAGCCGCTCGCGTACGAACTCGCCGACTCCGAGCGGCTCGTGCGGCTCGCGGAGGAGCGGAACGTCGGTCTCGCCGTCGGCTTCAACAGGCGTTACGCGCCCGCCTACGCGCAGTGCGCCGATCACCCGCGTGAGCTGATCCTGATGCAGAAGAACCGCATAGGACTGCCCGAGGCGCCGCGCACGATGGTCCTCGACGACTTCATCCATGTGGTGGACACTCTGCGGTTCCTGGTGCCGGGGCCGGTCGACGACGTGACCGTGCGGGCCCGCGTCGAGAACGGGCTGATACACCACGTCGTGCTGCAACTGGCCGGGGACGGCTTCACGGCGCTCGGCGTGATGAACCGGCTCAGCGGCTCGAACGAAGAGATCCTCGAGGTCTCGGGCCAGGACACCAAGCGTCAGGTGGTCAACCTCGCCGAGGTGATCGACCACAAGGGGCAGCCGACTGTCCGGCGGCGCGGGGACTGGGTGCCGGTGGCCAGGCAGCGCGGTATCGAGCAGGTGGCGATCGCCTTCCTCGACGCGGTGCGCGCGGGCAAGGTGCTCAGCGCCCGTGACGCGCTGGCGACCCATGAACTGTGCGAGCGGGTGGTACGTGCGGTTGAGGAGCGTGCCGCCGCGCTCTGATCGCGCGGGCGCTCTCCGTCGCGCACAGCGCCGCCAGCACCAGCAGGGCCGCGTGCACCGGCCAGTCGCCGAACCGGACGTACGGTGTGACACCCCGGGCCAGCGGCACCTCGTACACCATCGTCGTGCTCGCGTCCGTGCCGAGCCAGGAGCCGATGCGCTCACCGCTCGGGCCGTAGACGGCGGAGACGCCGGTCAGCGTCGCGTGCACCATCGGGCGGCCGGTCTCGGCGGCCCGCAGCGCGGCGAGCGAGGCGTGCTGCTCGGGTGCCCAGCTCTTCTGGAAGGTCGATGTCGACGACTGCGCGAGGAGCACCCCGGCGCCGTCCTGGGCGAGATGGCGGCTCATGTCGGGGAAGGCCGTCTCGAAGCAGACCATGGGGCCGATGCGCAGCCCGTGCCCGACGTTCATCACCACCTGTTCGGTGCCGCGTCTGCGGTCCTCACCCGCCGCCTTGCCCACCGAGGTCGCCCAGCCGAGCAGGGAACGCGCGGGTATGTACTCGCCGAAGGGCACGAGGCGCATCTTGTCGTACCGGTCGCCGGTCGGGCCCTGCGGTCCCACCAGGACCGAACTCTTGTAGATGCCGGGCCGGTCGGAGCGGCGCGCGTCGACGTTCACCAGGATGTCGGCACCGGTCAGGCGGGAGAGCGCGGCGATCCGGCTCGCCAGGTCGGGGCGGTGGGCCAGATCGAAGCCGACGCTGCTCTCGCCCCAGACGACCAGGTCGACGTGCTGCCCCGCGAGCGTCCGGGTGAGCGCCTCCTCGCGCGCGAACCGCTTGGCGGGGCTGCCCATGCCGTCGACGATCCCGGGCTGCACGACGGCGATCCGTACCCGCCCGTCCACGTCGGGTCGCGGCGACCACACCCACGCCGCCGAGGTCGCGGCAGCCGTCGCGAGCAGTCCTGCCACGGCGGGCATACGGGATTCACGCACCGCGACCAGTACGGCGACGGCGACGTTGACCGCCACCACCAGGAAGCTGAGCAGCCACACCCCGCCGACGGAGGCCAGCCGCAGCGCGGGCTCCACTTGCCACTGGCTCGACCCGAGCAGGCCCCAGGGGCCGCCCAAGCCCTGCCAGGACCGGGCCAGTTCGACCACCAGCCACCCCGACGGCAGTACGACGAGCGCGGCGCCGACCCGTCCCGCCGAGGGCACCCCGGCGAGGAACCGCCGGACGAGCCAGCCCCAAGGGGCCCACAGCACACCGAGCAGTGCCGCTATGAGCACCGTGAACACATGCAGGCTCGGCAGCAGCCAGTGGTGCACGGCGAGCATGAAGCCCAGCCCGCCGAGCCAGCCGTCGAAGGCGGCCCGCCTGCCGGTCGGGGCCGAGCGGGCCAGCAGGATCCAGGGCACGAGCGCGATGTACGCGAACCACCACCAGGACGGGGCGGGAAAGGCGAACACGGGCAACGCGCCCGCCAGCGCGGCGATGATCCCGCGTCGCCAAGGAGAGGCGAGCCATTGGTCGGGCCTCTTCATGCAGCGCCTCCCTCCCCAGGTGCGTGCCTCCAGTGTGCGCGTCGGTGACGATCTCCGACAGGGGGCCTCGGCGGGGGCGGCCCTGGTGGTGGGTGTGGTCGGTAGGGGGCCGCTCTGGTTGCGGGTGTCGTGGCGGGCCCGCCCTGGTGGCCGGTCTCGTGGCAGGAGCCCGCTCTGGTGGCGGGTGCCGTCGGTGGGGAGCCCGCTACGGTGGCGGTGCCATGGGGCAGCGGGCCCACTCAGGTGGCCGCCGGTTCCTGAAGCGTCCGCGGGGCGCGGCGCCACTTTTCCTGGACGATCACGTGGCGCAGCCGCCAGCCGTCGTCCGTACGCAGCAGCCCGAAGGCGTAACGGCCGCCGCACACGAAGTCCGGCGCGGTGGATCCTCCGTCGTGTCCCGCGAACCTCATCGGATTGATGTAATCCGCCTGGACCCGGGCCGTGTCGCCGGTGTCCTGCTCGAGGATCCCGAACCGGATGCGCCGGTTGACGATCAAATGCTGGCGCATCGGGAACAGCTCCATGCTCTGGGCGAGCCATCCCGCCACCTGGTCGGCGTTCCCCTCGATGCCGCCGGCCGAACGGTAGTCCGCGCGCCCGTCCGGCGCGAACAGCCCCCGGTACGCCTCCCAGTCGCCGTCGTCCACCGCCACCGCGTAGTCGGTGACGAGTCCATCCACGGCCAACCGGTCCATCACGGTCGCGAGCTCTACACGCTGCGTCATCGGCTCAGTGTTGGCCACGGAGCGTGCCACGCCAAGGGCCGTGCGGTGATATTCGGCGGCTGATAGTCGGTGGCCCCGACAGGTTCGTCCGGTGGACGCTGTTGCCCGTGAACGATCAATCGCTTGCGAACCAGCCCGGCAGGGCAGCGGCTCGATTCGTGCCCTGCGCGTCAGCCAACGAGACACTGGGCGCTCGTGGCCGGCGTAGCGGCCGATCCGCCTTGTAGGCAAAGGGGGTTGGCGCTGACCGACGATTCCTGTACTGCCCGAATGATCACCGTTCCGCTCAGCGCGCTCGAAGTGGCCATGGTCCAAACGGGCGCCCGAGCCGCAGACCCGTTACGAGACACCACCGAGTTCGCCCGACGCCTTGAGGACCTCGGTTACCTGCCACTCTGGTACGCCGAGCATCACCGTTCTCCGGTCATCGGAGCGTTCCCGCCCGTCGTCCTGACCGCCCACGCGGCAACATTTGCCAGGTCGCTCGCACTGAACCCGCCTGTTTAACTCAGGGGTATGGACCACATCTCGTTCATTGTGGTGGCAGTCATCGTTGCGGCGTTAGCCTTCGACTTCACGAATGGCTTTCACGACACGGCGAACGCGATGGCAACGTCCATCGCCACCAAGGCGTTGCGGCCCAAGGTCGCAGTCCTGATCAGTGCCGTGCTGAATATCGCCGGTGCGTTCCTGTCCACTGAAGTGGCGAAGACCATCTCGAACGGCATCGTGAACGACGCTCAGGTGACGCCGACCATGATCTTCGCGGGTCTGGTGGGCGCCATCCTGTGGAACCTGTTGACCTGGCTGGTCGGTCTGCCCTCTTCGTCTTCGCACGCCCTGTTCGGGGGATTGATCGGTGCCGTGTGGGTCGGGGCGGGGATCTCCGCCATCAACTTTTCCGAAGTGGTCGAGAAGATCATCATTCCTGCGTTCGCGTCGCCGTTCGTCGCCGGTACGGCCGCGCTGATGGCCACCTATGCGGCTTACCGGATCACCGTGCGCGCTCGCAAGGGCACGGTGACGCGCGGCTTCCGGCTCGGCCAGACGGCCTCGGCTTCGCTGGTCTCACTCGCGCACGGTACGAACGACGCGCAGAAGACGATGGGGGTGATCACCCTCACCCTGATCTCCGCCGGCACTCTCCCTTCCGGCTCCGGGCCGCCGCTGTGGGTGATCATCACCGCCGGGCTCACGATCGGCCTGGGCACCTATCTGGGCGGTTGGCGCATCATCCGGACGATGGGCAAGGGCCTGACCGACATCGAATCCCCTCAGGGCTTCGCGGCCGAGACCTCCTCCGCCACCGTCATCCTCACCTCGGCGCACTTCGGCTTCGCCCTGTCCACCACCCAGGTGTGCTCGGGCGCCATCATCGGGGCCGGGGTCGGCAAGCGGCTGGCCAAGGTGAGGTGGGGAACAGCCGGGCGTATGGCGATCGCCTGGCTGGTCACCCTGCCGTCGGCCGGTCTTGTCGGCGCGGTCGCGGCTGTGGGGGTCACGCAGGGCGGGAACCTCGGCCTCGCCCTGGTGTCCTTGTGCGCATTCGCCGTCGCCGCGGTCATCGTCGTACTCGCCCGACGGAATCCGGTCACCGCGCGCAACGTCAACGAGGCCAAGACGGTACGGGTCGGTCTCGCGGTGCAGACGGGCGGGGGCACCGGCCGGTGACCTGCCGGCAGAACCGGACCAGTGCGGCGCAGAGCTATGAGCGAGAGGAAGGTCGGTCGGGATGAACCTGCATTGGAGCGCACTCGGCCAGGTGGTCGTAGTGGGAGCGGGCGCAGCACTTGCTGTCGTCGTTGTCTTTGCTTTCGGTGTGGTCGCGCTGTCCCAGCGGGACACAGCACGCGAGCACGGCGAGGCCGGAAGGGCCGCACTCGCGGCTGCCGGAACGTGCTTCATGGCCTGTGCCGCCGCGGTGCTCTACGGGATCTACCTCATCGTTCCCCAATTCCATCGGTGATCCCGACGCGATACCAGGAACCAGATGCCGCCTGCCGGCGCGGCGGACCGTGCTGTCGCCTTCGCCGGTGCAGGCGGCTCATGGACCGCTGCCACCAAGACCCTTGCTGCTGTCCTGGATGCCTGCGTGCCCGACGGTCTTCGATGTCACGCTCCGACCTCGTCGGCGATCTCGCCGATCGCCTCGGCCAGCAACGCCGGGTGGGACAGAAACGGATGGTGGCCGGTCGGCAGGTCGATCACCCTGGACGCCCGCCGGGCGAACTCCCGCTGCTTCGCCGGCGGCGTGGCCCGGTCCTCTGTACAGACGACGTAAGTCGAGGCGGTCTTGTGCCAGGCGATGCCGCGCGGAGCCTGAGCGAAGACCGCCTGTGACTGCGGTCCCAACCGCTGGAAGGCACTCGCCTCGGCCTCCTCGTCGCAGTCGTACATGAAGGCGCCCCGCAGGTCGACCGCCGTATTCGGGACGACCGTGCCGTCATCCCTCGGCACGACCCAGGGCGCGGGTTCCGGTCCGGCCAGGGAGGCGAGGGATTCGCCGCGGTCCGGCACGACCGCGGTGACATAGAGGAGGTGGCCGACGTCTCGCCGGCCCGCGGCGGCGTCGGTGATCACCATCCCACCGTAGGAGTGCCCGATCAGCAAGGCGGGGTGCCCCGGCTCCTCATCGAGTACGGCCCGCACGGCGTCAGCGTCGGCGTACAGATCCGCCCCACACGCAGCCCCAGCCTGTTCGCCGCAGCTGGGCAGGTCCACGCTGCGGCTCTCCAGGCCCAGGACGGCGAGTGGTTCCACCATTCGGTGCCACCACCAGTCGGCATCCAGAGCACACGCTCCGTGGACGAACACGACCCTCATGCGAGGCCTCCCTCGGTTCCGCGGCCGCACCGCGACGACCGTCCACCCAAGCCATCATGTCCAGCCGGAAGGTCAACCGCCCTTCCTCTGCGGTCCCGCGCGTTCAAGCACGGGGAGCACCCGGGAGTCCCGCCCGTCGAACTCGCGCAGCTGCTCTCCCGGCTCCGCCTGCGCGGTCCACGACTCCTGCGCCGCCTCCGCCCGGAACGCGGCCACGATGTTGAGCAGTTCCCCACGACGCACCCAGTAGTGCACGAAATGCCGGTCCGGTCCGAGCCGGACTCCAGTATCCGGCAGGTCCGCATCGGCCACTTCATCGACCGAGAGCAGCGCCCGGTAGGCAGCGGTTTTCGAGAAGACTGCCTCATCCGCGCCGAAGAGCCACTGGCGGGCCGCGGACCGCACCCCGTCCGCGGCCACGACCAGGTCCGCCCCCAGGCACTCGCTGTGTCCTCGGCGGCCGCCACGCTCGGCAGCCCCGGCGAGTTCGTGCACTACGCGGCCACCAAGGCGGCCGTCGACGCGCTCACGACGGGTCTGGCCAAGGAACTCGGCCCCGACGGCATCCGCGTCAACGCGGTCGCACCCGGCATGATCGACACCGAGATGCACGCGACGATGGGCGACCCGGGCCGCGCCGAGCGCGCCGCCTTCTCGATTCCGCTTCGACGCGTCGGTCGGGCGGAGGAAATCGCCGCCGCCATCGCGTGGTTGATGTCGCCCGACTCGTCGTACCTGACGGGGGCTGTGCTTCGGGTGTCCGGGGGGCGGTGACGGAGCGCCGCTCGGCCGCCGGTGCTGAAGGGCGGGTGCGCCGGCCTCAAGTGGCGGGCTGCCGTGGGGATGTGCCGGCTTCGGCTGGCCGACTACCTTGCAGACGCGCCGGCTTCGACTCGCCGGCTGTCGTGGAGATGCGTCGGCCTCAACTGACCGGCTGTCGTGGAGATGCGTCGGCTTCGACCGGTGGGAAGTCAGGCCCGGTCGGCGCGCTCACCCCGCGGCTCTCATGCCGCCTCGACGACCTCTCCCCGTATCGCTTGCGCCCACTTCACGACCAGCAGTTCGTACTCCGCTCGCTCCTGGGCGGACAGGGAACCGCCCGCGCGCGTCCACAGGGCACGGATCTGCTCGTTTAACGCGGCAGCGGACCGCACGGAACCAGAGGGAGTGAAATCGGGGGACATGCGCACAAGCCTAGGGGCAAGGACTGACAGTGCGCTACCGGACGGCTACTCATGCCGTATGTGCTTCGTCACGGCGGGCGGGGAATCCGACGCGCTGCCCGTCGAGTACCGCCTCGGCCGGGCTCAGTCGATCCAGACGACGACGCACTGACCGCGCAGTTGCGCGCCGCGGAAGAAGGCACGCAGCGCGAGGAAGTGCTCGACCAGGTAGTCCCGTACGTTGCCGCGGAACCCCTCGAATCCGACGACGGAGGCGGCGGCCTCCGGGGACTGCGGCAGATCCGCGAGGACTTGGCCGATGTCCACGGCGAAGAGGGCGCGGGTGATCTCGTCGACCGCGGCAGGAGTCAGCAGACCGGGCGGGTCGGTGAGGCCGTCGTACACCTCGTCGTGGTCGAGGAAGCCGATGTCGCCTCCGGGGTCTCCGGACAACGCCCGGTCGAGCGCATCGATCAGACGTGGGTGGGCGGCCGGCTTGCGGCAGTACCAGAGGAGACCCCACAACGCCCAGTCGGCGTCGAGGAGATCGCGGGGCGGAGGGGCCCAACCGGGAGCGGCGCCGGGCGAACCGAGGGCCGACTCACGACGCCGCGCCAGGTACTCCGGAGAGACGCGGGCGAACTGCTGGGTCAAGGCCATGCAGGGGAGTATGGCCAGGCCCGAGGCCCGCTGTCGCTGGACTTTCGCGGGGTCGTCGAGGCGCTGCGTTCAAGCGCGCTGCGTTCCCGGTCCGGGCCTCGCGCTCACGCTCGCCCGGCCCGGGCGCGGGACAATCGCGTATGTCGCCAGCGGTGCGCGGATCGAGGAGGAACCCTGGGCACTCGCCCTGTCCAGGACCATAGGGACGCCGGGGGCGCCCGGGGTGTGAGTCGTCAGCCCGACGACTCCGCCGCGTGCGGGCTCAGCCCGCCCGTCGCCACCAGCGCGATGATGACGATGCCGAGAGCGATCCGGTACCAGACGAACGGCATGAAGCTCTTGTGCGAGATGAACTTCATGAACCACGCGATGACGGCGTAGCCGACCGCGAACGCGATCACCGTCGCGAAGATCGTCGGGCCCCAGGAGATGTGCCCCTCCTGGGCGGCGTCCTTGAGCTCGAAGGTGCCGGAGGCGAGGACGGCCGGCATGGCGAGGAGGAAGGAATAGCGGGCGGCTGCCTCGCGGGTGTAGCCCATGAACAGGCCGCCGCTGATGGTCGCGCCGGACCGGGAGACTCCGGGGACCAGTGCCATCGCCTGGCAGAGGCCGTAGAGCAGGCCGTCCTTGGCGTTCAGATCCTCAAGTGTCTTGCGCTGCTTGGCCGCCCGGTGCTTGCCGCCCGTCTCGTCGCGTGCCGCGAGCCGGTCGGCGACGCCGATGACCACGCCCATCACGATCAGCATCGTCGCGGTGACCCGAAGATCGCGGAAGGGTCCCTCGATCTGGTCCTTGAGCGTCACCCCGAGCACACCGATCGGAATGGAGCCGACGATCACCAGCCAGCCCATCTGTGCGTCGTGGTCCCGCCGCATCGCCTTGTTGGTGAGCGAGCGGAACCACGCCGCGAGAATCCGTCCGACGTCCTTGCGGAAGTAGATCAGGACCGCAGCCTCCGTGCCGAGCTGGGTGATCGCGGTGAAGGCCGCGCCCGGGTCGTCCCAGCTCGCGAACGCCGCGGTCAGACGCAGATGGGCGCTGGAGGAGACGGGAAGGAACTCGGTCAGCCCCTGGACGAGTCCGAGGATGAGGGATTCAAACCAAGACATGAAGTTACGTGGTCCAAGTGCCGATGGTGGGAGGGGCGACGGGCACGCCGTGCCGCCGTTCGGGTGATCACGGGTGTCGAGGGCAGCGTAGCGTCCGTCTGTGACGGCCCGGCCGCAGGGGTTTCGCAGCCGTACGACGCGGTCCTGCCCGGGGCGCGCGGCAACGTTGTCCATGGTGTGACCGGGGTGTTGACCGGCCGCCGGATCGCCGCATACGTTGCAGCCGGAGGGAAAGCGCTTGCTGTCACTGGGTCTCGCCCGGGGGCATCATGCGTTGGCCAACGTCTGACGTCACGTCCGATGGAGCGCTGATCACGTACATGAGCACATCCCGCACCGCAACCGGCCCCGAGATCTCCGCGAACATCCCCGCGACCGCGTTCGACGGCCGCCGCGTCCGGGCCGCCCTCATCGGCGCCGGCGCCATCGCGCGCGGGAGCCACTACCCGGCGCTCGCGCGGCTCGCCGAGGAGGGCGAGACGGAGATCGTCGCCGCGGTCGACATCGCCGAGGGTGCGGTCCGGGAGTTCTGCGCGGAGGCGGGCATCCCGCACGCGTACACCGATCTGGACCGGATGCTCGAAGAGCAGCGGCCCGACCTGGTCGCCATCTGCACCCCGCCGACCCTGCACCGCGAGCAGACCGTCGCCGCGCTGCGCGCCGGCGCCTGGGTGTGGTGCGAGAAGCCGCCCGTCCCGACGCTGGCCGACTTCGACGCCGTCGAGGCGGAGGAGGGCACGGACGGGGGCCCGTACGCGTCCATCGTCTTCCAGCACCGCTTCGGCTCGGGCGCCCGGCACGTACGGCGCCTGATCGCCGCGGAGGCCATGGGCCGTCCCCTGGTCGCGCACTGCCAGACCACCTGGTATCGCAACGCCGACTACTACGCCGTGCCCTGGCGCGGACGCTGGGCGACCGAGGGCGGCGGGCCCGCGATGGGACACGGCATCCACCAGATGGACCTGCTGCTCGACCTGCTGGGGCCGTGGAGCGAGGTGCGGGCGATGGCCGGACGCCTGGTGCACGACGTGGAGACGGAGGACGTCTCGACCGCCCTCGTCCGCTTCGCGAGCGGCGCGATGGCCACCGTCGTCAACAGCGTTCTGAGCCCCGACGAGGTGAGCCGCATCCGCATCGACTGCGAACGCGGGACCGTCGAGCTCACGCATCTGTACGGGCACAGCAACGACAACTGGCGCATCACACCGGCACCGGATGTGCCGGACGCCGATGTCGCGGCCTGGCGGGACTTCGGCGTGGACGTGCCGAGTTCGCACCTCGCGCAGTTGCGGGAGCTGGTCGCGAGCATGCGCGCCGGGGAACGGCCGCGCAGCAGCGGCGCCGACGGACGAACCAGCCTGGAACTGATCACCGCGCTCTACAAGTCGGCGTTCACGGACACGACCGTCCGCGCGGGGGAGATCGGCCCGGGGGATCCGTTCTACGCGGCCCTGCACGGCGGTGCGCCCGGCTGGGCGCCAGTGGTTCCGGAGGCTTCCCTGGGCCAGGAGGTGCCGGCGTGACCACGTCCTCGAAGGGCGGCCTGCGCCTCGTCCACACACATGGGGAGCGCGTCGCCGTCAGTGAAGTCACCAGCGGCGTCGAGCTGTTGAGCTACGTCTACCGGCCCGAGGCCGCCTGGGAGTCCCCGAAGCCGTATCTGCATCCGCTCAGGACGCTGGCGAACAACGTCGTCACGGACTACCGGCCCAACGACCACCGCTGGCACAAGGGCCTGCAGATGACGGCCTCGCACCTCTCCGGCCAGAACCTGTGGGGCGGCAACACATACGTCCACGGAAAGGGATATCTCGAACTCCCAGAGCGTGTCGGGTCGATGGCGCACGTCACGTTCGACGAGATCGCCTCGGACGGTGCCCGCGCGGTCATCGCGGAACGCCTCACCTGGTATCCGTACGACGGGGATCCGTGGGCCGACGAGGAGCGCCGCATCGAGGTGCACGACATCGATCCCGGGGCGGGCTCCTGGGCGCTGACCTGGACCACCGCGGTCACCAACCGCCGTGAGGAGCCCCTGCGCTTCGGCAGTCCCACTACCGCCGGGCGGGAGATGGCGGGCTACACGGGCCTGTTCTGGCGTGGCCCGCGCGCCTTCCGCGGCGGCCGGGTCATCGGGCCCGACTCCGAAGGGTCCGGGCTGATGGGGCGGCAGGCGCCGTGGCTCGCGTACTCGGGGGAGCACGACGGCTCCGACGGCCACGCGACCCTCGTCTTCGCGCACGCCCCCGAGAACGACCACTCCGGATCACGCGGCGCCCACCCGGCCCACTGGTTCGTCCGCAACGAACCCTTCGCGGCTGTCGCCCCGTCGCTCGCCTTCTTCGACGAACTGGAGCTCGCGCCCGGGGACACGCTCATCCGCCGCTACCGGGTCGTCGTCGCGGAGGGCGCCTGGGAGCGCGAGGAGATCGCCAAGTACCTGGAGGAGCATCCCTGGTGAGCGCTGTGATCCCCGGCTTCGCCGGACTCCCGGGGGCCGTCGCGGTCTCGCACCTCTGCGTCTACGACTGGCCCGCGGCCGACGGCGTGCGCGGCGGAACCCCTCATCTGCACCTGACCTGTTCGGAGGCGTACGTCGTCACCGGCGGGCGCGGATCGGTGCAGACGCTGACGACGTCGGGGTACGAGGTCACACCGCTCGGCCCGGGCACCGTCGCGTGGTTCACGCCCGGCACGATCCACCGGCTCGTCAACGAGGACGACCTGCGCATCACCGTCCTCATGCAGAACAACGGTCTGCCGGAGGCCGGCGACGCGGTCCTCACGTTGCCCCCTGCGTATCTGGCCGACCCCGAGACCTACGCGGCCGCGACCGTCATCCCGGCCGACGCGAACGAGGCGGAGCAGGCGCGGGTCGCCCGGACCCGGCGCGATCTCGCCCTGGAGGGCTACCGGGCGCTGCGCGACGCGGACGGGCCCGAGCCGCTCGCCGCGTTCCACCGGGCCGCTGTCGCGCTGGTGCGGCCCCGCCTCGTGGAGTGGCGCGAGCGGTGGCGGCGCGGCGCCGAGGCGGCCGCCGCGGCCACGGGGGACCAGCTCGACCGCCTGGAGCGGGGCGACACGTCCCACCTCGGTGATGCCGTCGTGCGGGCCGAGCAGCCGTCCGCGTACGGCCGGTTCGGGATGTGCGGACGGCTCGACGTCTACAAGGGGACCGTCTAGGCCTGTAAACAGGGGACCGTCCAGGCCGGCAAGGGGCCCGTTGGGCCTGCGCCGGGCCGCGCGCTACGCCGCCGCGGGCCCCGTCACCGTCCAGCCCGGTGCCTGTGGGTGCGCCTTCAGGTCGCCTTGCTTCACCTCATTGCCGCACTCGGCGCAGACGACCTGCGGGACGAGTTCGTGGCCGCAAAGGTGCTCGATCACCATCGGGCGGTTGCCGTCGGCGTGGAGGTGGCGGTCGCCCCACGCCATGAGCGTCCACAGGACCGGCACCAGCTCCAGACCGGCCTGGGTGGGCCGGTACTCGTAGCGCTTGGGGCGGTCGCTGTACTGGATCTTCTCCAGAACGCCGGCGTCGACGAGCCGCTTGAGGCGAGCCGTCAGCACATCGCGCGGGGCGCCGATGTTGCGGACCAGCTGGTCGAACCGCGTGGCGCCCAAGGACACCTCACGCAGTACGAGCAGGGAGTACTTCTCGCCGACGAGGGCGAGGGTGTCGGCGATCGAGCAGGGGCGCGCGTCCTTCATGCCACCAGTTTAAGGGGTGGGTTGGTTTGTCCAACCCACTGAGCTACTCTTGAGTCACTTAGTGGGTTTGGAAAGCAAACTCATGCCGAGTTTGAAGAACGAACCCGCTCGTCGCCGGTTCCCTGACCTCAGAGACCTGAGAGGCATCCCATGCGTCACGCCGTGATCGTCGAAGCCGTACGCACCCCCATCGGCAAGGGCAAGCCGAACGGCTCCCTCGCCCATGTCCACCCCGTGGAGCTCCTCGCCCACACGCTGCGCACCCTCGTCGAGCGCTCCGGAGTCGACCCGGCGCTGATCGACGACGTCATCGGGGGCACCGTCGACCAGGTCGGCGAGCAGGCCATGAACACCACCCGGTATGCCGTGCTCTCCGCGGGATTCCCCGAGACGGTGCCCGCGACCACCGTGGACCGGCAGTGCGGCTCCTCACAGCAGGCCGTGCACTTCGCCGCGCAGGGCGTCATGTCGGGCGCGTACGACATGGTCGTCGCCTGCGGTGTGGAGTCGATGAGCCGAGTCCCGATGTGGTCGAACGTGCCGGCGGGCAAGGACCCCTTCGGGCCCGGCGTCGCCGAGCGCTACCCGGAGGGTCTGGTGCCGCAGGGCATCAGCGCCGAACTCATCGCCGCCAAGTGGGGCATCTCCCGCGAGCAGATGGACACCTTCGCGGTGACCTCGCACCAGAAGGCGGCCGCGGCGTGGAACAGCGGCCTGTTCGACGCCGAGGTCGCGCCCCTGGAGGGAGTGACCCGCGACGAGTGCGTCCGGCCGGCCAGCACCACGGAGATACTCGCCGGACTCAAGCCCGCCTACTACGACCCCACCTTCGGCGAGCGTTTCCCGCAGATCGACTGGTCCGTCACGGCGGGCAACGCAAGCCCCATCAACGACGGCGCGTCGGCCGTGCTCATCACATCGAGCGAGACCGCGGCCCGCCTCGGCCTGCGGCCCATCGCCCGGCTGCACAGCTTCGCCGTCACCGGCTCCGACCCGCTGCTGATGCTCACGGGCGTCATCCCGGCCACCGAGAAGGTGCTGCGCAAGGCGGGGCTGGCCCTCGGCGACATCGATCTCTTCGAGGTGAACGAGGCCTTCGCGGCCGTCGTCCTCGCCTGGCAGCAGGAGACGGGCGCCGACCTTTCCAAGGTCAATGTGCACGGCGGAGCGATCGCGATCGGCCACCCGCTGGGCGCGAGCGGCACCCGCCTGACGACCACCCTCGTCCACGCCATGCGGAGCCGCGGAGCCCGCTACGCGCTGCAGACGATGTGCGAGGCGGGCGGGCTCGCCAACGCGATGGTGCTGGAAGCCGTGTAGTGCCGGTGGCCGTGCAGTGCCGCCGCGGTGGTGCCGGAGGCCGTCAGCGCTTCAGTGACCGTGTGGTGCTTCAGCGGCCGCGCAGGTGGTGGCGCTTGCGCCAGGCCACCACCGCTCCGACCAGGGCCGGTACGGCGATGAAGCCCATCGCGATCAGGAAGGCGGGCGACGTCGGTGCCGAGGCCCGGGCGCCGGCGACAGCGTACGCGGCGGTGTTCGGGATCGAGCCGAGCGCCGTCGCGAGGAGGAAGGGCAGCCAGCCCATGCGGGAGACGGCCGCGCAGTAGTTGGCGGCCCAGAACGGGACCCCGGGGAACAGCCGGGCCACCATCATCGAGCGGAAGCCGTGCCGGCTGAGCTGTCCGTCAGCCGCCTTCAGCCAGCGGGTGCGCAGCAGCGGGCGCAGTGCGTCCTGCCCGAGGAGCCGGCCGAGCCCGAAGGCGACACCGGCGCCGAGCACCGTGCCGACGAGCGCTGTGCCGAGGCCCAGTTGGGAGCCGAAGAGGGCGCCTGCCGCCAGATTGAGGAGCGGCCGGGGCACGAACGCGACCGTGCACAGCCCGTACGCCACGGAGAACGCGACGGCCGCCGCGGCACCGCCGAGCTGCGGCGGCCAGCCGTCGGCGAGCAGCCGCTGCGGTTCGAAGAGCAGCACGCTCGACGCGGCCGCCGCGAGCAGCACCACGAGCAGGGAGAGCCGCGACCAGGGCGAGAGCAGTGCTCTCGCGCAGCGGGCGGTCAGGCCGGTGCGGGCGGCGTTCAGGACGGCGGGTGCGGCGACGGCGAGCTCCGCGGCGACGGGCAGGTCCGTGGCCACGGCGAGCTCCGTGGCGGCGGCCTGGGGAGTGGCCGTGGCGGTGCCCCCAGAGCGGGTGGTGGCATCGAGCATCCGGTGACACTAACCGACCAATGTGTGTGATCGCCGTATGGTGCGTCTCATGGGCGTCACAGCTTCCGGAACGTCGGGTGCGCGGTTCGAGGTGCCGAACAGCGCCGTCGCGGACACCGTGCTGCAACGGCTGACCGCCACGTACGGCGCGGCCGCCGATGCGGAACGGGCCGCGGCGATGCGCGCGTACATGAAGGACGTCGCGCCCTTCCTCGGACTGACCACGCCCGAGCGTCGCGCCCTGTCGCGGACCGTCCTCCAGGACACCGCCCGACCCGACGAGGCCGACTGCACGGCGCTCGCGCTGCGCTGCTGGGAGCTGCCCGAGCGCGAGTACCACTACTTCGCCGTCGACTACCTGCGCCGTCACGTCAAGCGGCTGTCGTCGGGCTTCCTGCCGGTGGCGCTCCACCTGGTCCGCACGGTCCCCTGGTGGGACACCGTCGACGCACTCGCCTCCCACGTAGTGGGAGGCCTGGTGGCCGCCGACCCGAAGCTGAAGACCGACATGGACGCGTGGATCGAGGACGACGACCTGTGGGTCGCGCGTACGGCCCTGCTCCACCAGCTCCGCTACAAGGACGCCACTGACACCGAGCGCCTCTTCGGGTACTGCGTCCACCAGTCCGGACACCCCGATTTCTTCATCCGCAAGGCGATCGGCTGGTGTCTGCGCGAGTACGCGAAGACGGACCCGCAGGCGGTACGGGACTTCGTCGCCCGGGAGCAGGGGAGGCTCGCGCCGCTGTCCGTGCGCGAGGCACTCAAGAACATCGGCGCCTGAGGCACCTTCAGCATCCGGACGCACCACCCGAAACACCCGACTCCCGGGCGCCGAAAACCATTCGACGTGGGCCGACGCGTCGGCGATGATCTCCTCATGTTCCGGTACGCCTTCCTCCTCGCAGCATCCGCAGTCGCGGATGCCCCGAAGGCTGCCGTCCCGATCATCGTGGCCGCCGTCGACGGCGCCCGAAGCTGACCCTTCCCGGATCGTCCGGCGGACCCCGCAGGGGGAGGGTCGGCAAGTCCTTGGGGTCCCCGTCCCGGCCCGTATGCGCCGGGGCCATCACTCAGTTCCGCTGACACTGAAGAGGCTTCGAGGTACAGCCATGCCCAAGACGGCTTACGTGCGCACCAAACCGCACCTGAACATCGGCACGATGGGTCACGTCGACCACGGCAAGACCACCCTGACCGCAGCCATCACCAAGGTCCTGGCCGAGCGCGGCTCCGGCACCTTCGTACCGTTCGACCGGATCGACCGTGCGCCGGAGGAGGCCGCTCGCGGCATCACCATCAACATCGCGCACGTCGAGTACGAGACCGACACCCGGCACTACGCGCATGTGGACATGCCGGGCCATGCCGACTACGTCAAGAACATGGTCACGGGCGCGGCCCAGCTCGACGGGGCGATCCTCGTCGTCTCGGCGCTCGACGGGATCATGCCGCAGACCGCGGAGCATGTGCTGCTCGCCCGGCAGGTGGGCGTCGACCACATCGTCGTCGCCCTCAACAAGGCCGACGCGGGCGACGAAGAGCTCGCCGACCTCGTGGAGCTGGAGGTCCGTGAACTGCTCTCCGCGCACGGCTACGGGGGCGATGCCGTACCCGTCGTACGGGTGTCCGGTCTCAAGGCCCTTGAGGGGGACCCCCGTTGGACGGCGGCGATCGACGCGCTGCTCGACGCGGTGGACACATATGTGCCGATGCCCGAGCGGTATCTCGACGCGCCGTTCCTGTTGCCGGTCGAGAACGTGCTCACGATCACGGGCCGCGGCACGGTCGTCACCGGTGCCGTGGAGCGCGGCACGATCCGGGTCGGCGACCGCGTCGAAGTGCTCGGCGCCACCGTCGACACGGTGGTCACCGGTCTGGAGACCTTCGGCAAGCCCATGGAGGAGGCGCAGGCCGGGGACAACGTGGCGCTGCTGCTACGCGGTGTTCCGCGCGACGCGGTGCGCCGCGGGCACATCGTCGCCGCGCCCGGCAGTGTCGTACCCAGTCGCCGTTTCGCGGCGCAGGTGTACGTCCTGTCGACGCGCGAGGGCGGACGCACGACACCCGTCTCCACCGGGTACCGCCCGCAGTTCTACATCCGCACCGCGGACGTGGTCGGCGACGTCGACCTCGGTGAGACGGCGGTCGCGCGTCCCGGCGACACCGTCACGATGACGGTGGAGCTCGGGCGCGAGGTCCCGCTGGAGCCCGGACTGGGCTTCGCGATCCGTGAGGGCGGCCGGACGGTCGGCGCGGGGACGGTGACGTCGGTCGGCTGAGCGTCGGCCGAGGGACCAGGGTGCCCGCCCCGAGAGGGGCGGGCACCCGCTCGTACCGATGTCAGTGCCGTGCGCGAGACTGATCGCAGACGGAGCGTCAGGGGCGCCGAGCCGAGGGGTGGGAACAGCCATGGGGGACAAGGCACTTGTGCTCGGCGGCGGGGGCAGCGGGGGGATCGGCTGGCTCGCCGGAATGCTGTACGGGCTCCTGGAGGGGGGTGTCGACCTGAGCGACGCCGATGTGGTGATCGGTACGTCGGCGGGCTCGTCCGTGGGCGCTCAGCTCGCCTCGGGTCGGCTGACCCTCCTGGAGCTGCACCAGCGCCAACTGGGCCCGCAGAGCGGCGAGCTGACCGGACGCCTGGGCGTGGGCGCCTACGCCCGCTATGCCTGGGCGACGCTGACCTCGCGCACCCCCGAGGACTACGGCCGGAAGATCGGCCGGTTGGCGGTGGCGGCCCGCACTCCGGACGAGGCGTCGCGTCGCTACGCGATCGAGAGCCGACTCGCCGCGCCCGAGTGGCCGGCGCGGCCGCTGCGCATGCCCGCCGTCGACACGGCAACGGGCGAGCTGCGCGTCTTCGACAAGGACAGCGGGGTGCCGCTCGTGGACGCCATGGCCGCGAGCTGCGCGGTGCCGGGAGCATGGCCGCCGGTCACGATCGACGACCGCCGCTGGATGGACGGCGGCACCCACTCACCGGCCAACGCTCACCTCGCCGCCGGGTATGCGCGCGTGGTCGTCCTGGCTCCCGTCGCGGCGGGCGGCGGCCCCTTGACCTCGGCCACCGAGCAGGGCCGCAAGCTCACGGAGAAGGGCGCCCGCGTCGCCGTGATCGCGCCCGACCGTGACGCGAAGCAGTCCTTCGGACGCAACCCCCTGGACCCCGAGGTTCGGGCGGCCGCGGCACGCGCTGGGCGGAAACAGGCCGCGATCCACGCGGCGGAAGCCGCCGAGGTGTGGCAGGGCTGAGACGGGGGTCGTCGCCGGGACGGGGACGACCCCCGTCTCGGGAGGTATGACGGCACAATGGACCCGTGGACGAGCCGATACCCGTGACACGGGCCGTGGATCACGGGACCGCCAAGCTGATGCCGGATGTCGACCGGAAGCGGGCGTGGCTGCTGACGGTGGACGGGGCGCCCCAGTCGTACGTCGATCTGGATGCGCCGACGCATCTGGAGTTCGAGTACGCGCGACGGCTCGGGCATGTGCTGGACACGGTGGTGGAACCGGGAGTGGCCCTGGACGTGCTGCACCTCGGGGGCGGGGCGCTCACTCTGCCCCGCTATGTCGCCGCGACCCGGCCCGGTTCGCGGCAGGACGTGGTGGAGGCCGACCGCGGTCTGCTGTCCCTGGTCGGCGAGCATCTGCCCGTACCCGACGGTTCGGGGATCGCGCTGCATGGCGCGGACGCCCGTGCCTGGCTCGAGGCCGCCGCGCCCGACTCCGCCGACATCATGATCGCGGACGTCTTCGGCGGCTCACGGGTTCCGGCGCACTTGACCTCCACCGCGTACGCGCGCGCCGCCGGGCGGGTGCTGCGCGCCGACGGCGTCTACCTCGCCAACCTCGCCGACGCCGCCCCCTTCGCCTTCCTCCGCTCCCAACTCGCCACGTTCTCCACGGTGTTCGAGGAGCTGGCCCTCATCGCAGAACCGGGCGTCCTGCGCGGCCGCCGCTTCGGCAACGCGGTGCTCGTGGCGTCCCACCGCCCCCTCGACACGGCCACGCTCGCCCGCCGTACCGCCTCCGACGCCTTCCCCGCGCGTGTCGAACACGGCCCCGCACTGCGGGAGTTCATCGGCGCCGCCGAACCCGTCCGTGACGAGAACGCGGTCCCTTCACCCGAGCCGCCCGACGGGGCCTTCAGTATCGGCTGACCCATTCACCAGGTCCGGCACCGGCGTCCCCTGAGCCACCGGCCTGGTCCGCCGCGTCGGATTCCGCCCGTCCGGCACGCACAGCACCGCCGAGGTGACCACCACGACCAGCGCCGCGCAGCCCTTGCGCAGGCGCTTGTTGTAGCCGGGCTGCTTGGGCAGGTAGGGGAAGAGATGCCGCAGGTGGGAGCGGGCGTAGCGAAGCCACTTGGCCTCGGAGGTGAAGCCCAGCATGGCCTGCATCATCGCGAGCGTGACCAGCTCGGCATCGGTCAGTTGCGGAGCGATCCCGATGGCCGGACGCCAGGGAGCCAGATGCGGTGATGCCTTCAGCAGGTCGTCGGTCTTCACATGGAGTGCGGTGGCGAGGGAGTCCAACTCTGTCTTCACACACCGACGTTGGGCTCCCTTCCCTTGCGCGCGCAGCCGATCCCTTGGAATCGATCATCTGGCCAGGGCAGGTTCAGCCTCGATGCACCGCGTGATGATCGGCCTGCGGACGTAGACATAGGCGCTGTGGGCTCGAGGTGCCTGTCAGCGGATGGGCCGCTACCCTCGTAAAGAGGTGAGGTCGCGATTCAGGACACGTCCCGCGACGCGCTCCACGGAACGGTGGGCCTGCAGCCGGGAGACGTGCGTCCCTCGCTTTCACGCGGCGACCTCGACGACAGCGCCGCATCGGTCTTCGAGCGGCACCATCCAGCCATCGCCGGACCCCACGCTTCGGCGTGAGGCCGCGGCCATCCCTCTCGTGCTGGGACAGCGCGAGAACGTGGAAGAAAGAGCAGAGCCATGCGAGCACATCGCGCCAAGCGCGCCTTCGCCTGCGTCGCGGCCGGCTTCCTGCTGGCCGGCGGCACCGCAATCGGAGTGGCGGGCACGGCCGCAGCAGCCGCCCCCAGCACGACGACCGCCTCGGTTCCCGCGAGCTGCTCGTGGCACAGCGGCTGGTACGACAGTCACCACCACTGGCACAAGGGCTATTGGGACTGCAACTCCAACGGCTGACCTGCCCGCCGTCCGGGCGAGTGGCCGCTGGTACGACTCACTTCAGACGTTGTAGCCCTTCTGCCGCACGCCGGGACCCCACTTCGCTGCGACCTGCGGGAAGCAGTCCCGGCACAGCGGATTCGCCCCGGTCCGGTAGCGCTTGCACTTGGCGTGGCAGTTGCAGCACAGGCCTTCCTCCGAGGAGTCCCACACCGGCATCGGGTAGTCCCTCAGGCTGGCTCTCTCGTTGGCACCCCTGAAACCTGGGTACGGTCGTGGTCGTGTCAGGCGTGCGTCGGGCCCTCTCCTGCTCCTCGGTGCTCTTGATGTCCCTGCCGGTCATGAACCGGGGCCGGGACTCCATGAGTACCGGAGGCAGCCCAGGAGGCCCCTGAGCTGCCCTACGCGGCTCAGGAATCCGTCGGATCACCGTGCAGGCGTACCGTGCTGAGGATCTTCTGCACGGTCGCGTCCGACACCTCGTCGGACACACCCTTGGCGCCGTAGAACGTCCAGGACACGAAGTCGCCCGCCGAGTTCTTGAAGGCGAACGTGGTCGCCTTGCCGTCGGAGTCGCACTTGCCCTTCTTGGGGACGCCGGTCGAGTACGTCGTCGCGACACTGCCCTTGACGCCCGACTTCGTCGTGTACGGCTTGGGCTTGCCGATGGTGAGCAGCTTCTTGGACGCGTCCTTCTGGTCGGTGTAACCACCGAAGACCCACCACGCCGCGTCGTTGCGCGCGGGGTCGTCGGTGTTCTTGGCACCGCTCTGCCCCTTGGTGCCCGCGGCGGCCAGCGCCGTGTCGTTCTCGTACCCGTCCTTGTTGTCGTCGGACGTGCACCACTTTTCCTGGAGGAAGGCGGGCGCGGACATCCCGATCAGCGAGGAGCCGTCGCCCTTCTTCTCGTCCTCGAAGCCGATGAAGGTGCCGGGAGTCTTGACCTCCCAGTCCGCGGGCACGTCGAAGGCGGTGCCCCACTTCGGGTTCACCACGACCTTCCAGCCCGCGATCGTCGCCTTCTCCTCGTCGCCGCCGCGCGGGTTGTCGTCACCACCGCTCTCGCTCGGCGAAGAGGAGACGGACGGCTTGGGGGACTTGGACGGATCGCCGCCCGCCTTGTCGTCCTTGTCACCGCCGCCCAGAACCAGGAACCCGGTCACCCCGGCCGCGATCACGACGGCCGTCGCCGCGACGATCGCGGTGATCCTGGTCTTGTTCCCGCCACCGCCGTTGCCCCCCGAGGCCTGCGGCGCGCCGGGGGGCTCCGGCGGAGCCCCCCACTGCGGCTGCCCGTACGGGCCCGGCTGCTGATATCCCGGCTGACCGCCGGTCTGCTGATATCCGGGCTGCTGGTACGGATTCGGCTGCTGGTACCCCGGCTGCTGGTACGGGTTCTGGTCCTGCGGGTTCTGCTCGCCCCCGGGCGGCTGCTGTCCTGGCCACATGGCCGGTAACGATAGAGGGGCCCGGGACCCGAGTGCCACGGCGGTCCACAAAAGGGCCGGACACCCGGGCAGTTGGCTCAGGACGCCGGCTCAGGACTCCGTCGGATCGCCGTGCAGCCGCACGGTGCTGAGGATCTTCAGGACCGTCGTGTCCGGGATCTCCTGTTCCACGCCGGTGGCTCCGTAGAGGCTCCACGCCACGTAGTCGCCCGCGGAGTTCTTGAACCCGAACGTGATGGCCTTGCCGTCGCTCGCGCACTTGCCCTTCTGGGGCGTGTTCTTGGACCTGGCCCAGGCGATGCTGCCCTCGACGCCCGACTTCGTGGTGTACGGCTTGGCCTTCTCGTCGAAGGTGATGCTCTTCTTGTCCGGCTGCGTGTAACCGCCGTAGACCCACCAGGGCACCTGGTTCACGGCGACCTCGTCGGTGTCCTTGGCTCCGCTCGCGCCCTTGGTGCCCGCGGCGCCGAGGGCGGTGTCCTCCTTACGGCCGTCCTTGTCGTCGTCGGACGAGCACCACTTGGACTTGAAGTACGCGGGTGCCGACATCATGATGATGGGCTTGTCGCCGGCCTTGGCGTTGTGCTTCTCGAAGCCGATCGACGTGCCCGGCGACTCCACCTCCCAGTCCGCCGGAACGTCGAACGCGGTACCCCACTTGGGGTTCACGACGACCTTCCACCCGGCGATGGTCGGCTTCTCCTCGTCGCCGCCCCGCGGGTTGTCGTCCGAGGCCGACGCGCTCGGGTGCTGCGAGGGGCTGACCGACGGCTTCGAGTCCTTGCCGCCGTCCGCCTTGTCGTCCTTGCCGCCGCCGCCCAGGACGAGGAAGCCGGTCACACCGGCGGCCACGACCACGGCCGTGGCCGCCACGATCGCGATGACCTTCGTCCGGTTCCCGCCACCGCTCGGGGGTTCGGGCGCCCCTGCGGGAGAGGGAGCGCCCCACTGCCCCTGACCGGGCTGCTGCCCATACGCGTTGGGCTGCTGATACCCCGGCTGCTGATATCCCGGCTGGCCGCCGGTCTGCTGATATCCGGGCTGCTGGTACGGATTCGGCTGCTGGTACCCCGGCTGCTGGTACGGGTTCTGGTCCTGCGGGTTCTGCTCGCCCCCGGGCGGCTGCTGTCCTGGCCACATGGGCAGTAACCCTAGTGCTGCCTGTGACACGTTTCGGTCACCGCGATTCGTCAGGCATGTACCGGTCAGGAGTCGGACGGGACCTTGTAAAGGCGTACGGTGGCGACGATTTTCCGGACCGTCGTGTCCGGTACCTCCTCGGACACCCCCTTGGCGCCGAAGAACTCCCACGACACGATGTCGCCCGAAGGGTCCTTGAAGGAGAAGACGGTGGCCTTCCCGTCGGTGGCGCACTTTTTCGATTTCTTCACACCCGACGACGAAGCGGTGGCCAGGCTGCCGTTGAGCCCGGACTTCGTCGTGTACGACTCCACCGCGCCGGGCGTGACGAGTTTCTTGTCGGGCTGGGTGTAGGCGCCGTAGACCCAGGCGGCCGCGTCGTCACGGGCGGCCTCCTCGGGGCTCTTCGCGCCGTTGTTGCGCTTGGTTCCGGCGCCCGCGAGCATCGGTACTCCTTGGTGCCGTCCTTGTCCTCGTCGGTGCCGCACCACTGCTCCTTGAGGAGCGCGGGGGCTCCGACACCGATGAGGAGCTTGTCCTCGGGGTCGTCGTTCTTCGAGACGTACGTGACCCAGCTGGTCGACTTGAGTCCCCACTCCGCGGGCACGTCGAAGGCGATGCCGCGCTTGGGGTTCACCACGGTCTTCCAGCCGGCGACGGTCGGCTTCTCGGCACCGTCGGTGCCTCGCGGATCGCTCGCCGGACTCGACCGCTGGGACGGGGACTTGGTCGGCTCGGGGTCGGTCCTGTCGCCCTTGCCGCCGCCGAGCAGGACGAATCCGGTCACTCCGGCGGCGATCACGACGGCCGCTGCCGCGACGATCGCGATGACCTTCGTCCTGTTGCCGTCGCCGCCCGGTGGGGGTGCCGCGGGACCTGCGGTGACCGTCGGGGCGTTCCATGGTTCCGGTTGCTGCTGGTACGGGTTGGGCTGCTGATACCCCGGCTGCTGATACGGATTCTGTTGCCCGGCTTCCGCGTACGGTTGCCCGCCTCCCGCGTACGGCTGCCCGCTGCCGATGTTCCGCTGCGAATTCTGCGCGCCCCCTGGTGGCTGCTCTCCTGGCCACATGCGGCGTAACGATACGGCGATCATCACCGGGTGCTGGTCAAGGGTTGCTACTCACGGGTAACATGGCGGTATGAGCGCAGACCAGATGACGATCGGCGAGATGCTCGCCGCCACCGTGCCGATGGCCCGGACCCTGAACCTCGAGTTCGTGGAGACCAGTCCGGAGAAGGCAGTAGTGGCTCTGCCGGACCAGAGCGACTACCACAACCATGTCGGCGGGCCGCACGCCGGAGCGATGTTCACGCTGGGGGAGTCGGCGAGCGGGGCGATCGTCCTCGCCGCGTTCGGGGAGCAGCTGTCGCGCGCCGTGCCGCTCGCGGTCAGCGCCGAAATCTCGTACAAGAAGCTCGCGATGGGGCCCGTCACGGCCACCGCGACGCTCGGCCGGCCCGCCGCCGACGTCGTCGCCGAACTCGACGCCGGGCAGCGCCCCGAGTTCCCCGTCGCCATTGCCATCCAGCGCGGTGACGGTGCCGTGACCGGTGAGATGACCGTCGTCTGGACGCTCCGCCCGAACAGCTGAGCCACACGCCTTGCGCAGGGCCTTGGTCGGGTCGCACGACCTGGTCGAGGCCCTTGGTCGTTCATGCGGGGCCGCTCTGCCCCTGTCGTTCGCGACGCACCGCGTCGCCGCGTGGGGTGGCATGTGTGCGCAAGGCGGGTCGCCGCCCCCGGGGGTAGTGGCCTGCCTGTTGTCCATGTCCCTTCGGTTCTTGTCGGGTTGTTAGCTGTTTCTGTTCACTTCATTGACACGAGTCACCTCCGGTCATAGTTTTCGCGCCGTGCCCGTGGTGCCTGACGGCATGTCAAGCCGGCTCTGACGCGCAGTGCGTTCAAGGGCCGAACGTGGCGTGCGTTGGCACGTGTACATGCGGTCCACAACGATGTGGCCGCGCACCGAAGGAGTGACGGCTCATGTCCCACGCTGCTTCTGATGGGTTTTCCCGGCGATCGGCCCTGCGACTGCTGGGCGGCGCCATCGCGGTCGCCGCGGCGGCCACCAGCACCGGTTCCGCCCCGTTCGCCTACGCCGAGTCCAGATCCGGCGTCGGCCCTCGCGTGGAGGGCCTGATCGGGAAGCTCACCCTCGACGAGAAGATCTCCCTGCTGCACGGCGCCACCGACCCCAACTCGCTCGGCCAGGCCGGATACGTGCCCGGAGTCCCGCGCCTCGGCATCCCCCCGCTCCGCCTCGCCGACGGGCCCGCCGGCGTCCGCGTCACCCAGCACGCCACGGCCCTGCCCGCCCCCGTCCTGCTGGCCTCCGCCTTCGACCCAGGTCTCGCCCGCCGCTACGGCCAGGTCATCGGGCGCGAGGGCCGCGCCCTGGGCCAGGACGTGCTGCTCTCCCCGATGGTCAACCTCATCCGCACCCCGTACGCGGGCCGCAACTTCGAGACCTTCAGCGAGGACCCGCTGCTGGCCGGCGACCTGGTCGCGGCCGAGATCCGCGGCATCCAGGGCGAGGGCCTCATCGCCACCGTCAAGCACTTCGCGCTGA
Organism: Streptomyces sp. NPDC027189; assembly: GCF_055566975.1. NCBI lineage: Bacteria > Bacillati > Actinomycetota > Actinomycetes > Kitasatosporales > Streptomycetaceae > Streptomyces > Streptomyces sp. NPDC027189. The sequence continues at coordinate 67,248 of NZ_JBVHRI010000024.1, forward strand.
ACAACCAGGAGAAGGACCGCATGTCCATCGACGTGCGGGTCGACGAACAGACCATGCACGAGGTCGAACTGCGCGGTTTCGAGGCGGCGATCGCCGCCCGCTCCGGCGCGGTCATGGGCGCGTACAACAAGGTCAACGGCACCTTCGCCTGTGAGAACAAGACCCTGCTCACCGACGTCCTGCGGGACCAATGGGGCTTCGACGGCTGGGTGATGACGGACTGGTTCGCCGCCCACAGCACCGCAGCCGCGATCACCGCGGGCCTCGACATGGAGATGCCCGACGGCACCTACTTCGGTGCCGCCCTGAAGACGGCCGTCCAGAGCGGCAGCGTCTCCGAAACCTACGTCGACCGTGCTGTGCGCCGCGTCCTCGCGGTGATGGACCGCTTCGGACTGCTCGACGCAAGCGCCCCGCCCCGCCCGGACCGTGACCCGATGGCGGGCGCCGCCGTGGCTCTTGAGGTCGCCAAGGCCGGGGCGACCCTGCTGCGCAACGAGGGCCGCGCGCTGCCCCTGACCGGAGCCGCCGCCCGCAGCATCGCCGTAGTCGGACCCACCGGGGCGCTCCCCTTCGTCAGCGGCGGCGGCAGCGCGCATGTCGTCCCTGACCGGGCCGACAGCCCGCTGGACGCCATCAAGTCCCGCGCGAGACGAGGCGCCCACGTCTCGTACGCGCTGGGCGAGGACCTCTTCGGAAAGCCCATCCCCGCGGGCGCGCCGAGCCCGGCCTTCAGCACCGAGGCCCAGGCCGTCGCCGCCGGCCGGACCTGGACGTACGACGGGACGCTGACGGTCGCGGACGCCGACGCGTGGACCTTCGTCATCCACTACTCGGGCGAGCGCCCCAAGGTGCTCCTCGACGGCGAGGACCTGTTCCCGGTGGCACCCGGATTCGGGGAGTACTTCTCGGGTGGCCTTGTCTCGGCCGCCCCCGACGGCCTGTCCGTGCGCCGCAAGACGCTCGACCTCGCCAAGGGCGCTCACCGGCTTCAGATCACCGCGCAGGGCGGGAGCGGCGGGCAGCTGTTCCGGCTGCGGCGCATCACCGGCGCGACCCGCGCGCAGGACGTCGCCGAGGCCGTCAAGGCCGCGCGGGCCGCGCACAGTGTTGTCCTGTTCGCCTACGAGGACGCGACCGAGGGCCTGGACCGCACGACCATCGCGCTCCCGGGGCACCAGGCGCAGCTGATCGAGGCGGTGACGGCGGCGAACCCTCGTACCACCGTCGTCCTCAACACCTCGTCCTCGACATCCATGCCCTGGCTGGACCGCACGGCCGCCGTGCTCCAGATGTACTACCCGGGCCAGCAGGGCGCGGCCGCCACCGCCGCCGTCCTGTTCGGCGACTGCGACCCCGGCGGACGGCTCACCCAGTCCTTCGCGGTCGACGACGACCATCATTTGGTCGCCGGGAATCCACGCCGCTACCCGGGCGTCGACGGCACCGAGGAGTACTCGGAGGGCATCCACGCCGGCTACCGCTGGTACGACGCCGAAGGCGTGCGCCCACTGTTCCCCTTCGGGCACGGGCTCTCGTACACCTCCTTCGCGTACGACGATCTGCGCGTGCGCCGCGCCCACCACGGTCTCGATGTGACCTTCACCGTGCGCAACACCGGGCGGCGCGACGGCATCGAGGTCGCCCAGGTCTACGTCGGACGCTCGCCGGATCTCCAACTGGATCAGGCCGTACGGGTGTTGGGCGGGTACCGACGGCTCGCGCTGCGGGCGGGGGAGCGGCGCCGGGTCACCGTTCGGGTATCGGCGCGCACACTCTCGTCCTGGGACGTGAAGAGGCACGACTGGGTGCTCGGCACCGGGTGCCGCACCGTATGGGTGGGTGCGTCCTCGCGCGATCTTCGGATGAAGACGACCGCGGAGGTGAGCGCGTGATACGCCGCCTGGCCCTCGGGCTCACCGCCCTCGCCGGCGTCCTCGTCGCCACGGCACCGGCCCAGTCCGCCTCCGCTTCTTCCGCGCGGCACACCCTCGTGCGCACGGACGCGGGCTGGGTCCGCGGCGAGGCCACGACCGAGGGACGGCAGTTCCTCGGCATCCCGTATGCCGAGCCGCCCGTCGGCGACCTCCGCTGGAGGAACCCTCGGCCCCTCGAGCCCTGGCACGGTGTGCGCACCACGAAGGACTTCGGCAACCGCTGTGTGCAGACGGCGAGTTGGGACCCCGGTTACGAACAGCCCAGCCACACCGAGGACTGTCTCGACCTCAATGTGTACGTTCCCGAGGGCGCCGGAGGGCGTCCGGTGATGGTCTGGCTGCACGGCGGCGGGCTCACCGCGGGCGCGGGCGAGGACATCGTGCCCGACACCTTCGCCCGGCAGACCGGCGCAGTCGTCGTGACCGTCAACTACCGGCTCGGCGCGATGGGTTTCCTCGCCACGGCCGGACTCGACGGCGAGGCGCGCGACCGGGTCTCGGGCAACTTCGGGATGCTCGACCAGCAGGCCGCGCTGCGCTGGGTGCGTGCCAACATCGGGCGCTTCGGCGGCGACCCGGGACGCGTCACCATCGCGGGCGAGTCGGCCGGCGGCCGCTCGGTCTGCACCCAGATGGCCTCGCCGACCTCCAAGGGCCTGTACCGCGCGGGCATTGTCGAGAGCGGCGCGTACGGGAACTGCGCGGCACGCACCCACGAGACGGCCGTCTCGGCCGGCGGCGCCTTCGCGAAGAAGGTGGGCTGTGCCGATCTCTCGCTCGGCTGTCTGCGGGGCAAGTCCTCCGAGGAGATCCTCGCCGCGCAGGCCGGCTTCGACTGGGGACCCGTCGTCGGCGGCGACTTCCTGCCCGCGCAGCCCTTCGAGGCGTACGCGAAGGGGGCCGCCGCCCGGGTGCCCGTACTCAATGGGGCGAACGAGGACGAGGGGCGGCTCTTCGCCTTCGGCCAGTTCGACGCGAGCGGGACACCGCTCACCGCCGAGCGGTATCCCGGCGTCGTCAAGGCCGTCTTCGGCGCGGACCAGGGCGGGCGGGTTCTCCAGCGCTACCCGCTGTCGGACTACCCCTCGCCCACGATCGCGTACGGCACCGCCTTCGGCGACTATCTGATGGCCTGCCCGGCACTCCGGCTCGACGGCGCGCTCGCGGCTCGCGGTCCGGTCTACTCGTACGAGTTCGCCGACCGCACCTCGCCGCCCTTCGCCTCGCTGCGCAATCTGCACACAGACTTCGACTTCGGCGCGACCCACGTCAACGAGGTGCAGTACCTCTTCAAGCACTTCGGGCTCGAAACCCCGCTGAACGCGGAGCAGCGGGTGCTGTCGAGGCAGATGGTGCAGTACTGGGGATCCTTCATCCGGAGCGGCGTGCCCAGGGCGGACGGACAGCCCGCGATGCCCGACGGCACGGGGGCGGTGCTCTCGCTGCGGACCGCCTCCGCGGGCGGAAACACCCTCAGCACCACTGTCGCTCACGAGCACCGGTGCGACCTCTGGGACTCCGCCTCGTAAGACGAACCAAGTAGGCTGCCCGGCGTGCGCCCAGGGGGGAGCGCACGCCGGGTGATCATGTACCGCACACGCACGGTGCACGCCCGGAACACGCACAGCGAAACGGGAGGAACCGGCGTTGCACGTCCAGGAGTGGCTCGAGACGGTGCCCGCGGTCAGCATCTATGCGCTGGTGGGCCTGGTCATCGGCCTGGAAAGCCTGGGCATCCCGCTGCCCGGCGAGATCATCCTGGTCTCGGCGGCCCTGCTCTCCTCGCAGCACGCGGGGATCAATCCCGTCATCCTCGGGGCGTGCGCCAGCCTCGGCGCGATCGTCGGTGACTCCATCGGCTACGCCATCGGCCGCAAGGGGGGACGCCCGCTGCTCGCCTGGCTCGGCGCCAAGTTCCCCAAGCACTTCAGCGAAGGCCACGTCGCCACCGCCGAGCGGTCCTTCCAGAAGTGGGGCATGTGGGCCGTCTTCTTCGGCCGCTTCATCGCCCTGCTGCGGATCTTCGCGGGTCCGCTCGCGGGTGTGCTGCGCATGCCGTACTGGAAGTTCCTGATCGCCAACGTGCTCGGCGGCATCATCTGGGCCGGCGGTACGACCGCGGTCATCTACTACGTCGGTGTGGTCGCCGAGTCCTGGCTCAAGCGGTTCTCGTGGCTCGGGCTGGTGGCGGCGGTGCTCATTGGGCTCGCCTCGATGCTGATCGTTCGCCGTAAGGCGAAGAAGGCCACCGTGGAGCGCGCGGCGGCCGAGCCGGAGCCCGCGGCCGCCGCCGAGTAAGTTCCACCGGGACGCACGGATCGTTCGGACAGCGCGGGCCGTCCGTGGCTGGTCGCGCAGTTCCTCGCGCCCCTACGGGGCGCTCCCCCTACCCCGCGTTGTGCGCCTCGCGGTGTGCCTTCGCCAGCTCCACGTACAGCGTGCCGTTCAGTGAGATGCCCTCGCGCTCCTCGTCGCTCAGTTGGCGCTTGACCTTGGCGGGCACGCCCGCGACGAGTGAACCCGGGGGTACCTGCATCCCCTGCGGCACCAGGGCCTGCGCGGCCACCAGCGAACCGGCGCCGATCACCGCGCCGTTCAGCACGGTGGCGCCCATGCCGATCAGGCAGTCGTCCTCGACGGTCGCGCCGTGCACCACGGCGTTGTGCCCGATGGAGACCCGCTCGCCGATGGAGATGGGGAATCCGGGGTCCACGTGAAGGCTGCAGTTGTCCTGGACATTGCTGTCGGCGCCTATGACGACCGGCCCGCAGTCGGCGCGCAGCACCGCGCCGTACCAGACGCTCGCGCCCGCGTGCAGCGTGACGTCCCCGATGACCACGGACGTGGGCGCCGCGAACGCCTCCTGGTCCAGCTGCGGATCCTTGCCGCCGATCCCCATGATCAGCGCCTGCTGCGTCATCACCGTCTCCTCGTAGTTCGGCACACCGGCACCGTATGCCATCGGTCCCGGCCCCGGTGGGGTGAAGATCACAGCCGTACGACCTCATCGGCGCACCGTGCGCTGAGTACCGTGAGCGGGTGCCCAGGAGCAAGAACACGTTCTCATCATGGCGGCGCCGCCTCGCGCAGCGCGCCGTCCACGCGGGCTGGGCCTGGGTGCAGCGCACGGGTGCGGTCACGGCCGAGCACCCCGGGCGATTCCGCTTCGGCGCGATGGGAACAGGTACCAGACTGGCCTTCCCGCTCGGCACGGTCTTCGGGGAACCGTGGATCCACCTCGGCGCCCACTGCATCGTCGCGGAGCAGGTCACGCTGACCGCCGGTCTGATGCCCGACCTCGACCTCGGCCCCGATCCGATCCTGCGCATCGGCGACGGCGTGGTGCTCGGTCGCGGCAGTCACGTCATCGCCGACACGACGGTCACTATCGGCAGCGACTGCTACTTCGGGCCGTACGTGTACGTCACGTCCACCAACCATTCGTACGACGATCCGCACGAGCCCATCGGCAAGCAGTGGCCGCGGATGGAGCCGGTGGAGATCGGGCCCGGCTGCTGGATCGGGACCGGGGCGGTGATCCTGCCGGGGGCGCGGATCGGGCGGAACGTCGTGGTGGCGGCCGGTGCGGTGGTCCGTGGGGCGGTGCCGGACCACTCGGTTGTGGCGGGCGCCCCCGCGCGCGTCGTACGGCGCTGGGACCCGGTGCAGGGGTGGCAGCCGCCGCTGCGGACGCCGGCGCCGGTGCCGATTCCCGACGGGGTGACGCCCGAGCAGTTGCTGGCGCTGTCGGGGATGGACGAGGAGACCGCGGCGCGTCTGGCGGAACTGGACCTCGATGCCGAGGGCGCCTCCGGGGACGTACGCGCCGAGTCCTGAGCCCTCAGGCACTCAACCGGTGGCGAGCAGTACCGTGCCGACGAGCGCGAGGCCCGCGCCCGCCGCCTGCACCCCGCGCAGCCGTTCGCTGAGGAAGCCGCGTGCGGCCAGGGCCGTGACCACCGGATAGAGCGAGGCGAGGACGGCGGCGACGGTGACCGGGCCGTGCTGGGCGGCGACCGAGTACGTGCCGTTGGCCGCGACGTCGGCCAGGCCGACGAAGGTGAGCGCGGGGAGGGAGCCCCAGGGGAAAGCGCCCTCGGGGAGGGCCCGGGCGCCGCGCTTCACGGAGACGAACAGGGCCGTGCCGCCCACCGCCACATTGGTCACGCGCTGGACGAACAGCGCGAGGAACAGCCCGGTCACCGACGACGACGCCTCCGCGATCAGCCCGAACACCGTGCCGAAACCGAGCGCCGCGAGCAGCGTGAGGAGGATCGCCTGCCGCTGCACGGGGGCGCCGCGCAGCTGTGGTCCGCCCGCGAGCACGACGCCCACGACGGCGACCGCGATGCCCGCGAACTGCGTGAGCCCGGGGCGCTCACCGAGGACGAGGCCCACCGTGATGGGGACGGCCACGCCCAGCGAGCCGAGCGGGGAGACGACCCCCATCGGGCCCAGGGCGAGCGCCTTGTAGAAGGAGAGCAGGGCGACCGGTCCCACCAGTCCCGCGGCGAGCGCGAACCACAGCTGCGGTCCCGCCGCGCTCCAGCCGCCGGTGGCGGCCACGATCGCACCCAGCACCGCCGCCGCGATGGTCTGCGAGACGACGACCACCGTGAGGGCGGGCATACGCCGGGTCAGCAGGCCTCCGCCGAAGTCGGCCAGGCCCCACAGGAGGCTGGTGGCCAGGGCGAAGAGTGCTGTCACGGGGTACCTCGCAGTACAGTTCGGTGAACGATCAGGTGCACCACACGATAGTTCACCAGATTGAACTCTGTCATCCAGAATATTGGACGGAATGTGTCGGACCTCGACCTGCTGACTCAGTCCCTGGCGCGCAACGTGAAGCGCTGGCGCACCGAGCGCGGCTTCACCCTGGAAGCGCTCGCCGCTCGCGCCGGAGTCAGCCGCGGCATGCTCATCCAGATCGAGCAGGCCAGGACCAACCCCAGCCTGGGCACTGTCGTCAAGATCGGCGACGCCCTCGGTGTCAGCATCACCACCCTCCTCGACTACGAGCAGGGCCCCAAGGTCCGGATCGTCCCCGCCGAGCAGGCCGTGCGCCTGTGGCACACGGACGCGGGCAGCTACAACCGGCTCCTCGCGGGCACCGAGGCGCCCGGCCCGCTGGAGATGTGGGACTGGCGGCTCATGCCCGGCGACAGCAGCCCCTCGGACCCGCATCCCACCGGCACCGTCGAGCTCGTCCATGTCCTCGCGGGCGAGCTGACGCTCACGGTCGACGGAGTCGAGCACCGCGTCCCGGCGGGCGCGAGCGCCTCCTTCGAGGCCAACACCCCGCATACGTACGGCAATGACGGTGACGTACCGGTCGAGATGGTCATGGCGGTGTCCGTCCCGCTCGTGCACTGAGACACCTGGCGGGCGGCGCCGACGCGGCTGTTAGCGTGCGGTCATGCGCGCACCCATCGGACACTTCGACCACGCCACACCCGCCCCCGAGTGCCTCGACGAGCTCACCCGCCCGGTCGCCGACGCCGTACGCGAATGGCGGGGCAGCATTCCCGCCGAACAGATCGTCTACGTCGACACGGACCCGCAGTGGGCCGACACCGCCACGTTCGTCGAGCACTACGGCCGCGAGCTGCTCGACCAGTCCGCCAACTGCGTGGTCGTCGCGGGCAGGCGCGGCGGCGAGACCACGCTCGCCGCGTGCGTCGTCCTCTCCACCACCCGTGCCGACGTCAACGGCGTGGTTCGCCGTCAACTCGACGCCCGTAAGGCCTCGTTCGCGCCGATGGACACAGCGACCGGGGAGAGCGGTATGGAGTACGGCGGCATCACGCCCATCGGACTCCCGGGCGACTGGCCCGTGTTGGTGGACTCGGCGGTCGTCGAGCTGCCGTACGTCCTGGTGGGCAGTGGCCGACGGCGCGGGAAGCTGCTGGTGCCGGGGAAGGTGTTCGCGGAGCTGCCGAACGCGGTGGTGTTGGACGGGCTCGGTGTGTAAAGGCTGATCGGAGAGAGCCCGCGGCTGTGTCGCTGCCTCGAACGGGCGCTCCGACGGCCCTTCAGGCTCGTCGATCTCCAGTCCCACTCGGGCTCAGCCGCCGAACTCCCGCATCACCCCCGCCATCAGCGACGACACAGGAGTCCACGACTGCCTCAGGCTGTCCGAGCCCCACGCGCGGCCGGATTGCCGGAGCCGGTCAACTTGGCGGTGGCTTCGGCGAACACGCGGATCAACGGGCTCTCGTCCGCGGTGCGCCACAGCAGCGCCAAGGGTACGGGCGGCGCGTCTCGGACGGGGACGAAGGGGAGCTCGGGCCAGGGGTGGAAGTGGGCGGCCCGCACCAGGAGTTCGTCCATCACCTGGGCATGTCCGGCACCGGCTTCAGCGCCGCCAACCAGCTGGGGCTGGAGCGCCGGGGCGTGCTGCAGTCCACCCCCGGCCGGGCCGTCTACCTGTTCAGCGGCGCTGACACGGGCCGCCAAGGCCTTCGGGGCCTGAGCCCCCGCTGTCGCCGCACTCCCGAGGAGCCCGGCCGCGCCGCGTTCGCCAAGGGTCGGGGATCGGTCGGCGGCTCCCTGTTGCACTCCGGACCGACAGCCTCGTACCTGCGGGAATACGACATCACCCACGAGCGGGCCGACGGACGTGGTCTGCGTCTTCGGCGCCGCTTCGTGATCACGACGGCGCGTGGTGGGCCAAGGCCAGATGCGGATCCGTCTCGCCGGGGGCCGGTGCCGGATCGGCGTGGACCAGGGCGGCGGTGAGTTTCGGGACGGCGTGCAGCAGGGCGTGTTCGGCGTCCACGGCGATGCGATGGGCCCGGCGGACGGTCGCCTCGCCGTCCACGACGACCGCCACCTCGGCCCGCAGCCGGTGCCCGATCCACCGCAGCCGCAGCTCACCCACGTCGCGTACCCCCTCGACCTGCCGCAGCGCCCGCTCGGCGCGGTCCACCAACTCCGGTTCCACGGCGTCCATCACGCGCCGGAAGACCTCGCGGGCGGCATCGCGCAGCACCAGCAGAATCGCGGCCGTGATCGCCAGTCCCACCAGCGGGTCGGCGAGTTGCAGGCCGAGGGCGGCCCCGCCCGCGCCCACCAGCACGGCGAGTGAGGTGAACCCGTCCGTTCGGGCGTGCAGTCCGTCCGCGACGAGCGCTGCGGAGCCGATCTCGCGGCCGACGCGGATGCGGTGCCGGGCGACCCACTCGTTGCCCAGGAAGCCGATGAGGGCGGCCGCCGCGACGACCGGGATGTGCCGCATGGGCCGCGGGTCCAGCAGTCGGTCGATCGCCGTCCAGGCCGCGAACGTCCCGGACGCGGCGATCGTCAGCACGATCACGATGCCCGCGAGGTCCTCCGCCCGCCCGTAGCCGTACGTGAAGCGGCGCGTCGCCGCGCGGCGGCCCAGTACGAAGGCGATCCCGAGCGGTACGGCCGTCAGCGCGTCGGCGGCGTTGTGCACGGTGTCACCGAGCAGCGCGACCGACCCCGAGACGACCACGACGACCGCCTGCGCCAAGGCCGTCGCGCCGAGGACGGCCAGGGAGAGCCAGAGCGCCCGCATGCCTCGGGCCGACGACTCCAACGCGGAGTCGAGCTTGTCGGCGGTTTCGTGGGAGTGGGGGGTGAGGAGGTGGCGCAGACGGCTCGCGAGGGTGGTGTGCGCGTGAGGGAGCGGGTGGGTGTGAGGGCGGGGGCGCCCGTGCCGGTGCTGGCGAGTGCGGTCGTGTCCGTGCGGGTGATCGGGGCCGTGCTCGTGGCTCTGCGGGTGCCCATGGCCGTGCTCGTGTCCGTGCGGGTGATCGCGGTCGTGCCGGCGGTGCGGATGCCCGTGGCCGTGTCCGTCCCCGTACGGCTCTTCGTGAGCGTGCGGCTGCTCGTTGCCGTGCTCGTGGTGGTGCCGATCGCTCACGTGGGGCCCCTTCCGCCGTGCGGGAGTGGACGTGTCGGTGTCCACCGGGCCATTATGTGCGTATGAGCGCACGCATGCACCTATCACCTGCGCATGATGCGCACCCGCGCACCCCCGGCGAGGAGCAGTTCGCGCTCGCCGCCGAACTCCTTGCCCTCCTCGGCGATCGCACCCGCCTCGCGCTGCTCCATGCCCTGACCGGCGGCGCAGCCGACGTCACCACGCTCACGGAGGCATGCGGCGCCGCGCGTCCCGCCGTCAGCCAGCATCTGGCCCGGCTCCGGCTCGCCGGGCTCGTGAACACCAGGAAGGAAGGCCGCCGGGTGATCTACTCGCTCGGCGACGGCCATCTGCGCCGGGTGGTCGACGAGGCACTGAGCCTTGCCGACCACCGCATCAACGACCGGCCCGCGCACGACTGACGACGGCCAGGAGGCCGTGCGCCCCGTGGTCGCGGTACCCCTCAGTCGTCGGTGTCGTCCTCGCCCGCCTCCAGCAGGTTCGCCGCCGCGCCCACGATTCTCGGGTCCGGGCTGCCGACGACCTCCTCGTCCTTGTCGGCGTAGTCGAAGCGGGCCAGGACGCTGCGCATGGCCTCGACACGAGCTCGCTTCTTGTCGTTGCTCTTCACCACGGTCCAGGGCGCCTGTTCGGTGTCCGTCTCGCGGAACATGGCGACCTTGGCGGCGGTGTAGTCGTCCCAGCGGTCCAGCGAGGCCAGATCCATGGGGCTCAGCTTCCACTGCCGTACGGGATCGACCTGGCGGATCGTGAAGCGCGTACGCTGCTCGCCCTGCGAGACCGAGAACCAGAACTTGATCAGGTCCACCCCGTCGTCGACGAGCATCCGCTCGAAGGCCGGGGCCTGCCGCGTGAAGCGCCGGTACTCGTCGTCCGTGCAGAAACCCATGACCCGCTCGACGCCCGCCCGGTTGTACCAGGACCGGTCGAACATCACGATCTCGCCCGCGGTCGGCAGATGCTCCACGTACCGCTGGAAGTACCACTGCCCACGCTCGCGCTCGGTCGGTTTCTCCAGGGCCACCACCCGGGCGCCGCGCGGGTTGAGGTGCTCGGTGAACCGCTTGATCGTGCCGCCCTTGCCGGCCGCGTCCCGTCCTTCGAAGACGATGACGAGACGCCGTCCCGTCTCCTTGATCCAGCTCTGCAGCTTCAGCAGTTCGATCTGCTGGAGCCGCTTGTGCCACTCGTACTCCTTGCGCTCCATGCGCTGCGGGTACGGGTAGTTCTCGCGCCAGGTCTCCACCGGGCTGCCGTCCGGGCGGATCAGCACCGGGTCGTCGTGGTCGCTGTAGTCGACTCGCATGCCTGACAGCAGTTCCGTCATCCGGCCCTCCTCTTCTTCGGCTTCCCACGTCCCGCAGTGATCAGTGGAACTGGGGCACGATCAGATAGATGCCGTACGCCACCACGGCCGCGCAGGCCAGGAAGCAGAGCCCGGCCTGGGCGAACCCCAGCGCGTCGCCGCCGTCGCCCTCGCGCGCGGTCTCGACCCGGGCGAGGCCCAGCACGCCGAGGGCAAAAACTACGACCACTCCGACAGTAACTCCGGTGCTCACCGCGGCGACCTCGCCGAGTGCGGTCCAGTCGAGATGCATGTCCGGAAATCTCCCTGGCTCAGGCAGCGGCGCCGACGTCGGTCGGCGTCGCGGTGCGGATGGTGACCTCGTGGTGGTCGTTGACGTTGGCGGCGTGCACCGGGTTGCGGCGCGACGCCACCACGATGAAGAAGGCGACGGCGGCGGCGACGAGCGCGATCACCACGGTGCCGACGTTCCCGCCGTGCTTCACCACGCTCGCCGAGACCCCGCCGACCAGCGCGGCGGCGGGCAGTGTGACCAGCCAGGCGATGACCATGCGGCCCGCGGTGCCCCAGCGGACCTCGGCCAGGCGCCTGCCGAGACCTGCGCCGAGGATGCCGCCCGAGCAGACCTGCGTGGTGGAGAGCGCGAAGCCCAGGTGGGCGGAGGTGAGGATCACCGTCGTGGAGGCGGCCTCGGCGGCGAAGCCCTGCGGCGACTGGATGTCGGTGAGCCCCTTGCCCATGGTGCGGATGATCCGCCAGCCGCCCAGATAGGTGCCGAGTCCGATGGCCAGACCGGCCGACGCGATCACCCACACCGGGGGACCCGCGTCATGGCCCAGCGCGCCCGCCGAGATCAGCGTCAGCGTGATGACGCCCATCGTCTTCTGCGCGTCGTTCGTACCGTGCGCGAGCGAGACCAGCGAGGCCGAGGCGATCTGCCCGAGCCGGAACCCCTTGGTCACCGACTCCTTGCGGGCCCGCGCGGTGATCTTGTAGGCGAGGTAGGTGGCCAGCAGTGCGGCGACGCCGGCCACGATCGGGGAGGCCACGGCGGGGATCAGCACCTTCTCGACAACCTTGTCAAAGTGCACGCCGTGCTCACCGGCACCCACCCAGACCGCCCCGATCAGTCCGCCGAACAGGGCGTGCGAGGAGCTGGACGGCAGCCCGAGCAGCCAGGTCAGCAGATTCCACAGAATCGCCCCCACCAGCCCGGCGAAGATCATGCCCGGGGTGACCAGAGTGTCGTCCACGATGCCGCCCGAGATCGTCTTGGCGACCTCGGTGGACAGGAACGCCCCGCCGACGTTCAGAACGCCACTGATCAGGACCGCTGTTCTCGGTTTGAGCGCACCGGTGGCGATGGAGGTGGCCATCGCGTTCGCGGTGTCGTGGAACCCGTTGGTGAAGTCGAAGGCCAGCGCCGTGGCGATGACGACCGCCACGAGGAACGTGATGTGGTCCATTCCTCGATGCAAGCAACCGCAGGCATACGCACGGCGAATCGGAAGCGAAGCCCACACATGCCGGAGTAAAGGTGAACATGTGTTTGCGGGCGTATCGGACGGAGTCCCCGCGGGGCACGGTGGGGCGCGTGCGCGGCTGCCCCGTCGCCCGCCGAGCAAACCGCTTGCCGTGATCGTCACACGGTCGTCAGGATGGCGCCATGCCCACCTTCACCGCACTCGACGGGACCCAACTCGCCTACCACGCAACGGGGGAGGGCGAGCCGCTGCTCTGTCTGCCCGGTGGGCCGATGCGCGCCTCCGCCTACCTCGGCGACCTCGGTGGACTGTCACGGCACCGCCGGCTGATCAGGCTCGACCTGCGGGGCACCGGCGACTCCGGCATCCCGGCCGACCCGGCGACATACCGCTGCGACCGGCAGGTCGGCGACGTCGAGGCACTCCGCGCGCACCTCGGGCTGGAACGCGTCGACCTGCTCGCCCACTCGGCGGCCGGCGACCTCGCGCTCCTGTACGCGGCCGGGTACCCGCGGCGCGTCCGCTCCCTCACGCTCGTCACCGGCCGTGCGCGGGCCCTCGGCGTCGACTTCACGGAGGAGCACCGCAGGGAGGCGGCCGCCCTGCGCAAGGCGGAGCCGTGGTTCGAGGCAGCTCACCCGGCCTACGAACGGGTCTGGGCCGGTGCCGCGAGTGACGCCGACTCGGACGCCATCGCCCCGTTCTTCTACGGCCGTTGGGACGCGGCTGCCCAGGCGCATGCCGCGGCCGACGCCGAACAGACCAATGAGGAGGCCGCGGAGCTGTACGCGTCCTCCGGCGCCTTCCGTCCCGCCGAGGCCCGCGCGGTTGTCGCCGCCTGGGACGCGCGGGTGTTGCTCGTCGCGGGCGCCCTGGACAGCGGCCCGCTGCCGCGCGTCGCCGCTGCCATCGCGGAACTCTTCCCCCGGGCCGAGCTGACCGTCCAGCCGGGTGCCGGGCACTTCCCGTGGCTCGACGATCCGGACGGCTTCAGCGAGACCGTCGCCGACTTCCTCGACCGGGAGAAGTGACTGCCTCAGGTCAACCGCAGGTCGATCCACTCGGCGGACTCGCCCGGCAGCACATACCGCTCGATCTCGACGAACCCGCGCTTGCGCGCAAACCGCAGACCGTCCTCGTTGGCCGCCAGGACGACCGTCTCGATCACCTCGGCGCCCAGCTCGCGCGCCTGCTCGAGCCCGCGTGCGTAGAGCTCCTCGCCGAAGCCCTGCCCGCGGTGCTCGGCGAGCACGCGCGCGATCACCGTGGCCGTGCCGGTGTCGTTCGTGGGCGGACGCACCGTTGTGCAGCCCACCAGGACGTCGCCGAGATACGCGACCTCCAGGCGGTTGCGGCGGACGCGCTCCCGTACGTCGTCGAGCGACATGGCGGCGGGCGGGACGATCACATTGTGGACGTGCTGCCAGTCCTTGAGACGGGCTTCGTCGTCCGGCTGCTCGATGCGAAGGATGGACACGGGGTGCAGGAAACCGGTGTCGCCCACGGGACGTCAACCGCATTTGCCCGCGGGGCGGCGGTCGGTCAGCCGAGCCGTGGGATCTCGATGGCCGGGCAGAGGTCCATCACCATGTCGAGCCCGGCGGCCCGGGTCCGGTGGTACGCGGCCTCGTCGATGACGTCGAGCTGGAACCAGACGGCCTTGGCGCCGATGGCGGCGGCTTGGTCCGCGACGGGGCCGGCGAGGTCGCCGTTCACGAATACATCGACAACGTCCACTTCGAAGGGGATCGCTGAGAGGGTGGGGTATCCCTTCTCACCGTGGACCGTCTCGGCCTTCGGGTGGACGGGGACGATGCGCTTGCCGAAACGCTGGAGGACGTCTGCCACGCGGTGTGCCGCGCGCCGCTCGTTCGTCGAGAGGCCGACGATTGCCCAGGTGTCGCCGAGCTCGGTGAGGATCTTGCGGATCGTTGCCGGGTCGCCGTACACGGTCGGCCTCCTTGGAGTCTCTGCGGGTGTTGTCCAGCGGACCAACAGCGTGCGGCGGGCGACCATTCCCCGGAGGCCGAGCGACTCCGCACACCGGGATGGATTCCTTCCGGGCTTCCGGGCCGCCCATGGCGCTGATCAGCGATCGGGGTGCGGTGTCCTCGCGTCGGTCGATCCCGGCTCGGGTCGACACTCGGCCTCTCTCCGAGAGGCTCGATCTCCGAGGGGCTCGCTCTCCATGCCGGTGCAGACGCGGCGAGTTGGGCACCACAGGGACGCCCCGCGTGTCCGGCGACATGTCGGTCGTTGGCGTCCACGTTCCTCGGCGACGCGGGTCACAGACCCCAGGGCGTGGCTCAGCGCTCCAGGACCAGGGCCAGACCCTGCCCGACACCGATGCACAGCGCGGCCAGCCCCGTGCCCGTGCCCGCCGCGGCGAGCTGGTGGGCGACCGCTCCCGTGATGCGGGCGCCCGAGGCTCCGAGGGGATGCCCGAGGGCGATCGCGCCGCCCCTCGTGTTGAGGAGGCCGGAGTCGAGGTCGGGCAGGGCCGCGAGGCAGCCCAACGCCTGTGCGGCGTAGGCCTCGTTGAGCTCGACGGTGTGCAGGTCGCCGAAGTCGCGCCCGGCCTTCGCCAGCGCCTTGCGGATGGCGTCCACCGGGCCGAGACCGAAGTACTGCGGCTCGATGCCGGTCACGGCGCCCGCCCGGATCCTGGCCAGCGGCTCACGGCCGATCTGGGCCAGCCCGGCCTCGTCGGCCAGCAGCAGGGCCGCCGCGCCGTCGTTGAGGGGCGAGGCGTTGCCGGCCGTGACCGTGCCGCCCTCGCGGAAGACGGGCTTGAGGCGGGCCAGCGCCTCGAGGGACGTGTCGTCCCGGATGCCCTCGTCGCGGGGCAGGTCAACGCCGTCGACGGGGACGACCTCGTCGTCGTACGCACCGTCCTTCCACGCCCGCGAGGCCGTCTCGTGGCTGGCGAGCGCGAAGGCGTCCTGGGCCTCGCGGGTGATTCCGTACTTGTCGGCGATCAGCTCGGCGCTCTCGCCGAGCGGGATGGTCCATTCCTCGGGCATGCGCGGGTTGACCATCCTCCAGCCCAGGGTGGTGGAGTACAGCTGCTGGTTGCCGACCGGGAATGCCTTGTCCGGTTTGGGCAGGACCCAGGGGGCGCGGCTCATGGACTCCACTCCGCCTGCGACGGCGATGGAGGCATCGCCGAGCGCCACCGCGCGGGCGGCTTGGATCACGGCCTCCATCCCCGAGCCGCACAGCCGGTTGACGGTGGCTCCGGGGACGGTGACGGGCAGCCCGGCGAGCAGGACGGCCATGCGTGCGACGTCGCGGTTCTCCTCCCCGGCGCCGTTGGCGTTTCCGAAGAGCACGTCGCCGATGAGGGCGGGGTCGAGGGCGGGGCTGCGGTCGAGCAGGCCGCGCAGCACGCCGGCGGCGAGGTCGTCGGGGCGCACTGACGACAGTGCGCCGCCGTAGCGGCCGATCGGCGTACGGACGGCGTCGACGACGTAGACGTCCCGCAGGCGCTCGTTCATCGAGACTCCTTGTGGTGGAGGGGGAGATACGGAAGGTGGCTGATGTCAGCCCGCCGGTCCGGGGTGCTGTCCGGGAAACCCGGCCGGCGGGCGATCGGGGGGAAGCCGACCCGGGGTCATCCGACGGGGTCGGGCATTCGTACGCGCGCGGCGGTACGGCTGACGATGTCGTCGGCCCTGACGCCGGGAGCCGTCTCGACGAGGACGAGACCGTCCTCGGTGACGTCCAGGACACCGAGGTCGGTGATGATGCGGTCGACGCATGCCCTGCCGGTCAGGGGCAGGGTGCAGGCCTCCACGACCTTCGGGCTGCCGTCCTTGGCGCAGTGGTCCATGACGACGATCACCCGCCGGGCGCCGTGGATGAGATCCATCGCACCGCCCATGCCCTTGACCATCTTGCCCGGGATCATCCAGTTGGCGAGGTCCCCGGCGGCGGAGACCTGCATGGCTCCCAGGATCGCGGCGTCGATGTGACCGCCTCGGATCATCCCGAAGGACAACGACGAGTCGAAGAAGCTCGCGCCCGGCAGCACCGTGACCGTCTCCTTGCCCGCGTTGACGAGGTCCGGGTCGACGTCCTCGTCGGCCGGGTACGGGCCGACACCGAGGATGCCGTTCTCCGACTGGAGCACCACGTGCACCTCTTCAGGGATGTGCTCGGGCACCAGCGTGGGCAGTCCGATGCCGAGGTTCACGTAGTCGCCGTCCTGGATTTCGGCGGCCGCTCGTGCGGCCATCTCGTCCCTGGTCCAAGGCATCAGCGTCGCACCGTCCCTCGTGCCGGAGGCGCGGAGACTGTGCGCCGTTCGATCTGCTTGTCCGAGGCCTGCTCCGGCGTCAGTTCGACCACCCGCTGGACGAAGACGCCGGGGAGATGGATCTTGTCCGGGTCCAGCTCGCCGGGCTCCACCAGCTGCTCCACTTCGGCGACCGTGACGCGGCCGGCCATGGCGGCGAGCGGGTTGAAGTTGCGGGCCGAGCGGTGGAAGACGAGATTGCCGTGGCGGTCGCCCTGGGCGGCCCGGACAAGTGCGAAGTCGGTGGTGATGCCCTGCTCGAGCACGTAACGCCGGCCGTCGAACTCGCGTGTTTCCTTGGGCGGTGAGGCGACTGCCACGGTGCCGTCGGGTGTGTAGCGCCAGGGCAGGCCGCCCTCGGCGACCTGGGTGCCGACACCGGCGGGGGTGAAGAAGGCGGGGATTCCGCAGCCGCCGGCACGCAGGCGTTCGGCGAGCGTGCCCTGCGGCGTCAGCTCGAGCAGCAGTTCCCCGGAGAGGTACTGCCGGGCGAACTCCTTGTTGTCGCCGACGTATGAGCCGGTGACCCGGGCGATGCGACCCGCCGCGAGGAGGATGCCGAGGCCGCCGCCGTCCACACCGCAATTGTTCGACACCACGCTCAGCCGGCTCGCGCCGGTCGCGTACAGCGCCTGGATCAGCACATTGGGGACACCGCTGAGGCCGAAGCCGCCGACGGCGAACGACGCTCCGTCCACGACACCGGCCAGCGCCTCCTCGGCGGTGGCAACCACCTTGTCCATGGGCACTGCACTCCGTTCGGGTCCGGCAGCTCGCCGGAACGGCGTCTGCCTTGTTTCGTGTGGTCCTGTCTGGGGGCCGGGGCTTCGTGTGGTCCTGTGTGGGGCCCGGGCCGCGCCGTCAGCGCTGGAGCACGGTCCTCAGCGCGCCGAGCAGCTCGGCATTGGCCGAGGATTCGTCCTTCGGCGTCGTGGCGGACCGCCAGGCGATGTATCCGTCCGGACGGACGAGCAGGCAGGCGTCCTCGGCCACCTCTGATACGCGGCGCCACTCGCCGTAGGCGTCGCGGCTTTTCTCGCCGCCGATGCGCGCGCACTTGAGTGGAACACCCAGGGCGGCCTCGCAGGCGGCCGCGGCGGCCTCCCAGACGCCTCCGGACGGCCCGGTCACCAGAGTGAAGGTTCCTTTGCCGACGACGTCCAGCGTGGACAGCCGGTGGCCGTCGTTGTCGACGAGCCAGGCGTGCGGCAGCTTGGCGCCGGGACGGGTCGTGGGCCGGTGGATCAGCTCCGGGTCCCCTGTCCACACCTCGGCGGGGCCGGCATCCTGGATGACCGCGGAGGACACATAGCGCTGGTTCGTCTCGACACCGTGGGCGTTGAACTCGTAGTTCTTCAGCTGGATGGCTTCCTCCAGCGCCTGCCGCCGCTTGGTGCCGTCGGGCGTCTCGCTGCGGGATGCGGCGAGACCGTTCGCGATGTCGTCGTCCCCGCTGTACCCGTCGAGGCCCAGGGCTTCGAAGATCGGGCCGAACTGGTCGCGGCTCAGGTTGGCGCGATCGACGATCTGCTTGCCGACCGGTGCCCGCTCCGTGGTGTAGGTGTCCAGGAGACCCGGTCCGGCCTGACCACGGATGACCATGGCGAGCTTCCAGGCCAGGTTGTACGAGTCCTGGATCGAGGTGTTGGAACCGAGACCGTTGGACGGCGGGTGCCTGTGTACCGCGTCTCCGGCGCAGAAGACACGCCCGGCCGAGTACGTCGTGGCGTAGCTGTGATTGACCGTCCACAGTGAGCTCGACGTGATCTCGACGGGAATGTCACGGGCGCCGATGAGGTCGTGGACGATGTCCCGGGCCGTCGCCTCGTCCATCTGGGGCGGCGGCTGGTCGATGTCGTACCCCCACACCAGCAGCCACTCGTTCCACGGCCGCACCATGCGCACCAGGCCCATGCCGATGCCGCCCATGTGGGCGCCCGGACGCAGCACCCAGTACAGAACGCTCGGGCGGTGGGCCACATACCGGGACAGGTCGGCCTTGAAGGTGATGTTCATGCTGCCGGCCTTGCCGCTCTGTCCGGCGATCGGCAGCCCGATCTGCTCCGCCACCCGGCTGCGGCCGCCGTCCGCACCGATCAGATAGCGGGCCCGCACGGTGAACTCGTCTCCGCGCACCCGGTCCCGGAGCCGGGCGGTGACGCCGTCGGCGTCCTGCTGCAGGCTGAGGAACTCGGTGTCGAAGCGGACCTTGGCGCCGCGCGCGGCGGCGTTGTTCACCAGGATCGGTTCGAGGTACGTCTGCGGTAGGTCGATCATCTGCGTGGGGCTGGCGGCACCGTACTCGGTGGCCGCGTGCGGACCGGTGCCCCAGCTGCGGATCCGGCCGATCTCCTCGCCGGTCAGGGCGGTGCACAGGACGGTGTCGCCCATGAGTTCGGCGGGGCTGCCGGCCGCGGCGGCTTCGGCGTCCACACCGAGGTCGCGCAGCACCTCCATGGTGCGCTGGTTGGTGATGTGTGCGCGGGGGGTGTTGGCCAGCCAGCCGTACTTGGTGACGAGCAGCGTGCGAATTCCGTAGGTGGCCAGGAGCAGGGCGGCGGATCCGCCGGCGGGGCCGCTGCCGACCACAAGGACGTCGGTGTCGTAGGCGTGGGTCGATTCCATGGGACTGCTCCTGATCAGCGGGTCGGTTCGTCGGCGAGGCGGGCGATGCGGAAGGTGAACTGCAGGCTGCGCCACTCCCCGTCGATCGCGCGGCCGCCCGGGGGCGGTCCGACGCGCGGCGCGAAGTCGACGACCAGGCCCTCCTTGACTCCGAACACGGTGTCGGAGTCCATGTAGCGCCCGCCCTTCACGAACAACTGGGTGACCAGGCGCTGGTGGCCCGGTGCGGCGATCATGAAGTGGAGGTGGGGGGCACGGTAGGGATGACGGCCCACCGCCTTGAGCATCTGTCCCACCGGCCCGTCGTCCGGGATCGGATACTCGGCCGGCAGGATGCTCCAGAAGCGCAGCCGTCCCTGCTCGTCCGTGCGCAGGCGGCCCCGGAGCACCGGCCCTTCGCACTCGGGCAGTTGGACGTCGTAGAACCCGTCCTTGTTGGCCTGCCAGACATCCACGACGGCGTCCGGCACGGGCCGGTCGTCCGTGTCGGTGATACGGATGTCGGCCCACAGGGGAGTGCCGGCGACCCCTTGCGAGATGTCGTCGCCGTGTGCGGTCTCCGGGGGACCCTCCGTGTAGAACGGTCCGAGGACAGCCGACGGTGTGGTCTCGGGGGTCCGCGAATTGGTGAGCAGGTCGACGACGCTGGAGACCCCGAGGGTGTCGGACAGCAACACGAACTCCTGGCGGGTGCTCGTGCAGATCTGCCCGGTACGGGTCAGGAAGTCGACGGCGTACTGCCACTCGGATTCGGTGACGTCGTTGCTCGTCACGAAGTGATGCAGGTGCCGTACGAGGTCAGCGAGCAGCTGCCCGACCCGCGGATCGGGTGCGTCGGCGAAGCTCGTCACCACCTGTTCGGTCAGGAGCTCCAGGTCCGTGGCCGCCCCGGCGGCAGGGGGCGCCTGCACCGCAGGAACTGCCGGACGGCGGCCCCGCCAGGCGTCACGCAGCAGATTCTCGATGCCCTCGGACGTGAGCTCCCGGGGATTGGGGTACGGCGTGGCGGTGGCCAGCCGCGCGGCCTCCGCCAGGTCACCCTCCGCCATGCCCAGTCCGGCCAGCGAGGTGGGGCCGCCCAGGGAGGCGATCAGGTCGAACACTCCGCTCGGGGCGTCTTCCACCCCGAGCGCTTCGGCGATGCGGCGCATGACGTCCGGGGCGGCAGGCGCGTTGTAGGCCATGGCGTGCGGCAGGATCACCGTGTGTGTCTCCGCGTGCGGCAGCCCGTACGCGCCGCCCAGCGTGTGGCACAGCTTGTGGTGCAGTCCCATTCCGACGGAGGCGAGGCAGGTGCCGGCCAGCCAGGCGGCATGCAGAAGGTCGGCGCGCGCCTCGGTGTCGGACGGCTCGGCGACGAGCGCGGGCAGGGCGCGGGAGATCCTGGCGACCGCGTCGAGGGCGATGGCGTCGATCACCGGGTTCGCCTGCGGCGAGTACAGGGCCTCCACGGCGTGGGCCAGGGCGTTGACGGCACTGGTGACCGACATGTCCACCGGCAGACCCCGGGTGAACTCGACGTCGTAGACAACGGTCTCGGGCAGAATCGCGGCCGAGGACTGGGTGGTCTTGCGTCCGCCTTGCGTCTCGCCCAGCACGGGGGTGACCTCGGAACCCGCGTACGTGGTGGGAAGGATCAGCTGCGGCAGATCCGTGCGCAGTGCCAGGGCTTTGGCCAGCCCTGTCGTGGAACCGCCGCCGACAGCCACCAGACAGTCGGCCGAGTGCTCCCGGAGCACGGCGAGCGCTCGCTCGGTGACCTCGACCGGGGTGTGCATCGCGGCGCCGTCGAACTCCGCCACGGTGAGGTCCCCGAGGACATCACGGACTCGGGCGGCGGCCTCGGCCACCTGCGGGCTGGACAGGAGGAGGACGCGGGAGCAGCCGAGCCGCTCGACTTCGTCGCGAACCTGGCCGACCGTTCCGGTGCCGAAGATGACCCGCGAGGGGTGGGAGGTGTAGACGAAGTTCCTCATCGTTTTCCGCCTTCGCGTGAGCCGTGGGTCCTTGGACGTCTGCCACCGAGTGTCGGGGCCGTGGACGTTCCGTTTCCTGCACGTTTCACGCGAGTTTCTGCAGGATCGGCGCAGTGCTCCCAAGGCCCGGCGGTCCGGTGCGGAGCGCGTCGGACCGCGGCGGGGCGGGCACGGGGCAGTGCGGCGGAAGGTGCGAGTGATGGGGCGGTCCGGGCTGCGGAACCGAAGGTCAGGCCGCCCGGCGGAAGACAGCGGGGGTCGTGCCCAGCTTGTCGCGCATCACGCGTGTGAGGTGTTCCTGGTGGGAGAAGCCGCAGCGGACAGCCACGTCGGCGATGGGCACCGTCGTGGTGCGCAGCAGCCGGCGTGCGTGGTCAAGACGCAGTTGGAGCAGGAACTGGTGCGGTGACTTCCCGGTGCTTGCTCGGAACCGTCTGGTGAACTGGCTCGCGCTCAGACCGGTGACCGAGGCCAGCTCGGCCACGGGCAGCGGCTCGGAGAGCCGCGTCTCCATCAACTCGCGTGCGGACGTGAGCTGCGGACCCGTCAGTCCTGACGACGCGCTGTCGCGCTCCGCGGGCCGGCCGGCCGCGTGCGCGTGGGCGAGCTGAGCGGCGAGCGTGCCGACAAGGTGGTCCGCGTAGGTGCGGGCGGAGGGCTCCCAGCGCCGCACGACGCCGTCCAGAGCCAGGACGAGGTGCTCGATCAGCGGGTCGGAGCTGCCCAGTTCCTCGGCGAGTTCCACCGTCCGGCCCTCACCGTGCGCTTCCTGCAGGACCGAGTCGGCGAGGTAGAGGTGGACGGTGTCGAGTCCCCCTTGGAGTTCCACGTCCAGCGCGCGGCCCGCGGGGTGGAGGAAGATCCCGCCGGCCGGAATCCGCTGGGTGCGCATCGACCGGCCCGCGCGGCGCCGGACGGTCACCGGGCCGTCCAGGTGCAGGATCAGCAGGTGGGTGGGGGCGGCGTCGAATGTCGCGTGATACGGCCGTTCTCGCTGGGTGGAGACATACGCGTGCTCCCAGCCCAGGCCTGAGCTGGTCCGCTCAGGGCTCACCCATGCCTGGCGCAGGATGCCGCTGGTGTCGAGGAGTCCCAGCTCAGACATCGGCGCGCCCCAGGTCGAAGATGCCCATGCGAGCCTCCCGTAGGGTCCGTCGTCAGATCCACTTTATTGAATGTTTAATTGCTGCGGCCTATTCCCCGCCGGACCACCCGCGCCCTGCCCACTGCTCCGGTGCCCCTTCGCGACTGCCTCCAGGCCTGCTGTGCCGGACGCCTGGAGGAGCGTGGTCGGCCAAGGGTGAGCCGCACGGCAGGGTCTCACTGTCCGTGTGTGTCGTGGGGCCGCACGGTGCTCAGCAGTTCCGTGTTGCGATCGCCGGTGCCGCCCGCCCAGCCCTCCTGGACCCCGGCCCTCATGCCGTCGGCCAGGCCGGGAGCGTTGTACGCCAGCTCCCGGTACAGGGAGGCGAGGCCGACCGCCGACAGATCGTCGAAGTCCGGGGCGGTGCGGTGCGGGGCGGCCGACTCGATGAGGGTGGTGAACAGCGACAGCGTCCCGTCCTCGTTGTCGACCAGTTCGAACAGCCGGGCGTGGTGCGGATAGTCCACGTGGGAGGCGGTGTTGACCTCCCAGAAGGAGCGGGCGGGCGTCGCGTTCCCGTGCGGTGTGATCCGGTTGACGTGGCTGTGGCCGTTGATCCAGGCGACCACGTTCGGGAACCGGCTGAGCAGGGCGATGACCTCGGCGCCGTCGTGGCGCGGCTCGTCGGTGCGGGCGGCGTCGGGGCGGCGGGTCATGCTCGGGCTGTGGTGGTGGCTGAAGACCAGGATGTGGGCGTCGTCGGCACCGGGGTTGCGGACGAGACGGCCGTCCGCGTCGTAGGAACGGGAACTGTGCGCTGCCAGTGTCCTTTCCAGCCAGCGCAGTTGGTCGGTGCCGAGCGAACCCTCGTAGTGCCCGCTGCGGTACGTCGTGTCGATGCTGATCCCGATGACGTTCTCGGCGACCCGGAAGGTGTAGTACATCCGATCGCCGTCGAGATGGTCCTCCGTATAGCCGTGGCCGACCGGACCGGCACCGGCGTGGGCGGGGTCGAGGTGCGCGGCCAGATAGTCGTGCGGGGTGCACGTCCGGCGCCGCTCGTCGGCCGTCACGGTCCGTGCCGATGCCGCGTTCCTGCTCAGGATCGACTTGAGCACCTCGCTCTTGGGATCGTCGCCCGACCCCAGCGCCTTCGCGTAGGCGGCGGCGTCCGCGGGCGGTACCGACAGCAGCTTGCGGGAGCCGACCGCGTAGTCGCTCAGCGCGGGCGAGAGGCAACCGCCGGGCAGATCGTCGTGGTTGCCGACCGTCGAGTACCACGGGATGCGCAGCCCCGGGCTGGTCACCGGCCGGGTCGCGGCGTCGAGGAAGCCGGGGATCAGGGGCAGCCCGCGCCGCTTGTCGAGGTCGCGCAGCGCCGCGTCGCCCGGATGCCAGTACAGGGAGAGCCCGGAGTTCTGGACGCCTTCGTACACCCCCGGGTCACCAGTGTTGGGGGTGATCCGGCCGCCGCTCATCAGCGTGAGGAACCACTCCAGCTCGATCGCGGAGTTGTTGTCGACGTTGTCGCCCGTGGTCATCACGAACGCGGGCGGCAGACCGGTGTGCGGGCCCCCGCCGAGCGCGTTCACCTGCTCCACGAGCGCGACCGCGCCCGCCATCGTCAGCGCCTCCTGCGCCCGCCACGCGGTGGGCGTGCGCGATCGCAGGAACTCCGTGCGCAGGGGGTTCTGCACGTCGGCGAGATGCAGGTCGGTGAACTGCACGAAGCACGCGAGCGCCGTGCGCCGGTCCTCGCGCCCGGCACGGGGAGGCGCCAGGTCACTCCGTACGACCGTGGGCCAGCCGGGGCCTGAGACCAGCCGCCGGTAGGTGCCCGGGTGCGCGGTACCCCCGAGGCGCGCCGTCGTCTCCAGGGTGGTCGTGGCGCGCGGCGCCGACCGCTTGGCGGCGGTGTGTACGACGGGCTCGGGCTTCGCGGAATGGGGCCGGCGTTGCGGGGGCAGGAGTGCCCCCGCCGTGCCGGCCGCCCCCACTGTCGCGGCGGCGCCCGAGGCGAGCAGAAATCGACGGCGGTTGATCGCGGACGCGGGTTCGGTCCCGGCCATGGGGCGGCCCTCCGGTGCCTCCGAGTGACTCACTGAGCGGAACCACTCATTCAGGCCGCAGGGGCACACGCGTGGCGGCACGATGAACGCCGCCGGAACAGCAGCCCAGGCTGCCGGGCGGTCTCGGCGGACTCGGCCGCGGCGCGGTCCATGGCAGGCCGGGTGAAGCTTGTGCGGGAGCCGGTCGAACCCTGTTGCCCGGGCCCGGGAAGGAGCTCCGTCCGGGGTGACCCCGAGTCCGAAGACCTGCCGGCGGCCCTCGTGGTCGTACGGCGACAGGCCACTTGAAACGCGTACACATGTCTGGAATGGGTCCCACCTCCCTGCGCCCGGCCCCCGGCCCGCCTACGCTCACCTCGTGCTCCGTATCACCGACGCCCGAACGGGCGAGCCCACCGACGCCGCCCGCGCCCGCCGCAGCCTGGTCCGCGTCCACGCGCGCGCGTGCGGGTACGACACCACGGGTCTCCGGGTGCTCCTCGTCGCCGATGTCCTCGTACGGGCCCTGGAACTCGGCGGAACTCCCGTCTGGGCGACCCTGAGCTGCTCGGCGGACCGGGCGGAACTCCGAGCCGGCGCCGCGACGCTCGGTATCCGGCCGTTCGAGGAGCACCATGAGGCCGGGACCGAGCCGGGCGAGGCGCAGACCATCCACGTGCTCGGCCCGGACTGCGACCCGATGGACGACGGGACGACCGAGGGCGCGGCGACGGGCGGCGTGCGCGTCGAGGTCGCGCCGGTCGAGCCCGGCAAGGGGCCCGTGGACCCCTCCGTCCTGCGGCTGGCCCTGCTCGCGCACCGCAGGGACGAGCCCGTGCGGCTGGACGCGGCCACCCTGGCGGACGCCGAAGACACGCTCACGCGCTGGCGCGGTGCGGTCGCCGGCTGGGCGACCCGGCCGTCCCGGCCGGTCCCCGAGGATGTACGCCAGCGGCTGCGCGCAGCCTGGGAAAACGACCTGGACGTACCCGGCGTCCTGCGCGTCCTGCGCTGGGTGGAGACGTCCGACGTGCCGGACGGGGCGCGCTTCGAGACCTACGCCTACGCGGACCGTCTCCTCGGGCTCGAACTCACCCGGGAGATCGGGGCGTCGCTGTGATGGCGCGCGCCGGCGCCGGCCCGCTGCGCAGACTCGTCGTCCTGCGGCACGCCAAGTCCGCCTGGCCCGCGGGCGTGGCCGACCACGAGCGGCCCCTCGCGCCGCGCGGCCGGCGCGACGCCCCGGCGGCAGGCCGTGCCCTCGCCGAGGCCGACTGTCTGCCGGACCTCGCGCTGTGCTCCACCGCGGTGCGCGCCCGCCAGTCCTGGGAGCTGGCCGCGGAGCAGTGGGGCACCCCGCCGCCCGTACGGCTGGACGCGCGGCTGTACGGCGCGGACGTACCGGAGTTGCTTCAGGCCCTGCACGAAGTCCCTGACCAGGTAAGGACGTTGCTGCTGATCGGGCACAACCCCGGCCTTGAGGAGCTGGTCCTCGAACTGGCGGGGGACGGGCTCGGCGACGCGCTGGACCAGGTACGCCTGAAGTTCCCGACCTCGGCCGTCGCGGTTCTCGCCTGGCATGGCAACAGCTGGCGGGAACTCGCCCCCGGCACGGCCCTGTTGACGGACATGCTCGTGCCGAGGGGCAAGAAGCACCCCTGAGGCTCAGCCGACGTGGACCCGGGGCCTGCGCTCCGGGTCGGGCTCCGCGCGCCGGAGTACCTCCCGGGTGACCGGGGCGACTTCGCCCTCGCCGAAGACGAGGAAGCGCACGAGGTGGCTCAGCGGATTGCCCTCGGTCCAGTTGAAGTAGGCGTTCGGCACCTGGCCGGTGCGCTCGCGCAGCTGCATCAGGACGGCGGCGATCGTGTTGGGCACGGTCGCGCCCTCCACCCGCAGCCTGCGCACGCCGTGCTTCTCGTCGCCGTGCACCGTCAGGTCGGCCGTGAAGTCCGAGGAGTCCGTGACGAAGACCTCCAGGAACAGCACCGGGCGGCCGTCGGGGATGTGGGTGTGCTCGCGCTGGCTGTGCTCCTTGGCGCGGTACTCCCGGGTGCTGTGCTCCTGCGGCTCGTTCGCGATCAGCTGCAGGGGGCCACTCGCGGCGGCTTCGTCGACGAACCGTGCCGCCGCCTCGTCGAAGGTGACGTCGGCGGCGCGCAGTTCGAAGGCGCGGCGCACGCGGGACGCGAACGAGGTGATCAGGATCGCGAGGATGAAGATCAGCGCGATCTTGATGCCGTCCGGACGCTCGATCACATTGGTGACCAGGGTGTATCCGAAGACCGCGGTGATCGCGCCGAATCCGGTCGCGGCGGCCCGGCGGCCCCGCTTGTGCACGGCGACCGCCGAGGCGAAGGACGCGGAGAGCATCAGGACCAGCACACCGGTCGCGTACGCGCCGCTCTGGTCGTCGACGTTCGCGTTGAACCACAGCGTGATGAAGACCGCGGCCGCCATGAAGACCAGGACCAGCGGGCGCACCGCACGGGTCCACTCCGGTGCCATGCCGTAGCGCGGCAGATAGCGCGGCACGAGGTTGAGGAGCCCGGCGAGCGCGGAGGCGCCCGCGAACCAGAGGATCGCGATGGTCGAGAGGTCGTAGACCGTGCCGAAGGCCTCGCCCAAGTGCTCGTGGGCGAGATACGCGAGGGCGCGCCCGTTCGCCGGGCCGCCGCTCTTGAACGCGTCCTGCGGGATCAGGATCGTCGTCGCCAGGCTGGACAGCAGCAGGAAGCCGCTCATGATCACGGCGGCCGTGGTGAGCAGCTTGCGGGTGTCACGGATCCGGCCCGTCGGCTTCGCGTAGGTGTCCGTCGGGTCGCCCGTGACCTGGGGCATCACCGCGACACCCGTCTCGAAGCCGGACATGCCGAGCGCCAGCTTGGGGAAGACGAGGAGCGCCACGGCGATCATGGCGAGCGGCGAGGAGTGCTCGGCCGTCATCGCGTCGGTCCAGTCGCCGATCCTGACCGGGTGGCTCAGCACCTCCCAGGCGGCGACGGCCAGAACGACGACATTAAGTGTGAGATACGTCGCCACGAGCGCCACGGCGATGCCCATGGCCTCCTTGAAGCCCTTCAGGAAGACCGCACCCAGGGCGGCGACCAGGACGAGGGTGATCCAGACGTTGGCGTGGTGCATCCAGTGCGGAGCGAAAGGATTCTCCACGACATGCGCGGCGGCATCGGCGCCCGACAGCGTGATGGTGATCATGAAGTCGGTGGCGGCGAACCCGAGCAGCACGAGAACGAAGATCTTCCCCGCCCACCAGGGCAGCAGCCTCTCCAGCATCGCGATCGAGCCCTCGCCGTGCGGGCTCTCGCGCGCGACCCGGCGGTAGACCGGCAGCGCGCCGAGCAGGGTCAGCGCGATCAGCACGAGCGTCGCGAGCGGGGAGAGCAGTCCGGCCGCGAGTGCGGCGATACCCGGCTGGTAGCCGAGCGTGGAGAAGTAGTCCACGCCGGTGAGGCACATGACCCGCCACCACGTGTGGCCGTGGTGCTCGGCGTCCGGGGTGGCGTGCGGGCCCGGGTGCCGAGCCGACTGTTCGCTCAGGCCCTCCAGGAGCCATGCCCGCCGGCGGGGCGTGGCAGCGGAGGGCCCCGGTTCGTCGGGTTCGGTGGCGTCCTTGCTCTCCACCTGAGTGCCGGTCATGCTGCGATCTCCCTGCGATCGGTCGGGCCCCGTGGGCCGATGGTCTGGCCGGGGGCCTTGGACAACGACGAGCGAGTATCCACCACATCGTTGCCCGCGCCGCTGTCGGGGCGGCCCGGCGGGGATGCGCCGTCCGCCACGCGCGCGTGCAGCACATACGCTGGCGTGATGCAGGACGAGTACCGCACCGTGGCCCGCGCCGGCGTGCACGAGACCGAGGTCAACCGCTCCCGCTTCCTGTGCGCCCTCGCCCCGGCCGCCACCGAGCAGGAGGCGCAGGAGTTCATCGCCGGCGTCCGCAAGGAGCACGCGGACGCCACGCACAACTGCTACGCGTACGTCATCGGCGCCGACGCCGCCGTCCAGAAGGCGAGCGACGACGGCGAACCCGGCGGCACCGCGGGCGTCCCCATGCTCCAGATGCTGCTGCGCCGCGACATGCGGTACGTCGTCGCCGTCGTCACCCGGTACTACGGCGGGGTCAAGCTGGGCGCGGGCGGACTGATCAGGGCGTACGGCGGCTCGGTGGGCGAGGCGCTCGACGCACTCGGCACCATCACGCGCAAACGCTTTCGTCTGGCCACGGTGACGGTCGACCACCAGCGGGCCGGCAAGGTGCAGAACGACCTGCGCTCCACCGGGCGCGACGTGCGTGACGTGCGTTACGCCGAGGCGGTCACCATCGAGATCGGGCTGCCGGACTCCGACGTGGAGGCCTTCCGGGCGTGGCTGGCCGACGTCACCGCCGGGACGGCCGGGTTCGAACTGGGCGGAGAGGCATACGGGGACGCATAGGCGGGGCAGCCGGGCCGATACGGGAGTAGCCGCCCGTGATGTCCGACCCGCCCGTTAGTCTCGGGGATCATGAGGCTTCTGCACACTTCCGACTGGCATCTCGGCCGGGCGTTCCACCGGGTGAACATGCTCGGCGCCCAGGGCGAGTTCATCGGCCACCTCGTCACGACCGCGCGCGAGCGCGACGTCGATGCCGTGGTCGTGTCGGGGGACGTGTACGACCGGGCGGTGCCGCCGCTCGCCGCCGTCGAGCTCTTCGACGAGGCCCTGCACCGGCTGGCCGACCTCGGCGTGCCCACGGTGATGATCTCCGGGAACCACGACTCGGCGCGCCGGCTCGGTGTCGGCGCGGGCCTCATCGGGCGCGCCGGCATCCACCTGCGCACCGAGGCCTCGGCCTGCGGCACACCCGTGGTGCTCGCCGACGCCCACGGCGACGTGGCCTTCTACGGGCTGCCCTATCTCGAACCGGCCCTGGTGAAGGACGAGTTCGGGGTCGAGAAGGCCGGGCACGAGAGCGTGCTCTCCGCCGCCATGGACCGGGTCCGTGCCGATCTCGCCACGCGCGCGCCGGGCACTCGTTCCGTCGTGCTCGCCCACGCCTTCGTCACCGGCGGCGAGGCCAGCGACAGTGAGCGGGACATCACCGTCGGCGGGGTCGCCTCCGTACCCGCCGGCGTCTTCGACGGCGTCGACTACACCGCGCTCGGGCATCTGCACGGCAGCCAGACCATCACCGAGCGGGTGCGCTACTCGGGCTCCCCGCTGCCGTACTCGTTCTCGGAGACCGACCACCGCAAGAGCATGTGGCTCGTGGACCTGGGCCCCGAAGGCTCCCTGGGCGCGGAGCGGATCGACTGCCCCGTCCCCCGGGCGCTCGCCCGCATCCGCGGCCACCTGGACGACCTGCTCGCCGACCCGGAGCTGGAGCGCCACGAGGAGGCGTGGATCGAGGCGACCCTCACCGACCCGGTGCGCCCGGCCGACCCCATGGCGCGGCTGACGGAGCGCTTCCCGCACACGCTCAGCCTCGTCTTCGACCCGGAGCGGGCTCCGGAGGACCCGGACATCTCCTACGCCCGGCGTCTGGCCGGCCGCAGTGAGCAGCAGATCGCGGAGGACTTCGTGGCCCATGTGCGCGGCGCGGGCCCCGACGCGGACGAACAGGCCGTGCTGCGTGACGCGTTCGACGCCGTCCGCGCCGACGAGGCCGTACGGGAGGTCGCCCGGTGAAGCGACGGCTGCGGAACAGGGAGGGCGCCCAGTGACATCACGCGCACTGGAGTGCAAAAGGGCGCGATGCCTTGTGCGTTCCAAGACGGCCCGATGCCTCGTGGACTCCAAGACTGCCCGATGCCTGTGGGGCTCCGCGAGTGCCCGACGCCCGCTGGATATCGAGGGGGAGCGATGAGGCTGCACCGCCTGGACATCACCGCCTTCGGGCCCTTCGGCGGTGCCCAGAAGGTCGACTTCGACGAATTGTCCGCCGCCGGTCTCTTCCTGTTGCACGGGCCGACGGGCGCGGGCAAGACCTCGGTCCTGGACGCCGTCTGCTATGCGCTGTACGGAGCGGTGCCCGGCGCCCGCCAGAGCGGTCAGGGCCTTGGCCTGCGCAGCGACCACGCGGCAGCCGCCACCCGCACCGAGATCCGCCTCGAACTCACCGTCGCCGGACGCCGGTTGGAGATCACCCGGCAGCCGCCCTGGGAGCGCCCCAAGAAGCGCGGCGTCGGCACGACGACCGAAAAGGCGCAGAGCTGGCTGCGCGAGTACGACGCGACGGCGGGCTCCTGGAAGGACCTCAGCCGCTCCCACCAGGAGATCGGTGAGGAGATCACCCAGCTGCTCGGCATGAGCCGCGAGCAGTTCTGCCAGGTCGTTCTGTTGCCCCAGGGCGACTTCGCGCGGTTCCTGCGGGCCGACGCCGAGGCCCGCGGGAAGCTGCTCGGCCGTCTCTTCGACACCCACCGCTTCGCCGAGGTCGAGAAGCGCCTGGCCGAGCGACGACGGGCGGCCGAGGCCGAAGTACGGGCCGAGGACGCCGCGTTGCTGGCCGACGCGCACCGGATGCAGCAGGAGGCCGGGAACACGGTCGAGATTCCGCTGCCCGACCTGGCGCCCGGCGATCCGGGCCTCGCCGGCGCCGTCCTGGCCTGGGCCGCCGTGGCCCGCAGCACCGCCCGTGAACGGCTCACGATCGCCCACTGCGCGCGTATGGCCGCCGAATCCGCGCAGGCAGCGGCGGACCGCGTGCTCGACGACGTACGCGAAGTGGCCCGGCTGCAGCGCCGGTTCGCTCAGGCCCGGGAGCGTGCCGTGCTCTTGGAGGAGCGGGCCGACGCCCATCGGGAGGCCCAGGCGCGGATGGAGCGCGCCCGTAAGGCCGAGGCTGTGGCCCCCGCGCTCGACCTGCGCGAGGCCGCCGAGGCCGAGCACCGGCGCGCGGCGGCCGAGGAGGCACACGCGCGTGCCGCCCTGCCGGGGACCTTCGCCGACGCCGGTGCGCCCGGATTCGCGGCGGCGGCGCGCAAGGCTTTCGAGGAACTGGGCGGCCTGGAGTCGGCACGCCGGGCCGAGCGCAGAGTGGCCGAACTCATCGAGGAGCGCGCCGACTTGGACCGGCAGGAGCGCGCCGACGAGGACGTCCTCCAGGAGGCCGAGAGCTGGCTGGCCACGTGGCAGGCGACCCGCGGGGGTATCGAGGCACGGATCGAGTCCGCGCAGGAGGCCGCGACGCTCGCCGAGCAGTTCGCCGTCCAGCGCGAACCGGCGCTGAAGCGGCTCAACGCGGCCCGACAGCGCGACGAGTTCGCCCAGGATACGGACGACGCCGCCGCGCGGGCCCTCGCCTCGCGCGAACGCGCCACGGAGGCGCGCTCCCACTGGCTGGACCTGAAGGAACAGCGCCTGAACGGCATCGCCGCGGAACTCGCCGCCGGTCTCGTCGACGGCGAGCCCTGCGCCGTGTGCGGCGCCACCGAGCACCCCGCGCCCGCGCGGAAGATCGCGGGACATGTCGACCGGGAGGCGGAGGAGCGCGCCCTCACCGCGTATCAGCGTGCCGACGAGGCGGTCGCCGAGGACGAGCGGCGGCTCGGTCTCGTACGCGAGGCACTTGCTGCGGCGAGCGCTGAGGCGGGCGACGCGCCCACGGCACAACTCGCCGAACAGAGCGAGGAGTTGGAGCGACGATACGCCGAGGCGCGCGCCGCCGCCTCCGGGCTGCATGCCGCGCGTGAGGCACGGGAGCAGGCCGAACACGAGCACGAGCGGCGGCTGTCCGCCCAACAGGCGGCCGCCCGCCGCGTCGCCTCACGCGCCTCTCTCAGAGATGCCCTGGACCGCGAGAGGGCCGGTCTGGAAGGGGAGCTGGAGCAGGCGCGCGGCGCCGCCGGAGGCGTGTCCGCGCGGGCCACGCAGCTGGAGCGGCAGGTCGCGCTGCTCACCGAGGCCGCGGACGCCGTCCGTGGGGCCGAGGACGCCGCGCAGCGCCTCAAGGACGCCGACGCGCGACTCTCCGACGCGGCCTTCCGTGCCGGGTTCGACACGCCGCAGGCGGCGGCCGATGCGCTGCTCGACGACGCGGCCCACCGGGAGCTTCAACGACGGCTGGACGCCTGGCAGTCGGAGGAGGCCGCGGTGCGTGCCGTACTCGCCGAGGCCGATACGTCGGCCGCGGCCCAGCGGCCGCCCGCCGACGTATGGGCCGCGGAGCAGGCCGCCGAGTCCGCCGCCCGGCGCCTGCGGGACGCCGCCTCCGCGCAGGACGCGGCCGCGCGGCGCTGCGCGGAGCTCGACGGGCTGTCCGCGCGCGCGGCCAGAGGAGTACGCCGCCTGGCGCCGCTGCGTAAGGAGTACGACCGGGTGGCTCGCCTGGCCGGTCTCGCGGCGGGCACGTCGGCGGACAACGAGCGCAAGATGCGCCTGGAGTCGTATGTCCTCGCCGCGCGCCTGGAGCAGGTCGCCGCCGCCGCGACCGTGCGACTGCAGCGGATGTCCTCCGGGCGCTACACCCTCGTGCACTCCGACGACCGTGCGGGCCGTGGCCGCAGCGGGCTCGGACTGCATGTCGTCGACGCCTGGACCGGCCGGGAGCGCGACACGGCGACACTCTCCGGGGGCGAGACGTTCTTCGCCTCCCTCGCGCTGGCCCTCGGCCTCGCTGACGTCGTCACGGACGAGGCCGGGGGAGTGCGGCTCGACACGCTCTTCATCGACGAGGGCTTCGGCAGTCTCGACGACCAGACCCTCGACGAGGTTCTCGACGTCCTCGACTCGCTGCGGGAGCGCGACCGCAGCGTCGGCATCGTCAGCCATGTCGCGGACCTGCGCCGGCGCATCCACGCCCAGCTGGAGGTGGTGAAGGGGAGAACGGGGTCGGTCGTACGGCAGCGGGGCATCGACGACTGAAAAGGCCAGGCCGGCAGGGCCCGACAGGTCGGGTCTGACGGACGAGGCCCGGCAGGCAGGCCCCGGCTCAGTGGCCCAGCGGTCGCCGCGGCAGCGGTGAGGAGTAGACGACGCTCGTCGTCACCGACCCCAGAGCGCCGATCCTGCCCGACACCTCCTCCAGGTGGCTCATCGAGCGTGCTGCGACCTTGATGACGAAGCAGTCGTCGCCCGTGACATGGTGCGCCTCCAGGATCTCGGGTGTCGCCTCGACGAGGTCGTGGAACGGCTTGTAGTTGCCGTTGGGGTATCTGAGGCGGACGAACGCGAGGATGGGCAGGCCCAGGCTCTCCGGGTCGACGACGGCCGCGTACCCCTGGATGACGCCCGCCTCCTCCAGGCGCCGTACCCGCTCGGTGACCGCGCTCGCGGACATGGAGACGGCCCGGGCCAGCTCGGCGAAACTGGACCGGCCCTCGCGCTGGAGGACATCGAGGATGCGCCAGTCGGTGGCGTCCGGGGAATACGCGGTCATAAGCGATGGATAGCAGGGAAATCCCCGGCTGATCAAGAGTGATGCCGTGGATCGCCACTTCAGGAAGCAGATCACCAGCCGTAGATTTTTGGCCAGGAAGTCCCGCGTGGCCGGTGCGGAAGAAGCACCGGGAGTGCCGGAAACGGCACCGGATCCGCGGGACCCGGGAGGGAAGGCCAGACCATGAACGTGACCGCTGACACCACTGCGAGTGACACCACTGCGAGCAGCCCCGTGACCAGCTCCGTGACCAGCTCGGTGGCCGGCTCCACGACGGTGACGAACCCCGTTCTGCGTGTCGCGCCGGCATCCCCGGCCGCGGCCGCCGCCTACTTCGGCGCGAGCCTCGCCTTCCACGCCGACGTGTCCGACGTCGCCGCCGCCCTCGCCGCCGACGGCGACCCCGGCTTCGTCGTTCTCGACTCCCGGTCGACCGAGTCGTGGGACCAGGGACACATCCCCGGTGCGATCCACCTGCCCTCCACGCTCATCCCCGAGCAGGCCGAGCAGCTCCTCGACAGGTCGGTGCCCGTCGTCACGTACTGCTGGGGCCCTGGCTGCAACGGCGCGACCCGCGCCGCCCTTGCCCTCGCCGAACTCGGCTTCCAGGTCAAGGAGATGCTCGGCGGCTTCGAGTACTGGGCACGCGAGGGCTTCGAGTTCGAGACCTGGGAGGGACGAGAGCGGCGCGCCGCGGACCCGCTGACGGCGCCGGTCGACGCGGAGGACTGCGGCTGCTGACCGGTCTCGGACATCACGCCGAGTCCCGTACGGCCCCGGGCGTCCGGCTCAGTCCGTACGGCCCCGGACATCACGCTGGGTCCCCTGCCACCCAGGGCGTCCGGCTCAGTCCCGTACGACTTCGGGCAGCGGGTGCGGGAAGCGGCGGTCCGCCGCCGTGCACTCGGCCACCGAGCGGGCCGCTCGCAGCACCACGTCGAGGGCGGCGTCGGGGTCGCAGGCGTCTCGCCCGCCGGCCCAGGCGGCGTTGGCCTCGACGACGGCCCGGCGCGGCCGTCGGACCGACGTCGACGACGACGGCACTCCGCAACCCCGCCTCGGAGAGGCGAGCGGCGAAGGCGAGCACCTCGTCCCCGCCGGGGTCCTCGTCGAGCGGTGCGCCGTCCAGTTCGCCCCGCGTGAAGTACCGGCTTCCGGCACGGACTTCGCCGTCCAGTAGGAAGAGCCGGTACTCCCCGGTGAACGCCATGACGTCGCTCACGAGGACGGCGTGTCGTCGTCCACCGCGTCCGGCCCGGGCAGCCGGCTGCCGTCCTGATGGACGCGCGCCGGAAGGCTCTTGATCGTTGGGCGGCTTCAAAGAACGCCGGACGTCGCAGCTGTCGGGTCTCGGCGACGGTGCTGAACTCGATCTCCCTGCCCGTGAGTTCGTACGGCAGCCGGGCCGGACAGTCCGGCGGCGCCTCGAGGAATCCGAGTCCCGGTCCCGGCTCCCCGGCGACGGCGACGGCGACGGCGACGGCGTCCGCGAACAGCGGCCCTGCGTACAGCGTCGCTCGTGCTCGTGGGGGTCGAGGGTCG
The DNA here is from genome assembly GCF_055566975.1 of Streptomyces sp. NPDC027189. Classification (NCBI taxonomy): domain Bacteria; kingdom Bacillati; phylum Actinomycetota; class Actinomycetes; order Kitasatosporales; family Streptomycetaceae; genus Streptomyces; species Streptomyces sp. NPDC027189. The sequence continues at coordinate 102,832 of NZ_JBVHRI010000024.1, forward strand.
CGTATCGGACAGGGGAGGGGACACCGAATTTCCCGCGCATCCCCGCCGTGTAGCTTCTGCGCATGGCCAGATACGCGGACCCAGGTGCCGTCGAGTGGGTGGAGTCGGGCGGCGGACCGCTCATAGCGATCCCGGAGGTCGTGCTGCCGTTCTGGTCGGGGGCCGATGGCGACGACATGTCCTCCGACTACGACCGGGCCTGTGACGTCGACGGATTCATCGGCCTCGTGCCCGTCGGCGACACCAGGGCCCTGGTCCTCGGGGACGAGCCCGCCTCGACCTCCTACCTGCCCGAGCACGGCACCTTCGTGCGGTGGTGCGCCGCCGAGTCGGAGGACGAACTGCTCTCCGGAGTCCCCGCGGCCCTCGCGGCTGCGGAGTGGGAGCCGGAGGTGCAGTGGAACGTGCCCGGTCCCGTGGTCCTCTTCGACGCGGCCTGGCCGGGAACCGCCTCGGCGCGCACGGACCACCTGAGGGTCGCGCTGGAGCCGGGGCGGTACGCGGTGCGAGCGGCGTACGTGGAGCCGGGACCTGAGACGTGGGTAGGGCTCGTACAACTGCGTCGGCTGACGTCCTGAGGAAGTGAGTGGTGCGCGGGAATTCACGTGCACCGCACCCGCACACCGCCCATCATGGGCGGTCATGCCCCAACTCCCGCACCCCACCCCCGAAGAACTCCGTCGAGACGTGCTTCCGCTGCGCGGCCGGACCGCCCTTGTCACCGGGGCGGGCCGACGCGGAGGGATCGGCTATGCCGTGGCCCGGCGGCTCGCCGCCTACGGAGCGAGCGTGTATCTGCACCACCACGTGCCGCACGATGCCGCGATGCCGTGGGGCGCCGACCGCCCCGAGGAGGTGGCCGCCGGGGTGCGCGAGGCACTCGGCGACCCCGCGGCCCGGGTCGTCGAGGGGCCGGGCGATCTGTCCGACCCGACGGAGCCGGCCCGGCTGATCAGGACGGCCGCGGACGCGCTCGGCGGAGGTGTCGACATCCTCGTCGCCAACCACGCGCTGAGCGGCTCGGACGGCACCCTCGACACCATCGACGCCGCCATGCTCGACGCCCACTGGGCGGTCGACACCCGCTCGGTGCTCCTCCTCGTCCAGGCCTATGTCCGAGGGCGGGCCGCACTGCCGCCGGGCATGCCGGGCGGCCGCATCGTCATGATGACCTCCGGCCAGGACATCGCGGGCGGCATGCCCGGCGAGATCGCGTACGCCCTGCAGAAGGGCGCCCTCGCGTCGATCACCCGGTCGCTGGCGACCGCCCTCGCCGAGCACGCGATCACCGTGAACACCGTCAATCCCGGTCCTGTGGACACCGGTTACCTGACCGGCGACGCCCACTCGGCCGTCGCGGCGATGTTTCCCGCCGGGCGCTGGGGCCGGCCGGACGATCCCGCGCGCCTCATCGCATGGCTCGCCACGGACGAGGCGGCGTGGATCACCGGGGAGGTCATCGACTCGGAGGGCGGATTCCGCCGCTGACGCCGGCCGATCACGGGAGCTCCCCGGTGTGGGGACGACGACCCGCGGTGGCCGGGCTCGAGCGGTGGGGCTGAGACCGGCCGCCGCGCAGTGAGCGTCAGAGCCGCGACAGCTCGTCCACCAGGTCGTCCAGGCCCAGGGAGCCCTGGGAGAGGGCCGCCATGTGCCAGGCCTTCGCGTCGAAGGCGTCGCCGTGGCGCTTCTTCGCGTTCTCGCGGCCCAGCAGCCAGGCACGCTCGCCGAGCTTGTAGCCGATGGCCTGACCGGGGATGGTGAGGTAGCGGGTCAGCTCGCTCTCCACGAAGTCCGCCGGACGGCTGCTGTGCGCGCCGAAGAACTCCTGTGCCAGCTCAGGGGTCCACCGCTCGCCCGGGTGGAAGGGCGAGTCGGCCGGAATCTCGAGTTCCAAGTGCATGCCGATGTCGACGATGACCCGGGCGGCGCGCATCATCTGCGCATCGAGGTAACCGAGCCGCTGCTCGGCGTCCGTCAGGAAGCCCAGCTCGTCCATCAGGCGCTCCGCGTAGAGCGCCCAGCCCTCGCAGTTGGCGCTGACCCGCCCGACGGTGGCCTGGTAGCGGGACAGGTCCTCGACGACGTACACCCATTGCGCGAGCTGCAGGTGATGCCCGGGCACGCCCTCGTGATACCAGGTCGAGACGAGGTCGTAGACGGGGAAGCGGGTCTGCCCCATCGTGGGCAGCCACGTACGGCCGGGCCGCGTGAAGTCCGCCGACGGCGCGGTGTAGTAAGGGGCCGCCGCACCGCCGGGCGGCGCGATGCGGGACTCCACCTTCCGGACCGGTTCGGCGAGTTCGAAGTGCGTGCCGTCCAGGGCCTCGATCGCCTCGTCCATCAGGCCCTGGAGCCAGGCCTGGACCTCGTCGACGCCCTCGATGTGCCTGCCGTGCTCGTCGAGGTGCGCGAGCGCCACCCACGGCGTCTCGGCGCCGGGCAGGATCTTCTCGGCCTCGGTCCTCATCTCGGCGAGCAGCCGGTGGTACTCGGCCCAGCCGTACGCGTACGCCTCGTCGAGGTCCAGATCCGTACCGTTGAAGTAGCGCGCCAGTCGCGCGTAGCGCTCGCGTCCCACCGTGTTGGGCGCGCCCTCGATCGTGGGCGCGTACACGTCGCGCATCCAGTCCCGCAGGGCCGCCAGCGCCTCGGTCGCGGTGCGGGCCGCCGTGTCCAGCTCGTCGCGCAGCGCCTCGGGGCCCGCCGACGCGAAGTCCTCGAACCAGCCGAGGCCCTGCCCGTCGGTGTCCGACCACTCGGTGAGCTGGTCGACGAAGGTCGCGGTCGGGCGGGGGCCCGCGTACAGCTTGCGGTCCAGGCCGAGGGCGAGGGACGCGCGGTACCCCTCCAGCGCGGCCGGCACCGCGCGCAGGCGCTCGGCGATCGCGGCCCAGTCCTCGTCCGTCTCGGTCGGCGTGAGGGTGAAGACCTGCCGCACCCCGTGCGCCGCCGTGTGCAGGTTGCCGACCGACCGCAGGCCCTCTCCCGCCTCGTGGACGGCGAGTTCGGCGGTGAGGCGCTCGCGCAGCAGCCGGGCGCAGCGGCGCTCCATGTCACGGTCCGCGCCGGGCTGCCGCTCCGCCTCGTCCAGCCGCGCGAGGGTCGCCCGCGCCAGCTCGGCGACGGCCTCCTGGCCGGCGGGCGAGGTGTCGGGGAGCTTGCTGTAACTCTCCTTCACACCGAGATACGTACCGAGAACCGGGTCGAGGGCGATGAGATCGTCGACATAGGCGTCGGCGACCTCTCGGGGCAACGGGCTCTTCGTCTCTGACATGCGGACATCCTCATACGAGGATGCGGTCGGCGTCAGCCCGATAAGCAGGGCCTCGCGCCGGTATCAACCCGATTTCGCCGCGAGCTCGTCCGCGGGCGGCCTGGCCGGGTGGGGATCCCGTTGGGGCGGCAGCAACGGGCCGCAGTCCCACTGCTGGAAGATCAACCGTGTCTCGACCCGTGCCACTTCGCGTTGCGAGGTGAACTCGTCGAGCACGAGTCGCTGCAGGTCCGCCATGTCCGCGACGGCGACATGCACGAGATAGTCGTCGGGTCCGGTGAGATGGAAGACGGTACGGGACTCCGGCAGCGCCCTTATCCGGTCCACGAACGGCCCCACCAACTCCCGTCGATGCGGCCTGACCTGCACGGACAGCAAGGCCTCCAGACCCCGCCCCAGCTTCGCCGGGTCCAGCCGCAGCTGATGGCCGAGAATCACCCCTGCCCGACGCAGCCTCGTCACCCGGTCCAGGCAGGTCGAGGGCGCGACACCGACCTGGGCCGCGAGATCGCGGTATGTGGTCCGGGCGTCGTTCTGCAACAGCCGCAGCAGATGCAGATCCACCGGATCGAGTACGACAGATTCGGCCATGGCGCGAACGTAACACGGGATTCGGCGCATGGACCCCGGCCGGTGTTCAGACTCTCGGGCATGGAATCCGTGGTGTACGACACATACGACGCTCAGTCCGAGCTGAATGGAACCGGCCAGATCCCTGTCGCGCCCTTGGCTCGGGCGCTCGCCACCGAGGCCGTGCACGCCGGGCGGGAGGATCTCGCCGCGCAGGGGCTGCACGCGGCACCGATCGACCTGTCGACCACATACCCCTCGTACGACAGCCGTGGTGAGGCCGCCCGGATCGACGCGTTCGCGGCCGACGGCGCCGAACCGGAGGGGCCGCCCGTCTACGCCCGGCTCGGCAACCCGACCGTCGCCCGCTTCGAGACCGCGCTCGCGCGCCTCGAAGGCACCGAGAGCGCGGTCGCCTTCGCGAGCGGCATGGCCGCACTGAGCGCCGTACTGCTTGTACGGAACGCGATGGGTCTGCGCCATGTCGTCGCCGTACGCCCCCTCTACGGCTGCAGCGACCACCTGCTCACGGCCGGGCTGCTGGGCACCGAGGTGACCTGGGTCGACCCGGCGGGCATCGCGGACGCCGTCCGCCCCGACACCGGCCTGGTGATGGTCGAGTCCCCGGCCAACCCCACGCTCGCCGAACTCGACCTGCGTGCCGTCGCGCACGCCTGCGGTTCGGTCCCGCTCCTCGCCGACAACACCTTCGCCACGCCCGTCCTGCAACGCCCCGTCGAACACGGCGCCCGCCTCGTCCTGCACAGCGCGACCAAGTACCTGGGCGGACACGGCGACGTGATGGCCGGCGTCGTGGCCTGCGACGAGGAGTTCGCCCGCCGGCTGCGCCAAGTCCGTTTCGCGACGGGGGGTGTCCTGCATCCGCTGGCCGGCTATCTGCTGCTGCGCGGGCTGTCGACCCTGCCCGTACGGGTCCGGGCCGCGTCCTCGAACGCCGCCGAACTCGCCCGCCGCCTCGCCGCCGACCCGCGCGTCGCCCGTGTCCACTATCCGCGCATCGGCGGCGCCATGATCGCCTTCGAGGTCCACGGCGACCCACACGACGTCATCGCCGGAGTCCGCCTGATCACCCCCGCCGTCAGCCTCGGCAGCGTGGACACCCTCATCCAGCACCCCGCCTCCATCAGCCACCGCATCGTCCCTCCCCAGGACCGCCACGACGCGGGCGTCAGCGACCACCTGCTCCGGCTGTCGGTGGGGCTGGAGGATGTGGAGGACCTTTGGGGGGACCTGGAGGGGGCGTTGGGGGCTTGAGGAAGTCGGGGCTCGGCCGCGGGCCGGACCGGTTCCCCGGGGGCGGGTCGCCACACCGCCCGAGACCAGTCCTGCGCCGCCCGCCGCACGCGATGTCCGCCTGGGGCGGGCGCCCGTGGGGCGGGCGGTCCGGGACGCACCAGCCACCTGAAGTCACCGGAAGGGCCGGTCACCCCGAGGCGCGCCGCCCGGCCCGGGACCGCCCCGCCCTAGTCCCGCACCGCGTGCTCTCCCCGCTGCCCCTGGTCGTACGGCAGTCGCGAAGCCACCGGAGTGGCGTCCAGGCGGGCGGTGATGACCAGGGTGCCCTCCTCGATCTGGTAGTCGAGGGGGAGGCCGAGGCCGCGCATGGCGGCGACCATGCCGGTGTTGGAGGCCTGCGTGACGGCGTACACGCTCTCGCAGCCGGCCTCGACGGCCATCGTCACGAGGCGGCCGAGCAGTTCGCCGCCGATACCGCGTCGCTGCCAGTCGTCCTCGACGAGGAGCGCGATCTCCGTCTCGTCGCCGTCCCACAGAAGGTGGCCGAGCCCGACGATCCGCCCCGATGCCGTCTGCACGGCGAGGGTGCGTCCGAAGCGGGGGCTGAGCAGATGGTTGAGATAGCGGTCCGCGTCGCCGACCGGGCCGTGGTAGCGCATGCTCAGCGTGCGGGACGAGCAGCGCTCCTGCATCGCCTTGGCGGCCTCGACATCGGAGACGTCGGCGCGTCGCACGGTGATGGCGTTGCCCTGAGGCAGCGTCAACATGTCCTGGCTGCGCGGGATCCGCGGACCGAGCCGCGCGTCCAGCTCCACCAGAGCCCGCGCCCGCGCGAACTCGGTCGGCGTGAACGGCAGATACGGCCGCTCCACCGTGATCACCCCACCCTCCGGCGCCCGCAGCCGCATCACCGTGTCCTCGAGCGCCCCCTCCACGGGAGCCCCCTCCTCAGCCCGCCCGGAACCCGGGGACTTGGCGGGCAGTGAGCGGATCGTGCAGCGGCCGAGCAACTGCCGCAACGCAAGCGGCAGTTCCGCGGCGTCCAGAGCGGTGCGGGTGGCCAGGCCGAGCACCCGCGTCGGCGCGTCCACCAGGTCGTGGGTGTCGGCCCGCTCGATCCAGATGCCGACGCCACCCGCCCGCGACACCGCACGAGTGATCTCGGACGCGGCCAGCTCCGAGGGAGCGCGCAGCAGGAACTCGTCCACCGTGCCCTCCGCGAGCGGGTGCGTCTGCAGGCTCAGAATGTCGACCTGCCGCTGGGCCAGCGCCGTGCACAGCGCGGCGAGCGAACCCGGCGCGTCCTTCACCGTCGTCCGCATCCGCCACAGCACGGTCGCCCCGGCGACGGCGTCTGGCGTCGCGCCGGATTCCCCGTCCCGCTCTCGCTGCTCGGACGGCCCGGCCCGTCGCGCGTCGGCGATCGGCCGGGCGCCGGTATCGTCCGCCGGCGGCGCGTGACCGTGGCGTCGTGCCCACCAAGTGTGGAACCCGGCCGTGGCGATGAGGATTATCGCCGAGATCAACAGCAGGGCGGGCCCGTCCGGTCCGTGCCCGATCAGGTTGGCGACGGCGTCGGCGACCGCGACGGCCGTGAACAGCGCGGCGAGTTCGATGACGTCCCGCCGCCAGTGGTGGACGGGTCGACCGTGCCTCGCACGGGTCACATCAGACATGTCTGGAGTCATGCAACCACTGTGAAGGAAGGGTGTTGCGTGATCACGAACGGTTTGTGACTGATCGGTTAAGTGTCGTTCTGCACCTTTTGCAGTTCTTTTTACGGTTCTTTTGCTCAGGTTGGACGGCTGAGCTTACGACCCTGGTCAGGCGGCGACCCCCTGCGTCAGCGCGGTCCTCAGCCGACGGGCCTGAGTCACCAACTTGGACGAGCCGCGCCTCCCGGCCGCCTGCGCCAGATGCGCGACATCACCGCGCGCCCCGGACCGCTCGGCACAGTCGGCGGCGACGGCCAGCAGATCCCCGAGCCCGCGCGCCGGCCTACCGATCGTCGCGTCCGACGCGAGATCGGCCAGCAGGATCGGCAGCGTCTCGCGGAGCACCGACCAGACGGTGGCGTACGCGCCCGTGGCCGCCGCCGTCCGTATGGACTCGGCCAGCCGCAGCGGCTTGACGGCTCCCCGGCGCACCAACTGCCCGAGGTCGCCGCCGAGCCGCCCCGCGTCGAGCTGCCCCCGCGCGGCCAGCACCAGCAAGGCGTCCACGGCACAGAGCCGGTCCTCCGAATGCCGCGCCCCGAGCCCGTACGCCAGGCACAGATGCAGCGCTTCGCCCGCTTCACCGTCGGCTTCGGCGAGCAGCGGCAGGATGGCGGCTCCCCGTCGGCTGTCGTCCACGGCCACCGAGGACAGGTCGCCCAGTACGCGTGCCGCCACCAACTCCCGCCGCTCGGGCACGACGGCCGGCCAGTGCTGCCGATCCGACTCGTCCCAGTGCGGGCAGTGCCAGCGGTCCTTGAAGACGGACAGCGGACGCCCCAACCCGCGGAACTCCGGCGGGAACTGTCCCTGCAGCTCTTCGAGTTCGCCCAATTCCAGCAGGATGAGGACGCCCGAGGTCCGCCGTCGGCTCAGAGGAAGGTCCGGCCCCTCGGCGGTGAGCCACTGGGCCAGCCGGTACCCCTCAGGGGTGCCGAGGGTGCGGGCCCGCACCGCCGCTGCCTGCGCCGTCGCCCGGTCGTCCCGCCGCACCCTCAGCAGTGCCTGGGCGAAGTCGGCCGTCCCCGGCCGGGCATCGAGCCGTCGGTACGCGGTGAGGCGGGCCACCAGCTCCTCCGGCTCCAACAGTCCCGTGTCCCAGGTGGGCGTGGCCAGCAGGAAGGGCAGCGGTTCGACAAGGATCCGGTGGGCCACCTCCCACAGGCGTGCGTCGAAGGCGCGCGACAGAGCGGCGTGCCGGCAGCCGCCCCTCGTCGTCCCCTGCTGGACCGCCGTGTGAAGTGTGTTGGTACGCACGCGACCGAGCAGGGTCGCGAGAACGACCTCAACGCCGTACGGCGCCTCGCGGAAGTACTCGTCCACGTTCAGGTAAAGCGGATCGGCGTCGATCCACCAGCGTCGGGCGACCACCGGGCGCAGGGCCTCCACCAGGGCGTCGCGATCGTCGTACGCATGCCGGACCAGACCGTCCAAGGTGCGTTCGAACGCGGCCACGTCGCCGCCCGAGGCCAGCAGGGCGCCCACTTCCTCGCCCAGTTCTGCCGCCGAAACCGGGGCAGGAGCGAGCCGGGCCCGCTCCGGCACGGGTGGCAGTACCTCTTCGTGGATCACCGGCACGGAGCTCAGTGCCCCGGCGCCGAGCAGCCTCTCCGCGTGGATTCGCACCCCTGGGCTCAACTCGGCCGCCGCCTCGACGAGTTGCTCACGGACGCCCTCGGAGACGTCCGGCCCGGCCACGTGCCGCTCCACGAGCTTCAGAGCACGCTCCTGCACCTCCGTGTCCTCGTGCCCGAAGGCCTGCGCCACCGCCGGCAGCAGTTCGGCCGCCGTGGACGGATCGCGCCTGAGCGTCTTGCCCAACAGGACGAGCTGCGCCCGTACCAGTTTCTTCTCGGTGCGGAAGAGCACGCCGGACGACATCTCGGCGAGCTGTCGGGGCGTCAATTCGCCGGCCAGTGCCAGGGAGGCGAGGGTCGACTGGGCGTGCCACGCCACCGTCGATGTCGCCTGGGCAGCGAGCGCGATCCAGTCGGCGGAGCGCTGACGCTGCTCGTCCCGGGTCAGGTCGAGGCACGTCAACAGCTTCAGGAACACCCGCTGATCGGCGGGAGCGCCGCCGCGCAGCAGCCGGGCCACGCAGGCGTCGACCAGCGCCTTGCGGTCAAGGGTGCCCTCACCGGCCAGCTGCGCGAGCGCGTTGTACCAACTGCCCGGCCCGTCGCCGAACAGCCAGGCGACCCGGCTGGTCACGTCCAGGGACTCGAAGAGCGCGGCGATCATCCGCGCCAAGTGCGGCTCCTTGCGAAGCCGCTCCGCCACGGTGCCCCCGTGGTGCCACGTACCGCCGATGTGCTCGAACCAGCCCTCCACATAGGCGTCGGTGGTGGGCACCTCACAGCCGGACAGTTGCACGAGCCCCGCCAGCAGCGCATAGGGGATCCGGGATGTGGCCGGGCGCTCGGCGAGCCGGTGCGCCACGTCGCCGAGCCATGCGGTCTCGCGGTCGCCCAGCACATGGAGGAACACCCCGGGAGAGGCCTGGGACCAGCGCATGTCGGCTGACGCGATCCAGGTCGCCGCGCCCGCGGCGCCCGTATGACACGCGGCCCCCGCCGCGTGCAGCGCGGGATAGGCCTTGCGGGACGACTCGCTCCACTGCGCGGTGCGCAGCTCCTTGCGGAGTTCCTTCAACGCGGGCAGACAGGCCCGGCGTTCGGCATCGGTCATCCCGTCCAGGAGTCCCGCTGCCTCCACCGTCTGCCCCGCCCGTACCGCCCGCACCAGCGCTTCGCCGGTCATCGCATATCGCCCCCGTCGACCAGAACCTGTTCGCGTCGTACCTGCGCTCCCCGCCGCACCATCCGCACTGCCAGCGCGTGCTTGCAGGGCCCGCGCCCACCCCGGTACTTCGCCCACCACATGCAGGAGCAGCTCAGCGTCCCGGCGGTGTCGCGGACCCGGTGCACATGTCCGTCGTCGGCGGTCACCGTGCCGAGCGCGCCGTCCAGCGCGACCGCCCCCGCGGCGACCAGGACCCGGGCCGCACGCAGGCGCGGATTGTGGCGCTCCACGCGCTCGGCGTCGTAGGGCAGTTCGCGGTGGAAGTACGCCGCCTCCGCCGTGTCGTACCCCACGCGCCCCGACGTGCCGAGCCGCACCAGTGCGGCGCGCACCCGCTCGGCCGTCAGGCCCGAGGCGGCGGCCAGCTCGCAGACGTCGATGCGCGGCTCCCAGGCGAGGAGGACCGCGATCAACTCCGCGTCCTCGGCGGCCTCGTCGGTGGCGAGGGCGTCCAGCACCCCGCCCTCGCCGGAGAACCCGCGCGAGGCGTCCGGCGACAGGGTGAGCGTGAGCCGCATGCCGGGCAGGACGGCCTCCCATGCGCCGGCGGCAGTGGCCTCACCGGCGACCGGGGGGCCGTACACCCGTAGGGCCGTCGCATGGCGCAGCACCCGCTGCAGCGCGATCAGCCGCTCGGGTCCGGGCAGGCACACCGCCCACGGCACCGGTCGGGTCGTCGGTCGCAGTCCGCGCCCCGCGGGTACCACCCACTGTGCGCTGCGCGCGGCCCCGCGTGTGGAGACGCGCGGAAGCGAGCGCAGGAACCGCACGGCCTCGGCGGCAGGCAGCTCGGCCCGCAGGTCGAACCCGGACGCAATCACCTGGGCCTCGGCGAAACCGCGCAGCCAGCGGTCGGGCAACGGCACCTTCTTCTCGACCACAGGGCCGTCCAGGGTGGTCACGGCCATCTCGTCGGGGCCGACCCGAAGGTGCAGCGGATCGTCCGTGCCGATCCGCGAAAGCGCTTCGCGCAGTGGGTTGTTGACGTCGACATTGGTTGTCCCGTGCCCCACCGCGCCGCTGTCGAGGCCGGCCGTCAGTACGTCCAGACGCGCGTACACCCCGCCGCAGCCGGAGAATGACTCGAAGCGGAGCCGGTCGCCGTTGCCCGTGACCACCGGGTCCAGCGAGGCACGCAGCTGCCGCTGGTAGTAACGGGCCGCCGCCACGTCGGCGACCGCGAGCAGACCGGCGGCCGCGATCTGAGGCGACGTCAAAAAGCCCGCGAAGAACCGCGGATGGTCCTCGAACCCCGTGGGCGTGGCACCGCGTGAGGTCTCAAGTCCCAGGCGCCGCCCGCCCGGTGCGGATTCCAGCGCGGAGGATCGGGTGTAGGCCACGGCCTGCAGTGATCGCGTCATGGAAAAACCGTAGAGGCGACCACTGACAATCGGCTCTGACCTGCGAAAACTTGCTCGCGAACCGGGTCCGGCGACGAGCGAACGGGACCGCGCACCGGGGGATGACTCCGGTGCGCGGCCCTGCGGTTCGAGGGTACGGGAGTCGGAGAGCTCACGGCCCTCCACGGTCCGCGCAGGCGCCCCCGCCCGCCCGTGCTACTGCCCCACGCGCCCCGGCTGCAGCACCTGCGTGAACAGCACGGTCCCGTCCTGCTCGCGCAGCCGCACCGTCAGCTCGCCGCTCGCGCCGTCGATGTCGACCTCGCCGAAGAACTGGTAGCCGCCGGCGGGCGAGACGTTCGAGGCGGTCGGCGCCTTCACGAACACCCGCTCCGGACCGAACGTGTTGTCCAGCACGTTCGCCGGGAAGGCGCCGGCGTTGAGGGGCCCGGAGACGAACTCCCAGAACGGCTCGAAGTCGGTGAAGGCGGCCCGCGACGGCTGGTAGTGCTGGGCCGAGGTGTGGTGCACGTCGGCGGTCAGCCAGACGGTGCCCGTGATCTTGCGGTGCTTGATGAACCGCAGCAGCTCGGCGATCTGCAGCTCGCGCCCGAGCGGCGCGCCCGGGTCGCCCTGGGCCACGGCCTCGATGTTCGACTTGCCCTCGGTCGTGTCCGGCACGACCAGGCCGAGCGGCATGTCCGCGGCGATCACCTTCCACACGGCCCGCGACCGCGACAGTTCCCGCTTGAGCCACTCCAGCTGCTCGGCGCCGAGGATGCCCTGCGGGTCGGTGGTCTGGTCGTCGGGTGAGTTGGCGTTGCGGTACGTCCGCATGTCGAGCACGAAGACGTCCAGCAGCGGACCGTGGCGCATGACCCGGTACACGCGACCGTCCTTGTCGCCCGGTCGCAGCGTCGAGATGGGGAAGTACTCGCTGAACGCGCGACGGGCCCGGGAGGCCAGCACATCGACGCTCTTCTCGGTGTAGCGCGTGTCCGTGGCCGCGATCACCTCGCCCGGGTACCAGTTGTTGCGTACCTCGTGGTCGTCCCACTGGATGATCGACGGCACCTGCGCGTTGAAGCGCTTCAGGTTCTCGTCCAACAGGTTGTAACGGAAGTTGCCGCGGAACTCGGCCAGCGTCTCGGCGACCTTGGACTTCTCCTCGGTCGTGATGTTCCGCCAGGTGCTGCCGTCGGGGAGCGCCGCGGTCGCCGCGATCGGTCCGTCGGCGTAGATGTTGTCGCCGCTGCACAGGAAGAAGTCCGGGTCGAGCTTGGCCATGGCGTCGTAGATCCGGTAGCCGCCGATGTCCGGGTTGATGCCCCAGCCCTGCCCCGCCAGGTCGCCCGACCACAGGAAGCGCACCCCGCCGCGCCGGCCGACCGGCGTTGTTCGGAAGGTGCCGGTCACCGGCTCGCCGGTGCGCCGCGGGTCGTCGGGGTCGGCGAGCAGTACGCGGTAGTGGATCTGCTCTCCCGAGGGCAGCCCGCGCAGCCGTGTCGTCCCCGTGAAGTCGGTGTCCGCGCCGAGCAGCGGACCATGCCATCTGTGTGGGTTGCGGAACGACTCGGTCGCGGACGTCTCGACGATCATCCGGGCGGGGCGGTCGGAACGGACCCACACCAGGCCGGAGTTGGCGGTCACGTCGCCGGCCTGGACGCCCCACCCCGCCTTCGGCCGCCCGGAGAGGGCGAGCGCCGGTGCAGCGCCGAGCGCGGTGGGCAGGGCCAGCGCCGCGGACGCGGCGAGGGAGCCGCGCAGAACGCTGCGGCGACCGGGGAAGGGGCTCTGCGGACGGTGTGACATGAATGCGCCTCCAGGGACGGATTCGGCCAGTGTGCAATGCCACAACTACTGGGGCGCCGCAGCGCACACGGAAACCACAAGTGAACAACTGACCCCGGGGGACAAGGGAACCGGTGTGCGACTGGTGTGCGACGGCGGTGTACCTCAGCCGCGCATGGCGTCCGTCCCGGGCGTCGTGCTACCTGGGCCGCAGGAGCCGCGAAGTGCCCGCGCACGGCGTCCGACCTCGGCTTCGTGGCGGCTCAGCCGCGCGAGCGTCCGCCCGCCGCCCCGCGCTCCTGGGCGGCTCAGCCAGGTACCGCGTCCGCCCTTGGCCCCGAGGTGGTTCAGCCACGCACCGCCTCCGCCATCAACCGCACCCCGTCACGGATCCGCGGGGGAGACAGGTGTGCGTACCCCAGCACGAGCCGTACGCCGTCCTCGACCGCCGCCCCGTAGTGGGCCAGTGGACGCACCGCCACTCCGGCCGCGGTGGCCCGCTCCAGGAAGTGGCCCTGGGGACCGTACCGGTCGGGCAACGCGGCGATGGCATGCAGACCCGCGGCGATTCCAGACACCTCCGTACCCGGAAAGTGCTCCTCCAGGGCGGACACGAGCGCGTCGCGCCGTTCCCGGTAGGCGCGCTGGCAGCGGCGCAGCTGCCGGTCGTAGTCACCCCGTTCCACGAAGCGGGCGAGGACCGCCTGGTCCACGACCGGGTTCCCGAGATCCATCGTGCGCTTGCGTTCGACGACCTCGTCGGAGAGGGACGCGGGGACGAGCAGCCAGCCGAGCCGCAGCCCCGGCGCGAGGGACTTGCTGACCGACCCCGTGTAGGCGACGTGTTCGGGGTCGAGCCCTTGCAGGGCGCCCACCGGGGCACGGTCGTAGCGGAAGTCCCCGTCGTAGTCGTCCTCGATCACCAGACCGTCCACCGAGCGCGCCCAGTCGAGGAGTTCCGCGCGGCGCCGCGCGGAGTACGCGATCCCGGAAGGGAACTGGTGGGCGGGCGTTGTCACCACCGCGCGTGCGCCCGACGCCTGAAGCGGTCCGGTGGCCAGACCTTCCTCGTCCAGCGGCAGCGGTACGGCGCCGATGCCCGCCGAAGCGTACAGCGCACCGTGCTCGGGACTCCCCGGATCCTCGACGCCGACATCGCGCAGCCCGCGCGCGTGGAGCACGAATCCGAGCAGCGTCATCGCCTGCGCGACTCCGGAGACGACGACGAGCCGCTCCGGGTCCGCGACCACGCCCCGGCGCCGGGCGAGCAGTGCGGCGAGGGCGGTACGCAACAGGGGCAGCCCGCGCGGATCCGGGTAGCCCAGTGCTTGGTGCGGGAGTTCGGCCAGTACCCCGCGCTGCGCGGCCGCCCACGCGGCGCGCGGGAACAGCGACAGGTCCGGCGTGCCGGGAACGAAGTCGGCCCGCGCTCCGCCAGGCCGTGGGGCGAGATCACGCGCGCGGGGCCTCGCCGCCCGGGCCGCGCCGCCGACCCAGGTCCCGGCACCCCGGTCACTGCGCAGGTACCCCTCGGCCGTCAACTGCTCGTACGCCTCGGTGACCAGCCCCCGCGACACACCGAGATCGGCGGCGAGCTCACGGCTGGACGGCAGCCGGGTGCCCGGAGCGAGCCGACCGGAACGGACCGCCTCGCGCAGCGCCGCCTGGAGTGTCCGGCCACGCGCGCGTGCCGGGGCCGAAGCGGCGGGCACGAGCAGCTCCCAGGCGGCGGCCCAGGGCGAGGGTCCCGGCGATCCGGTTGTCGGGCCGCTCGAATTGGTCCCCGATGACGTCATGGAAGTGGACCTTAAACCGGACCACGTCCCTTCATAGCGTCACCGTCATGAACGCCACCACCACCCGGGGCGCGTTGCTCGCCGCCCTCGCCTGCGTCCTCGTCGGAGGCTCCTTCACCGCCAACAGCGTCCTGGGCCACTACCCGTACGCGGGTGGCCAGTTCCTTCGCTACGGTCTGGCCTGCGTCCTGCTCCTGCCGCTGCTCGGCCGGGGTGGCGCGGCCCCGCTGCGGCGGCTCGCGGCACGCCAGTGGGTGCGCCTCGCGCTGCTCGCGGCCATAGGCATGGTCGGCTTCAACCTCGCGGTGATCGCGGCCGAACGCACGGCGGAGCCGGCGGTTCCAGGCGTCTTCGTGGGCTGCGCCCCGGTGGTCGTGGCCGTTGTCGTGCCCCTTCAGGAGGGCCGACGCCCGCAACGTCGCGTACTGCATGGGGCGTTGCTCGTGGCGCTCGGAGCCTTCACCGTCCAGGGGTGGGGTCGTACGGACGCGGCCGGGATCGCGTACTCCGTGTGCGCGCTGGCCGGAGAGGTCGGCTTCGCGGTCCTGGCCGTGCCCGTCCTGCGGCCGCTCGGGCCACGGCTGCTGTCGGCCACCGTCTGCGGGATCGCCGCTGTCGAGTCGGCGGTGGCCGGGGTGCCGGCCGGCGGAGCGGCGTGGCTGCGGCTGCCGGACGCCACTGAGGCCGCCGCGCTGTTGTGGCAGGCGGCGGTCGTCACGGTCGTCGGCTTCGTGTGCTGGTACATGGGCATGCAGCGCATCGGTGCGGAGCGCGTCACGCTCTTCTCCGGGCTCATCCCCGTCGCGGCCGCCGGCACCGCGCCGCTCGTCGGCACGGGCGCGTACGGCGCCGCGCAGGCCGTGGGGAGCGCTCTGGTCGGCGCGGGAGTCGCCCTGGGATCCGGTGCGTTGGGTGCCCTGGGGCACCGTTCAGCGGCTGCCGTCGAGGATGACGCGGGCGACGAGCGCCGGATCGTCGTTCATCGGGACGTGCCCGCAGCCGGGCAGCCGCACCAGCCGCGCCCGGGGAATGATGTGCTTGGCGCGGATCCCCTGGCGGCGCACCAGCAGCCGGTCGCGGGTGCCCCAGGCCACGGTGACGGGGAGCCCGGGGATGTCGTCCGTGAACTGGACGGTGGAGCCGGCCCGGAGGGTCTCGGTGAAGCCCTCGGCGTGGGCCAGCGCAAGGGTCTCGGCGACGACGGCCTCGGGTGAACGGCGACCGGGGCGGGCGTAGATGGTGCTCGTCAGCGCCGCGCGCCCGGCCGCGGTTCGCGAGAGCCGCTCGACCACCGGGAGCGGCAGGCGCCGGGCGCCCTGTCGCATCGCGATCAGCACGCCGAACGCGTACCGGCGCTCGACCGGCGACCAGAACCCGGCGGGCGAGAGCGCCGTGACGGACCGTACGAGCTTCTCCCGGCCCAGCTCCAGGGCCAGCAGCCCGCCCAGGGAGTTGCCCGCCACATGCGGCCGCTCGATCGCCAGCGCCTCGCACAGTCCGCTGAGCGCGGGCACCACCGTCGACAAGTCGTGCGTGAGTCCTTCGGGCAGCGCCGGTGACTCGCCGAACCCGGGGAGGTCGACGGCGATGACGTCGCGCT
Organism: Streptomyces sp. NPDC027189; assembly: GCF_055566975.1. Taxonomy (NCBI): domain Bacteria; kingdom Bacillati; phylum Actinomycetota; class Actinomycetes; order Kitasatosporales; family Streptomycetaceae; genus Streptomyces; species Streptomyces sp. NPDC027189. Next base: position 118,980 of record NZ_JBVHRI010000024.1, read on the forward strand.
CGGCCGCCAGGATGTGGATGACCGGGTCCCAGGCCTGTCGGTGATGACCGATGCCGTGCAGCAGGAGCAGCGGTTCACCGGCGCCCACGCGCGCGTAGGACATGGTCACGGTCCTCGGGCCGCGCGGAGAGGGGAGGCTGAAGGAGACCGTGGCGGACATGGGGCTGCTCCTCGTCTGGGACACACTGACGGACAGTCTTGTAGACAGCTTGTCAGCAACTGCTACCGACGGGTAGCCCCCGACCGCCACGGATCCGCACGCGCGCGTGTGCCGATGTGTAGTCGTGCTCCACGCGCGCGTGCGTACGTCAACGTGCCCTGCGCACCTCGACGTTGAACTCCGGGTGCCCGATGTGCTGGAACAGGGTCAGCCATATGGGCAGGTACATCTCCGCGGCCCGCGCCGTTCGGATGCCGCCCAGGTCGAGCACGCGGTGCGGCGGCCAGCCGAACTCACCGAGGAGTGCCGTCACCTGCTCCTTCGCGCCCTGGTCCTCCCCAGAGACGAAGATCTGGTGCTCGCCCGGAACCAGGGCGGGGTCGACCATCAGTTGGCAGTTGACGGTGTTGAGGCTCTTCACCACGCGCGCCTGCGGAAAGGCGCGCTGGATCTGCTCGCCCACGCTGTCCGACTCGACGGGGGAGAGCCGCACCTGACCGTCCTCGAACGCGAGGGGATTGGAGACGTCGAGGACGACCTTGCCGTTCAGATTCTCCTCACCGGCCGCTTGCAGCGCGGTGACGGCCACCCGCCCGCCGACCGCGTTCACGACCACCTCGCCGAAGGCCGCCGCCTCCGCGAACGTGCCGTGGCCCGCCCCGGGCCCCGCGCTGTCGGCCCACTCCACAGCGGCCGGATTGTCCTTCGTGCGCGAACCCAACGACACCTCGTGACCCAGTTCGATCAGCTTGCCGCCGAGAGTGCGCCCCACTTCGCCCGTGCCCAGAACCGCGTACCGCATCGTCACTCCTCCAGTGTCGAGGCCGCCGGCCACCGGTGGCCCGCGGGTCATTGTGCTCCGGTCAGCGCCGATTCCGCCTGGACACGGCACGAGGTGTCGGGTGGGATGGGACGGTGGCAATCGACACCGTGACCGATGTCTTCGAAGAGCACCGTGCCGTCCTGATGGGCGTCGCCTACCGGATGCTGGGGCGAGTGGCCGACGCGGAGGACGTGGTCCAGGAGGCGTGGCTGCGCTGGTCCGGCGCGGACCGGACCGAGGTGCGCGAGCCACGCGCCTACCTGGTCAGCATCACCACCCGCCTCGCCATCGACCGGCTGCGCCAGCTGCAGTCGCGCAGCGAGGCGTACGTGGGGCCGTGGCTCCCCGAGCCATATGTCACCGACTTCGGGGACACCGTTGCCGACACGGCGGAGCGGGCCGTGCTCGCCGACTCCGTCTCGCTCGCCGTCCTCGTCGTCCTGGAGTCGCTGTCGCCCCTGGAGCGCGCGGTGTTCGTCCTCAGGGAGGCGTTCGGATACCCGTACGCGGACATCGCCGCCGTCCTCGACCGCGGCGAGCCCGCGGTTCGCCAACTCGCCGGGCGGGCGCGCAAGCACGTCGACGAACGGCGGCCGCGCTACGAGGTCGACCCGGCCGAACGCCGCGATCTGACCGAACGGTTCCTCGCCGCTGCCGTGGAGGGCGACCTGGAGGGGCTCATGTCGATCCTGGCGCCGGACGCGCGGTTGGTCGGCGACAGCGGCGGCCTGTCCCAGGCGCCGCGGCGGGTCCTCGATTCCGCCGACAAGGTGGGGCGCTTCCTCATCGGCGCGCGCAAGAAGGGCGTGCCCGGCCCCTCGTTCCGCTTCCTGGAGATCAACGGCGGGTTCGCGGTGCTCGTCCTCTCCGCCGGCAAGCCGGACAGCGTCTTCCAGTTGGACGTCGCGGACGGCCGCATCCAGTGCGTCTACATCATGCGCAATCCCGAGAAGCTGGTGTCCCTTTCCGCCATATAGGCAATCCGTGCCGCATTGTCTCCGTGCCCGTGCGAGCCGAAAGCCCCCGTCTTCTGGACGGGGGCTTTCAGCGTCGTGTCACGAACACCGCCCAGTACGAACGCCCTGTGAACGCTCTGCGGCAACGCGCCTGTGCAATCCGTAAGCGATCGAGGATTGGTCTTGACCAAGGGTGGGGGCGGCCCTATGGTCGCAGAGATAGTGCAAGAACCTTTAATAAACAAGGGCGCTAAAACGCCGCCGGGCCACGGCGATTGCGGAGGACAGGGTGGGGACCCAGCAGCTGGAATCGGTGCCGGAGCCTAAGTACTGGCATCTCAAGACGGTGCTCAGTGAGGCACTGGACTCCGAGTTCTCCGTGGGCGAGATCCTGCCCAACGAGCGCGATCTGGCGGCCCGCTTCGGCGTCGCCCGAGCCACACTGCGCCAGGCTCTCGAGCAGCTCGAACTGGAAGGACGGCTGCAGCGCCGCCGCGGAGTGGGCACCACTGTCGCCCCGCCGCGCGTGGGCGTGGCCGTCGGTTCCGAGCAGCACGTGTGGCCGGGCGCGGTCGGCGACGCCTGGCAGCCCGCGGACTGCACGGTGGCTGTCCCGCCCGCGTCGGTGGCCGACATCCTGGAGACCGTTCACGGCGAGCAGGTGCACACGGTGCGCCGCTCGCGCGTGACGCACGGCCAGCCGGTCGCCGCCGAGCTGCTCTACATCCCGGCGTCCTCGGTGCCCGACCTGTCCGCGATCGACGCGCCCTCGGGTGCGGCACGCGCGCGTGCCGTGCTGCGTGAGCTGCAGCGCCTGGAGCTGGAGGGCCAGGACCGCGCCGTGGAGCTCGGCTCGGCCCGCGCGGACGACGCCAAGGAACTCGACCGGCTGCCCGGAGCCCCCGTCCTCGTCGTCACGACCCGCTTCTTCGCCGAGGGGCGCACCGCGGCGGTCTCCGTGGCCACGTACCGCGCCGACACCTGCCGGCTGACCTTCGGCGACACCGGCAGCGTGGAGATTCACCACGACCCGGAGCGCCGCGCTTCCTGAGCCGCGCACCGAGTGCTCAGCCGATCCGTACCCGTCGCGCCCCGGAGAAATCCGGGGCGCGACGTCGTTCATGAGGAGCCGGGTCAGCGGCGCGCCGTCACGGTCCCCTCCACCGCGAACAACTGCTCCTCCACATGATCGAGAGCCAGCCGCAGCGCTCCGGTCGCCACCGCCGCCTCGCCCAGCAGTGAGAGGCTCACCTTGGGCGGCCGCAGACAGTAGCGCGCCAACTCGTGCCGCAGCGGCTCCAGTACACCGTCCAGGCCGGCCGCCCAGCCGCCGACGACGACCAGCTCGGGGTCGAGGGCGAGGACGAGCGCCGCGACGTCGTGCACGAGGCGCTGGATGAAGCGGTCGACCGCCGCACGGGCCCGCTGGTCACCGCCCTTGGCGAGCGCGAAGACCTCGGCGACGGCCTGCTCGTCGAGTGGGTGGAGCGGCTCGTCCGTGGTGGAGAGCAGTGTCTCGGGAGTGACATCGCGGCCCAGCAGATGCAGCGCGCCGATCTCGCCGGCCGCGCCCCCGTACCCCCGGTGCAACCGCCCGCCGATCAGCGAACCGGCACCCGGGCTCAGCCCCGCCATCACGAACACGACGTCGTCGGACTCCGTCGCCGCGCCCTTCCAGTGCTCGGCGACCGCCGCCGCGTTGGCGTCGTTCTCGACGAGCACCGGGCACTTGAAGGAACGACTCAGCCGCTCGCCGAGCCGCAGGCCCGTCCACTCCGGCAGCGCCGTGCCCAGCCGCACGGTGCCGTCCGCCTCCACGATCCCGGGGCTGCCCACGCCGACCGCCCGCAGCGAACTGCGGGCGACTCCCGCGCGGCGCAGCAGCTCGGCGACCGCCATCCGCAGCCGTTCGAGCCGCTCGTCCGCCGGAGCGCTCTCGTCCACGTCCTTGGCCATGGCACCCAGCACACGGCCGTCCAGATCCGCGAGCAGCGCGGCGACGCGGTGCGGGCCGATCTCCAGACCCAGCAGATGGCCCGCCTCGGCCCGGAACCGGAACCTGCGTGCCGGACGCCCCTGGCGCCGGGCAGCGCCCTCCTCGGCCGCCTTCTCGACGACCAGTCCGTTCTCGATCAGCCCTTCGACGACGCCCTCGACCGTGGGCCGGGACAATCCCGTCACCCGGGTGATCTCGGTGAGGGTCGCGCAGTCCGTGGCACGCAGCGCGTGCAGCACCACCGCGGAATTGATCCTTCGCAGCAGAGAGGGGTCCCCGCCGGTCAACCGCCCCAACGTCCGTCCTCCCAGCTCGTGCGCGTGTTGGCCGGATCGTACTCGGCGAGGCGGACCCCGGCGAGTGCCGGGGACCCCCTTTGCTACCGACGAGTCGGAATCAGCCGGGCGCCACGAACCCCGACTCGTACGCCGCGATGACCGCCTGCGTACGATCCCGGGCTCCCAGTTTCGCCAGTACGGCGCTGACGTGGGACTTCACCGTCTCGGTCCCGACGATCAGCCGCGCGGCGATCTCCGCGTTCGACAGCCCCCTGGCCATCAGCCGCAGCACCTCCGCCTCCCGCTCGGTCAGCGCGGCGCGCTCCATGGCCGCGCGCGCCGCCGCGTTCCCGGCGTCGTCCCCGTACTCGGCGGCCAACTGCCGCACGGAGGCCGGGAACAGCAGCGACTCGCCCTCGGCGATCAGCCGCACCGCGTGCACGATCTCGGCGGGCCGGGCCCGCTTCAGCAGGAAACCGTCGGCACCCGCGCGCAGCGCCTCGTAGACGTACTCGTCGTTCTCGAACGTCGTGACCACGAGGATCTTCGGCGGGTCACTCACCGTGCGCAGCACCGCGCGCGTGGCGTCGATGCCGTCCAGGAGGGGCATGCGGACGTCCATGGCGACCACGTCGGGCCGCAGCTGTCGCACCAGCGGGATCACCGCGGCACCGTCGGCCGCCTCCCCGACGACCTCGATGTCGGGCTGCGCCTCCAGGACGGCGCGCAGACCGGCGCGTACGAGGGGTTCGTCGTCGACGAGGAGAACGGTGACCGGCATCCGGCCAGCGTAGATCAACGCAGTGGCAGCTCTACATGCACCTGCCAGTCACCTTGGTCCGGTCCCGTCCGTGCGCGGCCGCCGAGCAGCGCGGCCCGCTCACGTATGCCGCGCAGGCCGCTGCCCCGGCCGGGCCCGGGTATCTCCGCGGTCAGCGGATTGCGGACGTCCAGACCGAGCGTGCCGTCCGCGACCTCGATACGGACCCGGACCGGGACGCTCCCCGCGTGCCGCAGCACATTGGTCAGGGACTCCTGGAGGATGCGGTAGCCCTCTCGGGACACCGGACCCGGCACGGTCTCCAACGCACCCGTCACCTCGGCGTCGACCTTCGCTCCGGACGAACGCGCCGACTCCAGGAGCCGGTCGGCCTCGGCCAGCGTCGGGCGGCTGCTCGCGGGACGCTCCGCCTCGCGCAGCACGCCCAGCACCCGCTCCAGGTCCTCCAACGCGGCCCGGCCGGTGTCCTCAATGGCGCTCAGGGCCCGGTCGGTGAACGCCGGGTCCCCGGCCGCCCGCGCCGCGCCCGCCTGCACCACCGCCACCGTCAGCGCGTGCCCGATGGAGTCATGGAGCTCCCGGGCGATGCGGTTGCGCTCCAGGAGCTGCTCGGTGCGCTCCTCCAGGGCGGCGAGCCGCTCGGTGGGGGAGGGACCGAGGAGACGGCGCGCGAGCGCCGTGATCAGCTCGCCGAGGCCGACGACAGAGCCGTACAGGGCGAGCAATGGCAGCGGAACGAGCAGGGCGTAGGCCCACTGCGGAAGCGCCACCGTCATGACCGGTGTGCGGATCGGCTCCGTGTCGATCGCGGCCTTGACCAGGAGGACGGCTGCCAGGGGCAACCAGACGGTGATGACGGACGCCACCACGCTCAGGACCATCCGTGTTTCCAGCCACAGCATGGTCCGCCAACGGTCTCGCCATGTAGCCGAAGGCGAGATCGAGAACGCCGCTTCCCCGCCGCCCCGCGCCAGCATGAACCGCGCCTGCACGCCCTCGCCCCGCCGTACGGCCGGGACCATCCCCAGCGGCAGCAGCAGCACCGCGGGCACCCACGGCTTCGACATGTCGATGAACAGCCACACACTTTCGAACAGCATCGGCACCCACAGATGCAGCCAGCGTGTGTACGTCGTCCCCCGGACCAGCGGGTGCAGAAAGCGGGCCATTGCGTCATCGTGCCAGGCGCCACTGACAACGAGCCTCCCCCGGGCGGGGGAGGCGATCTCCACCCGCGGGGGAGGTGACGCCCCCTCAGCAACGGCCAGGCTGTGCCCATGACCAGCATCGACGTCCAAGACCTGACCAAGGAGTACGGCAGCAAGCGAGCCGTGGACCACCTCACCTTCAGCGTTCTTCCCGGCCGCGTCACCGGATTCCTCGGCCCCAACGGCGCCGGAAAGTCCACCACCATGAGGCTCGTGCTGGGCCTGGACCGGCCCACGTCCGGCACCGCCACCGTCGGCGGCCGTTCATACGGCACCCTCCATGAGCCGTTGCGTGAGGTGGGCGCGCTGCTCGACGCGGGGGCCGCGCACGGATCGCGGACCGCCCGCGACCATCTGCTGGCGCTCGCCGCGAGCAACCGCATCCCCGAACGACGCGTGGACGAGGTGCTGGAGGAGGCGGGGCTCGCCTCCGTCGCGCGGCGCCGGGTGAAGACGTACTCCCTGGGCATGCGCCAGCGCCTGGGCATCGCGGCAGCACTCCTCGGCGACCCGCCCGTGGTGCTCCTCGACGAACCGTCGAACGGGCTGGATCCCGAAGGAATCATCTGGATCCGGGAGTTGATGCGCGGACTCGCCCGCGAGGGCCGCACCGTCCTCGTCTCCAGCCACCTCATGAACGAGACCGCGTCCTTCGCCGACCACCTCGTCGTCCTCGGCCGGGGCCGGCTCCTCGCCGACACGCCCATGCGGGAGTTCATCCACGCGCGCGTGCAGCCCAGTGTGCGGGTACGCACCCCGGACGGTGCCGCGTTGAGCGACCTGCTCGCCCGGCACGGTATCGAGGCCGTCGAGGGCGAGGGCGACCGTTGGACCGCTCTCGACGCGCGCGTGGAGGACATCGGGCGCCTCACCTCCGCCGCGGGCCTGCCGATCCTCGAACTCGCCGCAGAGGAAGGCACGTTGGAGCAGGCCTACCTGGATCTGACGGCAGCCGAAACCGAGTTCGCCGCCACGCCCGGCCCGGCTCAACCTCAGGAGACCTGACCATGACGGACTCAGCCGCAAGAGGCCTGACGACGAAGGACACAGCGTCAAGCGGCCCGACCAGGACAGACACCGCCCAAGGGGGCCTCTCAGTGACCTTCGCACCGGTACTCCGCGCGGAGTGGATCAAGATCCGTACGCTGCGATCGCTCCTCTGGGGGCTGGCCGCCGTCCTCCTCGCCACCGCGGCGTTCTCCGCGCTCACCGGTCTCGACGACTCCGGGGACCAGGAATTCGACCCGCTGTTCTCGGCGTTCTTCGGCGTCAGCTTCGGACAGATCGCGGCGATCACCTTCGGCGCCCAGGCGGTCTCCGCCGAGTTCCAGGGCGGCGCCCTGCGCGTCACGCTCGCCGCGGTCCCGGACCGAGTGCGGTGGTTCGCGGCCAAGGCAGTGGCCATCGGCGTACCGGCGCTGGCCGTCGGCCTGGTCACGGGAGGCGTGAGCCTGATCGTGGGCAAGGCGGTCCTCGGGACCAGGGCGAACGGGCTGACCTGGGGCGAGGGGCTCCGTGCTCTGGCAGGCTGCGGCATCTACCTGATGCTCATGGCGCTGCTCGCGGCGGGACTCGCGGCCGTCCTGCGCAGCGGAGTCGCCACCCTGAGCATCCTGATCCCGTTCCTGCTGATCGTGTCGTTCGTCGTCGGGGGAGCGTCGGGCAGTGTCGCCGACTTCCTGCCGGACAAGGCGGGACAGGTGGTGCTCCACGAGACGTGGGACGGCTCCCTCGGGCCCTGGACGGGGCTCGCCGTGACCGCGGCCTGGGCGGCGGCAGCCCTGACGGCCGGCGCGTGGAGCCTGCGCCGTCGCGACGCCTGACCTCACTGGGCAGTACTGACGACACACCAATTGTCAGTGGCAGCCGCTTTACTGGATCTCATGACCAGCGCGCTGCACCTCGCCACGATCGTGCGGCTGTGCTCCGAGGACTTCCCCGCGGAGCACGGCCGGTCTGACGTCGGCACCGGCGGACCCGGTTACCACATCGCCGAGTTGGCGACGAGCGAGGACTTCTGGGAGGACGACGGCACGGCACGCGAGGAGACGGAGGAGCAGTACGAGGCCGATCGGGACGGCCTCGCGGAGCTGCTCACCCGTCGCTGGGGGCGTCCGCAGGTCTTCACCCTGTCGAGCGTTCTGGACCGGTCGATGGACGGTGAGGACATACCCGAGCCATGGGGCATCCTGAGTTCCCATGTGCCCGACGTGCACCTCTGGAAGGCGGACGAGTACGACCGCTGGGTTGCCCTCGGCATCTCGCAGTGGGACAAGGAACTGCCGTTCCAGCTCCTGGCCGTGGTCACGGAGACCGACCCACCGTGACTCAGGAAGCCTGCGCGGCCTCTCGCAACCGCCCGAACTCCTCCGCCATCGTCGCCGCCGTCCAATGCGCCTTGAGACCACTCGGGTTGGGCAGCACCCACACCCGGCTGGCCCCGATCGTCCGCTCCTGCGGGCCGACTTGAGCCTTGCGGTCGTCGAACGCCGCCCGGAGTAACTAACATGTGATGCATGGGGAGGACTCAAACAGACTGGCAAGCGCCCCGATTTGGGCAGCTGCGCGTAGTCGGCGCGATCCGGCTGAGCAAGTACACCGACGCATCGACGTCGCCAGAGGTCCAAGAGGAGATGATCACGCGCACGTGTGAGCGCGTTGGTGGTGCGTTCGTCGGATGGGCCCGTGACACGGATGTGTCCGCCCTCAAGACAACCCCTTGGGAACGAGAGGAACTCTTCGCCTGGCTCAACTCGCCAGAGAGTTGGGACGCCATGATCTGGCAGCGAATGGATCGCGCGGTCCGAAGCATGACAGATATGGCGGACCTGGGGCGTTTCGCAAAGAAGCACCGGAAACGGCTGATCTTTGCGTCGGGACCGGGCGGAGACATGCTCGAACTTGACTTCGGCTCCCCGATGTCAGAGCTGATCATGTTGATTCTGGCGTTCGCTGCCCAGCTCGAAGGCCAGACAATCATGGAGCGAAACCAGGGAGCTGCGGCGCATCTACGGGCGCTCGGTCGCTGGTCGGGTGGACCCCTTCCCTATGGCTTCATGCTCACCCGGAAAGTTTTTAGCGACGGGCGTGAAGGGTGGTGGTTGACCGAGCATGCAGAGACTGCCGCCGTACGCCGCGAAGCCATTGCGCGGGCGATTGCCGGGCGCAATTACAGCGAAATCCTGCGGTGGCTGAACTCGTCGAAGGCCGTAACACCAAAGAACCATCAGAACCGACTGGCGAAGCCGCCGCGACCGGATGACCTGGAGGACGAGTGGAGCCTCTCGACGGTCTACGACATGCTTCGCTCGCCAATTGTTCGAGGGCACGTGGCTACCAGCGAAGGCCTGCTCATCCGGAACCCTGACGGAAGCCCCGTCATGTTTGCGGACCCCATGATCGAAGATGACACCTGGTTTGAGCTTCAAGCCGCGTTGCAACGGATTAGCGTCCCCGGTGGTGCGCCTGAACGAAGGGACGCCCATGAGCTACTTGGGATTGCGATCTGTAGTACTTGCCTGCGCAACATGCATGGCTCGCGCTACAAGTCCCGGAAGGGCGAAATGGTGGACAACTTCCGGTGTTACGGCGACCGGCATGAGCCAGGGCAACCAGCCTTCAGCATCAACCGCGAACCTGTCCTGAACTACGTCAGCGAAAAGTTTATCGAGCACATGGGGCGCATCAGACGTACGCAGGTCATCCGAATGGCCGGCGTCGACCACACGGCGGAAATCGCTGAGCTGGAGTCCGACGTCTTGGAACTGTCGATGCGGCTCGTTCGGATGCGTGGGGCTGCTGCCGACGCCATCGAGTCCCAGATTCAAGGACTTTCAGACCGGCTCGAAGAGCTTAAGGAGCGGCCCATCATTCCACCGCGTGAAGAGGTGGTGGAGCTGGACACCACTTGGGCGGACGACTGGAACGCTACAGACGACTCGACAGTCCGTCGCGAGATGCTGAAGCAGGTTGGCGCTAAGGTCTACGTCCTCCCCGGTAGGCGGTGGACCCCAACGGAAGAGCGGCTCCGGTTCGAGGTGGGCACTCACGTGGCGCCAGAGGATGACGCGCTCGACGATGTGGCCTATCAAGAGAGCCTCTAAGGTAACGGCTTCATAACGACACTGGGAGCCCTGGAGAGCCACCTCCGGGGCTCTCGGCGCGTCTGCAACCACCGCGCCGACGTCGAGCGGCGTCCACGTCGTCCACAGGGCCTTGTGGGTAACTCCAGAGCGTGAGCGAGCTACGCAAGTTGGTAGCTATGTGTAGCCAGTTGGGTCGTTCCTAGGTCCAAAGTGCCAAACTAACCCCTTACTTCTATTCCCTCTAACACGCGTTAAGAGAGAAGTGAAAAAGGGGTTGGTTTGGCAGTTTGCGTCAGGTCTGCCAGCGGACGTTTTCAAGATCCTTCCCGCGTCACACCCGACCTATAACAGAAGTAGAGGGGGAGGACGTGCGGCCGTCGCGACTGGCGGACGGCCCGCTCCCTCTCCTGACGGTCGGCGCCGCTCCCGCACTCCCCGCTCTCTCCTCCGGGTCGAGCCCGGTTGAACGCGCCGGCCGTCCACAACGTCACATCCGATCTCCGGCGCCCCATAACCAGAGTGAGAGGGCGGCGACGTCGCCCGGAACCTGGGGACGACGCCATGACTGCTACCGACGCCATCGGACCAACGTGCAACGCGCCGGAGTGCGCCGGACCACGCATCATCGACGGGTGGTGTCCGAAGCACGCAATCGAGCGCTACCGCAGGTTCGCTGTACGCCCGACACCGCGCCGCTACCTGAGCGGGAAGACGCGGAGGGCGATGGAGCGTAGCGACGATGAATGACTTCCGCTGTAGCGCAATTCAGTACCGGGCAGCGGAGAGGGTGCGCACGGCGGCGGAGGTGGGCAAGTCCATGGGGCTGCGCACGTCGACGGAGGCGGCCCGCACATCTTTCGTAGCTCAATGGCTAGAGCGGCGCGTTGTGGTCGCGCTGATCCCGGTTCGACTCCGGGCGGAGGGACTGCTGTCGCATGAGGCGCCGGGAACGGGGCTACTTGCCGTGCAGGTCGGACGTGGGCCTGATGGCCGTGACGTCCAATAACCCGGGCCTCACGGTTCGGAGGAATTGGGGCATCCCGTGCGCGACTGTGCAGCGCGCGCCCGAAGTAGGCAACGTGCGGGTAGCTCAGTGGCTCAAAGCACCCGACGCAATCGGGGGACGCGGGTTCGAATCCCGCCCCACAGCACGTCGCAGCTGGCCGACGACGGGACCCGGGCGGCACTGCCTCCGTAGCTCAGTCAGGACAGACCGCCGCTTTCGTAATGCGGATGTCGCGGGTTCAAATCCTGCTGGGGGATCAATCGCTGTTGCAGCGGCCCTAGTCGACCAGGTTCCTAGTCGACTAGTCGTCGTACTCTTTGGGTACGCGCAGCACTCGCCTGAAGAAGGCCCTTGCCGCGGGCCTGGCTGCCCCTTGGGCTTCCTCTCCGATTGCGTCGAGTGATGGAAGGACGACGCGGACGAAGACGGCATTACCGAAGGTCATCGCAGCAGTGCCGGCAGCCACTACACCAGTGGCCAAGAAGCAGAGCCACATGGATTGCCCAGAGTAGATCATGACTGGCATGGTGGTCGACGACGGTAGAGCAGCCGCTAGCGGCTTCCAGCTAATTGGTGCGGAGCCAAACTCCGGTACGAGGGCTTCTTCCCCATTTAGTAGGGCATGAAGTGCCCAGCCGTACTCTTGACCGATCGCTGCCGAGGAGAAGACCTGGAGCGCCGCTTCCCAAGATTCGAACACGTAGGGTGTGCTCGGTTTAGGGACGTCCTCAACGTCCGAGCCGCGCGCGTATAGCCCGTTCTCGTAGGCGTTCTGGACCCACCGCATTTCTCGCTCACTGAAGAACCTGTCAGCCGCCGTGATGTCCAGGGTGCACTGCGTTAACTGCGGGTGGCCCGTGTCCATGTCTTCGATATCAAGGCTCAATGTGACCACTCGCCGCACCGGGCGGTAGTTGAGACCCATAGGCGTGCCTCCCATCCATCGTCTCGAAGCTAACCCTGGGGTGAGAGCTGCGCGACCGGGACGCCTGCATACGGGGGGCGGTCCGAAGGTACCGACGAACGCAGAGGCGTCGACCCTGACAGTTGGCCCCTTGCCTCCGTAGCTCAGCCTGGCTAGAGCGCCTCTTTCGTAATGAGGAAGTCGCGGGTTCAAATCCTGCCGGAGGCTCTGGAGGGGCAGCCTCAGCACGAGGCCGCCCCTCCCAATGGGCTAGGCCGTGCGCTTCACGTGCGACAGGACGCCCATACCGCCGCTGAACGTAGCGGCGAAGGCGCTACCGCTTGCTCCGAACGCTGCGAGGGGACCGCCGTTGTACCCCACCACAACGATCACCGCGACGAGGGAAACCACTGCGGCGCACAGGCTGATGATCGCAAGGTCACGCCCGGGGTGGCTGCACGTGTGCTGCTGCGTCGAGTTGGCCGACACTCGGTACCTCCATTGACTTGTTCGCTCTGCTCGCTGGATCTGGACGCACTTGACCTAGGTCAAGTCGTCTCCAGCGATACGCAGTAGAGCTAGGTAGCTCTCCCACAACGCGACGGCTGTGGTTGCGTATGAAGCGAAGAAGTCAAGGCACCTCCAAGTGGGCACAGATGGTGGACGAGAGCATCTTAGGGCTTTGTCAACTACTGTGCAACGGGACGTAGTTCAGAGGTCAGAGCACCCGCTTTGGGAGCGGGGAGTCGGAGGTTCGAATCCTCCCGTCCCGACTTACTACCGGCTCCAGAGCCACGCGGCTGCGCCCGTGACGACGCTACACAAGAACGTCAGGAGGCGTGTGGGCAGGCGGTCTGCGGTGACGCGGAAGCCGCCCACGCGCAGTTCGAAGTACGGCGTCTTGGTTTCTGACGAACGCGACATGGCCCAACTCCCCGCCAGACACGGGCCCTTGGTTGGGCCTCATTCCTGACGGTAACAAGAGACCGGTGGTTCGCAAAAATTCAATCTTCGCAGGTCAGACAGTGTTTCGAGTGGTGATCTAGTGGAAAACGCGGCTTCGTCACACAGGACGGCGGTGTCCCGCGAAATGGTGTCGTGGTCTGACTTTCACGACTGCGCAGGTCAACACAACTGCCTGTGCGTCGTGCTCCATGGGTGGTCACGTAGACGCGCCATCGGCAGCGCAGTTATCAAAGTGACCGACAGTCCGCGGCATGCGTCTTTACCGACAGGCCGCACGACTTACGTCGCCTCATACACCAGCCTCGCCGCGGAGGAGAGTGCCCGCGAGCGGGGCCTGACTACGTTCAGGACTTCGGCAGCAGCACTGTGAACGCCGGCTCGCCTGGAACGTCGAAGTAGCTCACAGTCCCGCCCTTGCGGACGACGTCGAGAACGACGTCCCCTGTGACGGACTGCCCCGGCTGGTACGTCGCGTCGACGTCCTGGCCGCTCGTGCTTTCCAGCGTGGTTGCGTCCTGCGCGGCCGTCTTGTCGTCCTGCCACATCATGACGCCGTACGGAGCGAAGCCTCCGGGCTTGTCGCCGACGTTCTTCACGGTGAGCGTGAGGACGACGAACTGGCCCTTCTCCGGCTTGTTCGTGGTGTCGATGTCCGCCGGCTGCACGTACTTCACGCCCTTCACCGTGACGCTCATCTTCGTCTTCACGGACTCGTCAGCACTGTCCACCGCGACGTACTCGCCGCTCTCCCCGACACCCAACTCCGGGGCTGGCGCGGACGAGGACGGCGTCTGTGAAGGCTCCTCCACGGCAGCCTTCGCCGTACCGGGCTTCTTCGGATCCGGCTCGTCTGAGTGCCCTGCACCTGAACACCCCACCGCTAGAGCGGACATGAGCACAGCCGGCACCACGGCACGGCGAACGTACGCGCGCATAGCGCAACCCCCCATGACACAGCGGCCTCCCCTGGCCGCATAAGGACGCAAGCGTAAGGCACAGGCGCAGGGCTAGGAGGCGCTATGGCGTGGGCAGGAAGCACGCGCAGGAGCCGGCTGCCGAAGGACTGGCCACGCATACGACGGCGCATCATCCGCAGGGATCGTGCGTGCGTGTGGGTCATGAGCGACGGCACAGTGTGCGGAGCGACGGGCACTGACGTCGACCACATCGAGCCCGGTGACGACCACAGTGACGCGAACCTACGGCTCCTGTGTACGTGGCACCACGCACGCAAGAGCGCACACGAGGGCGGTACAGCATCAGCCCTCACGCGCGTACGTGCACAGCGACCAGCGGCCACACACCCAGCACTGGAGGACTAGCCCATGAGCGGTGCCCATGTGGTGCTGGAGGAGGCAGACGACACGGGTGAGAGCGGCGTCATGGCGACGCGCGTGGTCGTCAACGGTGTCGACGTTGGGACGCTTGCGGAAGCTCCGAAGATTATGGTCGGCGCGAAGGGCGGCGACGTCACGAAGATCACGCTGACGCTCGTCCCGAGCCGCCTGGAGATCCGCGGAGAGCTGGCGGACGGTGAGCGTCGCGAGCCTCGCGCAGGCTTCGCAGCCAAGATCGACTAGCCCTGACCCAGGGGGGTGACCCCCTGCCGGCCACCCTGCCGACCGAAGAGGTGCTGGGCTTCGCGTTCTGTACGGGTCTGGGGGATGCCGCCATGGCGCCCGCAGGAGCCCGCTGGAGGCCCGAACGCTGGCCCGCTGGACTGCCGAAGACCCCGACGCGGGAGACGGCGACACGGCGATCCGGTACGAGGTTGGATTGCATCTGTGCAGCTCAGAGCTTGTTTTACCGTTACACGCCACACTAAGATGGAGCCATGAACACACGAGCCTGCGAGTGGTGCGCGGAGCACCTGGGGGCGAGACACTCGCACCGTGCGCGCTTCTGCTCGACACGTTGTCGTGTGGCGTCGCACCGCGCGGCGCAGAAGAACCCGCTCCCCGTCGAGGTGACGACCCGCGACAGGTGGGTCCGTCGAGCCGCGGACAAGCGCCCGTTGACCGTCGCCGGCATGGCGGCATCGTCGACGAACTCGCGCACCTGGAGCACCTACACGGAGGCGTCGTCCTCCACGGCTGGCGTCGGTCTGGGATTCGTCCTCTCTGACGTCGACGACGTGGTCTGTCTCGACCTGGACCACTGCCTTAACCCGCTCACTGGGCATCTCGCCCCGTGGGCCGCAGCTGTCCTCCGCGACGCGGGCGCCACCTACGTAGAGGTGTCCCCGTCCGGCGACGGGCTGCACATCTGGGGTCGCGCTGACGTCCGTCATGGACGGAAGATCCGGCGTCCTGACGGTACGGCCGTAGAGATCTACGGGACTGGCCGCTACATCGCAATGACGGGGCGCCGACATGGCAACGCCCCATCGATTCTTGGGGACGTAGCGGCCATTGTGTCTGCGCTTTGCGTAGCCCCGGCGCGAGGTTAGAGCCTCGTCCGGGTCCGGGACCCACCGCTAAAAAACCGTCCCGGTGCCCCGGTTGTCCGGCACCTACTTACGGCCGCACTTGGGACAGCGCTTCTTCTTGCTCCCATCAGCCTGATTCACGCTGTGAGACTTGCTGCGACGTACGTGCACGTCTATTGCAACTCGCCACGTGAGACCGCTGCTTATGGCTATTGCAAGCATCAGCTGGAGTATTTCCACTGTTCAACCTCCTTTCGATCTCTCGACGCCCCCATCTGGGGAGCGTGCCACCTCCTCAGGTAGTCCGAAAAGGGTAGGGACTCCCGAAGGTGGGCGACCAGGGAGAGACCTCGAAGGGGTCAACAGGTCGGACACTTCAAGTCTGCTATTGCCGCTGCTCAACTTCAAGTGACGAGCGGTGGCAATTGCTGCGGAAGCCTAATAGTCGGTCGTCCAAATTTCATTTTGTTCGGTGTGTAGGAGTGAAAGGGAGGAACGATGGCCGGCCGTGGACCCACCCCGAAGGACCCAACCAAGCGCCGTCGGCGCAACGCCGCTGAGCCCGAGACGACCGTCACCCCGGACGACGAACTCCGCGGCCCTGAACTGCCTGACGGCGTGCTGGGAGAAGACGACGGAATGCCCGTCGACTGGCATCCCATGACGAAGATGTGGTGGGACACCTGGCGTAGCTCCGCACAGGCACAGACCTTCCTCCCAACCGACTGGATGTTCCTCATCGACACGGCGCTAATGCATCACACGATGTGGGCAAAGGGCCGATGGGAGTACGCCTCTGAAATCCGCCTTCGAGCAGCCAAGTTCGGCGCTACACCGGAGGACAGAGCCCGTCTGAAGCTCAAGGTCGACGACCCCACGCCAGCCCCGCAGCGACCCGTACAGGCCTCCGGCAACGTCTCCGACATCAACTCGCGCCGTGCGCGCCTGACTGGCTAGGAGACCGGATGCCGCGCGCTATCGTGCGCGCCCCCGGTCACGACCGTAACCGCTCCCTCGGGTGGCTCGCGGTCGCATGGATGGAGTACTTCGTTGTTCACGGCCCTGGCGACGTCCAGGGCATGCCCGTGCGCCACGGAGACGAGTACACGGGCTTCGTGGTCGACTGCTACGGGCTCGACACTGACGGCAGACGCCTTTACGACTCCGGATTCTTCAGCCGCCCAAAAGGCTGCGACAAGAGCGGACTTGGCGCGCGTCTCGGCCTCTTCGAGGCACTCAGCCCCTGCCGTTTCGACGGTTGGGCAGAGGGCGGTGAGGTCTACCGCGTTCCGTGGGGGCTGGGCTTCGAGTACGTCTACGAGGCCGGCGAGCCCATGGGGCGCCCTGTCAGCGTGCCGTACATCCGGATCATGGCCACTGAAGAGGGCCAGACCGGAAACGTCTACGACACCATCCACTACAACCTGACCGACGAGGACGCGCGACTGTCCCACGTCCCGGGCGTCGACCCGGGACTGACGAAGATCAACCTCCCTGACGGTGGGGAAATCACGCCGTCAACTGCCTCGTCCTCCTCGAAGGACGGTGGCAAAGAGACGTTCGTCGTCTTCGACGAAACCCACCTCTACAACACTCCTGAGCTGCGGCGCATGTACGCCACGGTGACCCGAAACCTGCGGAAGCGTAAGCGTCGCGCGGAACCCTGGTACCTCGAAACAACGACCATGTTCGCCCCCGGGCAAGACTCGGTTGCTGAGAAGACGTACGAGGAAGCGGAGAGCATCCGCGAGGGTCGGAAGAAGCGTGGCCGTGGCCGACTCATGTACGACCACCGGTACGGCGAGTGCAAGAACCTGAAGAACGAAGTCGAGTTGCGTGCCGCTCTGATCGACGCCTACGGCGACGCGATGGAGTGGATGGACCTGGAGTCGTTGGTCGACGACTTCTACGACACACGCAACGACTCCGCGGACGGTCGGCGCTACTTCCTCAACTCCCGTACCGTCGCCTCTGACGCATGGATGGACCCCGATGCGTGGGCCCTGTGCCGTCGAGCGGAGGAGAGAGCCGCGGGCGACCTTGTCACGCTGGGCTTTGACGGCTCCATCCGCGACGACGCAACGGCGCTCACAGCGTGCCGCGTCGCTGACGGGCATCTCATGCTCCTCGGATGCTGGGAGAAGCCTGAAGGCCCTGAAGGCGAAGGCTGGCAGGTTGACCGCGAGTCGGTCGACTCCGCCGTTGCTCGCGCCTTCGAGCGTTTCGAGGTCTGCGGCTTCTACGCGGACCCGCCGCACTGGCAGGACTACGTAGACCGCTGGACTGCGGACTTCGGCGACGACCTCCAGGTCCGCGCTACGCAGGCCCGCCCACTGGAGTGGTGGACCAACCGCCCTACGGCCATGGAGTCGGCGCTAGACCGCTTCATGGAGGCCGTGGAGGACAAGGGACTCAGCCACACGGAGACGCTGGACCCTGACGAGACGTCGAAGTACCTGACGCTGGGCGCCACGCTCTCCCGCCACGTGAAGAACGCTCGTCGCCGGCCGATGGGCCGCAATCACCTGGGGATCGGCAAGGAACACGCGAAGTCGCCGAAAAAGATCGACGCCGCCATGTCCGCCGTACTCGCCTACGAGTGCCGCGCGGATGCCGTCGCCGCAGGAATCACCAAGCGCAAGAAGCGTTCTGGCCGCCTAGTTGCCTTCTGAGGGAGGTCCGTAAGTGCCTATCGATGCAACGAAGGTGGAGTCTCCCGGGTGGTGGCTTCAGCGCCTCGGGAAGAAGCTGCTCGACGAGCGACCCGACGCCTGTGACGACGAGAGTGAAGTGACGCCAGGACTCGATACCCTGCGTCGCTACGCCGAAGGCAAGGCCCCGCTTCCGCACGTCCCCGGTATCGACCCGCGGGAAGTCGCGGAGTGGATGAAGGACGCGCGGACGAACTGGACGAGCCTGGTCCTGGACTCGCCCGTCGAGCGTCTCGGCGTCGACGGCTTCCGCTTCGGCGGCGCCGACGGCGAAGACAGCGGCAAGGCTGACGACGACGCGCACCGGATCTGGCGCGAGAACGGCATGAAGGCTGACGCTGCCCACGTCCACTACGGCGCTCTCTCGCAGCGACGGGCCTTTGTCCTCGTCGAAATGGGCGACGACGGGCGTCCGGCCCTGACACATGAGACACCTCGTCAGGTCGTTGTCGAGCACGCGCAGGGCAGTCGGCGGAAGCTCGCCGCAGGTCTGAAGATGTGGCGCGATGACTGGACTGGCAACACCCGCGCGACCCTGTGGACGCCAGAGACGATCTATGGATTCGTCACGAAGGCGCAGGCCCCCGTGTTCGCGGGCAACTCCGCGTCGCTCCGGGGCTGGGACGCGATGGCGCTCCCGAATACCAGTGAGTCAGCGATACCGAACGAGCTGCGAACCGTCCCCCTCGTCCCCTTCATCAACCGGCGCAACCGCCGGCCGGAAGGCTTTGCTGAGCACGAAGACGTGATCAGCATTCAGAACCGCATCAACCTGTCGTTGATCAACCTGATAGCCGCGATGAAGTACGGCGCCTTCCGACAGCGTTGGGCCGCGGGTCTGGAGGTCGACGAAGATCCCATTACGGGCAAGCCTGTGCAGCCGTTTCAGCTCGACATTCGCAAGCTGTGGACGACAGACGACCCAGAGGTCAAGTTTGGTGAGTTCTCCGCGACCGACCTCGTACCGTACGTGCGCGCCGTCGAGGCTGCCGTCCAAGACCTAGCCGCGATCAGCCGTACGCCACCTCACTACTTGATCGGCGCCGTGGTCAACGTCTCTGGTGACGCACTGAAGGCCGCGGAGACGGGCCTCGTCGCGAAGGTTCGCGACCGTCAAACCGGTTTCGGTGAGTCGTGGGAGAACGTCATGCGACTCGCGTTCCGCGTGCTGGGCGACGAGACGAAAGCAACTGCCTTCGACCTGGAGACCGTGTGGCGCGACCCGGAGTCGCGCACTGTCTCCGAACTGGCCGACGCTGCCGTGAAGAAAGAGGCGGCTGGCGTCCCCTGGCGTCAGCGCATGGAGGACATGGGCTACACGCCGTCGCAGATTTCCCGCATGGAGATCGACCGCGCTGCCGACGCCTTGAACGCGCAGGCTGCCGCGGAGGCTGTAGCTCCTCAGCCCACCTCCCTGGCCAACGCCCGCACGGCGCGTGACCAACGGACCGTGATCGGGCGGGATGCCGGTGGCTCTGTTGCGGCTTGACCGTCAGTACGGGGCCGCAGTCCGCGGCGTTTGGACGAGCGTTCTAGGCCGGACCGGGCAGTCCTGGAGCGGCCTTCGGTCCTGGCGTGACGCCGACGTGAAGGCCTTCCAGAAACGAACGCTCCCCATCATCCTGGCCGGCGAACGCCGGGTAGCAACGCTCACGGCGTCGTACCTGGAGCAGCTCTACAAGGACGTGGACGGCGGAGCCCGCCGCATGCGCCTGGACCTCGACGCCGTCACGGGCAAGTCCCTGCGCGACGTCGACCCGAGCGACGTCTACGAGCGACCGTTCAAAGAAGTGTGGACGGCGCTCTCCGACGACGTGGCGCTAGATGCTGCCGTCGACCGGGGAGCACACCGCCTGGAGACCCTCGTTAAGACGGATCTCCAGCTTGCTCGTACGCACACGGTCCGCGAAGTCGCCGACGACATGCCGCGCTTCGAGTACACCGTCCGCGAGCTTCAAGGCGAATACGACTGCGCGCTCTGCATGATTGCGTCGACGCAGCGCTACCACAAGCGTGACCTGGCCCCGATCCATCCCGGCTGTGACTGCTTGGTCAAGACCGTCACAGCCGACTACGACCCTGGCCAGGTCATCGACGAGCAGCGGCTAGAGCAGATCCACGACGCGGTAGAGGCAGCTATCGGAACCTTCGATCGCGGAGGACGAGCCGTCGACTACCGAAAGATCATCATCTCTCGCGAACACGGCGAGATCGGGCCCGTTCTGGGCTACCGGGGCCAGCGGTTCACGGGCCCTGAAGACATCAACCTTCCGACCTGACGCCCGCCATGGGCCGACGACTCCCGACAGGGGAAACCACGCATGCAGCTTCCGCACTCCTTTGCGCTCTCCCACGCTCCTCAGACCGTCATCGGATACCGCAAGGACGGACGCCCGATCCGGTTCATCGGAGGCGGGGACGGTACAGGCGACGGTACCGGTACGGGCTCTTCGGGCACTGGCGACGGATCAGCCGTCAACGAGCACGGCTACCCGGACGGTAAGCCCGTCGCGGACATGGAGCCCGCCCATCAGGTCGCGTACTGGAAGCATCACGCGAGGAAGCATGAGCAGCGCGCCAACGCCGCTCCCGATGCTGCGGAGCTGGAGCGTCTGAAGGACCGTGACGCTGCCCTGAAGAAGATCGAAGACGAGAAGCTCACCGCGGACGAGCGAGCCGCGCAGGAGCGCCAGTCGCTCGCGCAGGAGCGGGACTCCGCCACATCGACCGTGACGACGCTCACCGACGAGAACACCCGCCTGAAGGTCGCCCTGGCAAAGGGTCTGACCCTGGCGCAGGCCAACCGGCTCAGCGGCGCCACACAGGCGGAGTTGGAGGCCGACGCAGACGCCTACCTCGCGGAAGTCGGCCAGTCGAACGGCCAGGGCGGAGGCAACTCCGGCGGCTCAACTCGCGTGGGTGGCAACCGCGGAGGCGACGTCGGCAGCGGCGCAAAGACCGTGAGCGCGGGCGCGGACCTCTACCGCGAGCGCCACGCGAAGAACTGACCATCCCCTTACCGGAGGACCCATGAATCTCGGCCTCATCACTGAGAGCTTCTCTCAGGATCGGCGTGACTGGCTCGGGAGCGAGCACGGCACTGACTTTGCTCAGAGCGTGACTCTCGACGTCTCCACCTTCGTCGCCGGCACCCACTACCCGGACGGCTACATCAAGAGCGGCATTCCGCTCGGCAAGATCACCGCGTCGGGCAAGTACGGCCTGTACGACGACACGAAGACGGACGGACGTCAGACCTGCGTGGCCAGCATCATGAAGAAGGCACCTGCGTTCGCCGTCGGCGACAAGGTGACGTCGACGGCATCCTTCCGCGGCGAGGAGGGGACCCTCGTTGCTGGCCCGTTCGTCATGACCTACGGGGCGGGCAACTTCTGGGTCATGGAGCGGGGCGGCAAGCATCAGGCGCCCGTCGAGGAGTCGCTGACGAAGGTCGACGAGACCAGCACCTACATCCACGACGGCGTGACCTACGACCTCACTGCGACCTACGTCGACGCGGACGGCGACCGCTGGGGGCTCCGGCGGAACCCGGACGACCCCGCCAAGATTCAGGCGCAGTTGACGCCCATCGAAGACGACGAGTGGGACCACTACGACCTGACCAAAGCGGTCCGCCGGTACGGCCCCCTTACCCGCGTCTGACGCTCCACCTTCAGCCTCCGGTGACTTCGGTCCCCGGGGGCTTTCGGCGTAGGAGGACAGAGAGGAGAGAGTACGTGGCAAAGGTGATCGCGAGCAGCGGCGTGACCGTAGAGCTGAGCGGCCGTGAGGTGGATCTGGTTCGTCAGGCACTCCGGTTCTCGGTGAGCAACAACGGCGACTGGAACCCGGAGGACGACGAGAGCGCGCGCAGCATCGAGCGGGAGCTTGTCCGGGGCGCCGAGTGAGCGGCCTCGTCCACGTCATCGACGACGCCAACGCCCCCGCACTGGGCGACGTCCGCGACGCCGGCCCCGGAGACCTGATTTACATCCGCCCCACAGCGACGTCCCGCCGCGACTTCTCGAAGTACTGGGAGGCCGCGGGGGTCGCGTTGAAGCGGGGCGCTGGGGTGTATGTGTCGGGCCCAGAGTCCGGGAGTGCGTGAACTCAAGAGGATCTCAGTTTGCGAAGCGGAGACCTCATGGACTTAACGATCGAGCTGTTGCGAAGCTGTAGGGGTTCTCTGCCTATCTCGCGGCGGGAATGCCCAGCATGCTGGAAGTATGAGTAACCCAGGGCCTGATTCTCCACCCCAGCAGACGCAGAGCACCGAGGAGTCACCGCAGCCACAGCAGTCAACAATACGTCGGCACGCTGGGGCGTTCTCTGCTGCGTTCTTCTTGGCAGCAGCCGGAGCCTTGGCTACCGGATTATCCGACGACGGCGCAGCATGGGTAAAGAGTCTGTTCACCGAGGAGAAACCTCCCCTTGTAACACAGACGGAGTTTCGACACTACCTCCCTTTCAACCTTCAGGAACAGCCCGTCGACGGACTCAAGGTTGTGGGGCGCCAAAAGGGGTCGTGCCCGAGTGAAAGCTTCAATAGTAGCGCACCTAATACCTGGCGATGTTTCAGTGGCGACAGGGTTGACGACCCTTGCTATGCGCCAGAGATGAACCTGAAACCAGAATATCTCCTCTGCCCCGGAACGCCCTGGGAGGGGAGCGCACGGAGAGTGGACATCAGTTCACTGCCTAAACCGGATTCGTATGGTTCACCCGAGAACCCTTGGAAGAAGCCATGGGCATTGGAGGTGCAGGTGCCCGACTCTTCGCATCATGTACTCCGATGCGTTATCCACGGCGGCACTCTTCCCTCTGTCCTAGGGAAAGATGTGTGGTACGTCTGCCTGGATGAAGAGGGGGGCGAAACGGGATACCTAGTTGGTCTTCCAGAGAAGACATCAGAGGGCCCATGGATCGTGGAGCTGGCTACCAGGGGGGCGACACAAGTTGTCCAAGCGCCAATAAAGACCATATGGCAATGAGGAAGACGCCTGCTGATGTTCGCTAAATCGGCAGGGTCCGGGTGGTGTAGCGGAAATCATCCGCTCCTCGCTCGGCGCTGACATTCAACGCTTCTTCCAGAACGCCATCAGATCCGCCAACGCCCTGATGATCTCGGGGCGTGCGGCTGGATCAGCCTTGCGGAGGCTGATCATGAGCGACAAGAGGATCATGACGACCATAAGCCCTACAACGTAAAGAAAGATCTGTGGAGCAGCCACGGCCACTTGCTCCAGTACGGCCCACATGCCGCCTCCCGGGACGGTCTAAGCCGCTGCTTCCGGGAGAACTCCGCTGGGAGCGAAGATCCCAACGAAGGCAGGCGGACGCCTGACATAAACGCAGCGCCCGCTGCTACGCCCCTCCCACGCGAACGAGGGAGGTTCTTCGTTGAGATCCGATTTTCACTGCGATCGGTGTTGCGCGGGCTGACAACGCGGGGCTCTTTGGTCCCTCGCGTCGCTCACGGCGCAACTTAGGAAGCAGCGTCAAAGGCGCTGCTCCCTAAGAAAAGGCGCCGTGCTCTGCCACCGTACGCCGCCCTTCCAGAGAGCACAATCCGTTATGGCACATATACGAGGAGAGATAGCAGTGTTCCGAGTAGTCCAGACGCGCGAGGCATTCGCGTACTGCGGATTCGCACGCCCGACGTCCCGAAGCGCGCGGCGTGGTGCTGGTTCCTCGTGTCCCTCGCGGCGTCGCTCGGTGCCAACGTGGCAACGGCTGGCGTCCTGAACATGGAGCACCTGCCCGTTCAGCTTCGCGTTCTCGTTGCGGGCTGGCCGGCACTCGCATTCCTCGGTGGCTCCCTCCTCGTTCACTCGCACAAGGCACCCACGGAGGAGGCGCAGGAGCCCACTGGAGAGCCTCCCGTTGACCCGACGCGCGAGAACCCTGCGGAGCCCGGGGACGCGTCCCCGCGCCCCCACCTCGTCACATACGCGGAGGCCGCGGAGAAGCTGGGCGTCGCCCCGGAGACGATCCGCGGAGCGGCGAACGGTCCACGGCCACGGCTGACGAAGTACAGCGGTACAACCCCCAACAGCGTCCGCGTGGATCTGGACGAAGCCCGTAGGGTCATCAACAACAAGCGCCCCGCGGGCGTGTGAGGAGAGACGATGTTGAGGCCTGACGGGTACCAGACCCTTTCCCTTCTAGAGCTGACGGGGGACGCTCCGGTGACAGCCACGTCCGGCCGTAGCGTCAGCCTGCTGGAGTATCTCCTCGACTCTGGGTACGTCCGCGGGTACCGGGGCGACAAGGGGGCCATGACGGCCATCACCGACGAGGGACGCGCAGCGCTCGCGGAGTACCGCGCGGTGCAGCGCGGTACTGGCGGCAACCACTGATCTCACTCCGCACACGCGAGCCCCTGTCGAACACTTCGGCGGGGGCTCTGTCGTACCTTGGGCGCATGGAGGACAGACGATCACATCCCCGGCGGTCCGTAAGGCGCCCGTGCCCACATGCGCGCCCGCACAGATCGGCCCGTGTGCAATCTGCCAGCAGCCGACGCACCGCTACGGTCTCGGAGGCGGCCCGTTGTGCCCTGTGTGCCTGCCGGACGTGGAGGCGAAGCAGCAGAAGAAGAAGCTGGGCTAACGCCCTGGCGGAGCCCTCGTCGGACATCCGGCGGGGGCTTTGGCATGTCTGGCCGCGGGTGGCACAATCGAACGTATGAACGACATTCCTCCGGATCCGCCGCGCCTTCGCGCGATCTTGGGGTACCTCGAAGCAGCCATGGCGGACAACGAGGCCGTTCACCTGTACCTGGAGATCCAACGTGGCCATGTGCTCGACGCGCTGAAGGGCGTCGAAGGCTCCGCTCCACTGTCCCCGTCGTCTATGCCCTCCGTGCCGGCTCCGGCGCCAGAGCCAGGGCGACGTGACGAGCGGTCATCGAGCGGCGGATTCAAGGTGGGACGGGTGCGGACACCCGACGGCCCCGTACCCGCGTCCATCCATACCGCCGACTGCAACATGGACGGCCCACTGTCGCGCGCGGTGAGCGCGATGGACGCCCGGGTCGCGATCGTCGATGGACAACTAGAGATCTTCAACGGTGCGGGTTACGTCGTGTCGTGACGGGTTGGTGTCCCGCCGGGTGGTGTAGGCCGTGAGGGTCTGCGCAGTTGGTCTGGCATTAACGAGCACCGTAGGGTTCGACATAACCGATCGACACCCTGATCTTGATCGGGTTGGCTGAGTGGCATGCCAGAACTGCGCACCGATCGTCTTCTGCTCCGCCGGTGGCGGGAGTCCGACCTCGGACCGTGGGCGGCGATGAACGCCGATCCTGAAGTCCGAGAACACCTGGGGGAACTGCTGACGCGGGAGCAAAGCGATGCCGCGGTGGCACTCATGCAGGCGGAGTTTGACGAGCGAGGTTTTGGGTGGTGGGCGCTCGAAGCACGGGAGACTGGTGAGTTCATCGGCCGTGCCGGCTTGGACCAGGTGGGCGAGGACATGCCGTTCGCGGGGGTGGATATCGGTTGGCGGTTGACGCGTTCGGCGTGGGGCCACGGCTACGCCACTGAGGCCGCCCTGGCCTGCCTGGCTTTCGGCTTCGAGGTCCTCGGGCTGCCGGAAGTGGTGGCGTCGACGACCGTCCACAACCTGCGTTCCCAGGCAGTGATGCGCCGGATCGGCATGACCCGGGATCCGGCCTACGACTTCGAGGATCCGAGCGTGCCCGAGGGACCTCTTCGCCGCTGTGTGCTGTACCGGATCTCCCGCAGAGATGCCCACGGCCTACACCACGCGGCCGGGCACGGCACATGACGGCCTTCGTGGGCCGCGCTATGCCGAGAGAATGAGGTATCCCGATGGCGGTGGATTGACGGCCGAGGAACGGAATCGGCGTGAGCAAGTCCGGCTCGCAGCCGCTGACCTGATCGAAGCGGGGGCCAGCGACCGGGAGGTGGCCCGACGGTTCAGGGTGACCCGGATGTCGGCGAACCGCTGGCGGCGGGCGTTGACTTCAGGGGGGCGGCAGGCTCTGGCCTCCAAAGGACCCGGCGGCGCCCGCTGCAAGCTCGATGCGGTACAACTCCGCTTGCTGGAGGAGGTGTTGGATGCTGGCCCGGCCGCTTCCGGCTGGAGTGACCAGTGCTGGACGCTGGCCCGGATCGCCGAGATCGTGCGCCGCCGGTTCGGTGTCGCGTACACCCTGGCCGGGCTGGATCTGCTGCTGCACCGCATCGGCTGGAGCGTGCAGGTCCCGGCCCGGAAGGCCAGCGAGCGCAACGAGGCGCAGATCGCCGCCTGGAAGGACGAGCAGTGGCCCGTCATAAAAAGAGGGCGGCGGACCTGGGCGCCTGGCTCTGCTTTGAGTTGCGCCGTGAGGCGCTGTGTTTCGTGTGGAGGTGAGAGACCTTCACCGCCGACCTGTCGTAGCAGGGGGGTGGAGCTGAGGGCAGCCTGATCCGGGTGATGCCGGGGAGGGCGGGAGCGGCCCTGACAAAGCCGGGACGTGCCAGTACTGCCAGATGGTGCGGGTCCGGCGAGCGGGACGGAGAGGAGTACGCGAGGAACCGGCGTCTTTACGTCTCTTAACGACTACACCGGCTCGAACCTGGTGGATCTGGGCCGGAAGC
>NZ_JBVHRI010000025.1:0-135267 GCF_055566975.1 Streptomyces sp. NPDC027189
CAAAGACCGCATCGACGCGGTGCAGTACAGCAACGACAGCGGAAAGACACCGAACCAGCCGAAAGCCCGACCATTCACGTCTGACCCGCCGCAACTCGCGCTTGAATTCCCCGAACTCGCCGCCCCGGCAAACCCCACCAAAAGTACGAGCCCCCGCGACCGCCCCGCCGCACCCCCACAGCAAAGACGCCATGACTCCGTTCATCACGCTGTCCATTGGTGCAGCGGCCGTTGCTGAGGCCAGAGGGAGCGGTTGTCTCGGGCTCAAAGGCTCCGACGGTTCTTGATCCCGATCAAGGTGCGCACTGACTTGGAGCCGACGACCCCGGCCAGAAGGGCCATCAAGGGGAGAACCACATCCGTCAAAGGGTCGCGTATGGGCCTGTAGACAGCCGTGC
The DNA here is from genome assembly GCF_055566975.1 of Streptomyces sp. NPDC027189. Classification (NCBI taxonomy): domain Bacteria; kingdom Bacillati; phylum Actinomycetota; class Actinomycetes; order Kitasatosporales; family Streptomycetaceae; genus Streptomyces; species Streptomyces sp. NPDC027189. Next base: position 399 of record NZ_JBVHRI010000025.1, read on the forward strand.
CATCTTTGATCTCGATGAAGCCGAGCGGGCGGGCCTCCGCTCCGCCCCCTCCTCCGCCGCCTTCGCCGGTCTTGGCGGCGCTGATCTCGCGTCCGGCGCCGCCGCCGAATCCGAAGCCGACACGGGCGACGGGGATGACGGTGATGCCGTCCCGGGTGATCGGTTCGCCGTACACCGCGGTCACGGAGGCCCGGCCGCCGAGCTTGTCGGCCAGGCGCTCCAGCAGTGTGACGGAGGCGTGGGCGGCGGTGAGGTCCCCGAGCGGGACGGAAGCGGGGGGATTTTCGGTGCTGCTCATCCCGGGCCTGCTTCCTGGGTGCGCTCGGCGGTGCCGAGGATGTGGGTGGCGGCCGGGGAGGGGAAGCGGGTGGGGGGAAAGGCGAACTTCTCCACCTGTGTGAGGGTGAACCCGGCTTCGGTGATGGCGTATTGGGTGTTGCGGCCGGTGTGGCAGCCGCCGCACAGCACCGGCCAGATGGTGGCGTCCACGATGCGCTGGGCGCGGCGCATGCCGGGCGTGTCAGCTTGTACGTGCTCGAAGAAGCGCAGGTGCCCGCCGGGCCGCAGGACGCGGTGGATCTCGGCGAGCGCGGCCGTCTGGTCGGCCACCGAGCACAGGGTCAGGCAGACGACGGCCGCGTCGAACGAGGCGTCGGGAGCGGGGAGTTGTTCGGCCCGGCCGTCCACGACCTCCACATCTGCTGGTGCGGTGCGCGCTGCTCCCTCGGCGAGGGCGCGCAGCCGCGGTTCCGGCTCGATCGCCAGGAGCCGTTTCACCTCGGGCGGATAGTGCGCGAAGTTCAGTCCGTTGCCCGCACCGATCTCGATGACCTGACCGGACAGGCCGGCCAGGAGGCGCCGTCGGTGCTGGGTGATGCCGGCCTTTGCCAGGCCGGGGCCTGCGACTTTGGCGTAGAAGCGGGCGAACAGGGGGTGGCGGACGCTCTGCGAGGCCATGACGGGTCACCGACTTCCTCTGAAGCAGTGCTGATAGATCGTCGCGGTACGATATTTAGCGGAGGTGCTACATAGTGAAGCCACTTCACGATATGCCAGACTCTGCTGCTTCTGCCAGCGTCTCGCTGGACCGGCTCTTTGAGCTTGCCGAGGTGCTCGGCGCGATGATGCAACGCGGCGTGGCGGAACGTGGCCTGACCACGGCGCGCGCGGGCGTGTTGTGGGCGCTGTTCCACGAAGGCCCGATGACGCAGCGAGACCTGGCCCGACAGCTGCAGGTCACTCCGCGCAACGTGACCGGTCTCTTGGACGCGCTGGAGAACGACGGTCTGGTCGCGCGGGGCTCCCATCCGACCGACCGGCGCGCGACCCTGGTCTCCCTGACCGAGGAGGGACGCTCGACCACGCGGGCGCTGCGCGGAGGGCGGGACGAGCTGGCCGTCGCCCTGTTCGGCGACATGCCGGAGTCGCAGTTGGACGTCGTCCGGCAGGGACTGGAGACGGTGATCGGGAGGCTGCGGGCCATCGATCCGACAGGCCGCTGACCCGGCAGCCGGCCCTCCCCCTCCACATGTCTATGCCGCGCGGCAGCACGGCTGATGACTCGTTTGACCGGACGGCGCGACCGCCGCTGTGCAGCTCACTCGCAGCAGGTGCAGCCCGGCGTGCAGCCGCCCTCGTCCGACTCGGCGCCGGCCGGGGCTGCGACTGCGGCGCCGACGGGTGCACAGCAGCCCTTGCCTTGCCAGGCGTCGCGGCCCTCCTTGGTCGCGACGGCGGCGATGGCGAGGGCTGCGATCGGGTCGGCCCAGGACCAGCCGAGTGTCGCGTTGAGGACCAGGCCGACCAGAAGGACGGCGGACAGGTAGGTGCACAGCAGGGTCTGCTTGGAGTCGGCGACCGCGGAGGCGGAGCCGAGTTCTCGTCCGGCCCTGCGCTGGGCAGCGGAGAGGAACGGCATGATCGCCAGTGAGAGGGCGGCGATGACGATGCCGGTAAGGGAGCGGTCGGCTTCGCCGGTGCCGGCAAGGGCGCGGGCGGCGTCGACGGTGACGTAGGCGGCGAGGGCGAAGAAGGAGACGGCGATGATCCGCAAGGTGGTCTTCTCGCGGGCCTCGCGTACGCCGTGCTCTGGGGCGGAGAACTGCCAGGCGACCGCCGCGGCGGAGGAGACCTCGATGATCGAGTCCAGGCCGAAGCCGACCAGGGCGGTGGAGGAGGCCAGGGTGCCGGCGGTGAGGGCGACGATCGCCTCGATGACGTTGTAGGTGATCGTCGCCGCGACGAGCAGTCGTATCCGGCGGGCCAGCACGTCGCGGCGGGCTGGAGAAGGCCCGAGGGATATCGCGGTCATCATCAGCAGCAGCCCTTCGCGGCGGCGTCCGGGCAGGTCTTGTCGGCCTCCACGGCGATCACTGCGGCCTTGAGATCGTCCAGGGCGTGTCCCAGACGTTCATCGGCCAGTTCGTAGCGGGTGCGGCGTCCGTCCGGGACGGTGATGACCAGACCGCAGTCCCGCAGGCACGCCAGGTGGTTCGACAGGCGGGTACGGGAGATCGCGAGCTGGTCGGCGAGATCGGCCGGGTAGGCCGGGCTCTGGCGCAGCGTGAGCAGGATCCGGCAGCGGATCGGGTCGGCGAGCGCGCGACCGAAACGGGTCAGTACGTCGATGTCGGAGGCGACGGTCAGCATGAAAAGGACAGTACAGGGTTTCCTGAATTCAGGAAACCCTGTACTGGTCGACCGGGTGCGGACTCAGTGGGCGTCGGGGCGGTGTTCGCTGATCCAGCGCGCGGCGAGCAGGCCGGAGGCGGCGGTGAGGACGGCGGCGGCGATGACGGTGGCGTTGAGTCCGAAGGCGTCGGCGAGGATGCCGGCCACCAGGGCGCCGGCGGCGTAGCCGATGTCGCGCCAGAAGCGGTAGGTGCCCAGGGCGTTGGCGCGCCAGGCGGGGTGGGCGTGGTCGGAGACGGAGGCGATCAGGGCGGGGTAGACCATGGCGGTGCCGAGGCCGAGGAACACTGCGGAGAGGATCCCGGCGAGCAGGGGGCGGTCGAGCAGCGTGAGGGCGAGGACGAACCCGGCGGCCTGGACGAGCATGCCGGTGACGATGAGGGGTTTGCGGCCGATGCGGTCGGCGAGGTGGCCGGTGGGGATCTGGCCGAGGCCCCACAGGATCGGGTAGAGGCCCTTGATCAGGCCGACGGCGGCGAGGCCGAGGCCGTGGTCGGTGAACAGCAGGGGGAAGACGCCCCAGGTCAGGCCGTCGTTGAGGTTGTTGACCAGTCCGGCCTGGCTGGCGCCGCGCAGGGAGCGGTTGCGCCAGGACGTGCGGGCGAAGGTGGCTTTGAGGCCGGTGTCCTCGCCGGTGGGCAGGGGCCTCGTGTGCTGGGCGAGTTCGAGGGCGACGTGGGCGGCGGTGTCGCGGACGACGAGGGACAGGGCGAGTCCGGCGGCGACGAAGACGACGCCGATGAGTTCGGGGGTGGGGCGCAGGCCGTGGGTGGTGGCGAGGTAGCCGGTGAGCAGGGCGGTGGCGCCCACGGCGGTGTAGCCGGCGGCTTCGTTGAGGCCGGTGGCCAGTCCCCGGCGGGCGGGGCCGACGAGGTCGATCTTCATGTTGACGGTCATCGACCAGGCCAGGCCCTGGTTGAGACCGAGCAGCACGTTCGCGGCGACGATCCAGCCCCAGGAGGGCGCCCAGGCGAGGGCGAAGGGGACGGGGATGCCGATCAGCCAGCCGGTGACGAGGAGTTGCTTGCGGCGGAAGCGGGATGTGAGGGCGCCAGCGGCGAGGTTGGTCAGGGCCTTGGTGACGCCGAAGGCAATGATGAAGGAGAAGACGGCCAGGTCGCTGGTGAGGCCGAAGACTTCGGTGCCGATCAGCGGGACCGTGGTGCGTTCCAGGCCGACCAGGCCGCCGACGCAGACGTTGACGACGACGAGCAGGGTGAACTGGAGCCAGTTCTCCCGCAGGCCCAGGCGGATGGGCCGCCCGGACGCGTCGGTCGGTGCGGTAGTTGCGGGAGTGGCGTTCACACGCTGATGCCCTCGGTGTCCTGGGTGAGCCGCCGGCCGTGGGCGGCTGCGTAGTCGGCCGGTCCGCCGTCGAGGACGGCGATGTCGGTGTGGCCCGCGCGTTCTAGCAGGCTGGCGGCGGTCATGGCGCGCTCGCCGTGTCCGCAGGCCACGACCGGCCCCTCGGGGGCATCGATGGCGTGAGCGGCAAGGCCGCCGAGCTCGATGTGCACGGCGCCGGGGACGTGCCCGGCCGCGTACTCCGCTCCCTGCCGTATGTCGAGGTAGGGGCGCATCCCGGCGCGGTCGGCGGTGACGAACGCGGTGGTGGCCTGCTGGTTGCCGTCGGCCAGCCAGGCGGGCATGCCGCCGGTGAGGCGTCCGGCGAGACGCTCGTAGCCGATCTTGTATGCCTGCCAGACGATCTCGTTCAGGTCCTGGTCATCGCCGGTGACGAAGGCGAGCGGGGCGGTGTCGGGCAGGAGCCAGCCCAGCCAGGTGGCGAACTGGTCGCGCAGCGGGATGGAGAGCGCGCCGGGGATGTGGCCGGCCGCGTAGTCGGCCGCCGGGCGCACGTCGATGATGTATCCGCCGTCGGCGAGCAGGGATTTGACCTGTCTGGCGTCGAGGGAGGGCAGCAGCGGGGCGGAGGCGAGGACGGCGGGGCCGCGCCGGTTAGCCTCGGCGAGCCGGTCGAAGTAGGCGGGATAGCTGCCCAGGCCGGCCACCAGCAGACGTACGAAGACGTCTTCGTCCGGGGCGGCCAGCAGCGCGTTGGTCTGCTTCTGCGCGCCGATGGTGGAGGTGCGCTCGCTGCCCGGCGGGGCCGAGCAGAAGGATCCGGCCCCGTGGGTGGGCCAGAGGGCGACCTCGTCCGGCAGCGCGGCGAGGCGCCGAAGTGAGCGGTACTGGGCGCGGGCGAGTTCCTCGGTGCGGGCGGCGCCGAGGAGGTCGGTGCGGGCGGCGGAATTCACGATCAGCGAGCCGCCGGTGAAGACGCCGAGTTCGCGGTTGCCGTCCAGGAGCAGGAAGGACAGGTGCTCGTCCGTGTGGCCGGGGGTGGCCAGGGCCCGCAGAGTCAGGCCGCCGAGGTCCGTCTCGTCGCCGTCTTCCAGCGGAGTGTGGGGGAAGGCCCGCCGCCCTGCGCCGGAGGCCAGCACAGTGGCCCCGTGGTCGTGACCGAGCTGCACGGCCCCGGAGAGGAAGTCCGCGTGCAGGTGCGTGTCCGCCGCGTACGCCACGCTCAGGCCGCGCCGCCCGGCGGCCTCCCGCAAGGCGCGCAGGTCGCGGCCCGCGTCCACGGCCAGGGCGCGGCCGTCGCCGAGGTCGACGAGGTAGGCACTGTTGCCCAGACCTTCGTCGACCAGCGGTATCAGGTGGTCGTCGGCGAAGCCCATCGGGTCCTCCAAGATTCGGATGCGAGAGGGCGGGTGGTCACCGCCCCCGCCATCACCTACACTATTCCATGGAATTATGGAGGATGTCATGGCGGGAAACACCACGACCGGTACGAAGGCGCGGCTGTACGACGCGTTCGCGGCCAGCGGCAAGGCGCTGGCCAGCGGAAAGCGCCTGGAACTGCTCGACCTGCTCGCCCAGGGCGAGCGCACGGTCGACGCCCTGGCCAAGGCGGCCGGGCTGAACCTGACGACGGCCTCGGCGCATCTGCAGACCCTCAGGCAGGCCGGATTCGTCGCCACCCGCCGCGAGGGCGTGCGCATCCACTACCGGCTCGCCGGCGACGACGTGGCCCAGCTGTTCGCGCTGCTGCGCAAGGTCGCCGAAAACCACCAGGCCGCCGTACCCGCGGCCCGGGACGCCTACCTCGGCGAGGACGGCGCAGCCGAGGTCACCCACGAGGAACTCCGCGCCCGTGTCGCGGCCGGGGACACGGTTCTGCTGGACGTGCGGCCGGTCGAGGAGTACCTCGCCGGGCACATTCCGGGCGCGGTCTGCATCCCGGTCGATGAACTGGCCGACCGGATCGGCGAGTTGCCCGAGGAGACGGAGATCGTCGTGTACTGCCGGGGCGAGTACTGCGTGCTCGCCTACGACGCCGTACGGCTGCTGACCGGCCACGGCCGCCGCGCGATCCGCCTCAACGACGGCATGCTGGAGTGGCGCCTGGCCGAACTCCCCGTCGCCGCCGGGGACCTGGCATGACCGGCAGCCTTCCGCCGGTACATCCGGGGCTTGCCGGCCGACCTGTCTACCTCGACTACAACGCCACCACGCCTGTCGACCCACGGGTAGCCGAGGCGATGCTGCCGCACCTGACGGACTTCTTCGGCAACCCCTCCAGCAGCCACCCCTACAGCGCCGAGCCCCGGCACGCGCTAGCCGAGGCCCGCGCACAAGTCGCCGCCCTGATCGGTGCCCGCGCCGACGAGATGGTGTTCACCGCCTCCGGCTCCGAAGCCGACCTGCTCGCCCTGCGCGCGGCGCTGTCCTCGCCTCCGGCCGTACGCACCCGCACGTGATCACGCAGGTCACCGAACATCCGGCGGTCCTGCAGACCTTCCGCGCGCTGGAGCGCCTGCACGGCGTGCGCGTGACGGTGCTGCCGGTCGACGGGGACGGGCTGGTCGACCCGGCCGCGCTTGCCGCCGCCCTCACGGAGGAGACGGTGCTGGTGTCGGTGATGGCCGCCAACAACGAGACCGGCGCGCTCCAGCCGGTCACCGAACTCGCCGCCCTCGCCCATGAGTACGGTGCGCTGTTCCACTGCGACGCCGCCCAGGCCACCGGGAAAATCCCCCTCGACGTCGCGGCCCTGGGGGTGGACCTGCTCACGGTGGTCGGGCACAAGATGTACGCCCCGAAGGGCGCCGCCGCGCTGTACGTGCGCGACGGGGTGCGACTGGAGCCGGTGGTCTACGGGGGCGGCCAGGAGCGCGGGCTGCGGGCGGGGACGGAGAACGTGGCCCTGGCCGTGACCCTCGGCACCGCCGCCCGGCTGGCCGCCGACGACCTGGCCGACGGTGCTCACGTCCGGATCGCGGCCCTGCGCGACGACCTCCATCGGCGGCTGGCGGCGGCGCTGGCGGGCCGCGTCCACCTCAACGGCCCCGAAAAGGCGCATCTGCCGAACACGCTGAACGTCTCCGTCGACGGCGTACTCGGCCATGAACTCCTCGCCGCCGCTCCGCAGATCGCGGCCTCGACCGGGTCGGCCTGCCACAGCGGCACCCACACCCCCTCGCCGGTCCTGACCGCAATGGGCCTCGATCCGGCCCGCGCGCTCGGAGCGGTGAGGTTGTCCCTCGGCCGCTGGAGCACGCCCGGGGACATCGAGACGGCGGCAGGCGCACTCATCAAGGCGGCTGCCGCGCACTGACCGGGCCCACCGGCCCGTCATCGATCCGACGAAGAGCAGGAGAGGCATGACCGACCCCACCGCGCAGGGACTGTCCACGCGCAGCGTGCACGCCGGCGAACACCGCGGCTCCGAAGGGGCCGTCCACACCCCGCTCTACAACCATTCGACGTTCGCGTTCGACTCCACCGCAGACCTCCTGGACGTCGTCGAGGGCCGCAAGCCGGGCAACCTCTACACCCGCTACGGCCTCAACCCCACCATCCGCTCGCTGGAGGCCAAGCTCGCCGACCTCGAAGGCGGCGAACAGGCGCTGGCGTTCTCCTCCGGCATGGCCGCCGAGGCCGCCACGTTCCTCGCCCACTGCCGCACCGGCGACCACATCGTGTGTATCGGCGAGGTCTCCGGCGGCACCTTCGAACTCCTCGGCGACAACCTGCCCCAGGTCGGTATCACCACCATCTTCCTGCGCGCCGACGAGCTCGGCCGGCTGCCCGAGGTGCTGACCGACCGCACCCGGATCGTGTTCTTCGAAACCCCGGCCAACCCCACCCTGACGGTCTTCGACATCCAGGCCATCGCCGAACAGGCCCGCACGGTCGGGGCGTTGACGGTGGTGGACAACACCTTCGCCACCCCGTCAACCAGAACCCCCTCCAGCACGGCGCGGACTTGGTCATCCACTCCGCGACCAAGTACCTCGGCGGGCACTCCGACCTGACCGCTGGCGCACTGATCGGCCCAGCCGAACACCTCGCCCTGGTGGCGGGGTGGCGCAAGAACCTCGGCCAGATCATCGCCCCCGAGACCGCGTTCCTGCTGGCCCGCTCCCTGCGCAGCCTCCCCGTCCGGGTCCGCGCGCAGAACGACACGGCCGCGGCCGTCGCCGCCTTCCTCCTCGCCCATCCACGCGTGGCCCGCGTCCACTACCCGGGCCTGGCCACCGGCGAGCAGAAGCGGATCGTGGACCTGCAGATGCGCGCAGGCGGCGGCATGCTCAGCGCCGTTCTCGACGCGGACGCAGCCACAACCGCGGCGGTGGTGGACCGGCTGACACTGTTCGCCATCGCTCCCAGCCTTGGCGGCGTGGAAAGTCTCGTCACCCAGCCGATCACTACCACCCACCACGGTCTGGACCCCGACGAGCGGGCAAAGCGCGGCATCGCCGACAGCATGATCCGCCTGTCTGTCGGCCTGGAAGATGCCGACGACCTCATCGCCGACCTCGCCCAGGCCCTCGACGCCACCTGACAGCCTGCCCCTTCCTGCCGCCGGTCCGGAGCTGGGACCGGCGGGAGGTCTGTACGCCCCGTCGCTCCTGCTGGGCACGACCAGCCGTTGCCCAGCCCACCCGCTGCCATCCGGAAGAGACATGACCAGTACCGCACCAGCCAGCACGACGGGCTCCATACCCGACGCCGAACAGGCACAACAGCGCATCCTGCGTGTCCTGGTCGCCTCCCAAGTCCTCAGCGACGCCGGTCTCGCCGCCGGCGTCACCGTCGGCGCCCTGCTCGCCCAGGACATGCTCGGCACCACCAGCCTCGCCGGGCTGCCCAGCGCCCTGTTCACCGCCGGATCCGCACTCGCCGCCGTCGCCGTCGGCCGCATCTCCCAGACCCGCGGCCGACGCCCCGGACTGGCCACCGGCTACCTCACCGGAGCCGTCGGCAGTGTTGGCGTCATCACCTCTGCCGCCCTGGACAACCCCGTCCTGCTCTTCCTCGCCCTGTTCGTCTACGGCGCCGGCACCGCCACCAACCTCCAGGCCCGCTACGCCGGAGCCGACCTCGCCCAACCCAACCGCCGCGCCCGCGCCGTCTCCACCGTCCTGGTCGCCACCACCCTCGGCGGCGTCGCAGGCCCCAACCTCGCCGCCCCCACCGGCGACCTCGCCGAGACGCTCGGCATCCCCAACCTGGCCGGCCCCTTCCTGCTCTCCGGAGCCGCCTACGCCCTCGCCGCCCTCGTCCTGGCCATCTGGCTACGCCCCGACCCGCTGGTCATGGCCCGCACCCTGGCCGCCGCGGAGCAGAAGAACACCACCACCACGGATACAACCGCACCTGCACACGCGCGCCGCGGAGGCGTCGTCATGGGCGCGCTCGTCATGGTCCTCACCCAGCTCGTCATGGTCGCGATCATGACGATGACCCCGGTCCACCTGCACGACCACGGCCACGGCACGGCCGCCTCCGGCCTCGTCATCGCCATCCACATCGGCGCGATGTACCTGCCCTCCCCGCTGACCGGTTGGCTCGTCGACCGCTACGGCCGCATGAAGATCGCCGACGCCTCCGGCCTCACCCTCTTGGCCGCCGGCATCCTCGCCGCCACCGCACCCGGCGACTCCGTCGCGCTCCTCGCGCTCGCCCTGGCCCTGCTGGGCCTCGGCTGGAACTTCGGCCTCGTGGCCGGTACGGCGATCATCACCGACACCGTGCCGCTCGCCACCCGCGCCAAGACCCAGGGCATGGTCGACGTCTCGATCGCCATCGCCGGCGCCACCGGAGGCATCACCTCCGGCATCGTCGTCGCCGCCACCAGCTATCCCGTCCTCGCCCTCACCGGCGGCGTTCTCGCCCTTGCCGTCCTGCCCGCCATCGCCGCCACCGCCTACCGCCGATGACCCACACGACCCCTGACCCGGGCGCCCCGGAACATCACTGTCGACGGCACCGGGCTGCTCTGCGTCACCCTCCTGCTCCGCCTCCGCAAGGAGATCGACGGTGCCGGGCCGGCCACTACCGTCCACGTCATCGCCACCGACCCGGCAGCCCCACTCGACCTGCCCGCCTGGTGCCACATGACCGGCCACACCTACCTCGGCACCGTCCCCGGCGACCGGCCGACGTACGCCTTCCGGCTCGCCGCCGGGGCACGCGCGACCCTCCCCGACGCGCCGTGGCACCCGGCCCAGCCCGACTCCTGAAGGGGTGCGGAGGATCAGAGGCGCTCAGTAAGGAGCGACAGGTCGGTCGGGCCCACGTCGGTGCGTATCCGCACGAAGCGAACCGGGTGGCGGTAGCGGCCTGCGTCGATGGCAGTGTCGGCGACAAACTCGGCCATCAGGTCCGGCTGGACGGGGTGGAATTCCAGCTCACCCCGGGTTCCCCATCCGGTGCTTTCTCTGTCAAGTTCAGCGTGTTGCGGTAGGGGATGCCCCAAGCCTGCAGAAGGCAAGACTGCCGCGCTGACATCCTCCGCTACTCGGTGATACTGTGTAGTGGTACTCGGTACTACGCAGTACCGCTAGACCGAGGAGGACTCGCGATGGACGACCTGACGGAGATGCTGAAGGGCACGCTCGAAGGGTGCGTGCTCGAAATCATCGGCAGCGAGGAAACCTACGGGTACGCCATCACCCGTCAGCTGAACGAGCTCGGCTTCGCCGACGTCGTCGAGGGGACCGTATACACCATCCTGCTGCGACTGGAGAGGAACAAGCTCGTCCAGGTGACGAAACGGCCATCCGGGGTCGGACCGCCGCGCAAGTTCTACGCGCTCAACGACGCCGGACGCGAAGAACTCGCGAAGTTCTGGACGAAATGGCAGTACGTCTCATCACGCATCGACAGGCTCAAGGAGGGCGGGAGATGAACTTCTGGGAGACCATCACAGGCAGCGATCTCACCAGGGATTGGAAGGCGTTCGAAGCCCGGGCCGAGGCCCTGCCGGACGACTACCGGGCGGCGTGGGATCAGATCAAAATCCACCTCCTTCCCCATGGGGACTTCACCGGCCGCAACCTGATGCCGATCCTCGACGCCGCCCTGGGGTTGCTCGAAGAAACAGCGGCGGAGGGGCAGAGCGTCCACGAGGTGCTCGGCGACGACATCCAAGGCTTTTGCACGGCGCTGGCCGGTGGGGAAGGGGCTCGAACCTATCGCGACCGGTGGCGCGAGCAGTTGAACAGGAACGTCGCAAGGAAATTGAGCCGGCTGGGAGGCTGACGTGGGCATCCAGGACATCATCGAGGGCAAGAAGCAGTGGCGGGCGCACATGGCCCGGGTCAAGGCACTCCCGCCGGACTACCAGATCGTCTACAAGGAGATGCAGAAGTACCTGTTCAAGGTCGGACCGGTCGACCTGCCTGATGGGCCCCTGCTCCCCGGGATCGTCGACTTCTTCGAGGAGGGTGTCGCCGCGGGCAAGGGGGTCTTGGAACTCATCGGCAACGATGTCGCCGCGTTCTGCGACGACCTGGTCAAGGACTCACGCACCTATGCGGACGTCTACCAGGAGTCCATCAGCAGCGAACCCGGTACGGCCGAAAAGTAGCACCCTCGCCTCATGCCAGTGGGCGTAGTAGCCCGCACGCGCGGTGCGTTCACCTCGGCGCAGCACGAACAGGCGCGGGCCGACCGGCCACCAGAAGCCGCCGTAAATCCTGTCCGCCGAGGTGGTCGAGCAGGCTGGTGCTGCCTGGCTCAGTCCTGCCATGCCCCCGGCGAGCAGGTCTCCGGCGGCGGGCCACTCGACACCATTCCCCAGGACGACACGACTGACGTGTAGCCACGGACAGTCACTCAATCCGGGTTCCGAAAGCTTCCACTCCTCCTGCGTCTCCAGCCTCCGAAAGGAAGCCATCATGCCTTCATCTGGCATGCCCACATCCAGGCAAGGTGACGGTCATCCGTCACCGACCGCCGTCTCCGCCGTCGGGCTACGCAAGTCCTACGGCGAAAAGCTCGTCCTCGACGGTATCGATCTGCGCATCTCGGCCGGGTCTGTGTTCGCGCTGCTCGGTCCGAACGGCGCCGGGAAGACCACCGCCGTCAAGATCTTGTCCACGCTCATCACCGCCGACGCCGGAGACCTGCACGTCGGCGGGCACAATCTGGCCGCCGACCCACAGGCGGTCCGTGCCGCGATCGGTGTCACCGGGCAGTTCTCCGCCGTCGACGGCCTGATCACCGGCGAGGAGAACATGCTCCTCATGGCGGACCTGCACCACCTGTCCAAGCGCGAGGGACGGCAGGTCACCGCCGAACTCCTGGAGCGCTTCGACCTGGTGGAGGCCGCGAAGAAGCCCGCCTCGACCTACTCCGGCGGCATGAAGCGCCGCCTCGACCTCGCCATGACGCTGGTCGGCAACCCGCGGATCATCTTCCTCGACGAGCCGACGACAGGGCTCGACCCACGCTCCCGCCACAACATGTGGGGCATCATCCGCGGCCTCGTCTCCGACGGCGTCACCGTCTTCCTCACCACCCAGTACCTGGATGAGGCCGACGAACTCGCCGACCACATAGCCGTGTTGAACGACGGCAAGATCGCCGCCGAGGGCACCGCCGAGGAGCTCAAGCGGCTCATCCCGGGCGGGCACATCCGGCTCCGCTTCACCGACCCGGTCGCGTATCAGTCCGCCGCTGACGCCCTGCGCGAGGTCACCCGGGACGACGAGGCACTGTCGCTGTCCATCCCCAGTGACGGCAGTCAGCGCGAACTGCGCTCCAATCTCGACTGGCTCGACTCCGCCGGCATCGAGGCGGACGAACTGACCGTCCATACCCCCGACCTCGACGACGTGTTCTTCGCCCTGACCGGCCCAGCCAATGTCCCCCACCAGCCCAAGGAGTCTGTCCGATGAGCTCCCTCGCTCTCGCTGTACGCGACTCGAGCACGATGCTGCGCCGCAACCTCCTGCACGCATGGCGCTACCCGTCCGGGACCCTGAACCTGCTGCTCACGCCGATCATGATGCTGTTGCTCTTCGTCTACATCTTCGGCGACGTGATGAGCGCCGGCATCGGTGGCGGCGGCGCGGACCGCTCCGACTACATCGCCTATATCGTCCCCGGCCTGCTGCTGATGACCGTCGGCAGCACCGTGATCGGGGCCGCGGTGTCCGTCTGCGTGGACATGACCCAGGGCCTCACCGCCCGCTTCCGCACGATGGCGGTCTACCGGGGCTCTCTGCTGGTTGGGCATGTCGTCGGCGGCGTGCTGCAGTGCGTGATGAGCGTGGTCCTCGTCGGCGCCGTCGGGGTGGCGATGGGCTTCCGGTCCACGGACGCCACGACACTGGAGTGGATCGCGGCGTTCGGGCTGATCACGCTGTTCGCCCTGGCACTCACCTGGATCGCGGTCGGCATGGGCGCGGCCAGTCCGAACCCCGAGGCGGCCGGCAATATGGCCATGCCGCTGATCCTCCTGCCGCTCATCTCCAGCGCATTCATCCCGGCCGGAACGATGCCGGGCTGGTTCCAACCGATCGCCGAGTACCAGCCCTTCACCCCCGCCATCGAAACCCTCCGTGGCCTCCTCCTCGGCACCGAAATCGGCAACAACGGCTGGATCGCGATCGCCTGGTGCGTCGGCCTGATCACGCTCGGCTACCGCTGGTCGACAGCGCAGTTCAACCGCGACCCGAAGTAGCCGAGACGACCGCGCTGGCCGCCTCCGTAAAGCCGCCGAAGGGGCCGTGTCGGAGGACGTGTGCGGTCACCCGTTCCGGTGGCTGAGGCTGAGTGGGAAGAAGGCCGACGACGGGTCCCGGTGCGGCCAGTTGCTGGCGGAGTTGGCGGTTTTCCAGGGTGAGTTGATTGACTACCCGAACGAGGTTCACGACGTCTGCTTCCAGCTGCACGAGCTGCTCATTGTCGGACGCGCGGAGCTCCTTCAGCTTGACGATTTGCTTGCGGAGCCGTCGTTCCGCGTCAGTGGGCTGACCTCGTTCCCTGACCTTGGCGTAGAAATCGTTCTTGAGATCGGGATGGCGCTGGGTGAGGGCGTTGCGCGGCACTTGGGCTTCTTGGGCCAGAGCGACGATCGTCAGTGCGCCGTTGGAATGCCGCGGGGTTCCGGCGAGTATGCGGTCCATCGCGGAGCGGATACGTGCGCGTTCATCGGGGGCCGGGGTCATCGGGTCGTCTCCGAGGTTGTGATGCTCTGGTCGTGGTGCCGTTGGGCGTGCGTGCGGAGTTTGCTGGCGTTGCGGCGAAGGCGCTCGGCCAGTGGGGGCGGCAGATGGGTGGCGCGTAGTTCGAGCTGGTGAGTCCCCGCCGGAACGCCCAGTCGTATAGCCGGGTCAGTGCCGCGAGTTCGCGGTTCCACTTCCCCGCGCCGACTCGTCCGGGGTTCTGTGCCGAACGCACGCGCCAGTCGTGGAAGTCGAGCAGATCGTCCGCCGAGGCCTGAGACCAGAGCTTTCCCCGGTTCCACAGAAAATCGAAGAAGATCCGGTAGTCGGACGTGTAGTTGCGCTTCGTCTCGTGTTCCAGGAGGACAAAGCTGGAGCGGCTCAGGTACTCAATCAGCAGCTCATCGACCCGGTAGTCAGGGGACAGCAAGATCGGATCGCCGAGGTGCATCCCTACCCGCTCCTCGCGGCCGGATAAGTCGTCCCACCCTTCCAACATCGAGAGCTGACCCGCGTCCACGAACCTCGTCGTGGGCACCCAGAACACACGCCACCCCGGCATTGCCCCGCCCCTCTTGCATCGGCTTCAACACGCCAATACAACAGGGAAGGTGCTGAAGTGCCGACCGTGCCAGGGGTGTTCGGGGCATGAGGGTGCCAGCTGCTGGCCCAGATCGCGACGGATCGCTGTGTCAGCGCGTACCCCGGCGACGAGGTTCGGCTGGACAGTGACGTACCGGAGCTTGTTCCCAGAGCCCCATCCAGCGCTGATCTGCATTCCCGTCCACGGATGCTCGGGCCCGCCGGGGGTCAGCGCGGCCCCCAGCTCGCGCCGGCGCCGCGCGGCGGGGCCCGGACGGTTGCGGCGAGGGCGAGCGGCACGGGGAACTAGCCCGCCAAGGGTGACCCGGCACCGTGAACTAATTGGGGAGGCGCAATGCTCAAGCGCGCACGCTGCGAATCGTCGAGGAAGCATTGAAATGCGGGGACGGCACGCTGCGGCTGATCGTCTTCATGGGAGCGGCCACCTGCGCCGCACTCACCCTCGGTGGTGGCGCCTGGCTCGCGGGTCTGCTGTAGCGGTGCTGAGGCGCGATCCAGATTTTTCGGAGTTCGGCGGTCTGAGGATGTCGAGAACGTGCCACCGGCTCCGTCCCAGGGACATCAGCGGCCACCACCGGCCGCACGAGGAAGAGGGAGAAACCAGCATGGCGATTCAGCGGATGGACAACGTCGGCATCGTCGTCGAGGACATGGATGCCGCCATCGCGTTCTTCGTGGAACTCGGTATGGAGCTGGAGGGCAGGGCGGAGGTCGAGGGCCTCTTCGCCGACCAGTGCACCGGACTCGACGGCGTCCGCTGTGACATCGCGATGGTCCGGACCCCAGACGGTCACAGCCGGCTCGAGCTGGCGAAGTACCGCAGCCCCGCGGTGATCAGCACCGGGCCGCGCAACCGGCCGCACAACATTCTGGGCACGCACCGCGTCATGTTCGCCGTCGACGACATCGAGGACACCGTTGCCCGCCTGCGCCCTCACGGCGCCGAACTCGTCGGCGAGATCGCCCGGTTCGAGGACAGCTATCTGCTCTGCTACCTCCGCGGCCCGGAGGGCATCATCGTCGGACTGGCCGAGCAACTGCGCTGAGAAGGAGGAACCGAACCATGCAGCCGAACGAGTTCATCGAGGTTCTGAACCGCCCGATGAGCCAGGAGCGGCTGGCCGGTGACGTGACCCGCCTGGCCTACGTCGCCAAGGACGGAACCCCGCGCAACGGCGTGGACCGCGGAGCTGATCGGATACGGTCGCAACGACGCCGGCGTCGCCGCATCCGGCCGGCAGGAAGGGGCGGATCCGATGACCGCCGATGCGGGGCTCCCCTCGGTCAGAGAGTCCCTCCAGCTCGCGCTCCTGGCGGAACCCGAGGGCAGCCCGCCGGTCGACGAACTCGCCGAAGCCGCAGCCGACCACTACCACCTGAACTACAGCAAGCACCCCGTCCCGATGCTGTTCAGGAAGGTCCGCGCGGCCCGCACCCTGCTGGCCGGGGTGCTCCCCGCCGGCACGGACGGCACCGAACTGCACCGTCAGCTCGGCCGGCTCTCAGGGCTGCTGGGCAACCTGGCCTTCCACCTCGACGATCCGGCCGGCGCACACACCCACCTGGGCACCGCCGTGTCGTACGCCAACCAGCGCGGTGACGCCGCGCTGGCGGCGTGGGCGTACGGGGCGCAGAGCATGGTGGCCCGCCACACCGGCAACCTGACGGCCGCCTTCTCCTACGCCGAGCGCGGCGCGGCCCCCGCCGGTTTGGTCCGTGCCCAGATCCACGCCTGGGCGCTGCTGCCCACCCTCGCCCAGCAGGGCCGCGACCGGGAGGCGAGCGCCGCCCTTGATGTCGCCTTGACCGAACTCGAAGCCGACCCGGCCGGCCAGGCCCCGGGCCGTTTCGGCTTCGACGAGCCCGAACTCGCTCTGCACCAGGCGGAGGCGCACCTCACGCTGGGCCGCAGCGAGCAGGCCCGCACCCGCGCCGAGGCCTCCACGGCCGCCTGTACCTCCGGCACCCCCGGATGGGCTGCCGCCACCCTCGTCCTCGCGCAGGCCGAAGCCTCCGACCAGCCGTCCGATGCTGCGCAGCGCGCCCTGGACGTCCTCGACCGGGTGCCGCCGAGCCGCCTGCGCGCCACCGCCTGCACCCGGCTGGAGCGCCTGAACGGCCTGCTCGCCGCCCGTCCCGCCGAGTACGTGGCCGATCTGCGCGAACGCCTGCGCACCCTGCCGCCTCCCGTTGACGCGTCCGGCGCCGCATCGGCGTGACGCCGTTGCTGGGCATCCGACGGCGGCCGCGGTCAGGGGTGGCGGAAGCCTCGGTCGGGGTCGCGGGCCTGATCCGGGTCAAAGTCTGCGAACCAGTCGTGCGGGGCGAGATTGACCATGCCCAGTGACTGATGGATCTCGTTATCAGGCTGCTCGATGCCGTCGAGGGAGTGGTCGAACAGCATCAGCACGTCGTGGTCCTGTTCTCCGAGCGGTGGAGTGTTCACGTCGTCCATGAGCTGGTGAGATGCGTAGCGTATGTGTCAGTGGCGGGGGAACATTCAAGGCTGACGTCGAGGTGGCATCAGCCGATCGGGCAAGTGGGTGCGCTGCCCCAGGCTCGCCCAGGAGTCGTCAAGTCCCTTGGGAGGAGAGCCAGTCGGGGTCGCACAAAAGGAGACCGTCATCGGGGGCAATGGGCAGCGCGTCGCCGGTCAGAGCCGCGTCGGCGAGGCGGGCGGGCAAGTCCCCGCAGGGCAGTTCGAAGAAGGAACTCGGCGTGCTCGGCCAGGGAGGGCGGGAGGCAGGGGCGGTGCGCAGGGCGTCGAGTGTCAGCAGGTGCGTCGTTTCCTTGAACGCCTCGTCGGTGAACACGCTGAAGATCCGTACCGGTTCGCCCAGATTCTCCCAGCCGACCAGGTCCAGGAGTCCGGGCGCGACCTGTAGCGCGGGTGTCTCATCGATTCGCAGACGCAAGGCGATCAGCCGCCTGGGCCCGTACGGAAAGGCGACCAGGATCAGGGATCGCTCACACACCGTATCGAGCAGCCACAGGGCTTCCTCTGAGCGGTCCTCGATCATAGAGCGTGAGCTCCTTGGCCATTCGGCCGCGCCACTGGAGACGAGAGCGTGCACCAGTTGCGGCTCGAGGAGGCGCAGGGCCAGGTCGCGGCCGAGAGTGACGGTGCTCGGGTCGGCTGCCGCGTTGTCCTCGGCCCGGTCTGGCAATCGGCCGATCACCAGCCGCGCGCGGGCGCTGTAGTCCACGGTGCGGCGCAGGAAGTCGTCGCGCAGCGGCCCGGTGGCGGTCGGGCGTGACAGGAGGGAGTCCGCGAGCCCGCGCAGCGCCCTGCCGTCGTCGTCCTGGAGGGGTTCGGGCTTATGGGCGTTGTCCAGGAGCGAGTCGACCTTGCCCTGGAGCACGCGGTGGGCGCTCTCCGTCGGCACCTGCGCCCGCGCCTACGGCACCGCCTGCACCCACGAGCACGCCTGCGTACGTTTGCGGCGTTCGAAAGGAGTCGGCCTTCTGGCGGATCGACGTGCCGCCGCTGAGCGTGGCCGAGTTCAGCGGCCGCGCCGGGCGTTGGAACGTGGCACTCGGCGGACCGCTCGGCCGAGCCGGCGACGGCTGAGAGCCCCCGTGCCATTCGTGCCCGCGTCAGCTGCCGCCCGCTCCGAGCGCCGCCAGCAGCACCAGCACCAGCGTCGCGGCGCCCAGGAGACCGTGGGCGGCCACCACGAAAACGGGCAGGTGTCGCTCCGCGGGCGTGGTCTCTTCCCCGGCCGCGGCCGAGGCGGCGGTCCGGTGCACGGGGATCCAGCGGGCGAACATGGTGAAGCCGAGCAGGGCGACGGCGACGAGGATGCCGAAGGACGTCCACGCCAGGGCTGCCCGGTCGGCGGCGAGGTAGATGATCCAGACGACCAGTCCGGCTGCCGCAAGCAGGAAGTGGCCGAAGACCATCGGCGCCGGGAAGCGGGTCGCCCCGGTCTGCTGTTGCCGCAGGCCGCCGCGGGAGATCCAGCGGGCCAGAAGGACGAATCCGCCGAGGGCGGTGACCACCCGGCGACGAGAGCGGCGATGTCCATGTCGTTCTCCAGTGGTTCCGATGTGCGGGTGTGGTTGGGGCCGTACCGGCCGGGCTGCCGTCAGGAGCGGTATCGGGTGCGGTAGCCCTCGGCCTGCACGGACTCCTCGGCCACGCGCACGCCGTAGCGGTAGGCGCGCTTGCCGCCGAGGTAGCCGGACAGGCCAAGGGCGGCGAGCGAGACGGCGGAGAGCGCCAGCTGCCCGTATCCAACGCCCTGCCCCTCGGGGTATCCGCCGCCCTGCCGCCAGGCGAAACCGGCCGCGTACGCGGCGGTGACCGTCAGGTTCAGCGCCATGTGCACCAGACCCGTACGGAAGGCCGGGGTGCCGCTGGGGATGGCGAACAGGTCGAGGAAGCCGACACACGCCGCCGCCAGCGCGCCCAGCACACCGATGGCGATCAGCCAGACCGATTCGTGGGCCAGGAAGGCGGGCCGGTTTCCGGCCGGCATTCGGTGCGGTCCTGGCCTCCGCCGGGTGACTCGGTCGTCTGGGGGTGAGGAGCGATCCTCCTATCCCGGTGGCCGGCAGTTTTCTTCGGTCGACGAGTCCGACCCGATGGCGAGTCACACAGACGGGGCGGGGCCCAAGGCTCCAGCAATCCGGGAGTCCTGGGCATTTAGGGCCCACCCGCGCCCCCTGCCGCAGGCGCGCCAATCGAACGATTCCGCGCTCAGCGCTCCTTCAGGACATCACCCACCTATTCCTCAATATTCAGGTGATTTCCTTCACCACACTAATTCATTGTTCAACTACATGTCGATGCGTAGCTTTGACAGCGCCTAAAGAAAGGCAGGTCCGCCGTCGCAGCCATGGAGCGGCGGACACTGCGAGGAGGAAAGACCATGAAGAAGCTCATGCGGCGTATCGCGACCGCGAGCGTTTCCGCGGCATTCGTCGGAGGCACGCTCCTCGCCACCAGCGGCTCCGCGGCGGCGGCCACTGTTCCCGATGGCGGGCTCACTCCTGCCCGGGTCGTGGTGACCGCGGACACGAAGACCATCAGCCTGGACGGCGGCCAGGTCGCGAAGCACCGCCTCGACCCCTGGGTACAGGGCCAGCTGCTGGCGTTCAACCCCTGGATCCAAGATCAGCTGGCGCTGTTCGCGCACTACGGCGACCTCGGTCATCGGTAATGCGCGATCGACTCGCCCGGGAGCGCGTGTACGTGGCGATATGTCCACAGGCTGCGGGCCTGAACCCGCGCGAGGAAGGGCGATGATCCGCTTCGAATCGGTGAGCAAGGGCTACCCCGACGGGGCCCTGGCTCTGAACGACCTCAGCTTCGAGGCCGGGTCAAGAGAGATCACGGTCCTGGTGGGCCCTCCGCGTTGCTACGCATGATCAACCGCAGGCTCGAGCCCGACGCGGGCCGGGTCCTGCTGAACGGTCGGGACACCGCCACCATCGCCGCGCACGAACTGCGCCGAGGCATCGGTTACGTCATCCAGCAGGCCGGGCTGTTCCCGCACAAGACGGACCTGGACAACATCGCCACGGTTCCGCTGCTGACCGGCCGTGCCCGGCGTCAGGCCCGGGCCCGCGCCGCGGACCTGCTGGAGCTCGAGGGGCTGCCGGCCGAACTCGGCCGTCGCTACCCCACATAGCTTTCCGGCGGGCAGGCCCAGCGCGTCGGGGTCGCCCGCGCCCTCGCCGCAGATCCGCCGGTGATGCTATGGACGAACCCTTCAGAGCCGTCGACCCGGTGGTCCGCGGACAGCTCCAGACCGAACTGCTGCGCCTACAGAGCAACCTCGGCAAGACCATCGTCTTCGTCACGCATGACATCGACGAAGCAGTCAGACTCGGCGACAAGGTCGCCGTGATACGCGCCGGCGGGATTGCGCTTCGCCATGCCGAAGATCCTAGTGCTGCCCCGCAGAAGCACGTGGAGAGATGTTGATTCGCAGGGTGGGGTCTGGTCCGAGAGGTAAATCATGATCATGGATCGGCTCACCTTCGGCGGCAACATCATCGAGACCGGCACGGACTCCTACCGCCTCGCGCACGCCAAGGCCCAGCAGGGCGGCGGCTGACTGATGACCGGCAGAGGGATCACCGGAGCGTGAACGACGCTCGCTGCTGCCACCTTTTCCCGTCGTGGACCACGAGATCGACCGACGACACGCGGGCAGTGACGGGAAGCCGGCTGCGAACAGCGGCCTCGGCCTCCTCCAGCACGGCATCGTCTTGCCCCTGGGCGATGGTCAGATGCGGGATGACGTCGTCGAACTGCCCGCCGAACGGCGGCGTCTCCGGCCACCGGTGCATGATCGCCTCGGTGAGCCGGCGGAACGGGATGTCCGGTTCGGGGACGAGATACAAGATCCCCGGGAATCGCCCGCAGTGTTCGAACCGGGCCTCGAAATGCCGGTGACGCCCGATCACTTCGCCGATGGCAGCGCAAGCATCGCTGTCGATGCGGCTCTCATCGAGGAATGGGAAGAGGACGGTGACATGGGCCGGGACACCCGCACGGGCTGTGGGGTCCAGCCGGTCACGCCACGCTTGAACAGCAGGTTCTGCCTCGGGGACCCTCACGATGAGTCCCGACTGCCCTGCCTGAGACTCACCGGAGTCGCCGCGTGCCATCGCACATGTGTATCAGCGAGCTCAGAACGGCAGCGACCCGATTACGACCGCGGCCGGTTGAACCCGCGGTCGACACCCACCGCGATCGTCGCTCAGGTGGGACGTTCAAAGAGCGTCATCAACGGAGTGCAGCGAGGGCACAGGCACGGTCCGCCACTCCACGGTGGTGCACCGCAACACGCCCACCGCGCGCAATGTGTCCCTGGTCGAGATGGCCGAGGGCTTCGTCGTACGTGGCCCGGTCATAGGCCCGCCCATCGGCATCCACAGCGGGGACCGGGTGCGGCTGTCCACCGCCAAGGACGCGGTCCGGGGCGAGCCGGTCTTCCAGCTCCTCGACGAGCCCTACCAGGCCTGGAGCTGACGATACGTCACCCGCTACGGGGCGAGCCGCACACGGATGCCCAGCGTCCCGTCCAGTCCCCGGCGCAGCCGGCTGTCGAAAATCATGAGGCGGCCGAGGATGCCGTACTTGCGGGCGATGAGTGAGCGGTAGCGGGCGCTGGTCGCCGCGTCGGCGATCTCGGCGGTGGCCGGGACCGGGTCGCCCGTCGGGTTGCCGCGCAGGTCGCAGGGGCCGATGAGGATGTCGCCGCGTGCCCGGATCCGCTTGACCTTCCAGGAGTCGGCGGGGGTCCGCACGCCCAGCGTGTCACCGTCGCGCACCACCCACACCGGGGTGGCGACCGGGGTGCCGTTCTTGCGGTAGCTGGTGACCAGCAGGTACTTGGCGGCGCCGAGCCGCTCCAGCAGCGTGTCGTCCATGATGCGTTTCTGCTCCTTGCTATTGCGTTCGAGGTCGTTGGCCACTTGGGCTGCGTACTGCGATGTCAGTTCGGAGGCAGCCGTCATGCTCTCGGCCTGAGGGAAGTACGAATGCAGCTCGATTTGATTGAGGACGGGCGTGCTGCCGGTCTCGTCGAGCAGCTGGGTCAGGGTGCGGCGGGTGAACTTGGAGACGCCGATGGCCGACCGGCACCACCCTCGAACTCGCGCATGGGGATGCTTTCTTCCGAAGGGTGCCGGACGGCGGCGCGCGTGAGGTCGCCAGGTGGAAATGCGCACCACAGCCCGGAGCCGGGATGGTTCAGTTCAGCGGGTCGTCGAGGACGGCCTTGCGGTGGCTGAACGTCTCGACGGAGTAGCGGCCGTGGTAGTTGCCCATGCCGCTCTCGCCGACACCGCCGAAGGGAAGCGTCGGCACGGCGAGGCGGTGCAGCGCCAGGCCGAAGTTGAGGCCGCCGGAGGAGGCCTCGGCGGCGAGGCGGCGCTTGGTGGTGTCGTTCTCGGTGAAGGGGTACAGGGCAAGCGGCTTGTCGCGCTCGGTGATGCACGCGATCGCCCCGTCCAGGTCCGCCACGGTCAGGATCGGCAGGATGGGGCCGAAGATCTCCTCCTGCATCACGGGCTCGTCGGGCCGGACATCGGCCAGCACGGTCGGGGCGATGTACGTGTCCGCGCGGTCGGTCTGCCCGCCGGTGACCGTACGACCGGAGCCCAGCAGCGCGGACAGCAGGTCGAAGTGGCGCTCGTTGATGACCCGTCCGTAGGCGTCGGACGTCTGCGGGTCCTCACCGAACAGCCCCTTGATGGCGACGACCAGGGCGGCCTGCAGTTCGGCCGCGGTGGCCGGGGAGCCGTCGAGAACCCGGGAACGCGTCGGCGTTGCCACTCGTCACCCGGCTGACTCAGCCACATCCACCTCACCCCGCCGGCGCGCTGATCTCCCTTTTGAGAATCTTGCCGCTGGGGCCGGTCGGCAGCGCGTCCACGAGCCACACCTCGCGCGGGTACTTGTACGCCGCCACCCGCTCCTTGACGAACTGCCGGAGCTCGTCGGGCGTGGCCTGCGCCTTCGGGCGAAGCACCACCGCGGCAGCGATCTCCTCGCCCAGATGTGCGTCGGCCACGCCCACCACCGCGGCCAGCGCAACGGCCGGGTGCTCGTGGAGCACCTCCTCGATCTCACGCGGGTAGACGTTGTAGCCGCCGCGGATGATCATGTCCTTCTTGCGGTCGACGATGTACAGGTAGCCGTCCTCGTCCTGGCGCGCGAGGTCGCCGCTGCGCAGCCAGCCGTCCGGGATGGCGGCCGCCGTCTCCTCCGGGCGGTTCCAGTACCCCTTCATCACGTTCGGCCCGCGGACGGCCAGTTCGCCGATCTCGCCCTGGGCCACGTCCTGGCCCTTGTCGTCGAGGAGCCGCACCTCCACGTCCTTGATCGGGGTGCCGATGGACCCGGCCTTGCGCGGCCGGTCGGGGTGGTTGAAGGTGACCACCGGACTGGTCTCGGACATGCCGAAGCCCTCCAGCACCACGCAGCCGAAGCGACGCTCGAAGCCGTGCAGGATCTCCACCGGCAGCGAGGCACCGCCGGAGACGCACATCCGCAGCGTCGACACGTCCGCCTCCGAGGGGTGCTGGAGCAGCGCCGCGTACATGGTCGGTACGCCCTCGAAGATCGTCGCCCGGTCGCGGGCGATGGCGTCCAGCACGGTCTGCGGGTCGAAGCGGGGGATCAGGGTGAGCGAGGCGCCGGCGCGGGCGGTTACGCTCATCGTGCAGATCTGGCCGAAGATGTGGAACAGCGGCAGACAGCCCACGACCACGTCCTCCGCCGTCATCCGCTGCACATGGACCGCGTTGACCTCGGTGTTGTGCCGCAGCCCGGCGTGGGTCAGCGTGGCGCCCTTGGGGCGGCCGGTGGTGCCGGAGGTGTACAGCAGCACAGCCGCGTCCTCGCCGTCCGGCTCGCTCACCTCCGGCAGCGGCTCGTGACCGTCCAGCAGTCCCGCGAAGGCGGCGGGCTCGACGGCCATGTGCCGCACTCCGGCAGCGGTCGCGCCCTGCGCGCCCTCGCCCGGCGCCTGGTGCCACTCGAAGAGCATCACCGCGCCGGAGTCGCGCAGGTGGTACTCGGTCTCCCGGGTCTTCAGCAGCGGGTTCATCGGCACGACGACCGCTCCGGCGCGCAGCACGCCGTAGTACAGGACGACGAACTCGGGAACGTTGGGCAGCATCAGAGCGACCCGCTCTCCCGGTCGTATGCCCTCGGCCCGCAGCAGCGCGGCGGTTCGGGCGCTGCGCTCGTCGAGCTCCGCGTAGCTGGTGACCTGGCCCCCCAGGCGCAGTGCGGGGCGTTCCGGCTGCCGTCGTGCCGTCTCCACCAGGAACTGAGCCAGATTGGCCATGACCGCCTCCACGAACGTCACCGTCGAAATCCGTTGTTCACGTTGACGACATCGTGCAGATTTCCGTGCCGACGGCCTATGTGCGGTATGACAGCGCGTGCCCTCCCAGATTGTTCCTGATGACAAAACATGGGCATTAAGCTGCTGGAATGGACATCTCGGGGGTGGTCTCGGCGCTTCATACGAGGCTGCCGGAACTGGGCGAGCGGATGGCGCAGCGCATCCGCTCGGACGTCGATGCCTACAAGGACGAGGCGCTGATCCCCTTCGACTCGCTGCGCCGCTCGTGCACCGCCAACGCGGACCTGCTCCTGAAGCAGCTCGGCCGCGCGGGCGCGCAGGACCCGAGCCCGGCCCGGGAGACCGGGCGCCTCCGCGCCGAGCAGGGCGTGCCGCTGGCGGACACCCTGCACGCGTACCGGATCGGCTTCGAGCTCCTGTGGACGGAGGTCCTCGCCGAGGCACGCACCCATCCCGAGGTCTCCGACGCCCAATTGGTGTCCCAGTCGGCGGAGATCTGGGCGCTGTTCGGCCGCTATGCGGAGGCGGTGGCGGCCGCCTACCGGGAGACGACCGCCGAGCTGACCTCGCGGCGTCAGGCGCGCCGCTCGGCACTGGTGGAGGCGCTGTTCACCGGCGTCATTGCCGACCGCACGCTGTGGGAGGCCGCCCGCGAGCTGGGTTTGCCCGACCGCGGGCCCTACGTGGTCGCCGCGGCGGCCGCCGACGCTCCCGGCGAGGAGCCGCTGGCGGGGACGGAAGCGGCGCTGCGTCAGGCCCAGGTCCACTTCGCCTGGCGGCTGCTGCCCGACCAGCAGATCGGTCTGGCCGCCCTGCCCACCGCGACCGCGGAGGACACCTGCCTGCGCATCCTGCGCCGCGCGGGCGCCCGCGTAGGTATCAGCCCGTGCTTTCACTCGCTGCGGGACACCCCCCAGGCTCTGCACTTCGCCCGTCTGGCACTGGCCGGCCTCCCCGGCACCGGCCCCGGCGTCGCGCGGTTCGACGACGACCCGCTGGCGATGGTCGTTGCCGCCGCCCCGGCCGAGGCGGCGCACCTGGTGGAGGTGGTCCTCCAGCCCCTGCTCGATCTCCCGGCCGCCGAGCGTGCCCGTCTCCTTCAGACCCTGGAGCACTGGTACGCCGCCGCCGGCTCCGTCACGGACGCGGCGCGGAGTCTCTTCGTCCACCCCAACACCGTCCGCTACCGGCTGCGCCGCGTCGAGGAGCTGGCGGGCCGCTCCCTGTCCGATCCGCGAGCGGCGGCGGACATCGGCGCGGCGCTCCTTGCGGTCCGCCGGGCGGCGCGTCATTGAGTGACGTCATTCAGTAACTCGACTGCGTACTTCTACTGGCACCCTCGCCCCAGTCGCCCCGTAGGGTTCGGCGGGCCGGGCGAGTGGCCCGCCGATTACCGAGGTGGTCGCAGGTCAGGACGACGAAGAGTGCCGTGCGAGCCGCACGCCCCAGTGCTCTCCCTCGGCCTTCTCTACGGTGTGCTTCACCTTGGATCGGTTGATGTCGACGGGCAGGACCGGTACGCCGCGGCGGCGGGCGTCGGAGACGAGAACGCGCTTGGGCCACATGCCGGGGTCGTGTTCGAGGCGGCCGACCAGAAAGAATGCCGGGTAGTGCGCCTTGAGCCAGGCGCTCTGCAGGGCCGGTACGCCCTCCAGTCCGCCTTCCTGAAAGCGCATCACCCCGCCGCCCCGTACGCCGGGCTGCTGGAGCACGATCCGGGCATGTGGCCGCGCCGGGTCATCGTCGCTGACGCCCGCCGCCACGGCGTTGCGGTGCTGAACGTCGACTCCCGTGCGCAGCACAGTGTCGAACAGACACCGCGGGGCTGGGGCGTGCGGCTGGCCCTGTCCACGGTCAAGGGCATCAGTGAAAATGAGGTCGCCCGCCTGGCGGCGGGTCAGTCCTATGCGTCGCTGCAAGATCTGTGGGGCGCGGCCCTCCCTTCCCATCGCGCAGCGGCTGATCCGGATCGGTGCCTTCGACGCCCTCGCCGCGGATCTGACCCGGCGGGACCTGCTGCTGCAGGCCACCGAGCTGCACCGGGAGTTCCGCGCCCGCGCCGCCACCGACGGGCAGCTCCCGCTCGGCGGCGAGCTCGTCACCGCCGACCCCAGCGGGCTGCCGGAGATGACCGTCCGCGACAAGCTTGGTGCCGAGCTGGACGCCCTGTCCATCGACGTCACCCACCACCTGATGGAGCACCATCACCGGCTGCTGCGGGAACTCGACGCCACCGACGCCGCCCACCTGCCTGCGCGCCCTGTATCCCGGGCAGAAGGTGCTGGTGGCCGGTGTGCGGGGGTCCACACAGACCCCGCCGTTCCCGTCCGGCAAGCGAGTCGTCCTCGTCACCCCCAAGGACGGCTCCGGCCTCGTCGACATCGCGTTCTTCGAAGACAGCCGACGCCTGTGCCACACCGTGTTCCACTCCGGGCTACTCCTGCTGCGCGGCAACGCGAAGGCCGGGACCGCGCCGCACCGTCGTCGGCGAAATGGCGTAGGACCTGGAAGAAGTCGCCGCCGCCCGACGCGACCACGGCCGCCAGGCCGCCCTGCACCTGCGACGGCGGCCGTCCTGCGGCTGGCAAACTTCGAGGAAGCCGGACTGACCGCGTCAGCGCGATGTGTCCCGGTCACCTCGATGGCGCAAGGTAGCCAACCGATGTCGCACTCCGTCGGCTCGTAACCAGCCGTAACCGGCGTCCTGGAGTAGCCTGAGCAATCCTCCGAAGTCGCCGTCTGTCCAGCCTGATGTATGCCGTGCCAAGAAGGCATTCAGGTAGGGAGCGGCGTCTTCGTCCCAGTCGGCTGGTTCGCGGGCGCGCAGGTCCCAGTCGAGTTCCCACAGCTGGAGGGTGCCGTCGCTGCTTCCGGACAGGGCGAATCGTCCGTCAGGCGTCCATGCGGCGTCACGGATCTGCTCGCGATGTCCGGCTTGCAGGGCACGCAGGGAGCGTCCGCTGTCGACGTCCCAGATGCGGACGGTGCCGTCTCGCCCAGCAGACATCGCGAAGCGGCCGTCCGCGCTGAATCTGACGACAGAAGAGGTGCCGGGCTGGTCGTCGAACGTCCGAATTAGCTCGCCGCTGGCTATGTCCCACAGCCGGATGGAGCGGTCCGTGGGCTTCACCCGATCGACGCAGCCATGGGCGGAGAGCAGTGACCGGCCGTCCGAGCTCACGCACACTGAGCTCACCGAGCCGTCGTGGCCGCCGATGATGCGGCTGGCCCGCGTCCATTCGGTCTCGGGGTATGCGCGCAGAACGCGCAGGCAGCGTCCGGTGTCGAGTTCCCACAACCGAATTTCCCCGTCGTTACCGCCGGACACAGCGAGGTGTCCGTCCGGTCCGATCCACACCGACTTAATCTCGCCCAGGTGTCCGTTCATCGTGCGCAGGCAGCACGATGTGTCCACATCCCATAACCGAACCGTGCCCCTCCCATGGCCAACCAGGGCCAGCCGTCCGTCGGGGCTGAAGCGGGCCGGGGCGGTTTGGTAGCCGCCGCCGAGCCCCTCGTACGCTTCCGGCGCCAGAAGGTGACCCAGGCGTTCACCTGTCTCGGCCGACAGCACTTCGACCGTTCCGTCCATGCTTGAGACCAGGATCCGATGACCGTCGGCGCTCAGCGCGATCGAGTGCGCCATAACCGATGAACGGGTCTTGATGACACGCTGGCACTCGCCCGCAGACAGGTCCCACACACGGACTGCCCGGTCGCCGCAGCTGGTCACCGCCGTCTGCCCGTCAGCGGACAGGTCGACTGCGCCGACGTAGCAGTGCTCGTTGAACAGTTTGGATGGCCATCCCCCACGGAAGCCGACGCGGATCGCCGACCGGCCGAAGGCCCGCCATGCGGCGACGGCGCGAGGCGCCCGCTCGTGGCCGGGAACAGACCGCATCTGTTTCAGCAGACCGAGCGCGACGGTAAATTGTCCATCGGCCTGGGCCAGGGATGCTTCGCGGATTGTGACGTCCACGGAGTCCGCCAACCGGTCCAACACCGTATGCCGGCGCGGCCGGCTCGGCTGGAGCCCGGCTTCGTAGCCGCTGGGCATGGTCCATCGTCGCAGGGTGTTGTCCTCGCTTGCGGAAACACCGTGTCGGCCGTCTGACGCGCAGTAAACGGCGACCACCTCGCCGCTGTGGTCGCGGAACGTTCGCAGGCACCGGCCGCTGGCCACATCCCAGAACCGCACACTCCCGATAGGACTGCCGGAGATCGCGAATCGGGCGTTGGCGCTCACGGCGACCATGTGGTCGCGATCTGCTCCGTCCACTTCGCTGACACGTTCCGCAAGTACGCGGGCTCGTTTGCGAGCCTTCCAAAGCTCCAAGGTCCGGTCGTCCGGCCCAGATGATCCCTGGTCGTTCAGGTTCCGACGGATTCCGGTCGCGACGTCCCAGAGTGTCTCACCGGCCAGGATCCAGCGACCGTCGCTGCTCACTTCGGTGAGCAACTCGTGGCGCTCGTTGAGCGTTGAGCGCCTACGCCCCGTATGCACATCCCAGATCTGGGCGCCCCCGGCCGTATCCACCACGAGCAGCCGGGTGTCCTCAGTGATGCGTGCTGTCCAGAAGCTCCGCTGGAAGTCGTCGATCGTCAGGGTCTGCAGGCACCGGTTGTTGGCGAGATCCCAGAGCCGAAGGGTGAACGTGCGATCCGCGATGACCGCGAACCGTCCGTCGACGCTGATGTCGAGGGAGGTCAGCTGCCCCAATCCGGGGCCCTTGGTTTCCCACCGCACTGCGCCGGTACGGAGGTCCCATAGCCGCACCTCACCTTCATACTCCGCGGTGAGCGCCAGCCGCTCGTCAGGCGTGAGATGGACCCGGAGCCTTCCGTGCCCTGACCTTCCAGGGCGTGAACACCAGGGAATCTGCCGCGTTTCGACGCACTCGGCGCTCACGAGGCGGCCAGATCGCAAGTCGTCCAGGGCGGCCGAGACGTCCGACTCCTCGGGCACCTCACGGTGAACGCCTTCAAGGATGCTTTCCGCCGTGTCGAGGTCGCCGCGCTCCATGTGCACCTGTGCGAGCAGGAAACGCGCCTCCCAGAGGTTGCCGGTGTCGGCGCGCACGGCATCGAGGTGGGCGACAAGTTCCTCGTCGGTGATCTCGCCGCTCCGCCATCGTGTCAGGCCGAAGTTGAAGGTGGCCCGCAGATGCTGGGGATCGGCTGCCAGCGCAGCTCGAAACGCCTCCTTGCCGTCTTTGGGGCGACCGAGGTCAAGGAGTGACAGTGCTCTGTTGTTCAGCTCGTCGGCGCGGAGATCGGACGGCTTCGGCGGCGTGCGTGGGTAGTCGCGACCCGTGACCTGACGGTAGATATCGGTTAGCTGGGCGGCTACATGAAGCATTGATTCCGGACGGTCCGCGGGATCCTTCTTCAGACACCGCGAGAGCAAGTCGCCGAGGTCCGGTGGCATGAGGGAAAACCACGGCTCGTCTGGACCTCCGGCCCGCAGCGCCGCCAGCGCCCGGCCTGCTCCTCCACCAGTTCTCCAGGTGCGTTTGCCGGTGAACATCTCCAGGACCGACACCGCGAAGCTGTAGACGTCGGTGCGTCGGTTCAGCCTCTCGCCCACTGCCTGCTCCGGCGACGCGTACGCCGGTGTCAAGCCGGCTCGGCTCACCAGAATGCTCATGGCGCTCGGTCCGTCGCTGCCTGAACTCCCGGTTGTCGGCGAGGCGGGCCTCTCACCCGTCGGGAGCCACGACATGTCGGACACCGTTTGCCTCGCCTGGTGTTCGAACGGGTCCTCAGGGTGCCCGTCCGGGCAGGCCAACGACGGGACGAACTCTGCCTGGAGTTGCGACTTGAGCGGCATGGGGCCCGTTTTGTTCGGTCCTGCGGGTCCGAGTACCGGCGGGGAAGCTGGTGAAACGGCCGCCCGGGCACGGGCCAGCCCGAAGTCGGTGACTTTGACTACGAGGTCGCCGCCGGCAGGATCGAGGAGAACATTGGCCGGTTTCACGTCCTGGTGTACAAGGCCCCGGCAGTGCGCGTAGTCCAGCCCCCAAGCGAACTGGATCGCCACGTCCAAGACGCGTAGTGCCGCCTCGGCAGGCAAGCCGTGATAGAGGTGGCGGTCTGCGATCCAGCGGTGCAGGCTGCCGCCGGGGACATACTCGGCGAACACCATCGGCGTGCCGTCGAGCTGCCGGACATAGTGGCAGCAGCAGACGTTGGGATGCAGGCCAAGCGATACCCAGGTCTCTGCTTCGTCGACGAACTGCTGTCGCTGCCCGGAGTCGAGCTGGGCGTCCGGACGGGGGAGCTTCAGTGCCAAGTCAATTCCCCACTGCAGGTGCCTGACTTGGTAGACCAGCCCCATCCCCCCTTTCCCCGCAAGCCGCACCACCTCGTACCGGCCGGCGACGATATCGCCCGGTTGCCACAGCGGACTGTCCGTGGCCGCGGGCATCTCAGTCCTCCTCGTCCAGGAGACACAGGTCGTCGGGTATCAGAGTGGCGTTCTTCAAGAGCGCCAGGATGAGGTTGTCGTTGAGTGTGTTTCCCACGGGTTCGCCGATACCGTCCTCACGGAGGAGCCCTGAGACTGGGTTCTTGCCGCCCGACAAGCGCTTACGGACCGCAGCGACTGTGTGCTCGGCGATCCTGGGCGTCCACGGCCGGAATGGGGCTACCCGGTTCAGGTCGTCGGACACCTGCTTCCACGACACCGGCTGCGGGCTTCGCTCATTGCGCAGATAGCGCTGGGCCAGCACAGTGATGACCAGCCGCTCGGCATGACTCAAGTCGTAGACATCGGAGGCGACGGTAGACAGTTGTGAATTGCCGTCCTGCTCGATGCCGAGGTACCCGACGATGTGGACCTCGAGAAGATGTGACCTGTACTTCGGCGTCTCGATCGTCAGCGGTGTGTAGCCCGGCACCAACTGCAATTCGTGCCCGCGCAGAACCATGTCCGCCCCTGGCAAGTGGATCGGCCTCCTACCCTCGTTGCGCAGCCACCACTGGTAGCCGTCACAGATGAAGACCCCATGCAGCCTGCTCACGAAGGGGTCCTCGGCTCCAACGGCAACATGGACATCGTGAGCTGCGCGCCCGAAGTGAAGCGTGAACTTACGCAGAGGCACCGCGAACCCGCCTTGCGCGGACTTCACAAAGATCGTTCCCGGCGGCGCCGCCGCCGGCACTCCACGGGCCAGGCTGGGCATCGAGTCTGGCAGTGCCTGCGGAATGAATCCCCTTGTCTCCAAGTCCGTCCCCGTTGCTGTAGTCGGATCGTCCTTGCTCCCACCGTACGATTTCGCCTTTGGGACCGGTCCCGCCGGAGACCGCTGTGCCTTGCTCGAAGCCAGGGTTCGACGTTACTTCGGTACCGGTCCCGGCCGACCGCCTTTCCAATGACCCCATGAAGAAGCGGAACAAGCTGTACACGGCAGTCGGCATCGTGGTCGGCATCGGGTTCAACGCGCTCGCGGTCAGTGATCTTTCAGCGATCGATACAGGGAACGCGACGCACGAACTCCTGAGTTCTCTCATGTGCTGGACCGCGAGCGGCATCCTGGCGTACTTGGACTCTCGAGATCACGACCGTAGCGACCCTGACAAGTGACCGAGCTACCAGCGGCGGCTTCGTGCCAGGCGAGGCTGCGGGTTGAGGTGCGCCAGGTCAAGGGCGGGCCTCTTCAGAGCAGCGCGACGCTTGTTCACTCAACGGTTGTCCGGTCGCAACCTGCACTGGTAAACGAGCGTGTCCGGGCCCTCGACCGACTGGGAGTTCTTCGACATGGACGTCCCAACTTCGGTCGGGGGTCCACCGGTTACGCCGTGATCCGGCCACGGTTACCGATCCGTCCGGCTGGTATAGCGACCCGCCGGGGCGCGGTGCAGCCAGCCTCGCTCTGCGAGCCGCTTCAGCTTCGCGCGCACCGCCTCGACCTGCCCAGTGGCCCGAGCGGAAGATTTGAAGCACCCGGCACAGCCGCTGGACGCCGAACTCGCCGGCATGTGCGGAGATGAAGTCCCAGCGGCGAGACCTCACTTCATCTCCTTGGCAAAATACTGGGCCGCCCGACGCAGGATCTCTCGCTCCAGCTGCCACTCCTTCTCCGCCTTCAGCAGCCGGGCGTTCTCCGCCCGCAACCGGGCCACCTCGGCCTCCTGGTACCCGGCCTGTCCCGAACCACCCGCTGCGGCCTGGCTGCCACCGCTACTGCCCTCGGCCGCTCGCACCCACAGCCTCAGTGTCTCCCGGGTGATGCCCAGGTCAGCGGCGACATCCTTCATCGTCCGCTGTCCCACCGAGGCCCTCCACAACGCCACCGCGTCCGCCCGGAACTCCGGGGTGTATATCCGCCCTGCCATGTGAACCATCTTCCCGGACCATCAAGATCCGCCATCAGAGTGTCCACACCACAGGGGTCACCTCATCACCCTTACACCCGCGATACTTCAGTAGCTCAAGCAACGGCATTGGCCGTTGTCGACCAGGTAGCGGACCGCGTCGACCATCTGCCGGTGGCAGTAGCCCTCCGGCTGCCCGCCCCTTCCCTCCAGCCATCCCGGCACGGGCAACAACGCACGCACCTCGGCCCACTCCGCGTGAGTCATGTCCGACGGATACCCGCGATCGCGCTCCGCTCGGTCGGACGCATTCCCGTACGCGTGAGCCAGACAGTCACACGTCCGGTGGGCCGCGTTGGACTCTGCCGGCGCGAGGGCGTACAACTGCGGCAACAGGGCCTCCTGGTGCTCGTGGCTTCGACAACCTCCGAGCTACCGAGAGGCCCTGCCTCTATGCACGAGACCCCCAGCGATCACCCGATCGAGACATCCGTTCGATCAGCAAGTCCCTTGATCGGTACGACAACGGCTTCTCACACTGACGCGACGTCGGCAAGCCTTTCCGAGTGACATGAGACCGGGCGCAGGCCGACAGCCATAGACGGAAGGCGAGTTGAGCTGCGGTGTCGGAGCATCCGTGAGCAGGCTCGCGTGCCGGGCGAGCCGTCGGCCTTCATCCAGCTCGTTCAGCTCCGCCAGCGACGGCGGTGGCCTCAAGCAGGCCGCCCTGCGGCCTGTCGGCGGTGGCCTCTGATGACCGTCTGAGCACTCATGCCCAACTGCCGCCCGAGGAAAGGGACGGCGTTCCGTTGTGTCCGGTGTGTGCTACGTCTCATCCGCGGGCTGTTACGGCAGAGGGGTGGCTGGTGTCTTGATGCCGAGTCCACGACATGGGGAGAGATGATGAGCGGGAACGCCGAGCGCGGTGGTTGCTGGCGGCGGGTACGGGGGCGTGACGGCGGGCCGGCAGCCTGGCTCGGCGCGATGGTGTGCCGGTGACCGTGGTCGATCCGCGTCCCGAGTTCGTCGAGCGGATCCGTCTGCACCAGCTTCTGACCGGTTCCGATGACACGGTCGAGGGCTTCGGAGACCGCTGGCAAACATCGGGGCGACGGCTCCGGCGAGGATGAATTGGCTGAGATGACGGCGTCTGAGAATCAGACCGATTCTCGGCAGGCTCTGGTGAAGCGCATCGAGAGCCGGGATGCCGATATCGGTACGTACCTTCAACGCGCCCGGCGCCGGCGCGACCGGTTTTCACTGGTGAGCATAGTTGCCGGTGCTGTGGATGACCTGGCTGGGCGTCAAGTACCGCGACTCGGCGGCTGCCCGGCCGATGGACGCGTCTGCGGAGGAGCTGCTGTTCACCGAGGTCGTACCGGACGCCGACCCCGGTCCGGGCACGGACCCGGTCCTGGGTGCGGGCGTCGGCACGCCGGTCGGGCCGGTGGTGTCATGAGCAGCGAGGCGGTCTTTGTCGCGGGATACGTCCTGGCACTGCTCGTGGTGGTGGGGCTGCTGGAGCTCTACGGCCGCCAGTCCACCTGCGCCTTGGCGTCCCGAGTGTTCACCGGGTACCGCCGTGCCGTCCCCGACGCACCCGAACCCGCGGACCCCACCGACTGGCCGTACTCCGAGGTGGGGCGCTTCCACCACGCCCTGGCACTGTGCGCCGCGGCGGTTGCGGTGGTCCTGGCAGCCGCCGAGACCGTCCGCCACCACCGTCCGGCCGAGGTCGCCGTACTGCTCGGCGCCATGCTTCCGCACGTCCTGCTCGGCACTTGGCTGCTTCGGCGGCTGCGGGGGGCGGCGGCAGCTGAACTCACCATCACAGGAGAATCAAAATGAACGCATGGAACCGCGTCCTCTGGCTGCTGGCAGCCGCCGCCGCAGTAGTGGGCCTCACCCTACCGCTGGCCGGGACAGCCGTCACGCTGCCGATTCTGCTGCTGTCGGTCCCGTTCGCGCTGATCGACGGGGTGCGGAGGTACGGGTGGCGGACGCTGCTGTTCTTTCTGATCGAGACCCTGGTGGTGAGCAACTTCTTTGAGGACCTCAGCATTTCCACCGGGTTCCCGTTCGGCCACTACCACTACACGGTCCATCCGCAGCTGATTCATGTGCCCATCTATATCGGACCGATCTACTTCGGTCTGGGCTACATCTGCTGGCAGGTGGCCAACACCTTGCTCGACGAGGCGGACAGCCGTCTGGGCGGCTCGTCCGGGTCGGTCGCCGGCCGGGTCGAGGTGGTGGCGCTGCCGATACTGGCTGCGGCACTGATGACCATGTTCGACCTCGGCAACGACTCGATCGCCTCCACCCTGAAGCGGATCTGGGTCTGGGAACGTGGGGGCGGGGTGTTCGGGGTGCCGTACACCAACTAATTGGGCTGGTGGTTTGTCACCTATGTCTTCTTCCAGATCTTCGCGCTGTATTTGGTGAAGCGTCAGCCGGCGTCGGCGTCGGTGTCGGTGCGGACCGAGGGGCGGGGGGTGTTGGCGCAGAACGTGCTCTTCTACGGGGCACTGGGGCTGAGCTCGGTTCCCTACTTCATCGGCGCCTCCGGTGACATGGTCAAGGACGGGGCCTCGGTCAGCTGGAGCGGGCATGCGATCAACGAGACCATGATGACGATCAACCTGTTCGGCATGGTGGTCGCTGCGTTTCTTGCCGCGGTCAAGCTGGCTCGCAACGACCTGGCCCTGCGACGCTGATTCCCACTGACGCAGAACGGCCGCCGGTCGGCTTTCCGGCGGCCGTTCGCGGTGTTTTCCAGCGAATGCGGTGAGTCCCTTTTCCGCCGCGACGGTGCTCGGTTGTGGCAGAGCCGGTCGGCGGCTGCGGCTGCGGCTTGTAGCAACCATGTGCCGGTGAACGGCCCGTGGCCCCCGGGCAGGTGGTGTCCTGCTCCGGGGGCCACGGTTTTCCGTCGCATTGGGCGACCACGCCCCACTGCTCGGGCGTCACCGACGCAAGCGGGGGGAGGTGGCGACGTGGCACTCCAGGGCGGCGATTCTGCCGTCCATACCTGCCGGATGTGGACCTCACGGGCGTCGAAGGCATGGCCCGTGGCCGGACAGTGCTCACACCGGGGCAGCTGATCCGCTGGGTGCGTCGCGCCCTGGGAATGACGCTTGAGGCTGGTCACCGCTGCGCCATTCCGACATGCCGAGCGATCGGACCACTCCAGATCGAGCACATCAACGACTGGGTCAAGACCCAGAAGCACGAGTTCGAAAACATGATTGTGCTGTGCGCCAACTGTCATGGGCGTAAGGGTGACAGAAGAGGTCAGATCGGTCGGAAGTCCCTACGTCAGCACAAAGCGAACCTTGCTGTCCTGCTGAGCCGGTACAGCGATCTTGAACGGAGAGTCCTGGAAGTCTTCGCGATTCAGCGGCAGTCGCTGCCGGACCAAAATCCCCGAGGCGGAGCGGTGCAGGTGCCCGGCACTCTACGGCTGATGATGACGTACCTCATCAAGGATGGGTACGTGGAGATAGCTCCTGCGGGCACGACGTACGTCGGTACGGTCGACGGCGAGAACATCTTCCGTTTCCTGTCGAGGTCAGGACCCGGGTCCCCGCGTGAACTGATGCCGGGGGTTGGAGTGTTACCGGCTGACCGACGCGGGGGTCGGGTTCTTGGACGCCTGCTTGGGTGCACAGCCGATTGCCCCCTGACGGCGCTTGACGGACTCCACGGAAACGAAATGTGACACCAAACTGCACCCTCCGCCCCGCTCCCACTCGACCGCCGACATCATTGCTGCGACGCCGATGCGGCCGACCAGCCATCCCGTGACAGCGGCCCCGGCGACGCCAGTGATGGCCACGGCCGTGTAACTGGCGGCGAGCAGGTGGAGCGTGTCAAGCCTCGTCGTGGTAGGAGGACTGCGGACGGGGCAGTTGAAGTCGACTCCCCCGGCACCGTTACCCAGACAGACCGTGAGGCAGTAGGTGCCAGTGATGGGGGAGGAGTCCAGCCAGCCGGAGCGTTCTCATACTCCCCGAAGGCCGTACTGTTCAGCGGGCTTGACGGGCCCCCGATGCTGGTCGGCTAGCGGTGCTGGCCAGCGTACGGGGATGGGGCACCGTGGACAGGGCGAAGTCGAGCCGCTTGTCCATCTCCAGCCGGAACGTGCCGCACGGGTTGATGTTCGACCAGAAATGCGCGGTCAGCCCGCGCCGGTCCTCATCCGAGAGCTTCTTGGCCCAGGCCGGTTCAGCAAGAACGCGCTGAAGCAGCAGGGTGTTGATGTGGACCAGGCTGGACTGGAGAAGGTGGAGCGCGAGCATCGAGGTCTCGGCGTGCTCCTTGTTCGGGTCGCCCCGGACTTGTTCCGCACCCGCTTCATGTCGTCTTCGAACAGCGTCCAGACCTCGATCAGGTGCTCCGGCTCCCAGTCCTGCCGCACCCGCACCCCTCCGCCCCGCCCGAGATCACTCCTTCAGTTCAACGAAACGCCCAGCAAGGGGAAACGACGACCACGGCAGTCACACAGCGCTACATGTCCGTTCGCCGTAGCGATACGAGAACAGGGCACTCGGTGGAACGCAGTCTGTTCCTCTTTGAGTGGCCTGACACGACCCCGCAGGAGAGACTGCCGGGCAGGTGACCGTGGCCGATGCCGGTCACGGCCACAACGCCGCCTTCCGGCTCAGGTTGAAGGAACGGGGCCGGCACCACGTCGTGCCCCTCGGCTCCATGAATGTCGCCCGCGCGGCCACCGCTGAGCCGTGTCAGGCCGAATACAGCGAGCTGGGCCCCACTCGCCCGCTACCGCGAGACTCCCCGCCCCTGCCCGACCTCGTCAGGGCCGCGTTACCCCATTCGCGGAGGGAGGGGCGGCGTTTCGCGGCGTTTGATGTGTGCTACGTCTCATCCGCGGGTTGTTACGCCGGACGGGCAGCTGGTGTCTCCATGCCGAGTCCACAACACGAGGAGACATGATGAACGGGAACGTCGAGGTAGTCGTCGTCGGCGGAGGGTACGGGGGCGTGACGGCGGCCAACAGCCTGGCTCGGCGCGATGGCGTGTCGGTGACCCTGGTCAATCCGCGTCCCGAGTTCGTCTCGCGGATCCGCCTGCACCAGCTCGTGACCGGCTCCGACGACGCGGTCGAGGGCTTCGGTGAGGTTCTGGGCGGGAATGTCCGGCTGGTGGTCGACACCGCGACCCGGATCGACGCTGCCGGGCGCCGGGTGTCGCTGGCGGGCGGTGGCACGCTCTCCTACGACTACCTCGTCTACGCGGTGGGCAGCGGCGCCGCCGATCCCGGCGTGCCCGGAGCGGCGGAGTTCGCTCATTGGGTGTCGGACTTCGAGGGGGCGGAACGACTGCGGTCGGCGCTGGATACGACGTCCGCGTCGGCTTCGGTGACCGTGGTCGGGTCCGGCCCGACCGGCCTGGAGACCGCCGCCGAGCTGGCGGAGGCGGGCCGCAAGGTCACCCTGGTCTGCGGCCGTGTGCTCGGCCCCTCCCTGCACGCCCGAGTCCGCCGCCCGGTCGCCCGCCGGCTCGCCAAGCTGGGTGTGACCGTCCTCGAAGGCCCCCGCGCGCGGGTGACGGGAGTGACGCAGGACGCCGTACAGCTCGACGACGGCCGCTCGCTGCCCAGCGCGGTGACCATCTGGACCGCGGGATTCCGCGTCCCGGACCTGGCCGCCCGCAGCGGGCTGCGCACCGACGCCGACGGCCGGCTGCTCACCGACACGACGCTGACCAGCGTGGACGACGAGCGCATCGTCGCCGCCGGGGACGCGGGAGTGATGCCGGACCACCCCTTCCGGATGAGCTGCCAGGCCGCCACGCAGCTGGGCCCGGCAGCCGCCGACACGATCCTGCGCCGGATCGCGGGGAAAACACCCGCTCCCGTCCGGA
The DNA here is from genome assembly GCF_055566975.1 of Streptomyces sp. NPDC027189. Lineage (NCBI taxonomy): Bacteria > Bacillati > Actinomycetota > Actinomycetes > Kitasatosporales > Streptomycetaceae > Streptomyces > Streptomyces sp. NPDC027189. The sequence goes on from NZ_JBVHRI010000025.1 coordinate 39,193, forward strand.
TGTTCTTCGCCGGGCAGTGCCTCAGCCTCGGCCGAAACGAAGGCGTCACCCAGTTCTCCTACCCGAACGACAAGGTGAACGCGCTCCGCATCAGCGGGCGGACCGGTGCTGGCGTCAAGGAGATCGCCTGCCGGTTCACCCTCAATAAGTTGGTGTCCGGGGCACGCAAGGCCAGTTCCCGCGGATCCCACGGCGACAGCACCGACCGCCTGGAAGCGCCTCAGCCGGAACACCCCACGACGCCGCCCGGCACCCGACGCGCGGCCTAGCCGCCAAGTCCCCTTCTTGGGCCGGACCGACCGGTCCGGCCCGAGAAGGACCGAGCCGCAGTGACAAGCACCCAACGCCGCGGTCTCGTATGCCATGGCCGGGCGCCGGGGCGCTATCCCAACAGCCCCCCACCCCACGTGGCCTGATCAGTGGGGAGACTGCTGCCGACAACCCCGTCATCGGACCGGGTACATGTTCTTTGCGGCCTGCTTCCGGCACATGGGGCCAACCACGAGAGAGTGAAGCGCACGACATGAACGACCACGTCACCGACCCCGCGACCGAGGCCTTCGTCGCCCACCGCGACCTGCTGTTCACCGTCGCGTACGAGATGCTCGGATCGGCGGCGGACGCCGAGGACGTCCTCCAGGAGGCCTGGCTGCGGTGGGTCAAGGTCGACCTGGAGCAGGTGCAGGACCAGCGCGCCTACCTGGTACGGATCACGACCCGGCAAGCACTCAACCGGCTACGCACCCTCAAACGGCGCAAGGAGGCCTACATCGGCCCCTGGCTGCCCGAGCCCCTGCTCACCGCGCCGGACGTGGCCGAGGACGTCGAACTGTCCGAGAACCTGTCGCTGGCACTCATGTTCATCCTCGAAACCCTCTCACCGACCGAACGCGCCGTCTTCGTGCTGCGCGAAGTCTTCGACATCGGCTACGACGACATCGCGGCCGCAATCGACAAGAGCCCCGCCGCCACACGCCAGATCGCCTACCGCGCCCGCCAACACGTCGACGCCCGCCGGCCGCGCACATCGGTTTCCCCGGAAGAAACCCGGGCAGCGTTGAATTCGTTCCAGTCCGCGCTCGTGACCGGGGACCTGCACGGGCTGCTCGACGTACTCGCCCCGGATGTTGTTTTCGTCAGCGACGGCGGCGGCCTCAAGCTGGCGGCCTTGCGGCCGGTCGTCGGCGCCGACAAGGTGCTCCGTTACATGGCCGGCAGTGTCGAAAAGGCCGGCGGCACCTTCACCAGTGAGCCCACGACGGTCAACGGCAACCCCGGACTCATCCTGCGCGTGGACGGCGTGATCGACGGCGTGCTGGCCTTCCGCGTGGAGAACGCCCGCGTCACGGGTCTCTACTACGTCCGCAACCCCGAAAAGCTCACCCGCGTTGAGTCCGAAACCCCCCTCACCTCCCGCTGACCGTCTCCCCGCGACACGGCCGACCGAGGTGCGCGGTAGCGCAGGCGTCGCGGAACAAGCCGCTGACCGCCGCCGAGAAGCAAGCGAACCGGCTGGTCAGCCGGGAACGCGCGGCGAACGAGCACGGCTTCGCCGACCTGAAGAACTGGCGCGTACTCACCAAGCTCCGCCTGAACGCGAAGCACGCCACCATCCTCCTGCGTGCCCTCCTCGTCCTGACGAACGCGGAGACGAGCCGCTGACTCGACGCGCCAGACGATCACCCCAGCACGATCAGTCGGACGACCAGCACGAGCACCCCACCCCCGGCTCACACCAGCCCCACTGACCAGCACATTTCAAGATGGCAACGTCTCATTGGTCTCACTTCCGTGTCCCTTGGGCCAGACAAGGCACACGGAAACTGAGAAAGGGTCATTCGTTCTGGACCCTACAGTTCCCCCAGGTCCCGTCCGGGCGGCGGCACTTGACGGACAGCAGAGCGTGCTCGTGCAGGAGCGGCTGGCCAGAGCGGGATACGTAGTGGCGGAACACGGCGACGATCAGGCCCTCCAGGACAGGGGCCTGGTGACGGCCGCCACTCCCCTACCGCACCCGCGCCACCGCCTCCTCCACCCAGGCCAGTGTCTTGCCCCGGGCGATGGTCTGGCCGTCCTCCAGCACGCTGCGCGTGGCGTCGTCGGCCAGAGCCCACAGCACCTGCGCGGACGGCGGCGGCCGCAGCACCAACTCCCCGACGAGCAGCGGAGAGGCGATGTCGCCGACCGGGCGTGCGAGGACGGTCGCCCGCCGTGCGGCCTCCGGGCTCTCCCCCGCCGCCATCAGCCGCGCCTCAATGGCGTCGGCGTCCGGGTGCCGGCCTTCCCCCAGCAGCAGTTCGGCCTCCCGCTCGGTCACGAGGTCGCCGGGCGTGAGGCCGAGCGCGGCCAGGCCCCGGCCGGTCCACCGACCGGGCGGGACACCGGCCTCCTCCTGCGCGGCGGGCAGCGACTTTCCCACCGGGCGGTGGCCGTCGCCGACCATGGCGCCACGGAAGTAATAGCGCCAGCCCGAACCGAGTTGAACCTTCGCAATACTCAGCACCCGCCCCATAAGACACCCAATGTGACCTGCGGAAAAACGGAGAGCGGGGCCGTCCCGCAGAGCGGGAGAGTTCATCAACCCCTCACGTCAATGTCCCGCCAGGCGGGCTCCGGCGCTTGACCAGAGCCAGGCCTCCCGGCGCACCACGGCACAGACCGCGACCCGCGCAACCCTCCCCGCCCCGGAGCCGTGCAAATGCTGCGCTGGGTCTGCCCCTCACCAACGGTGAGGGGCAGACCCAGCGGGACGTCCGCGATGTGCCTCCCGGCAGACCGGTTGTACGGGGCGCCGCCGGTGCGGTGAGTAGGCAGTGCGGGAGCGGCACCTTCAGGAAGCGGTCCGTGAGCGGGCCGTGCCCAAGACGATCGGCGCCTCTCCAAGAGGCCCGTCCTCGATCCAGAACTCCTGGATGCTGAGGATCGTTCGCAGAGCCTGGGCTCATGGCGGCCTGCTGCTCCTGCCACCGCTCGGCAGGCATCCGCCCTTCGGCAGCCGGATCTTGCTGCCAGGCCACCCGTACCGCCGTGCTCCGGCCGGGCACCCGCGCCGGCGTGACACCCCTGGTGTTCTCGTCCGCCACGACCTCGATGTTGAACGGTGGCAGGCCGGCCCGCATCAGAAGCTGTGAAACAACCGCTGATCAGGCTGTCAGTGGTGAGGTGGGCGGGTTCGTGCACCGATGAGAGCGATGTGGGCCGGGTTCGAACGGTTGTGGGCGGACAGCGGTGACGCCTGCATGAGTTTTCGGACGTGCCTGGTGCCCTTCGAAGAGTGGGGCGGACGCTCGAGGCAGGGCGGGCCGAAGTCCTCGCGTTTCGGCAAGGGTTGCCGCGCTTCGGCCCGCGGAGCGCCGCCCCGCCTCTGCAGCCTCTTCAGGGAACGGCAGACTGTGCCACCCGCGGCACGGTGAAGGTCTTCGCCCGCACACGTCACCCGGGAAGCGCTCAGCCCACAACCTGGTGCAACATGCCTCAAACTGGTTCGGGTTGCGGTTCCGGTTGCTGCGCTGGCGCGGCCTTTGGATCCCACAGCTTGGTGGTCCGCACGTAGCCGTGGACCACTGAGGTCATCGCCAGAATGAGAAGTGGTCCAAACACCGACGGATGTTCGGCCATCTCCATCGGCAGATAGCGATATGACACCAAGAGCGCAGCGAAGACCGTCGCGCCGTAGGTGACCAGCTGGATTCCTGGCCGGTCCCAGCCACGGTCGAGCGAGCGCATCGCTGCCTCGATCGTCAGCGCAAAGACCACGCCGGCAACGAGATCCGCGCCGTAGTGGTAGCCGAAGCCCAGCGTTGCGCCGAGCGTCGCAATCAGCCAGAACGTGCCTGCGAATTGCAGAATCCGTGGGCCCTTGCGGGAATGAATGAAGATCGTGGTAGCCCACGCTGTGTGCAGGCTGGGCATGCAGTTGCGTGGGGTGATCTCGTCGAACGGAATCTGGTGCGGGGTATTGATCGGCGGCGGCGTGTCCGGCCACAGGTTGGCCACCGCCCAGTGCCCGCCGTCGGCGCCGTAGGCGAAGATCGGTCCGACCACCGGGAAGATCATGTAGATGCCCGGCCCGAGCAGGCCGATGACCAGAAAGGTGCGCACCAGATGATGGCCCGGGAAGCGGCGCTCGACCGCCACGTTACGCAACTGGTACAGCGCGAAGATGGCCGCTGCCAGCGGGAGCTGACCATAGACGTAGCCGAGAACATGGGTGCCGATCGGGCCGGTGGCCGTGACAATCCGGCCTACCAGCCACGACGGGTTGCCCAGCGCGTGATCGGTGATTGCCACGTACTGGTCGAGCACCGCCGGGCGGGTCTTCGACGTGATGAGCAGCCAGGTATCGCCAGTCTTGTGGCCGGCCACGAGCAGCAGGCCCAGCCCGACGCCCTTCAGCAGCAGGACACGTTCCCGGCCGGTGCGGCGCGTGATAGCGATGACCGCATAACCCAAAATCACCCACAACGCGCCGTTGCCGAAGTTCATCCTGGCGTCGACCGCCCACCGCACCAGCCAGAAGGCGACGTCGATGCCGATCGCGGCACCAGCCGCGATGAACCGTTGCCGCCAGGTGAGCACCACCATCATCAACGCCATACCGGCGTACAACAGCGGCCCCGAATGGGGGGCGAATATCACCTCTCGCGCCTGGTTGGTGATCGGCCCCGGTAGGCCGTGGCGACGCGCGGCGATCTCCAGCGTGATGAGGAATCCGAGGGCCGCCATACCCGCCGTGGCCCACAGCATCGCCCGCGGTTGACGCCACGCAGCGAAGGCAATTCTGCTATTTATTCGCGAAAAGACCCGCAATATTATAGGTATCAATTGTTTGGCCGATTTGTTAGATGTTAGTTAAATAGGTCACTCTTCGTGCCGAATAGCATGGTTTTCCGTGAAGGGCGGGCGATCAGGGCACTCGTCGTGAATTCGATCATGCTAGCGGAGGGGGGCGGGTGGGTTTCGCTGGTCACGGGTGGTGCGAAGGTCAGTCGATCCTGCGCTCGATGGTCCGGCGTCTCGGGAATGCCCATGAAACTCTCGGCGCCCGGCGGGCATCGAGGGCGTCACGGGTTACCCGGTGGCTCTAAGGCGTGTGCACAAGGCCGTGAACTGGCGGCCTGGGCGGGGATGTTGGCATACAGCCAGCACGCCGAGTACAGCGACCAATTCCCCCTTGGCGACGAAGTCTGGACAACGGTCACGTCGACTGGGCCGTCGCCATGTTCGTCGTCGGCCACAACGTCCAGCTGTCCGGACCCGACGGGCAGCGGCTGTGTGTCATTGACCGGCCACTGCATCACGGCCAGTTCCTCGTGGTCCCCCTCGCCCCGGACGAGGGCCTCAAGCCCCGGCCCCGGCAGGCACACACGGGAGCCATCACCCCTTGATCAGCGGTTGTTTCACAGCTTCTTAGCTTGTTCCTTAACCTCGGGCCTGGTCATTTGGTCACTCTTTGGAGTGATCGCAGGGTATGAGGGCGGCCTTCCTCGTGATCCTGAACTCTGCGACGAGATACGGGAGTTCACAAGGCAGGCCGTGGGGATGAGTGTGCTGGCGCAGGGCGGCGAGCGGGACGCGTTCGCGGAGCTGTCACGCTTTCGGACGGCCTTCTACGGGTGTCTGTCCGCGCGGGCCGATGCGTTCTTCGAGCTGACCGATGCGCTGCTGTGCGCGGACGGCCCGACACGGACGCCGGTGGAGCTGTCGCTGATCGCCGAGCACCAGCGCGGCTACGGCTCGCTGTACGGTGCGTTGAACCATGGCCGCCTGGACGTGGGCCGGCTGCGGGATCTCCTGGTGTCGATGCCACTACCGCGTTTCGACGGGCGGATCGTGCTCACCGTGGACGTCTCCCCGTGGCTACGCTCGGACGCCGCATGCTCGCCGGAGCGGCTGTTCTGCCACGTCCATGGCCGCTCCAAAGCGGCCGCGCAGATCATCCCCGGTTGGCCGTACTCCTTTGTCGCCGCGCTGACGCCGGACCGTACCTCGTGGACCGCGGTGCTGGACACGGTCCGCCTCGGGCCCACCGACGACGCGGCGGCCGTCACCGCCAGCCAGCTCCGGCAGGTGGTTGAGAGGCTGATCGCGGCCGGTCAATGGCAAGGCGGCGACCGGAACATGCTGGTGGTGATGGACGCTGGCTACGACGTGATGCGCCTGGCCTGGCTGCTGCGGGACCTGCCCGTCGAGCTGGTGGGGCGCCTGCGTTCGGACCGTGCCCTGCGGCTGCCTGCCCCACCTCGCGTCTACCAGCCCAAGGGCGGCCGGCCGCCCAAGCACGGCCCGGAGTTCAGCCTTGCGAGGCCGCAGACCTGGGCGGAACCGTCGGTGGTAACGGTGAACGACACGCCCCGCTACGGCAAGGCCGAGGCCCGCGCATGGGACCGGCTCCACCCGGAACTACAGCAGCGCTCCGCCTGGATCGACCACGACGGCGAACTCCCCATCATCGAGGGCACGTTGATACGGCTCAAGGTCGATCACCTGCCCGGCGACCGCGACGCGCCACCAGTCTGGCTGTGGTCCTCGACTACCGGCGCCAACCCGGCCGACGTCGACTTCGTCTGGTCCTGCTACCTGCGAAGATTCGACCTGGAGCACACGTTTCGCCTGTTCAAACAGTCTCTGGGCTGGACCCGGCCGCGGCTACGTGAACCGGAGGCGGCGGACCGTTGGACCTGGCTCGTGATCACCGCGCACACCCAACTCCGCCTTGCCGCCCCGCTCGCCACCGACCAGCGCAAGCCGTGGGAGAAGGCCACCCGCCCCGGCGTCGCTCTCACCCCGACTCGCGTCCGGCGCGGGTTCCGACACCTCCGCCCTCACCTGGCCTGCCCGGCCCGCGTGCCCAAACCCAGCCGCCCCGGCCCCGGACGCCCGCCAGGCTCCAAGAACCGGCACCCCGCCACCCGTCACGACGTGGGCAAAACCGTCAAACGCCCGAGCACCCTCTACGAACGAGACCAAGCCAGACGTTAAGGATCAAGCTCAGCGACCAGATGAAGGCGATCGAGTCGAACCTCGCGATGGCTGCCCGGCCACCGCGCTGACAACTCTTCGCGGCCGGAACGCTCACCGCAGAATCAGGAGACCGGGGCCCGGTCCACGCGTCCGCAGCGCTCCCCACACGGGCCGGGTCCCACCCCCTGATGCGCGAGCCCCGCTACCCCTCCGACATGACCGATGCCGAATGGGCCCTGATCGAGCCGCTTTTGCCCGTCCCCGCCTGCCAGAAACCGACCGGCGGACACCCCGAAGCCCACCCCCGGCGGGAGATCGTCGACGGCATCCGCTACCTGGTCGACAACGGCATCAAGTGGAGGTCCATGCCCGCCGACTACCCTCCATGGCGGACGATTTACGGCTTTGCCCGGCGCTGGGCCGCCGCCGGGATCATCGGCATCATCCGCGACCAGCTCCGCCGCAAGGTCCGCCTCGCCAGCGGAAAGACACCCCGCGCGGCCTCCGCGATCGTCGACTCGCAGAGCATCAAGGCCTCCGAGACCGCCGGCAAGGACACTCGGGGATGGGACGAAGCCAAAAAGATCAACGGCCGGAAGCGGCACCTGATCTGCGACAACAGGGGCCTGGTACTGCTGGTGATGGTCACCGCCGCCAACGTGACCGACCGCGACGCCGCGAAGGAGCTGCTGTTCCGGCTCGCTCTCATACACCCCGAGATCGCCATCGTCTGGGCCGACTCCGCATACGCAGGGAAGCTGGTGACCTGGGCCAAGACGTACCTCGACATCACCATCAAGACCGTCCGCCGCCCCCCGGACGCGAAGGGCTTCGTCGTACTTCCCCGCCGCTGGGTGGTCGAACGCTCATGGTCGTGGATCATGCGGGCCAGACGGCACTGCCGCGACCACGAACGCCTCCCCGAGATGAGCGAGTCGCTGATCACGTGGGCTGCCATCACGCTCATGACCCGCCGGCTCACCCGCCGCAAGGCCCGGCCCGCCCAACGGCGTGAGGTCACCCCGTACTACCTCGCGCAGGCAGCCTGAGAAGCGCGAGGACTCCCGGATCAGGAGTGCACAACTCCACCGCCAAGCAGCGGTCGCTCTCGCACTCGATCACGGCGCTTCTTGAATTCCCAATCTGTGCTCCGGGCGTTGGGGGACTTAATTCTTGACACTCCATTAGCCCTGTTTGACCCTTTCGCTCGTTTCATACCGTTTAAGTGCTGTTGCGCCTGTTTAGGTGTTCGCGGCGAAACAGTTCGTCAGCCGGCAAGCGGAAGTGAGGGGTTCTGGATGGTGTGGCGAGAGTGGGTCAAGAGAGGGCCGCGGAGAGTGGCTGCCCTCTCCGCGCTGGTGGCCGCGATGCTGGCTGGGCTTCTGTCCGGAGGGCCGTCCGCGGCGGTGCCCGCGCAGGGTGCTGCTGCGATGGGCGCTTATGTGGTGGTGCTTCATGACTCGGCGCGCGGACAGGTCGACGCGATCGTGCGGGAACACCGCAACCGCTACGGGGAGGTGCCGGGGTTCGTGTACCGGCACGCACTGGTCGGCTATTCGGCCCTGGTCCCGGTGTCCCAGGTGTCGCGACTGCGGAGGGACCCCAGGGTGGAGATGGTGGCACCTGACAGGCCGGTCCACGCCACCGAGCAGAGGCTCTCGATCGGCGTGGACCGCGTGGAGGGCGACAGGAGCAGCACGCGGTCCGGGAACGGGTCCGGGTCGGTGGATGCCGGTGTGGCGATCCTTGACAGTGGGATTGACCTCGACCACCCGGATCTGAACGTGGCCGGCGGGGTCAACTGTGTGAATCGTGGCAGGTCCCCTCAGGACGACGAGGGACATGGCACCTACGTCGCTGGCATCGTCGGGGCCAAGGACAACGACGCGGATACGGTGGGTGTCGCGCCCGGCGCACGGCTGTATGCGGTCAAGGTGCTCAACGCCCGCCTGGCCGGGAGTGACTCCAGGGTTGTGTGCGGGCTCGACTGGGTGGCCCAGCACGCCCAGAGCCTCAACATCAAGGTGGTGAACATGAGCCTCGCGGGAACCGGTCCCGACGACGGGAACTGCGGGCGCAGCAAGCGCGATGTGCTGCACCTGGCGGTCTGCGGGGTCAACGACGCCGGGGTGACGGTCGTGGTCGCGGCCGGCAACGACAGCACCGACTTCGCCAACACCGCCCCGGCCAACTACAACGAGGTCCTCACCGTTACCGCCATGCAGGATGGCGACGGAAAGCCCGGCGGCCGCACCCCTATCGCGTGCCGCCTGCCCAGTGAGGACGACACGTTCACGGACTTCTCCAACTTCACCACCATCGGCTCCCCCGATGCCGCCCACACCATCTCCGCCCCGGGCGTGTGCCTGCGGTCCACCGCCCTCACCAACGGCCCCGGCGGGGGCACCGTGATTATGTTTGGCGGGACCTCGTTCTCCTCACCCCACGTGGCCGGCACCGCCGCCCTCTGCATCACCACGCGCTGTGCCGGAATGACCCCCGCCCAGGTCATCGCCGAGCTCCGCGCCGACGCCGCAGCCCGGCCCGCGAGCTATGGCTTCACCGGCGACCCCCACACTCCGATCGACAACCGCTACTACGGCTACCTCGACTACGCAGGAGGGTACTGACCTGGGCAACCGCGCGGCTCGAAGAAAGGGGTAGGTCGGCCATGTGACCGACCTACCCCTGCCGACGCTTACGGGCCCTCTCTGGTGCGGGTCCACCCTGGTGGCTTCGTTCAACCCCGGCAGGACAGCGGCATGCCCGCATGGGCGTGAGCTGCCTCTGATCGGGCGGGACTTTTCGTGGCACCCGGCGCGCCGTGGCCGCCTGGAGCGCGTATCACGTAAATACCGAATAAGTGACAAATAGTCACTAAAGGTATGTGAAAACCTCAAGGAGACATATGCGCCTCTTCAAGGCCCTGAGGCTGGGCGCGGTCGCCGGTCTGGCCACCGTCCTCACCTGTGGCTCGATCGCTACGGCTGCCGCTTCGACACCCGCCGACTCCCAGACCGGAACGGGCGAGAAGATCATCAGGCTGGTCGCAACCATCAGAGGAGAATGCACCTCCATCGACCAGGACAACGACGGCGAGGACGAGCCAGGTGACGAGAATGTTTGCATCGACGACCTCGCCCGCGATGGCGTCAACGTCGGTCACGACGGCCGCGTCTGCACACTCCTCCGCATCGAACCGGACGGTTCGGGCGAGGAACAGTGCGTAATCACCCTCTCGCTGTCCAAGGGCCAGATCACAGTTCAGGGACTCGACGAATTTCCCGCCAGCGGCACCTTCGAGTACGACAACGCGATCACCGGAGGCACTGGTGAATACCGGGCGGCCCGTGGCTACATCCACGTGGTCGTCAGCGAATCGCAGGCCGATCTGACGATCCACCTCCTCTCCCGCTGACGTCGGGGAACGTCGTGAGCGGGCGGAGGCTTCGGAGCTTGAGAAGCCGCCGCCCGCCCGGGGGGATCAGGGGGCGTCGATGAGGCCGTACTTCGGCACAGTTACCGTGCGCACGCCCGCGCGCCGCCGGAAGCCCTCACAGGCTCGATCGCGGCCTCGCCGGACCGGGGCGGGTCGTGCGGCACGGTGTAGGAGCCCCACATCCAGAGACTCACGACATACCCGAGGGGCAGCCTGCCTGGCTGCCGGCTGGGGGGAGGGCGTGCTTTGCCCTCGTCCGCGTTGCCGAGGAAACACGGCATCGGGCCGTGCCCCCGGCCTCAGCCGATCACCACAAGCCCGGCAATCCCGTTCCACCGGCCGCCCGGCGCCCTCCGACACCACGCCAGCGTAGGGCTCAAGGCTACTCAGGACCCGGGTTCAGACACAGCTTCTCAGGACAGGACGATGGGCCGCTTCGGGACACGCCCTTCGGCGACGGCGGCAACCAGATCAGCGAGGCCTACGGGGTAGACAGTCTCATCCGTGGCCCGCAATTCGGTGATGGTCCACCAGCAATGCTCGCGGATGTTGTCGGGCTGCGTGGCCCGGGTCGGGTCAACGTCGTCCGCCGAGACCCGGATGAGGAAGTACTTCTCGACCTGGCGGACTTCGTGGCCGCCGACCAAGTGATTCTTGCTCCGCTCCGCGAGTTGGGGCCCGAGCTCGACTGCCTTCTCGTCGACGCCGAGCTCTTCTCCCACTTCGCGGAGCATCGCCTCGGTGTAGTCCTCCCCCTCCTCCAGCAAGCCGCCGGGCGTCGCCCAGAAGCCGCCGTTCTCGTCGTAGCGCAGTAGCAGGACGCGGTCGTCGGCGTCGAGGACGATGGCGCGGGCGGCTTCTCTCAGCGGCGGGGTGGAGGTCGTCATGCCCTCCAGTGTGGGTGCTCCGGGCGGGCTGTCAGGGACGGGTGGCGACGATGGCTTCCGTCCGTACGAGCTCGTCGAATGTGCCTGTCGGGCTGAATTCCGTCAGGGCGCGGCGCATGTCGCGCTCGAAGGCGTCCTTCTGATCACCGAGTTGGGCGGGGCTGGAGTAGCTGTAGGAGAACTGCAGGCCGACGACCTGGTCCAGGGTGCGGGTGACCGTGCGGTCCCAGCGGGCGGTATCGATGTTGGAGAACGGGGAGCGGGCCAGCACGTCCGTGGCGCTCCTTGGGGTGGGAGTAGGTGCCGGAGCCAGCCCGGCGCTCGGGGCCGAGGTAGTGGGCGCGGACGTCGGCGATGATCTGGAGCCAGGGGGCGGGCTCGACGTCGCCGGGTGCTCCGCCGGAGGCGAGGACGACGGCGCCGTCCGGGGCGATGAGCTGGTCGAGGTCGCGCAAGGTCTGGTCGCGGTCCATCCAGTGGAAGGCCGCGCCCATCACGGTCAGCAGCACCGGGTCCAGGTCCATGCCGGGCAGGGTGGTGGAGTCGCCTTCGCCCCAGTCGATGTTGGTGAGGTCCTGCTCGGCGGCGAGTTTGCGGCCCTCGTCGAGCATGCCGGGCTCGGGGTCGACGGCGGTGACGTGGCCGACGACCCGGGCCATGGGGAGGGCGAGCACGCCGGTGCCGGTGCCCAGGTCCAGGATGCGCTGGGTGCCGTCGAGAGCGAACCGCGCGGCGAGCATGTCGTACAGGGCGGGGTCGTAGCCGCGGCGGAAGCGCGCGTAATAGGGCGCGGTCGAGATGAACAGCTCGTGAGGGGTGCGGGCGGCGGTCATCGGGTGCGTCTCTCGCTTTCGGGTCGTGGGCGTATGGCGGTGTCATCCCGGCAAACGAGCAGGGTGCGGGGTGAGGTGCTCCCACCAGGTGCGCAGGGGTGCGGCGCCGGCACCTTCGTGCGCGATGGAGCGGTCCGGGTGCCGGTCCGGCCGGCCCAGAGCTGCGATTCGATTGGGCGGATGAGTCAGGCGACAAAGGCTGTGTAGGAGCCAACCGCGAGTCCCGAGAACGTTAGGAGCTGGCGCGGTTTGAGGAGGGTGAACGCCATGTGCATCCCTGAGCCGGCGGCGACGGCGTACGGCGTGGCCGCCGGGATGAGCAGCACGATGGGCAGGGCGATCTCGGCGGTGATGACGGTGACCGCGGTCAGGTGCCACAGGCGGATGTCGCGGGTGGTGAGGTTGCCTGTGTGTCGGTGGACGAAGCCGGGGATGGCGTGCTGGCGGCGGTAGGGGAGCTGGTCCTTGAGCTGGGTGTAGGCGTGCATCCACTGCGCGAGGAAGAGGCCGGTGCGGAACTGGCGGGAGCGGAGCTTCTGGAAGGCACTGTTCCAGTAGAGGTCGGTGGTGATGAGCACCAGGAGGGCCTGTGCCCAGGTGTTGGCCGTGCTGGGGTGGTGATTGATGGTCAGGCCGTGGCCGAGGTCTCCGGCGGCCAAGAGGCACGCGCCGGTCAGGAGCGTGAACCGTACGGCGCTGGGGCTCTTGAGGTAGAGCAGTTCCATGGCGGCCCCGGCCAGGACCATTAGGAGTGATAGCCGGGGTGTGAGGCCGGCAGCCAGGGTGACGGCGGCGGCCGTACGGAGGATCAGCATGGGGCGGTAGACGTCGGCGAGGAGGTGGCCGCGCCGGGGGCCGAAGCGCTGTTGCGCGAGGTTCAGGCTGAGTGATCCGGGTGCGAATCGCCTCCAGCCGCCCTGTCCCACGGAGAGGGCGAACCGCGCGGCGAGGACGGTTCCGTAGACGATGCGGAAGAGCTGGAGCCGTCCGGGATCCGTGGGGCTGCGGAAGCCGGACGCGAGGGCGTCAAAGAACCACACGGCTGTCCCTCACCTCGATCGGCTGCTCGCCCTTGACGGACAGGACACGGCCGTCCCCGTCGATTCGGTCGTACCGGCCGGTGCGGATCAGGTGGTTGATGACCGTCTGGAGCTGCGGCGGGGGGAGTAGGAATGTCCCCGGACTGAGGAACGCATACGGGTTGACAGGCTCGGTCTGGCCGTCCTTGGTGCCGGTGAGGGTGACGATCACGAAGGTGGCCCGGGAGAACAGGGGGTAGCGCATCCAGCGGCCGGGCCTGCGGGTGAAGCCGGTGATCATCCACGCCACCAGGGCCACGGTGCCGGTGAGTTGGGCAGCAGAAAGTACGTCTGCGGGCATGGCAGGGGAACCTCCGGGACGGGAGGGACAAAGTGGTGGCAGAGCCGTTACTCGGGCTTGGGCGGCCGTTGCATCAGTGCGGCGGCGGCCTCATCGAGCGGGGCCTTGCCCTGCAGCACTGCGGTGACCACGGTCGTGATCGGCATGTCGACGCCGTGGGCGCGAGCGAGGTCGAGGATGGCCTCCGCGCTCTTGACGCCCTCGGTGGTCTGCCGGGTCTCGGCGGCGGCCTCGTCGACGCTCAGGCCGTGGCCGAGGTGGGTGCCGAAGGTGCGGTTACGGGAGAGCGGGGAGGAGCAGGTGGCCACCAGGTCGCCCATGCCGGACAGCCCGGAGAGGGTGGTGGGCTGGGCGCCCATCGCGGTGGCCAGCCGCATGCTCTCCGCCAGGCCCCTCGTCATGATCAGGGCCGTGGCGTTGTGGCCCAGGCCCATACCCGTGGCGATGCCGACGGCGAGGGCGATGACGTTCTTCAGCGAGCCGCCCATCTCGCAGCCGATCAGGTCGGTGGAGGTGTAGGGCCGGAAGTACGGGGTGTGGCAGGCCGTTTGGAAGCGGCGGGCGTTGTCCTCATCGGGGCAAGCGATGGTGGCGGCCGCGGGCTGCCTGTCCATGATCTCCCGCGCCAGGTTCGGGCCGGAGAGCACCGCGACCCGCTCGGCGGGCACGCCGGTCACCTCGCGGATGATCTCGCTGGCCCGCAGATGGGTGTGTGTCTCGATGCCTTTCATGAGCGAGACGATGACCGTCTGGGGCTGGATGTGCGGCGTCCACGCCTTCAGGCACTGGCGCAGGGACTGCGCGGGGACGGAGAGCACGAGGAAGTCGGCGCCGTCCAGCGCGGCCGCCGGGTCGGTCGTGGCGGTGAGCGTGGCGGGCAGCTCCATGTCCGGGAAGTAGCCCGGGTTGCGATGGTGGGCGTTGATCGCGTCGGCGATCTCGCTGCGGCGGGCGTGCAGGAGGACGCTGGTGCCGGCGTCGGCGAGGATGGTCGCCGCGGCAGTGCCCCAGGAGCCGGCGGAGAACACCGCCGCACGGGCGGGGCGGTGCTCGCTCACTGCTGGGTCCTCTCGTCCGGTACGCGGCTGCCGTCGGGGTGGCCGGGCCCGGTCATCGTATCGGCCGCAGCACCTCCAGAGCGGTCTGTCGCGGGGCGCCGCAGCGTCAGCAGGACCGCGTGCCGTCCGGGCAGCAGAGGAAGCCTGTGGGTCGCGGTGGCCAGCATGTTCTGCGCTTCGACGTCACCGAAGCTCGCGCGTGAGGGTCTCCGTGTGGCGGATCCACAGCCGGAACACCCTCTCCCATGTTGCGGGTTCGTCCGGGCGTTCGTCGACGTGCTCCAGGACGAGCCCGGCGGCCCGGGCGTGGTGTTCGAAGTCCAGGTCGGCGTCGCGACGTACCGCTCGGGTGAGGGTGAGGCGGCCGCCGGGCGCCAGGAGGCGGCCGAGTTCGCGCAGCGCGCGGGCCCGGTCGGTGGCGAAGGAGAGGGCGTCCACGCACACCACTCCGTGGGCGCAGCCGTCGGGCAGGCCGGTGGCCTCCAGCTGGGCGACGCGGAAGACGGCACGGTCGTCGGGGACGAACCCGGTGGTGCGGGAAGTGGCCTGCGTGATGGCGGCGGCCGCCAGGTCGAAGCCCACCAGACGGACGGACAGGGCGCGGGCCAGCCACAGGCCGACCCCGCCTGTGCCGCAGCCCGCGTCGACCAGCAGCTGGCCGGGCGTCATCTGCAGGCGGGCGACCAGCCCTTGGCCTCGGCGGCCCGGAGCCCGGCGTAGGTCAGTTCGCGCTGGAGGTCGCGTTGGAGTTCGCCGGCGGCGGGAGACCCGGCGGGTGGCACGCTGGTGGACAAGGCGACACCGGCCGATGGCCTGGCGACGCTGGGGGACCTGATCGGCAGTCATCGCCGAAGGCCGACCACCCCACCGTGCTAACCGGCGGCGATCGGCCGGGGGCGAGTTCTGCTATCCGTTTCGGCCGTATCTCGGCTGACCCTCTACGTACATGCCCGGCCGGGCCGCCCCGGGCCGCGGGGCCCCTGAGTACCCTCCGCTCAGCCGGCGTTGAACGCCTCGGCGACGGTCAACGTGTCCTCGTATAGGTGCATGCGAACGATCCGGCCGCCCTCGACCACCAGGTGCATGGCCACCGGTGTGGTGAACTCCTTGCCGCTGGCCACGACGGTGTGCGTGAAGACCGCCAGCAGCACCACGTCACCACCGTCGACGATGACGCGCTCCAGCACGACCTTGCTCCTGCCCTGCGCGAAGTGCGGCCACATCGTGGTGAAGTACGGCGCGACCTCCTCCCGGCGGCTACGGCGCCCGGTCCAGGGCAGCGCGTCACTGCCCGGGACGTGCCAGTCGATCTCCTCGGCGAACAGTTCCTGGATGCCGTCGGGGTCCTGCCTGCCGAGGCGCTCCACAAACTTCTCGGCCACGGTCCGCGAGGTCTGAGTATCTGTTGCCATCGTCCTTGTCCTTTGTCTCTTCGTTTGCATCAGGTGTCGGTCGGGCCTGAGCCCTGGAACAGGAAGTGCTGGCCGCTCAGCGGCCCGCCGAGCCGCATGCGCGCCCCGCCTTCACGCAGCGCGCCAAGGTCGACCAGCGCGAACCCGAATTCGGCTCTTCATGACTCACTCCTTGCTGTGTCGTTGTGTCGAGCCGTTGCCCTGGCGACGGTCGCAAGTACGCGGCTCAGACGCCCTGGAGCGTCGAATGCGTCCCGCGTCGGCGATGTGCCGCCTAGAACTGTGTGGCGCCGCCGTCGACGAATAGTTCCGCGCCGGTGGTGAAACTGCTTTGATCGCCGGCCAAGTAGAGGGCGGTGGCGGCGACCTCGTCGGGACGGCCGGCGCGGCCGAGCGGGGTCGGCGGGGCGAGCTCGGCCGCGGTGGGCCGATCGCCGTGCGGGAAAGCGGCGAGGAGCTCGTCCAGGCACGGGGTCTCGACAGGGCCGGGGGTGAGGGCGTTGACGCGGATTCCGCGGCCGGCCAGCTCGGCGGCCCAGGTGCGGGCGAGGCTGCGGATCGCGGCCTTGGTGGCGGCGTAGACGCCCAGGCCCGGGGCGGCCCGCAGGGCCGAGCTGGAGGAGAGCAGCATCACCGAGGCGCCGGCCGTCAGCAGCGGCAGCGCCTTCTGGACAGTGAAGACCGTGCCCTTGAAATTGATCGAGGCAGTGCGGTCGTACTCCTCCTCGGTGATCGCGCCGAGCGGGCCGTAGTCCCCGACCCCGGCGTTGGCCACCACAATGTCCAGGCGGCCGCTGCGGTTCGCGATCTCGGTGAAGAGCCGGTCGAGGTCGCCGAGGTCCGAGGCATCGCCCTGGATGGCGATGCCGCGGGCGCCGACCTGCGCGACGGCGGCGTCCAGCGCGGCCTTGCGGCGCCCGGTCAGGTAGACGGACGCGCCCTCGGCGGCGAAACGGCGGGCGATCGCCAGGCCGATGCCGCTGGAGGCCCCGGTGACGAGGGCGTTCTTGTCGTCCAGCTGTCCCATGAGACTCTCCAATTCCTTGATGTAACCATTGTTGTTACATTTATGAGTGCAGAATGCAATCTCCCCCGGTCGGGGGAAGTTGACGGCCCGAGGTCAGGCGGCTTTCAGGACGTCCCGCAGCACGTCCTCCAGCGTGGTCTTGGCCAGTTCCCTGCGCAGGGTGGCCTCCACCTCGTCGTACACGGCGGTCATCGCCGGCCCAATGCCGTGGCCCACGACGCACTCGGGGTCCGGTGTCGCGCGGTGCAGGGCGAAGACCGGTCCCGGTTCGATCGCCTGGTAGACGTCGAGCAGGGTGATCGCCGCCAGGTCTCGCGCGAGCATCCAGCCCGCCCCCGCCCCCCGCCGTGAATCAGCCAGGCCGGCCTTGCGCATCTCGCCCAGCAGGCGGCGTATCACCACCGGGTTGGTGTTGACGCTCGTCGCGATCTGCTCGGAGGTGGCGACCTCGTGGCCGCGCCGCTGATACAGCCCGATCCATGTCAGGGCGTGCGCCGCAATGGTCAGTCTGCTGTTGGCGCTCACGTCGGACTCCGCCTCCCTCGCTCCTCCGGTTCCAGTCGTAACAGTAGTTATTACAATGACATGCGGCAAGTTCCGCGGTGCTGGCCGGACCGGCCTCGTCAAGGAGCACGCCACCCGCGAGCACACCATCGCCGAGTTCTTCTCCGTCAGCCGGGCCACCGTCCATCGAGTCCTACAACCGCACCCAGGGCCAGCACCCAAGCAGAAGCCGAACGGCCATAGGGCCCCGCCAACCTACCGCCGGGTCACGGGTCCCCTGGTGTCTGAGCCAGCAGGACTCCAGGGCCGACTTTCCTGATCATGCCGCCTGGCCTTGACTTGCTCCTCGGGTTGAAGCCCGAGGAGCAAGTCAACTAGCGGACGGCTGCCTTCAGTGCTGCCTCGGTGGCGGTAGTGAGTGTTTCCAGGTAGTCGTCGTCGCCGCGGTCCTGCATGAGCAGCATGCGGAAGACGAGCGGTGCGATGAGCAGGTCGGTGCCGAGTTCCAGATCCAACGTGGATGGAAGATCACCGTGGTCAATCGCGCCTTCCAGAATCGCGCGCGCCGCCGCCCGTCGCGGTGCGGTCACTTCCGTGTAGAGCATTTCCGCGAGGGCGCCGTCGCGGCTGGACTCGGCCAGCAGTTCGGTCCCGATCCGGGCAAGGAGCGGATTGGCGAGTTGTCTGCGGAAGGTCGCGAGCAGTTCGCGCAGGTCGGTGTACAAGTCGCCAGTGGCCGGCGTGTGTGGGAGTGTGCCGGTGACCTTGTCGCGGATCAGCTCGGTGATCATCGCCTGCTTCGAGGGCCATCGCCGGTAGAGCGCGGCCTTGCCCACACCGGCACGCCGGGCCACCGCCTCCATCGACAACCGTGCATACCCGGCCTCGGCGAGTTCGGTGAAGGCCGCCTCGGTGATCGCCTCGGTCACCCGCTGTCGCAGGACCGCCCCGCCGGTCGCCGGCCGGCCCTTCTTCTGCTCCGCTGTCATGCTCCCCAGCATAGCGAACGGAACGGTGGCGTTCCATGTGCTAGTCTTGCGAACAAGACGGAACGCATCCGTTCCGTTCCATTCTCGGAAGGGAGCCCACGATGAAATTCCTCTACGACGACGAGTCCTTCTCCTTCGAGGCACTGCGCGCCGCGGGCTACGCCGCCTACGCCGGCGCCGACCTGGGCGAGGTCCTGGTCACCTGCCGGCAGATCCCGGAGGGAGATGAGGAGGCCTGGTCGGCCCAGTGGGCCGCGACGGCGGCGCGCATCGAGCGCACCGGCCGGGACGCGCTGGCCGCCGGCCACCGGGTCAGCGCCCGGGAGGCGCTGCTGCGCGCGTCCAACTACTACCGGACCGCCGACTTCTACCGCCGCGAGGATCCCGCCGCTGACGCCGAGTCGGCGCGGCTGGCCAAGGCCTCCCAGCAGACGTTCGCCGACGCGGCCGCCCTGCTCGACACCCCGGCCCGCGCCCTGCGCATCCCGTACGAGGACACCACGCTTCCCGGCTACCTGTTCCTCGTCGACGACTCGGGCACCCCGCGCCCGACCCTCATCTACCACGGCGGGTACGACTCCACCCTCGAGGAGAACTACTTCGCACTGGCCGCGGGCGCGCTGCGGCGCGGCTACAACGTCATCGCGTTCGACGGCCCCGGCCAGGGCAGCACCGTCCGCGAGCAGGGCCTGCACTTCAGGCCGGACTGGGAGGCCGTGGTCACCCCGGTCGTCGACTTCGCGCTCACCGTGCCCGAGGTGGATGCCGAGCGGCTCGTGCTGGTCGGCACGAGCCTCGGCGGCTACCTCGCCGCGCGGGCGGCCGCCTTCGAGCACCGCCTCGCCGCGTGCGTGCTGCACGACGGCACCTGGGACTTCCACGAAGTCGTCGCCGCACTCGCCGACCGTGCAGCCTCGATGCCCGGCGGCATCGAGGTGTTGATGGCGCACAACACCCAGGTGCGGTGGATCGTGCGCAACGGCCGCTGGACCCTCGGCGTGTCCGGTCTCGACGAGATGGTCAAGGCGACCGAGGCGTACACCATGGCGGGTATCGCCGACCGCATCACCTGCCCGACGCTCGTTCTCGATGCCGAGAACGACCAGTTCTTCAAGGGGCAGCCGCAGCAGCTGTTCGCCGAGCTGACCTGCAAGAAGGAGCTGATCACCTTCCGTGAGGACGAAGGCGCAGGCGAGCACTGCCACGAGGGCGCGATGTTCCTGTTCCACCAGCGCACCTTCGACTGGCTCGACACCCTGCTCGCCGCCTGACCTCGATCCCGCGGGCCGCGCGGGCGGGCCTGCGCCCGGATCAGGTGGCGGCGCTGAGCGCCGACGCACGCCCGCCCGGCCGGCCTAAGCGAGGACGAACTGCTCGCCGCCGACGTCGCCCGGCTCGGCCAGCCGGGCTTC
This sequence comes from Streptomyces sp. NPDC027189, assembly GCF_055566975.1. Taxonomy (NCBI): domain Bacteria; kingdom Bacillati; phylum Actinomycetota; class Actinomycetes; order Kitasatosporales; family Streptomycetaceae; genus Streptomyces; species Streptomyces sp. NPDC027189. The sequence continues at coordinate 59,097 of NZ_JBVHRI010000025.1, forward strand.
GACACCGTGGTGTTCATCGTCATCCACTACGTGGCGCTCGGCACCCTGCTCAACGCGTACGACGTCCCCGCGGGCCGTGCCGTCGCCTGACTCCTCCAAGGAGGAGGTCATGCCCGATAAGAACTGAGTGGATGTGGTCGGCGACTGCGGCGTGGCGGTCGGCCAGCAGCGGCAACCCACCGCGCGGACGACCATCTCCGCTGAAGAGAGCAAAGGAAATGACGGCTATGCAGCCTCCCCCCGCTACCCCCGTCCCTTCCTGGGTCGTGGGCGACCTCAATGTCCATCGCGTCGGCGAGATCCTCCTGCCGCCGGCGACCGGGCCATGGCTCCTGCCCGAGGCCACTCCTGAGGTTGTGGCCGGCCAGGACTGGCTGCGCCCCCACTTCGCCGACGACGAAGGCATCCTGCACATCGACAGCCACAGCTTCGCGTTTGTCGTCGGCGGGCTGCGCGTCCTCGTCGACACCGGTATCGGCAACGGCAAGCAGCGGGCCAACCCGGCCTGGCACAACCTACAGACCGACTTCCTGGAGCGCCTCACAGCCGGCGGCTTCCACCCGGACTCCGTCGACCTGGTGATCCTCACCCACCTCCACGCCGACCACGTCGGCTGGAACACCCAGGAGGTGGACGCCCGGTGGATCCCCACCTTTCCCCACGCCCGCTACATCACCTCCCGCAGCGAGCGGGAGTTCTGGGCCGGCTACGACATGGACGAGGCCCGCAAGGAGATGTTCCGCGACTCGGTCCTGCCGGTCGAGCAAGCGGGCCTGCTGGACCTCGTCGACGTCCCGCCCGAGGGTGCCGTGATCGCGCCCGGCCTGCGGCTGCTGCCCACCCCCGGTCACACCCCCGGCCATATCGCCGTCGAGCTCATCAGCCAGCGGGAAACGGCGCTGATCACCGGCGACTGCATCCACCACCCGGTCCAGCTCTCCCACCCCACCATCGGCTCCCGCGTCGACATCGACCCGCAGCAGGCCGAAGCCACGCGCCGCCGAGTGCTCGCCTCGCTCGCCGGCACCAACACCCTCGTCCTGGGCACTCACTTCGCGCCGCCCACCGCCGGCCGCGTAGTCACGTACCAGGACGCCTACCGCCTCCTGCCCGTCCCTGCACGCTGACACAGCTCCACCCCGACCCGGAAGACGCAATCATGAGCCAGCCCACCCACCTCGACGTCGAGTTCCCGGCCCCCGACGGCCTGATCCTGCGCGGAAGGCTCTCTCTTCCCGACGGACCTGGCCCGCATCCCGCGATCACCATGGCCCACGGGTACGGCGCAGTGAAAGAACAGACGCTCCTGCGCCTCGCCGACCTCTTCACCGGGGCCGGCTTCGCCGTCCTGGTCCACGACCACCGCACCTTCGGCGCCAGCGACGGCACCCCGCGCCAGGACATCGACCCCTGGCGGCAGATCGAGGACTGGCGGCGCGCCCTCACCTATCTGGAAGCCCGCCCCGAAGTCGACGCCGACCGCATCGGCCTGTGGGGATCCAGCTACGCCGGCGGACACGCCCTCGTGCTCGGCGCCACCGACCGCCGCCTGAAGGCCGTCGTCGCCCAGGTACCCACCATCAGCGGCTTCGAACAGTCCAGGCGCCGCGTCGCCCCCGACAACCTCCCCGCCCTGGAAGCCGCCCTCGACGCCGACGAACGCGCCCAACTGGCCGGTGAACCACCGCACACCCAGGCCCTGGTCAGCGCCGACCCAGCCGTCGCCGCCTCCTACCGGGCTCCGGACGCCGTCAATTACTACCTCCAGGAGCTCCCCGAGGGCACCCGCTGGGACAACTCCATCACCGTCCGCTCCACCCGCAAGGCGCGTATGTACGAGCCGGGCACGTTCGTCGACCGCGTCTCCCCCACCCCGCTGCTGATGATCGTCGGGAAGCAGGACACCGTCAGCCTCACCGACACCGCTCTCGCCGCCTACAACCGGGCGCTGCATCCCAAAGAGCTGGTGATGCTCTCCGGCGGGCACTTCAGCCCGTACACCACCGAGTTCGCTCAAGCCTCGGCCGCAGCCACCGACTTCTTCCGCAGCCACCTGGCACCGAACACGAGCCGACAGGCGGACGCGGCGGATCGCTGACCTCACGTCAGCGGCATGCCGCTGACGGCTGACAAGGTCAAACAAGGCACGCTGTCGCTGCAACGCCGGATAACAGATGGTCATACTCGGCATCCCGCATGCTGCCGGTGAAGCCGTAGGAGGCGGCGTTCAGCTCCTTCTCCTTGCCGGTGACCGACGTCGAGGGACGGATGCTGGAGGTATAGCCGCCCTTGCGGCAGATCGTCGACGCCAGGTTCGACTGGGTGACCGCCAGGGAGATCGCGCCCGGCGTGCACTTCGGGTCCTCCAGCGGTTCGCCCTTCTCATACCGGTAGTGACAGCTGCCTGCCGCAGGCTGCCTCTGCACGGTGTACGTCTTCTGCGGGCCCGCCCCCACCGCGATCGCCAGCCCCGAGCCTCCGCCCTGGGCGCTCGTGCCCGAAGGCCCCGGCGCCGGGGAGCTGCTTGAGGACGAGTCGGAGGTGCCGAGCGAGACGGATGAGCAGCCCGCCAGGAACACCGTGGCGAGCAGCACGGTCGACGCGGTACAGCGGACGGAACGCATGGTGACCCCTCAGGTCAGGCGGCAGCTGAGCAGATGCTGCCCTACCGGGCTGTCGCACTACCGCGCGGGGTGCAGGCGCGAAGGCGCACAGGCGTTACCACGGCCGCGTCACCGACGCGGGTTATCGCCTGCGTGCCATCGGCGCGCACGAGCCCGCCCGGGTGGTCACACAAGACTCAAGGTGCTGCTTGCCCAAGCAACAGCCCGGAAGCCGGCGGGACGTAGCTCTCCGCGTGTACGGCTCGGACCGCAGTGCCAAAGAGGCCCTTCGTCATGCCCTCGGTCGCTCTCCGCGGGTACGGCTCGGACAGCCGCAGCGGCATCAACGCCTCGACGGGGGCCGGTCGCTCTCCGCGGGTACGGCTCGGACACTGTTTGGCCTGCGACTCTATGGTCGGTTTGCCGTTTCGTGTCCGAGGTCGTTGAGTGTGAAGAGCGTCAGCGGCTCGCTCCGCTGAGGTGGCACCGGCCCGGGTGGGCCAGTGTCTTCCCGTTTCATCGCCTCCTGCCGCCCGGCCGGTGGGCTGGGCGGTCTTACGGGGGCTCCGCGGGCGTTTTGTGTCTCCCCTCTACCAGGGGCGACAGGCCGGTCGACGGGGACGGCGTGGCGGGCGATGTTCCGCGCGGCGTTGAGGTCCCGGTCGATCGTGAGGGTGCAGTTGGTGCAGTGGAACGTCCTGTCCGCGAGCGTGAGGCTTGGGTTTTGCCATCCGCAGGCGGAGCAGGTCTTGCTGGACGGCCACCAGCGGTCCAGGACCGCGAGGGTGGAGCCGTACCAGCGAGTCTTGTAGGTGAGCTGGCGGCGGAGCTCGCCGGGTGAGGCGTCCAGGATGGACCGGTTGAGGCCGGCCTTCTGCTTGACGCGGCGGCCGGGCTTGTCGAGGGTGCCACGTGCGGTGCGGGTCATCCCGGCGACGTTGAGGTCCTCGATGGCGATGTCGGCGAAGCGGGTGGCGAGCTGCTTGGTCAGGGCGTGCAGCACGGTGCTGCGGCGCACGGTCACCTCGTGGTGCAGCCGGCCCACCCTCCGCCGCGCTTTCTCCCGCCGCGCCGATCCCTTCTCAGTACGGGCCAGGGCCCGCTGGGCCTTGGAGACCCGGTGCTCGGCTTGGCGCACGTGCCGAGGGTTGGCGACGAACGCCGTGGTCGAGTCGCCGGATTCGAGGGGCTGGGAGAGGACTGCGAGGTGTTTGACGCCCAGGTCGACGCCGACGCGGCCGCGCTCCTGCTGCCGCCGCGTCGGCCGCTCCGGCAACTCCGCGGTGACCTTGCACAGCACCGAGGCGTACCAGCGGTGCCCGGCCCTGGAGACGGTCACTTGGTCGCGCAGCGTCTTCAGCAGGCCCGGGGCCCGGTCGGCGAGCAGGCCGGTGACGGTGGTGACGTAGGCGTGGGCGGTGCCGACGGATATCCCGAAGGCCGTGGCGATCCTCGCGAGGGTGTCGTGGCGGCGCAGGTACACGAGTGTGACCAACGCACGGGAATGCGGCGGGAGTTTGTACCGCCGGTCACCCTCATGGGTGACGATGAGCATCGTGACCCACTCGACCAAGGCGTGTGGGAGGTCGATTGCGGCAGGATGGGGAACCAACAGGGCTCCTGTGCTGCTGAGTTGAGACTTCGAACACCTCCCTCAACAGCACGGGAGCCCTTGCGCCCCGGCTCACGCCAGCTCCGTCCCCCCGATCGGTGGCCGCTCTGAAAAGGCGCCATCAACCGTTTGCTCAGACAGGAAGTTCGGTGATGCTGAGGGCGAAGTCCAAGTTCCCCACCCCATGGTTGGCGAGGCCTACCGTGACCACGCCCGCTCCTTCCAGCCAGTGCGCCATTTTCAGGCCGCCGACGTCCAGCGGGCGCAGCCCGAGGCTCTCGATGAACGCCTCCACACTTGCCTTGGCCTGCGCATTGTCGCCAGCGATGAAGACGTCGGGCCGGCCTTTCGCCAGGACATGGCGGAAGATGGTGTTGAACGCCTTCACCACGCTGGCGCTGGCCGGGGCCGCTTTGGCAACTTCCTGCGCGATCGAGGTCTCCTCGCGGTGGGCCAGCCCGTCGAACGCGGAATTGAAGGGATTGCTGATGTCGACGATGACCTTGCCCGCGAGAGCGTCTCCGTACTGGGCGACGGCCGGCACGACACCGTTGTACAACAGGGCCACGATGACGATGTCCCCGGCCGGGGCGGTGCCCCATTCTCCGGTCGTGACGCCGTCGCCGAGAGCCTTGGCCAGGTCAGCGGCCTTGGACTGATCGCGGCCCATGACCTCGACGGTGTTGCCGCCCGCTATCGCCCGCGCGCCGATGGTGCGGGCCATGTTTCCGGTGCCGATGATGCTGATGTTGCTCATGAGATGTCCTGCCCTGGTTGTGTGTTGTCCGGTTCAAATGGCGGTGGTGCCGCCGTCGGCGACCAGTTCCATGCCGTTGACGTAGCTGGAGTCGTCGGAGGCGAGGAAGAGGGCGGCGGTGGCGATTTCGTCGGGGCGGCCCATCTGGCCGCGAGGGATGAGGGACTCGAACTGGCGCTTGGTGGCCTCGTCGAAGAGTTCTTCCTGCTTGGCGGTGGCGACCTGGCCGGGGGTCAGGACGTTGACGCGGATGCGGCGGTCCTTGAGCTCGTTGAGCCAGATGCGGGCCCAGGCCTGCTGGACGGCCTTGCTGCCGGCGTAGACGCTCCAGCCGGGGAAGGCGCCGAGGGAGGCGTTGGAGCCGGTCATGAGGATGGAACCGCCGTCGTTGAAGAGCGGAAGGGCCTTCTGGACGGTGAACAGGGTGCCGCGGGCGTTGAGCCCGAACCAGGTGTCGAACTGGGCCTCGGTGATCTCGCCGAGCCGGGCAGGCTCGCCGCCGCCGGCGCTGGCCCACAGCACGTCAAGGCTGCCCTTCTCCCGCTTGACGGTGTCGTACAGGCGGTCCAGGTCGTCCAGGTCGGCGGCGTCGCCCTGGACGCCGGTGACGTTGCGGCCGATCTGCTTCACGGCCTCGTCCAGGGCGTCCTGGCGGCGGCCGGTGATGAAGACGTGCGCTCCCTCGTCGACGAACAGCTTCGCGCCGGCCAGCGCCATGCCGGTGGTGCCGCCGGTGATGACCGCTACCTTGCCGTCGAGCTTTCCCATAGTCGCTCCCTTGGGTCGGTGGTGCCGTGCGCACCTGGGACGACGGTGTTATGTACACCGCCCTGTGTACGTACCGTACGGGCCGGGCGACCGGGGCGCAAACTATGTACACCGGTCGTTACCCGGCCGGGGTACCATGGACCCATGACGGAGTTGGAGAAGGGCCCCACGGGCCGCCGCCGCGGCCGGGGCGCCCGCGAGCGCATCCTCAGCGCGTCCCAGCAGCTGTTCCGCGAGCAGGGCATCAACCGCACCGGCATGGACCAGCTCTGCGCGGCGGCCGAGGTGTCCAAGCGCACGGCCTACCAGCACTTCACCGGCAAGGACGAACTCGTCGCCGAGTACCTGCGCCGGTTCGACCCCTCCGTTCTGTCCGGCGTGTTCGACCGCACCGACCTCACGCCCCGCGAACGGCTCCTCGCCGCCTTCGACATCCCCCCCACCACTCCCCTGTGCCCCTACATCGCCGCCGCCGTCGAACTCCACGACCCCCAGCACCCCGCATCCCAGTACGCACGCGACTACAAGAAAGCCGTCGCCGCGCGGCTCGCCGACACCGCCCGCGAAGCCGGCGCCGCCGACCCTGAACAACTCGGCGAGCAGCTCGCGCTGCTCCTCGACGGCGCCGCGGCCCGCACCCGGGTCCTCAACGCCGACGCCTTCCCCACCGCCGCCGCCATCGCCGCCGTCCTCATCGACAACGCCATCCCCGCCACAGCCGGCGATGACCGGCGACGGGAGGAAGTGCCAAGCTGACTTGGCACTACGCGGCCGGGCTGGACGCGCTGCCGGTCGCGCGGCTGCACCCGCTGGTACGCGACATCAGCCGCCCGGCACCTGGCCCGGACCTGCCGGCTTTTACGGAACTGGCCGCCCGCCTGCTGAAGGCCGCAGCAGAAGCCGCCGGGGAGACCGGCGACACCCGAGGACCCACCGACGTGGTCGGCCTGGCAACTGCTGGCCCCGCACGCTGCCGTAGCGCTGAACACCCTCAGCGCTCTGCCGGACAGCTCAACGGCATGGAAGCCCTGTCCGTTGCGGACCTCGTTCTCACCCTGCCACCGTCACCCGATCAGTGGCCACGCTGAAAATGCTCAATGAACATCCATCATCTTGAATTCGCTGGTCACGGGGCTGGTGTGTGGGGTGGGTTGTGTACTCGCGCTGGTCGGGGGCGGTTGTCTGGCGTCAAGATCGTCTGTCAACGCGCGATCTCGATGTTGGTCAGTACGAGCAGGGCGCGAAGGAGCGTGGTGGCGTGACGGACGTGCAGGCGGAGCTTGGTGAGGATTCGCCAGTTCTTCAGGTGCGCGAAGGCGTGCTCGCAGACCGCGCGGACAGACGCGATCAGCTTATTGACCTGCTTCTTCGCAGGGATGAGTGGCTTGGTGCGGGCGGCTTTGTAGCCGGTGATGACCACGGGGTTGTCCGGGTCGTCGTCCAGGCCGACGAAGCCGAGGTCACCGATGGCACCCAGCTCGACGGCCCGCAGGCGCTCGACGATCTTGTTGTAACGGGCGGTGGTGATCTCCGAGGAGCGTCCCGGGCGGGCCGCGGACAGCCACAGCAGTCGGCCCTTGTCGTCGGTGAGGGCGAGGAAGAGCAGGCCGTGGGCCTTGTGTTTGCCGCTGTAGTTGCGGCGGTTGTCCGCTCCGGTGCGGCGCCGGGTGCGGATCAGCGTGCCGTCGATCAGGACGACGTGGCCACCCGTTCGGATGACTTTCTTCAGCGCGCGCTCCAGGCGCTGGGCCCGCGCGGCAAGCAGTTCGATCACCTCCAGGACCCAACGACGCACCGTCGTGGCGGAGATGTGGTTGCCGCCCGCCATGTCGGCAAGCCGCTGGTCATGGCGGAGAACTGCGAGGGCGATCGTGGCTATCTTCCCTGCCGGCAGCTTGCGCCACCGGGAGCGGATCTTCTTCAGATGGCCGCGGAGCAGGTCGCCGAGGAAGGTCAGGGTGGCCGTGGACAGCTGCAGACTGGACTGGTAGACAACCGTCTCAGTGCCCCCGGCGGGGCTGGTTTTCTTTGACATGATGTATCAACTGCCGCCGGGGGCATCGGCGTTACGGCCCGGGCTGTATGCCGTTGCTGGACCACCCTCACAGCGTGGCGGTGAACTTCCCGTCGGCCAGCTTGCGCAGCCAGCCCCGCTCGGCCAGCCGACGCGCGACCCGCTCGGCGACGGTGAGTTCCTCGAGCTCGTCGCGCACCTCTTGAAGCTGCTGGCTCAACTTCTCTGCCTGCAGTTCCAGTTCGGCCCTGCGGGCCGTGATCAGCCCATGAAGGTCCGGTTCCGCATCCCTGGCCACCTGACGCACCTCCCGCCCGGATCGTACGGACAGGTACCTCGCTCACGCCGGGAAATCCGCGGATCCCTGATCACCGAAACGGCAGACTCCGCGGGAGTTCTGCGCGGCGTTCGCCGGACTTGATCGGCGGTTGGAAGACTGGGCGTACCGGAGGCCAGACGTTCCTGATCAGCCCGGACGGCGAGTACGACGTCCTGTTGAGACGTGGGCGGGTCGGCCCGGAGCATCTGCTCTGGGCCGACCCGCCCACGCAATATCAGCTTGCCGCGGGGACCGGGTCGCGGGTTGGTTCGGGCATCGCCTCGGGTGCGGGCGTCTGCTTCGGATCGGGCTCGGCTGTCACCGCAGAAGGAGCGGGGGTGGGGGCGTAGGGGATCTCTCCGCGCAGGACGGCCTTGGCGCGGTCCTCGTCCAGCTCGCCCTCCCACCGGGCGACGGCCAGAGTGGCGACGCCGTTGCCGACCAGGCTGGTCAGGGCGCGGGCTTCGGACATGAACCGGTCGATGCCGAAGATCAGCGCGAGGGCGGCGACCGGGACGTGCGGGACAGCGCTGAGGGTGGCGGCCAGGGCGATGAAGCCGGAGCCGGTGACGCCTGCGGCGCCCTTGGAGGTGAGCAGCATGACGGCGAGCATGGCCAGCTGCTGGGTGAGGCTGAGGTCGATGCCGAGAGCCTGGGCGAGGAAGACCGAGCCCATGGTCAGGTAGATGGCGGTGCCGTCGAGGTTGAAGGAGTACCCGGCGGGCAGCGTGATGCCGACGACCGGTTTCGAGGCGCCCACGTGCTGGAGCTTGGCCATCATGCGCGGCAGGACGGGCTCGGTGGAGGAGGTGCCCAGGACGATCAGCAATTCTTCCTTGATGTAGCGCAGGAAGGGCAGCAGCCGCAGTCCGTTCAGGCGCATCACGCTCCCGAGGACGACCAGGACGAAGAAGAGGGCGGTCAGCCAGAACGAGCCGACCAGCAGGGCCAGATGGCGCAGGGTGCCCAGGCCGTAGTTGCCGATGGTGAAGGCCATTGAGCCGAACGCGCCGATGGGGGCGAGCCGCATGATCCAGCGGATGAGCGTGAACAGGACCGTGGAGAACTTCTCGATGCCCCGGGCGATGCTCAGGCCGGCCTCTCCGCTGGCGTGCAGGCCGAATCCGAACAGCACCGACACCAGCAGCACCGGCAGGATCTCGTTGCCGGTCAGGGCGCTGACCAGGGTGGCCGGGATGATGGCGAGGACGAAGGCGGCGAAGCCCTCGTGGGCCGCGGTCGCCTCCGGCGGCAGGCCCTTGGTGGACAGGGTCGAGAGGTCGACGTGCAGACCGCTGCCCGGCTTGACAACGTTGACGACGACCAGGCCGATCACCATGGCCACGGTGGTCAGCACCTCGAAGTAGACCAGAGCCTTCAGGCTCACGCGGCCGACCGCGCGGGCGTTGCCCATGGAGGCGATGCCGTGGACGACCGTGCAGAAGATGATCGGCGCGATGAACATCTTCACCAGCGCGATGAAGCCGTCGCCGAGCGGCTTGAGGTCAGCGCCGACGGACGGCCACAGCCCGCCCACGGCGGCGCCGAGGAGGACGGCGATCAGGCACTGGATGTAGAGGTGGGACAGCATCCGGCGGATGCGGCCCGGTGGTGCGGTGACGGTACCCGGGGCGGCGTCGTTGCGGCTCATGCGGGGCGTCCTTCCAGGACGGGAACGAGGAGTTCGGCTCGGGCGATACGCCGGGCGGCGCGGTGCAGGAGCACCGTGGGGGACGCGCCGTCCGGTGCGGGGACGGCTTGGGTGGTGACCACGCCGGCGGGGGTGCCCAGGCGCAGCGTGCCGTCGGCGGTCTGCCGGGCGACGCGGTGGGCGAGGGTGCCAGGGGTGGCGGCGGCCGTGGCCAGGGCCACGGCGGAGGTCAGGCCGATCGCCGGGTGCGGGGCGTGCATGGAGACCATGCGCACGGCCAGGTCGTACTCGTCCTGGTTGACGAGTATGCCCTGTGTGGTGCGATAAGGGGCGGGCCGGGCGACGATGCCCACCTTCGGCACCGCGTGGCTGACCGGATCGCCCTCGCGGGCCAGACCCATGGCCAGCGCTGCCTGGCGGCGCAGCAGTGTCAGCGCGGGCACTGCGGTGGCGAACGCGGTGAGGGATTCCGTGCCGTCGAGGCCGAACGCCTTGGCCTCGAACAGCGCGGCCGGCGCGCCGGCGTCCACCAGGGATGCCTCGACGGGACCGTCCGGGCCGGTCAGCTCGTCCAGTGCCCGGCCGGTCGGCAGTGCGCGGCCGGTCGTCGAGCCCGCCGGGTCCTGAAACCCGAGCAGGACCGGCACGCCCGGCGCCGAGGTACCCGGCACCACGGCCGTGCCCTCCTCCGGGGCCACGCCCGCGGGGGTGGGGATCGTGCCGGTGAGGCGGGCCCCGGTGTTGACGTTGAGCATGCGGACGGTGGTGGTGTCCGACGCGATCGGCACGAGATCGTGGTGGACGGCGTACAGGGCCACGGCGGTGGCGCAGTTGCCGCAGTTGCTGGCCCACTCCACGCGCTCGTCGCCGATCCCGACCTGCGCGAAGGCGTACTCGACATCCACGCCGGCCTGGGTCGACGCCTGTACGACGGCGGCCTTGGAGGTGGTGGAGGAAGCGCCGCCCACGCCGTCGATCTGGCGGGGGTCGGCGGCGTTGAAGGCGGCGAGCAGCAGGGCATCGACGTCCACGCCCGTGGCGGCCACGCCGCGGTGGTCGAAGATCCAGCACTTGCTGGTTCCTCCGCGGATCATCTCGCCCTGCAGACGCAGCACAACTGACTCCTCACAGACATGGAAGGGGAAGCCCACCGACGGTCTCGCCGTGCGTGGTGTCCTCCACGGTGGGTTACGGCAGCGTGAAGTACAATCTCGGAAATCTGCATGGCTATTAAGCTCAAGTGAACGCTGAAGGTGGCGGCATGCTCGACGTCCGGCGCATCCTGCTGTTCACGGAGGTCGCCCGGCGCGGCTCGGTGACCGCGACAGCCCGCGCCCTCAACTACACCCCGTCAGCGGTATCGCAGCAGATCAGCCGCCTGGAAGCAGAGGCAGGCCAGCCCCTGCTGGAACGCCACGCCCGGGGCGTCACCCTCACCGACGCCGGACGGGCGCTGGCCGAGCGAGGGCAACGGATCGCACGCGAACTGCAGGCCGCGGAAAACGAACTCGCCGACTACGCCGGCCTGCGCGCGGGCACCCTGCGCATCGGCACCTTCCCCACCGTCGGCGCCTCGCTCCTTCCGCAGGCCGTGATCGCCTTCCGGGACGCCCACCCCGACGTACGGCTGACCGTCCGCAGCGCCCGCATTGCCGGACTCTGGACGATGCTGGAGAACCGGGAGATCGAAATGTCGCTGATGTGGGACTACGACTGGAGCCGAATCGACAGGGAGGACATCGTCATCACCCCTCTCCTCGATGACCCGCCAGCCCTTCTCGTCAGCGACCACCATCCACTCGCCGGCCGCGACGCCGCCTCACTCGCCGACTTCGCACACGACCCCTGGATCACCCGCGCCGAACATCACCCGGTGGCCGAAGCCCTCGTCCGCGGCTGCCGCGCCGTCGGCTTCGAGCCCCACATCGCCTACGAGGCCCACGACTACCAGGAAGCCCAGGCCATGGTCGCCGCCGGCATCGGCGTCGCGCTCGCCCCCACCCTGGCCCTGGAGGGCATCCGACCCGGCGTCAACGTCCTGCCCCTGCAGCCGCCGGCCCCCATCCGCCGTATCCTCCTGGTTCGCATGGCCGACCACTCGCTCACCCCCGCCGCCCTGACCTTCGCCGGACTCCTCCGCGACGCCGCTGCGGCCCGAACCCTCTGACACCGAACCACGCCCACCGGTCATGGAACCGTCGCGCTCACCGCCGCCAATCCAGGCCCCGCTCTTCGGTGTTGGACGTGGGCAACGGGCGGCGGCAAGCAACCCTGGCCATACGTTGGGTTCGTGATCGGAAGGTGCACGGGGTCCGAGGTGGGCGCGGCGAGCGTCGGCTCCGGCAGTGACAGGCCGAAGGCATGGTCGATGTCTTCCACTGCGCCAGGATGGCAGTGGGCGGTCCGCCCAGTCAGCGGATCCGGGGCAGCGCCCTGTCCGGGTGCGCGGCTTGCACGTACTTGACGGCGATCTCGAGGTGGCCCACCTGAAGAACTAATCCCTTGCTAAGAACATCCCGAGCGAGCCTCGTGGTTCCTCGGGCGTTCGAGTCGAGTGCTGGATGGATGCCTTCTGAAGAACGGGCCTTGACGCCTCTCGCCAGACCGGTGACATCCAGCATCGACGTCACATCACCCCTGCCACTCGTTGGTGTTGGTGGGGCGAGCCCACTCCGCGGTGGCCTCTTGAGACGCCCGAGCCGTTCGAGCTCCCGCGCAGACCGAGGCCCGTGGAATGCGCTGGTGCCACAAACGGCTCGTGAGGTGGAGGCACGGCTGCACTGCGGCTGATGCCTGGGATTAGTGCGACGCGTGGCCCGCATGCGCTCGTGACCAGTGCAAACACCAACACATCGGGAAGGAACCATCGTGCTCTACTGCGGAATCGACTGGGCGGAACGCACGCACGACGTCGCCTTGGTCGACGACACCGGCGCGTTAGCCGCCAAGCGGCACATCACCGACGACGTCGCCGGCTACCAGGTACTGCTGGAACTGCTCGCCGAGCACGGCGACAGTGAGGAGAATCCGATCCCGATCGCGATCGAGACTTCCCGCGGCCTGCTGGTCGCGATGCTGCGGCAGGGCAAGCGGCAGGTGTTCGTGATCAATCCGCTGTCCGCAGCCCGGTATCGCGACCGGCACAGTGTCTCGCGCAAGAAGTCCGACCCCGGCGACGCCCTGGTCCTGGCGAACATTCTGCGCACCGACATGCACGCCCACCGGCCCCTACCCGCCGACTCCGACCTCGGCCGCGCAATCGCTGTCCTCGCCCGTGCCCAGCAGGACGCTTTGTGGAACCGCCAGCAGATCGCCAACCAGCTCCGGTCCCTGCTGCGTGAGTACTACCCGGCCGCCTTGGAAGCCGTCGCCGCCTGGACCAACGGTCTGTGCCGCCCCGAGGCTCGCGAGCTGTTGAGGGCCGCACCGACTCCGTCCCAGGCCGCTCGGCTGACCCGCGCCCAGCTGCAGGCCGTCCTCAAGCGCGCAGGCCGCAAGCGCGGCATCGCTGCCGAGGCCGAGCGTCTGCGCGATGTCCTGCGCGCCGAGTGGGCCCACCAGCCTCCCCTCGTCGCGGACGCGCTCGGCAAGCAGACGCTTGCCGTCCTGCTCCAGCTGGAGGCCGCCTGCACCGCCGCCGACCAGCTCGCCGAAGCGGTGGAAGAGGCGTTCCTTCAACACCCGGACGCGGAGATACTGCTGAGCTTCCCCGGGCTCGGCATCCAGCTCGCCGCCCGGATCCTGGCCGAGATCGGGGACGATCGCACCCGCTTCGCCGATGCCCGGGGGCTGAAGGCGTACGCCGACTCCTCGCCCATCACCCGCGCCTCCGGCAAGAGGTCGAGCATCACGCGCCGCTGGGTGAAGAACGACCGGCTCAACCACACCGGGTACCTGTGGGCCTTCGCCGCTCGAAACGGATCAACCGGGGCCAAGGCCCACTATCGCCGACGTCGCAACGAGCACGGTGACTGGCACGCGGCCGCCCTTCGGCACCTGTTCAATCGCATGCTCGGGCAGCTCTATCACTGCCTTCAGAGGCGAGACCTGTTCGATGAACGAACCGCCTTCCCCACTGAACTCGCCGCGGCAGCTTAACGCGTTGGCAACGTGAGGCGTCTGGCGCGTGCTCGGCAAGGTACGCACCAACCCGAAATGGGCGACCGCCCTGGTGAGGGCCCTGCTGGTCCTGACGAACCGGGAAGTCGCCCGCTGACCGATGACCTACGCGAGAGTCATCCGCCCTTGACCAGCCCGTGCACGCCGACGTCCACGTACACCAGACCCATGACCTGCAACACACCGCTTAATGAGACACGCCCTTCGGTGGCGCCGCACGCCCGGCCGCAGGTCACCACGGATCGGGCAGGCCCTCTCCCGTGGTGATCAGGCTGCGCAGGCTGCCGTTGACGTAGTGCAGCCAGGCCGTGGAGCACGCGCCGAAGCACTCGACGTCTGGCACCAGGCCGACGTGGGTGAACCGCAGCTCGGTGCCGCCGGCCGCGGGCACGATGTCGAACACGATCTCGCTGCCGGTCCACTCGCCCGGCTCCGAGACGAAGGCCAGGTGGCTGTCGGTGACCCGCCAGACCACGCGGCGGCCCGGCTCGAGCTCGACCACGCGCTGGAGGCTGTAGTGCTGGGGTGGATGCCGGTAGGTGAACTCGGCACCCAGCTCGTCGGCACGCCCCTCGATCTGGCCCGTCCACCAGGCGCGGACGTCCAGGATGGCGGCGAAGACCTCCTCCGGTGACTGCTCGACCGGGTACGACGTCGAGTAGCCGCGCTCGGTGCGCGCCGTGCTCATTTCGTGGCTGCCCGGTGTTTGTGTCGTCATGAGTGATCGGATCCTTGTCTCTTCGTGCCCATTGATGAGTGGTTGCGGGATCCAGTGCCAGGTGCTGACCCGGACGTCGCTCGGCACGGGCCGTCCCCTGCCGATCTCGACCAGCCGGGGCGCAACCGGTGCGGGATGTCCACCAGCTCGTTTCCTCTTCCTCGGTTTCCGGGTGTGCGCGCCCGCTTCAGGGTGCGGTCGCCCGTCGCCGCCACGGACGTGGCGGCGAGTTGCGAGTGTGGGGGTGCGGTCAGCCCGGCTTGCTGCTCTGGATCCGCTCGGCGATCCGCTTGATCCGCTGCAGCCGGGCGTCCCAGGTCGCGCCGACCGCGGACAGCTGCGCGACCGCACGGGCGAGCTGGGCCTCGTCCACCTCGTAGCGGCGCGCGCGCCCCGCCGGCGTCACGTGCACCAGGCCGACGCGGTCCAGCACACCGAGGTGCTTGGCGACCGCCTGCCGGGTGACGGGCAGCCGCTCGCTGAGCGTGGTCGCCGTACCGCCTCCGTCGGCGAGGAGCAGGTCGAGCATCCGTCGCCGGGTCGGGTCGCCGACCGCGGACCAGAGATCGTCATCGATCGCAGTACTCACGGCCGCGTGACCAGCCTGTCGGCATAGGTGACGAGGCGCGGGAGGAAGAGGTCCCAGCCGCGGACGTGGTCGAGGTAGGCCTCCTCCAGCACGGCGGTCTCCCACCCGCGCTCACGGAAGCCGGTCTCCGCAAAGCGCAGCAGTGTGCCGTCACCGGACGGAACGAGGTCGAAGGTGACGAGGAGGGAGTTGCCTGGCGCAGCCGACTCGCCCTCGTCGTACACCCAGCGGAACGCGAACCGGCGGGGCGGGTCAGCCTCCAGGACGGTGAGCGGCTCAACCTTTGCGTCCGGCGAGGCCGGGTCGCCGAAGGTGACTGCGCCGGTGGCGCCGGGGACCGGGTCGAGCTCGGCGTCGTCGGGCCACCACTCGCGCAGGTGCTCCGGAGAGCTGATCACCTCGTAGACCACCTCGGGGGTGGCGTCAATGCGGAGCTCCCGCTCGATGCTTCCGTACTCCATGTGACCCTCCTGACCTCAACGCAACTGACGGTTGCACGTCAGCGTATCCGGCGCACCCCATTAACGCAACCTTTCGTTGCGCAACCGGTTTCGCTCCCAGGCTCCGAATCGGCAAGGCGCCCCGGTGCAACATCGGTTGCAGCATTGAGCGGTGTGCTGGGCGACCGCGCCGGTCAGGGGCTTGGTGGCCCTGACGAACCGGGAAGTCGCCCGCTGTTAGTGGGTTTCGGCTCCACTTAGCGATCGTTCGGGCATGATCTGTCAGTGTGATTTGGCCCCACCCGTGCGTCGCGGTGTGTGGCTCTGGGGACGGTTGTGCCCGATGAGGGCATCGGTGACGGGGAGATGCGTGTGATCGTCTGGGTGAACGGCGCGTTCGGCAGCGGGAAGACCACGTTGGTCGACGAACTGCGTCCGCGTTGGCCCGAGGCGCTGGTCTATGACCCGGAGATGGTCGGCTATGCGCTGCGCGAGATCGTGGAGGTCCCCACTGGCGATTTCCAGGATCTGCGGTTGTGGCGACGGCAGGTCGCGAACCTGGCGGTGGGACTCGTCGAGGAATACCAGAGGCCCGTCCTCGTCCCCATGACGTTGGTCAACCCAGGGTATGTCGAAGAGATTTTCGGTGCGTTGAAGGACGCGGGGGCCGCGGTCCACCACTTCTTCCTCAAGGTCTCCGAGGAGGTCTTGGTGAAGCGGATCGACGGACGGAGCTTCACGCCGGACCATCCCGAGCAGGATGAGCGGGTCCGGCAGTGGTGCAAGGCCAGGATCGAGCCGTGCACGGCCGCGATGAACACGCTGCCCAGTGACACCGTGTTCCTGGACGGCGAGCTGACCCCGAAGGAGTTGGCCGACGACGTGCTGGCTCGCGTGGGTGGGAGCCCGGGCCGGTAGTTTCGGGTCCTGATGCGTAGGGTCAGCCTTTGCCCTGCTGGTTCTTGGTGTGGGCGAGGCGGTAGGAATCGGTGCCGGTCTCGATGATGTTGCCGCCGAAGGTGAGCCGGTCCACGATCGCCGCGCAGAGCCGGCGGATCAGTGAAGGTCTTCGTCCATCCAGGTGGGGTCGAAGCATGGGCAAGAGACAGCGGGACTGCGTCGGGTGCCGGGCCGAGAAGGTCAATCGCAGCCCTAAGCTCCGCTTTTATCCCTGCGCTCTGCCCGCGGACGGTTGGTTGGGCGAGGTGCGGGACATGGAACGGCCATCGCGGGACTCACCAGGTAGGTGAAGACCAGGGGCCCTGCAAGCTGACGCTGATACCGAGGGACGCATCGACTGTCCATGGTGAGCCTGGACTCCACCGTGTGCCGGGTTCATCAGCACGGGGCCGGTGCCCGCTTCGGACCGCCCCGGGTGACCGGCAGACGGTCCCACCCTGCCCAGCACCGGGAGGATGAGGCCCCGGGCCGCTCACGCGGTGGCCCGACAACCAAGATCCACCTCGTTGGAGAGGGCAGACGCCGCCCGCTGGCACTGCTGATCACACCGGGCCAGTGGGGCGACGCGCCCCAGATGATCCCGGTCCTGGACCGCATCCGCGCCCCCCACGGCAGCGGTGTACCGGCATGGAAAGGGAAGTCAGGGGTCTGGCGTGGCCGGTCGATCCGACGCTGGTGAGTCGCTCGCTGGAAGGTGGTCCTCCGCCCACACGAGCAAGGCGGCTAGGGGGATGAGGAAGGCGTTGCCGTGCGGAGAGAGTGCGAAATGGGTTCGCGACGACGGGCCGGGCTGGACGTTTCGGGCAACGAGGTCGACCGCGGTCAGTTCCTGGAGGCGCTGGGCGAGCATGCGGTCGCTGATGCCGGGGACGCGCTCGCGAACCTGGGCGAAGTCGGCCGGGCCTTTGGCCAGGGCTGCGATGATCAGGCCGTTCCAGCGTCTGCCCAGCAGGGCGAAGGCCCGAGTGACGGCCACAGGGGGCCCGGTCGGCTGCGGGGGTTCGGACCGGTGTGCCGGTTGAGAGTGTTGTGGGTTGGTCATGGTGTGTGTCCGCTCCGGTACGGCGCGAGGCATCGCGGTTCAACGCCTCGCGCCGTACGTCGTTGTCGTGGCTGTGTCGGGATTCGGCCCGTGTGGCTGTCTGCCGGGCCGCGACCCTAGGTAGCGGTGCGGCCCTTGTGGAAGGGGCCGCCTCCTTGGTGAGGTCAGCTCATGTGGACGGCCGCGCCCTTGGTGTGCTGCCGCCGGCGCGCGTTGGCGGCCAGTGCCGCGACCACCGTCCCGGACAGGAACATGGCGCCTGCGGCGACGAAGGCCAGGGTGTAGCCGTGCGTCATCGCCTCACCCGCCTTCGACGCCGGGCCGAAGTCCTTGGTGGCCAGCCCCGATTGCGCGCATGAAACGCTCGGTATCAGCCGTCAATGTCATCGCGACGTGCATGCGCGTGCGCGTGACGCCGATCCGGCGAAGCAGCACCGGACTGCTGATTTGGCATGGCCGGGAGCGACGCTCCGGAAGCCATCTCACCGGTCTCCGCACCGGGGGCTTTCCCAGTGATGCGGCGGCCGAACACGACTGCTGTGAGCCCGCAGACGCTCCACAGGGCGAGGACGGCAAGGTGGCCTGCGCCGCTGTTGCCGTCGAAGTACGCGGTGTCGCGAAGCAGGCTGGCTCCGGCGCCGGGGGGCAGCCACTGGCCCACGTAGTCCACTCCCTTGGGGAGCATCTCCGGAGCGGAGGTGGCGCCGGAGAAGGGGTTCCCGACGAAGACCATGAGCACGGCGCTGAGCCCAAGGCCGGCCGACCCGAGGAGTCGGATCAGCCCGGCAGCGGTGGCGCTGATGGAGAACAGGACGAGCGACAGGACCGCCCACGTGGCCACGTGATCGTGGGGCAGCGCCCCGAGGAAACCCTGGGCCACGAGATAGGCACCGAAGCCCGCGGCGGCGCATGCAACGAGGAGCGTCAGCACTCGGTCCAACGGGCGTCGCAGGCTGCGAGCCATCGCGACAAACGCCCCGATCAGGATGGCGCAGATCGTGAGCGGGAAGACCGCCGAGCTGAACACCACTCCCCTGGGGTCCTCTGCGGCGACGGGCACCAGGTCGAGTGTCCTCACGTGGATCTTCGCCGGGGACTGAGCACCGGCCGCCCCCTGCTGGGCGGCCCGATCGGCCAGCTGCTGTCCGACCTCGCCCAGAAGCTGGGCCACGGAGGTGCTGGCGGCAGAGGCCTCCAGCACGGTGATGCCGTGGCGTGAGATGACGAAGGCGCCGTAGACGTCCCGGTTCTCGATCGCCGACCGCGCGGCCTGCTGGTCGGGGTAAAGGTGGAAGTCGAACGCGGCCGGCCTCTCATGGACCAGTCCCTCCACCGCGTGCTGGCTGGCCGCCCCGGTGCCAACGATCCCGACCGGGACGTCGCGCGGCGCGAACCGTCCCGCCGGCCAGGCGAACACCATCACCGCCAGGGTGATCCCTAGGGGCAGCACCACGGCGGCAACGGCCACTTCCCGCCATGCCCGGTGTCCTGACAACGGGTTCCTCACGGTCAGCCCTCCCATAACAAATGAAATGATCGTTCTCTTAATTCCCCAGTCTGAACCTGATGCACAAGCAACGTCAACAAGAATGTTCGTTTTGTTTTGGTAGGATGACCCCATGCCCAAGGTCACCCAGCAGTACATGGACGCCCGCCGTGATCAGATCCTGGACGCCGCGCGCCGGTGTTTCCTCCGCGACGGTTTCCACTCCGCGTCCATGCAGGACCTGTTCGCGGAGGCGGGACTGTCTGCGGGCGCGGTGTACCGGCACTTCACGAGCAAGGACGAGATGATCCTCGCGATCGCCGAGGAGAACATGCGCGATGTCCTCGATATATCGCTCGCCGTCGCCACGAACCAGCAGGGCCAATCCATGGGGGCAGTCATGGCGAAACTGCTCGACGTGGTTCGGGCCAAGTCCGTCGAGGCAGACCTGGCCGGGCTCGCTGTTCTGGTCTGGGGAGAAGCCATGCGCAACCGCTCGCTGGCTCGCAAGCTCGACCAGCTCATGGCCCGCATGCGCACCAACCTGGTCATCTTGGTTCGCGACCATCAGGACCACGGCGACTTGCCCACAAGCGTGACGGCCGAGGCGATCGCTTCAACGATGATCTCCGTCCTCCCGGGCTACATCCTCCAACTGGCCTTGCTCGATCCGGCTGTTGTCGCCGAGGTGCCTGACGCGGTGCGGGCGTTGTGGCCGGAGCCGGCCGGTGAGCGCTGAGCGGTCTCGCCGCCTCTCGATCAGCGGCACCAGCCAGCCGACGGCCGCCATCGGAACGGGATTTGACGATCCGATAGGCAAGATCCGCAGCTGTGACGGCAGTCTCAGGCACGCCACCGCGGCGCAGGGGTGAGGACCTACGCCGCATCGAGGCTACCGAGACTCGGCAGCAGCAGCGGCACGGCCGACGCGGCAGTGATCCCCCGCGTAAGCGAGCAACGCCGTGGCCAGGGCAGGTGTCACCCCACCGCGTGGCACGCAGCGAACAGACACCCGAAGTCACCTGTCCAAGTGGGCACCGCCACGCCAAGACCGCTGGCCCACAAATGCGACCGACGGGTCCACGGCCACCAGTTCGTCAACCAATCGGGCGTCCGGGACCTGACCGCCGACCGTGGGCCGCAGACGCAGCCCCGTACCTACGATCTCGCGCATCGCGCCTGGGCTGCGCAGGACCAGCAGAGCCGCATCAGTAGGCCCACTGACGGCCAGAATCTGCAGGCCGGTGTGGGGGTGGGGCGCGACGTCCATACCACCGGTGGCTGCGACCTCGTCGGGGGCCGTAGTGGTCGGCGAAGCACCAGGAGCCGATCAGTGGGCCGGCCGGTGAGCAACACAGAAGCGCACGCCGTCAGAGGCCACGACCCACCCCGCAGACGGCGAGGCACAGAGTGCCGCCTACGTCCTCATCCGCTCCGTGCTGTCGGACGACGAGATCTCCGCCGCGATCTGGGTCGAATCACCCTGAACGCTTTCAACCGAGTCTCTGTCATGAGCACGCACCCCACGGACCACGAATCGGCCTGCTCGACCGTCAGCTCATCAGCACGCAGTCTCACCAACGGGCATCGACCCACCCCGTCACACCACATGCGATTGAAGTACTGATACTCCAGCGGGACACCTGGATTTTCCCTGGATGCCTAACCGCCAGCGGGATAGACAACCCGGGTCAGCAGATCCGTCAGCTGCGCGGGCTCGCTGGGCCCCAGTTCGACAAACAGACGCTCAGTCAGCGACTCCGCCGCCACATGGGCTGCATCGACAAGCTCGACGCCCTGAGGCGTGATCTCCACTGCCCGCACCCGCCGCTCCCCCGGAACGGGCTTGCGTACGGCCTGTCCGGACGGCACGCCGGCGGTGATCCGAGCGGCACGACAAGAGCTGGAGGAAGCTGATGCTTGAGCTGCGTGCTGCCGCGCTCGGGCGATCTGGCGGTCCTCCAACTCCTCGGCTCGGCATACGAAAACATGGTGCCGCTGCTTGACGCGCCTCCTCGGCGTGTGTCCGACGCATCCGCATCGGCCGACCGGCATCCGCTGCCGGCTGGTGACCCCGGATGCCGAACAGATGAGACCCACGTCATACCCGACTTCCTGTCACACATCGTCAGGCCACCCGGTCAGTAGTGCGTATCTGCAACACGGCAAGGAGATCACCGTGGAATCGCGTCTCAACTACTTCGGCCACCCCCTCGCGGGAAGGGTGCTGAAGCACATCAACTCGGCCAGCAAGATGGTTTCGGACTCAACGCTGCCGGCCGTGATCCAAGAGCTGGTGAAGATTCGCGCGAGCCAGATCAACGGCTGCGGCTTCTGCACCGACATGCACACCAAGGACGCCGCGCACGCCGGGGAGACGGCGCAGCGCCTCAACCTGGTCGCGGCCTGGCGGGAAGCCGCGGTGTTCACCGACGCCGAGCGCGCCGCGCTGGAGCTGGCGGAACAGGGCACCCGCATCGCCGACGCCGCCGGTGGTGTCACCGACGAGGCATGGGCTTACGCTGCCAAGCACTTCGATGAGGACCAGCTCGTCGCCCTGATTTCCCTCATCGCCGTCATCAACGCCTACAACCGCATCAACGTCATCAACCAGCAGCCCGCCGGGGACTACCAGCCTGGCCAGTTCGGCTAGCCGGAATCTGCCCGGCCAGGCACACACGGTCCGTCTCCGCGCCGCCCCGAAGGACGGCGAGGAGACGGACCACCGGCATCAACCAGGTGTGCTGAGCCCTTGGGATGGCTTTGCCGCCACAGCCCGGCCACCCTCAAGACCTGGCGACTCCTGCGCAAGCTGCGGTGCAGCACGAGTCGCATCACGAACCTGGTCAAGGCCGTGCCAGCCCTCCACCTTCAGCCTGAGATCAGGTAGATGGCTCAGTCTCCAGACCACCCCCAGAAGTAGGTCTCCTGTGGCGTCCCGTGGTCGTCGTGCAGTATTGCGCAGCGACCGTACCCGCGCTCGCGAGCAAGGTCTTGGATCGCTGGAACGTGCTTCCGGGTGAGCCGTTCCGTGCCGGTGGCCCTCCGGGCCTCTTCGGCGGTCACCGGCTGTACCGCACATATCTCGGGCTCCTCATCTGCCCGTTGAACGTGGAAGACATCGAGAATCGAGTGCGTGCCAGAGTGCTGCGTCCACTCGTCGGCCCACAGTTCCTCCAGAGTCAAAGGTCGCGGCTGGCGCTCCTCCTCAGGAAGCCAGTCCTCGCCGCGCACCCAGTAGTAGTCACCAGCAAGGAACGCTCGGTGCCGCAACTCCACCAGCGCGGCGCCAAGATCCTCCTGGTAAGGCACGTAGTAGTCCCAGGCCGAAGCACCCATACTGCACCCCTTCGAGTCAACCGCCAGCGCGGCATTACGTCACAAGAACGCTAGCGGTCGCCTCCGACAGGCCATGAAGACTGACAACAACCCTCCTGCATCGACTGCGGAGACGTACCGAAGAAGACGACCAGCCCATGCATGGTCGACGAGGGGCCGAGCCGAGTTGCCACACTGCACAAGGTCTGCCCGCCGCGACCAACGTGCCCGACCGACGCGCCGCGCCACCGCATGTCAGCAGCCCATGCAAACCGTCCAGTTTGCACAAGGCTCAATCACTTGATGGCACCAGGCGCCCCGCACGAGAACCACCTGTCGGACTTCCTGATGCGCAGCAAGGCCGTGATCGGGCGGACCGTTCTGACACTTGGTGAACCACCTTGTGCCTGCGGCTCGGTGATTGAGGTCCGCATGCGGGTGGTTGCCGGCGGCAGCCGCCGGCAACCACCCGCCCGCAACGACGATCGCCCGGTCCCCGCCGTGCGCCGACATCACTGCACCCGTGTCACTAGCAGGCTCCCCGGTGCGATCCCCGTGTTGCGCAAGGTGACATGGAACAGGAACTCTCCCGCACCGGGGCGGAGGACAGCCGACTGCCCGGGTGCGAGTGCTTGTTCTCTGCTTCTGTTCACGGAAGCCGTGCTGGCCCCCTTGACGACCGTCACCACCACGGCAGAGCCACTGCCACGACAGTGTGCATGAGACCGTCGATCCGCACGCGCCACACGGAGCTCCGTGGCAGGACACGGTGTCGCAGCTCGTGGATGGCTGCGGCCGCGAACAGCACTGTCAGCATGGAGCACACGACGTCAGTGGCGCTCATGCTTCTCGTGCCTTCCCACGGAGCGGTCCGCTTCGGCCGAAGCCGACCTGCTGCCTGAGCAGGAAGCCGCCGGTCAGTCCACGGGGCGCGGAGCACGCAGGTGGGCCCGCTGCGCCAGTTCCTCCTCGTCAACCAGCGTGAGCATCGGCTCACCGGGCGCACACAGCATGGTCACCGTGAACCGGCACCGCGCATCAGTTCGGGCGTTGCCGTCCTGGTAATGGATCACGTCGCCGCCCGGCTCCCAGAACGTCTCACCGGCCTTGACCACGCGTTCCGGCTCTCCCTCCAGCTCAAAGCGCACCTCGCCCTCGATCACGTACCCGAACGCCGGCCCCGAGTGGCGGTGCGGAGGAGTACCACGGTCACCGGGCGGCCATTCGACCAGGATGGTCATGCCCGAGGCACCCTCGGGAATGTGGGGCGGCTTGACGTCCTGCAGCATCGTCGCCGCGGTCTTCCATGTCTCGGGATGCGGCTTGTCGTTGGTCTCGCCCGCTGAGTCCTTGCTTGACACTGTGTTGCACCTCCGTAGATGTTGCCCTGCATGGGCAGGTGATGTGTGCCGCCAAGTGGCGAGGGTGGTGTACCAACATCTCTCACTCGACGGTAACAGCGTCCGTGCATTCCAGGCGGCTCACGCGGCTGCCTAGAAATGAAGTCCGAGTACACCGGGCTTCTGTGACAGAGGTAGGTCGCTGGTTTCGGAGCTCGCCCGAAGCCGCAGGCCTTGACCGCCGCGCGGCCCCACTTCGGCCACGGCGTTCAGTGGGCGCATCGTGACACTGCTCACTCAGTGTCACAACAGCGGTTCGAGTTCTGTCGTATGTAGTGCACGCGGCTGACGTCGCCGCCACCAGGACACAAACGGGGTCGCTGACCCCTCGAGGCGAAGGGACCCAATGGCGCGGACCGGCGCAGTCGACCCGGACACGGTTGTCCAAGCGCGCGACCGCTACGGCTGGCAGGGGTGAGCACCTTGTCGATGGCACGGCGCGCCGGCAGGGAACGTGCGCGCCGCAGGGCGTGCAACGGCCAAGGGTGCCCCGGCGCCCTGCCCATTCGTGAGGAGCAACCGACGTCATGACGGTTCCCGTAACCCTGCCGGCCCTTGGCGAGAGCATGACTGAGGGCACGGTCACCCGCTGGCTGGAGCAGGTCGGCGAGACGGCCGAGGCCGACGAGCCTCTGCTTGAGGTCTTCACCGACAAGGGTCGACACCGAGATCCCCTCCCCCGCCTCCGGCGTGCTGCTGGAGATCGTCGTAGGTTTGGAGGTGACCGCCGAGGTCGGCGCCAAGCCGGCCATGCTGGGAAGCCCAGTGGCAACTGCGGCACTGCGGGAGTAGGTGATGGGGCCGGTGAAGCCCTTCACGGCGGTGAGAGTGTGCCTGCCTCGGTCTCACTGTCACAGATGAGTTGCATGCTTTGTCATGCTGGATATACACCCGTCCATGTCAGATGCGTCCGTCGATTCCCTCGCTCGAGAGCAGCAGGACGCCTACGCGATCAGTGCCGAGTTCTACGACGTCGTGCAGGCCGCACGGGACGGGACACGCGTACACCAGCTGTATGGCGGCGATGTCGGCAACGCCCGACTCGGTGTGCTGGATGTCGGCGCAGCGCGTTTGCCTCTATGGCAGCTCTGGGCGTCTCCCAGCATTTTTGCTGCGTGACGGGACAGGACGCAGGGGTGAGTCCGAATGCATCAACGCTCTTCGCGTCCACGTGGTCCTGGACTCCCGCCTCCAGGCGCCAAGCTTCAGCCATCGACGTCGTGCCAGTGATCACAGTTGCAGCCGTATCAGGTATTGGCGCGGTGCCCCACCTTCAATTCACCTGTTGCCGCCTCCGGTTCGTAACAACAGACGGGAGAGGCACTGGATCTGTGACATGACTGTTTTTCCAACCGGATTCGTGCGGGCTCGTCCTCGTCTGAGGCAGAGGCAGAGGCGGGACAACCCGCGCATGGCGCCGCGCGTCCTGCTGTGACGGCTTGTAGCATGGTGATCAAGAGGTGGAGGACATCTATGCGCGCCGGGGATGACGCAGACTCGCTTGACCAGGCAACGAGGGATTTCATTGCAGCGCGCCCCCAGCTGTTTGGCATCGCCTACCGCGTGCTCGGCAGTGCTGTGGAAGCCGAGGACATCGTCCAGGAGGCGTGGCTGCGGTGGCAGAACACCGACCGCACCGACATCCACGAGCCGGCAGCGTTCCTGGCTACGGTCACCGCCCGTCTGGCGATCAACTTCGCCCAGTCCGCCAGGATGCGGCGTGAGTCGTACATCGGGCCCTGGCTTCCGGAGCCAGTCGATACAAGCGTGGATCCGCAGTTGGGAGCGGAACGGGCAGAGGCACTTGACCTGGCGGTTCTCTTCCTCCTGGAGAAGCTGAACCCCGTGGAACGGGCTGCTTACGTTCTGAGGGAAGCCTTCGACTACCCGTACAAGCAGATCGCGGACATCCTGGAGACGAGCGAAGCCAATGCGCGCCAGTTGGTGAGCCGCGCCCGGAAGCATCTGTCAGCAGAACGCAGGGAGCCAGTCAGCTCCACCGCTCACCGGCGCCTGCTGGAGGTGTTCCTCGCCGCGGCGCAGACCGGCAATCTGTCGGTGCTCGAGGATGTTCTCACGGCGGACGTGGCCAGCTACTCCGACGGCGGCGGGGTGCGCGGGGCATCCAGGATTCCGGTCGTCGGGCGTCCGCACGTCTCCAAGTACCTTGCCGCCTTCGCCCCACGATTCTGGCCTCAGGCAGACATTCGCTGGGTCGAGGCCAATGGCAGGCCGGCCGTCCTTGTCTCATCCGACGGCAACGCGGTGGCGTTGCTGTCCGTCGATGTGTCGGCACGAGGCATCGAACGCATCATGTGGGTAATGAATCCGGCCAAACTGGCTCCTTACGTGGCTTCGCTGAACAACTGAGGCACCCTTGCACCGACTCTGCGCCAGGGTGCCCCGAAACTGGCCGGCACAGGTCAGGATGTACTGGGCTGCCCGCACCTTCGGCATCGTCACCCAGCACAAGCAGACGTCGCCTTCCGTACCGGCCCCGCCCGCTCGACGAGGGCGGAGACACGGGGTAAGCGGGCTGCGTATCGGGGGCTGTTACAAGAGCGGTGACTTGTCGGTCAACTGACTGTCCGGAACCCGGGCCCCTCCACGACATGAAGCGCGTAGGCTCTGGCGCGCCATGACCGACCACCACACCTACGGCACCAGCAACCACACCACCGGCGAGCTGATCCGGCTCGTCAGTGACCGCCTCGGGCTGGTCTTCACCGAGCGCGACAGCGATTACCGGGGCGTCTACCACCTCGCCAGCAGTCCCAACGGCCGGATCGAGATCCAGCCCAACCCGCTCCCCGGCGACGACGGTAAAGACGACCTCTACGCTCCGGAACACCCCGCGGCCCAGCTGCTGTTGCTCACCGCCACACCGACCTCGGACCCCGCCCTGCAGGCCCGCCTCAGCTCCATCGAAGGGCTCATCCACCCGAACCATGAGACAACGTGAACTGCTCCTGATCCACAGGCTTTGGCAATTGCTCATGTACCGAGCCCGGGCGGGCAAGGAGCGTACGCACGTAGGAACGAGCACCACCCATCGCCCCGTGATACCGGCTCCACAGCGTGCGCACAGAGCACCTGCGATGCCTGGCCGCGGCACGTTCGACGTCGTCAGGTCCGAGACGGATGACTCGGGATTCGTCGCGCATGGCTCCCTGTTCCGCAGCCGTGCGCGTGAGACATCATGCGCGTTCGGTCTGACGTGTTCAGCTGTGGTGCTCGCGCTCGGTCTGTCTGTAAGACCAGGCAGCGCTGCACTGTGCGACAACTCTCTTTCCAGGGTTTTCCGGGAAATGTGTCACATGAGCGAGGGCCTTCCTGTCTTAGCAGTAAAGCGAGAAGTCACTGCATCCCGTCGCAGCTCGCCGCCCCGTTTGGTGATCACCGGCCACACAGCGGTGCACCTCGCCCGAGAGGAAGACTGATGAACGCACGCGTCGTGTCAGTAGGTGAAGGCCCGCGTCTGGCCCGCTCCATTGCAGTCGGTCCTCATACGCTGGCTGCGGACCAACCCCAGCCCATCAGCACCGATACCGGACCCACACCCGGAGAACTGCTGCTGGCCGCACTCGGATCGTGTACCTCCATGGCCGTCCGGGCCTTTGCGGACAGGCACAGCTGGCCGCTCGACCAAGTCGATGTAGCTGTGCGGTTCGATCCGCAAGGACAGATCGTCAAGAACATCTGGCTGGCCGGCGATCTGGAACCTGCCCACATCAAGCAACTGCTAACGGTTGCCGGGCGCTGTCCTGTGCAACGTCTCCTGACCAGGGAGACCTCCGTCGTCACCGTGCCCACTGTTCTGCCGAGGCCCCACTCGTCCCGCGGCCAGACACTGCCGCAATGACCCGACCCTGCGCGGTTCGGTCCCCCCTCCCCTTGGTACCGCAACCGCATCTGGGGTGTGTGGCCTCGGCCTTGCTAGTGGCAGCGGCCGGCTCGGGCCTGGCTGGTACGTCGGCAGCGTGACCAGTGCAGGCGGTACTCGTTGCTGGGGCAGTGGGGTGTGACGATAACGTGCCGGATCAACCGGCGGATCTCCGGAACGCCAAGGGGCATCAGGTCGTATTCCCCGCATCCGCCGCCCCTTTTCGGCTTCTTGGGCGCGGACGGCGGTAGGACAGGCCACCTGCTCGACTGTCAGCTCATCAGGACACAGTCACACCAACGAGCATCAACCCACCCCGTTACGCAATGCGAATGCAGTACTAACCCTCGACGAACGTGACCGTCTCGTCGAGCGGCGCCCGGCCCGTACGGGTGTAACCCACCGTGACGTCCTCGAACCCGATCGACATGCCGCAGAAGAGGACGAGCCCGTCCGGGGGCGACAGGACCTCAGCGACGGTCTTGCGATACACCGACCATGCCATCTGCGGGCAACTGTGCAGCCCTTCGGCGCGGAGCAGCAGCATGACGGTCTGCAGATACATGCCGACGTCGGACCATTGGGGCCGGCCCAGGCCGCGGTCGATGTAGCAGAACAGGGCGGCGGGCGCGCCGAAACAGTCCCAGTTCGCGGAAGCGGCCCTCTGGCGCGCCTCCCAGTCCTCGCGCGCAATGCCGAGTGCGCTGTAGCGCTCCTCGCCGAAGGCGGACCGGCGCTCGCGGTACGGGGACTTCAGTACGGCCGGGTACATCTCGTACTCCCGCTCGTCCCAGGGGTCGCCCGCGGCCACGCGCTCGCCGGCGCGCCTCTTGAGCTCGGCCAGCGGCTCGCCGGTCAGCACGTAGGCGTGCCACGGCTGGAGGTTCGATCCGGACGGCGCCCACGCCGCGGCGGACAGCACACGCTCCAGCACCTCCCTCGGGACACGCTGGTCGGTGAATCCGCGCACCGCCCGTCGGCTCTCGACCGCCTCATAGACGTCCAAGATCACCAACCTCCCTATCTGCTCGACTTTCTACCCAATTGACAGTAATAACCCGTAAAACGTGACAGAGCACCACCACACTTCATGAGCGACAGTCGTATCGGGACGCGCCCCACACGGGTGACCACGCGGGAGGCACCTCGCCCGGAAAGCGCGGTCAGTCCAGCGGCACCGGCGCGTGCAGCGTCAGGCGCCAGGCGCCAGGCGCCAGGCGCCAGCGGTAGACCGTCGAACGTCCACGGGTCCGTCGTACCTGGGGAGCCGCGCGCACCGCCGATGTGGAAGGCGTCGAGCTCAGTGGCGCACAGGTCGAGCCGCAGCCCGGTGCCCGCTGCCCACTGCCCACTGCCCACTGCCCACTGCCCACTGCCCACTGCCCACTGCCCACCATGATCCGGGCCCGGCAAATTCGCACGCTGCCTCGGCCACAGAACGGGAAGGTCGTCGTCCACCCCGGTGGCCGAACCGGCGGTCAGGCACGTATCCAGCCCGGGGAAATCCGCGAGCTGCTTGCGGAGCGCGTCGTGGTCGAGGGCCCGGTGAAAGGTCCACCGGCTCTCGTCGAGCCCGGCGCCCGCGCAGATGCCGTCGGTCGGCGCGCCGATCGCGGCCAGGCCCGCCTGCCCGTCGGCGGCCAGGGAGCCGAGGACGAACTCGTCCGCCCCTCGGCCCGCAGCGCCGCCGCCCGCGCGCACAGCGCGTCGAGCGCGGTCGCGTTACCTTCGGCAGCGCCACCGACCCAGACGCCGTGCGCCTCCCGCGTGGTTCCACGACGCTGTCCATCTGCCCGAGCGCTCCACCAACGAGGAGCGCAGCGCCCGGCTCGCCGAGCGGGTTCCCTTCTTCGGGGATCCGATGTCGTCTCCGATCAGCACTGCATGCTTGCTGCCGATGGCCTCCGCGACAGAGTCACGGACCGCGTTCTCGTCCCAGTCATAGGGTTGAGCAGGCACGGGACACCGTCCGGGCGGAGCTGGCCGACCTGCTCGGCCAGTGTCCAGCCGTCCTTCTTCGCCAGGGACGCGAGCAGCCCCCACAGGTAGTCCAGGGCCCACTCGCGCGGCTCGGACCTGTCAAAACAGCGGGCGAACCGGACATGCGGCGCGGCTACTTCGGACCACGAATCGATCTGCTCGACCGTCAGCTCATCAGCACACAGTCACACCAACGAGCATCAACCCACCGCGTCTAACAATGCGACTGCAGTACTAGGACGCGTATCCTGACAGGAGGGAACCACAAAGCTTCCCCTGCTGAAGGTGCTCGGGCGCGAAGCTGCTGAAGTGTTCGCTGCTCTCCTTGCTGATCACGGCGTCAGTCTGCTGACCAACGTGCAGGTGGAGTCCATCACCGGAACACACGGCCGTGGAGACTGGGTGCGGCTCACTGATGGCAGCCACTTTGCCGCGGACGCCGTGGTCGCGGGCGTCGGCATCACACCCAACGTCCAACTCGCCCAGGAGGCGGGCCTCGACGTGCGGAACGGCATCGTCACCGACGAGCATCTGCAGACTTCAGTGGCCCACATCTGCGCTGCAGGCGACGTCGCCAACGCTGACCACTCGCTGCTCGCCCGCCGCCTCCGGGTCGAACACTGGGACGATGCATTCCATCAGCCGGACCTGGCGGCGTTCAGCATGCTCGGCGAGGACGCTTTCTATGACCGGCTGCCGTACTTCTACACAGATCAGTACGACCTCGGAATGGAGTGCACGGGTTACGCGGAGCCAGGGGGCTGCGACCGCGTCGTCATCCGCCGTGAGCCGTCCGAACGACGGTTCACAGCGTTCTGGACACCGGGGAATCGCGTGCTGGCGGGCATGAGTGTCAGCGTGTGGGATGGCATGGCCCCGATCCGGACCCTGATCACATCCGGGTCTGACATCGACGACGTGCTTCTCTCCCACCTGGACGTGCCCCTGGACCGCATCTGCGGTGACGCGTCGGCTCGGGCGAGAGTGGGCCGGATTGCAGATCGTCTCTCGCCCTCGTGGCGTCAGTGGGCGCCACCCACTACGGGTTCGCGGGCCCACCAGCAGCGGAAGGGTGTCACAGATCCCGGGGCGGCCTGGTCGTAGTGAGTGACAACCCAGGCGATCGGAGTGGACCGTGGCTATCACCGAACAACGTCTTTCCACCATGGTGCTGGTGATCGGCACCGGAGGCGCTGGGCTGCGAGCAGCAATCGAATTGGCTGAGGCCGGTATCGACGTCCTCGCAGTCGGCAAGCGCCCCAAGGAGGACGCCCATACGGCCCTTGCTGCCGGGGGAATCAACGCGGCCCTGTCCACCATGGATCCCGAGGACAGCTGGCAGCAGCACGCAGCCGACACTCTCAAGGAGAGTTATCTGCTCGCCGACCCTCGCACCGCCCAGATCGTCACTGAGGGCGCTGCCCGAGGCATCGGCGACCTGGAACGCTACGGCATGGGCTTCGCCAGGGAAGAGGACGGCCGCATCTCCCAGCGCTTCTTCGGCGCGCACAAGTTCCGGCGGACCGCCTTCGCCGGTGACTACACCGGTCTGGAGATCCAGCGCACGCTCATCAGGCGCGCGGATCAGCTCAATATCCCCGTGCTCGACGGCGTCTACATCACTCGGCTCCTGGTGCATGACGGCGCCGTTTTCGGTGCCTACGGCTTCGACCTCACGAACGGAAGGCGCTACCTGATCCACGCCGATGCCGTCATTCTTGCCGCGGGTGGCCATACCCGTATCTGGCGGCGCACGTCCTCGCGGCGCGACGAGAACACGGGTGACTCCTTCCGCCTGGCCGTGGAGGCCGGAGCCCGCCTGCGCGACCCTGAGCTGGTCCAGTTCCACCCTTCCGGGATCATCGAGCCGGAGAACGCGGCCGGCACCCTGGTCAGCGAGGCCGCTCGGGGTGAGGGCGGGATCCTGCGCAACGCGCTCGGGGAACGGTTCATGAACCGCTACGACCCTGCCCGTATGGAGCTGTCTACCCGCGACCGCGTGGCCCTTGCCTCCTACACGGAGATCAAGGAAGGGCGAGGGACCCCCAAGGGTGGCGTGTGGCTCGACGTCTCCCACCTGCCACGGCAGACGATCATGACGCGGCTCCCCCGGGTCTACCAGACTCTTCTGGACCTGCAGATGCTGGACATCACCCGCGAACCGATCGAGATCGCGCCTACCGCGCACTACTCGATGGGCGGGGTGTGGGTGCGTCCCGAGGACCACAGCACTGACGTGCGTGGGCTGTACGCCATCGGTGAGGCGTCGAGCGGGCTGCACGGCGCCAATCGCCTCGGTGGGAACAGCCTCATAGAGCTGCTGGTCTTCGGCCGCATCACAGGCCAGGCGGCCGCCGCCTACTCACAGTCACTGACCGCGCAGCCGCGGTCGGCGTCGGCAATGGCGCAGGCTCGCGCAGAGATCGACGATCTCCTCGCGGCCGACGGTCCGGAGAACGTACGCGCTCTGCAGCGCGCCATCCGCAACACCATGACCGAGCATGCGGGCGTCGTACGCGACGAAGAGGGCCTGGGCGCCGGACTGGCAGAGCTCAGCGTCATCGAGAAGAGGATGGAGGACGTCGGCATCCATCCCGACATCGCCGGCTACCAGGATCTCGCGCACGCCTTCGACCTCAAGTCCGCCGCTCTGGCAGCTCGGGCCACGCTCGAAGCAGCGCTTGAGCGTCGTGAGACCCGGGGCTGTCACAACCGCAGCGACTATCCGGACATGGATCCCGCTCTGCAGGTCAATCTCGTGTGGTCCCCGACGACTGGGATCACCCGCGAGAGCATTCCGGCCATCCCGGACGAGATTGCCTCTCTGATGCAGGAGGTCTCTACCGATGGAAAGCTCGCCGAATGACCTTGTACAACCCTACGAGGCGCGCAATGGCGGCATGCCCGTGTGCTCTCCTTCGAGCACGCCAAGTAACCGCCGGCGGAGTCGTGACGCGAGCGAATGAACAGCCGCGCTGCCTCGTACAACCGAGCCGCTGAGGGCCGCATCGCGAAGTCTTTTCGATGTAGGCGAACCCCCTGTCACAAGTAGATCCGCTGTCCTGTCTGTTCTAGTGCAGACAGAATTTTTTCAGAACCTGTGAGCAGCACATCGCAGGATGCTCGCCACACCATGAAAACCTCCGAGAGGAATCCGTTATGAAGATCGTAGTGATCGGTGGAACCGGGCTCATCGGTTCGAAGCTGGTCGGCAAGCTCACCGAGCACGGTCACGAGGCGGTCGCGGCCTCGCCCAACACCGGGGTCAACACACTGACGGGCGAGGGTCTGGCCGAGGTTCTGCAGGGTGCGTCGGTCGTGGTCGACGTGTCGAACTCCCCCTCGTGGGCGGACGAGGACGTCATGAACTTCTTCCGCACCTCGACCACCAACCTCCTGAAGGCCGAGGCGGAGGCTGGTGTCACGCACCACGTGGCGCTGTCCGTGGTCGGCACCGACCGTCTCCTGGAGAGCGGGTACTTCCGCGCCAAGCAGGCGCAGGAAGAGCTGATCAAGGCGTCCAGCATCCCGTACTCCATCGTCCACGCCACGCAGTTCTTCGAGTTCATGAAGGGGATCGCGGACATTTCGACCGAGGGCGACACCGTGCGTCTGGCCCCCGTCAAGATCCAGCCCATCTACTCCGACGACGTGGCCGCAGCTGTCGGCCGCACTGCGGTCGGCGCCCCGGTCAACGGCGTGGTGGAGGTCGCCGGCCCCGACGTGTTCCAGCTCGACGAGCTTCTCCGTAAAGGACTCGCCGCCAAGAACGACCCCCGCACGGTCGTCACGGACCCGCACGCCCCGTACTCCGGTGCCGAGCTGAAGGAGACCACGCTCCTGCCCGGTCCTGACGCGCACATCGCCGAGACCCGGTTCGCCGACTGGGTCGCGCAGCAGCAGTAATCCCTGCGGGTGGCCCCTGCTTGCCGGCAGGGGCCACCCCCGCCCTCCGGCCGCAGGGTCACTCCACCGCGTACACAGCCACTGCCTTGGCCTTCCTTGGCGGGACGATCCGTTACTTCATCTCTCGTGGGTCCAGGCTTCGAAGTTCATGACCGGCAGCACTTCGCTCGAAAAGCGGCCCTGAATTCGACTGTACGGCCGCAGTGTGCCGGGATTCGCCCCTATCTGAGATCCCAAAGAACCGGCTCGCCATGCTCAACGACAAGGAACCCACTATTTCTCATACGGCCCCCTACGAAGGGCTGACCGGCGTCTACACCATTGACCCGGCCCACAGCACGATCAGTTTTTCTGTCCGGCACGCCACGATCACCAACGTGCGCGGGAAATTCACCGTCTTCGAAGGGCTCCTCAAGCTCGATGGAGCCCATCCCACCCAGTCCGAGGCCTACCTCAGTGCCCAGACCGGCAGTCTGGACACGGGTTTTCCGGAGCGGGACGCGCATGTCACCGGCCCGGACTTCCTCGACTCAGCGACGTTCCCTCTCATGAGCTTCCGCTCTGCCGGAATCCTCAATGCCCGTAACGGCCGGTTCCGCCTGGCGGGATACCTCCGGATCAAGGACGTCGAACTGCCCGTTCACATCGACCTCGAGTTCGCTGGAGCGAGCCGGGACGCCTACGGACAGAACCGCGTCGGCTTCGCGGGTACGGCCGCCCTGCAGCGCTCCAACTGGGGACTTGACGGGAACCCGGTCCCGGCGACAGGCGGGGGCCTGATCAGCGACAAGGTGAAGCTGATTCTCGACATCTCCGCTGTACAGCTGGATCAGGCCTTCCCGCACAGCAGATGACTCCGTGGGGTCATGGAGGCCACGTGCATCCGATCCCTGCCCCAGAAGGACACACGATGACCCAAACCACTGGGAACCGAATCGACATCGCGGCCACAGTCGTGTCACTGGCCGCTGAAGCTACCGACGACCCGTGTCAACGAGCTTCGCCAGAAACTCGCTGACCTCAACCAGCGGATGAAAGCCATCTCCAACGCTCTGCACCAGCTCCCCCAGTTGAGCGGCCGTAAGCAGCGCAGCCGCCGGTGACGGACTCTGAGACAGGGAACGCCCGCAGCAATGGGGACCTTTGGGCGGGACGTGCAACGGCTGCGGGTCCAGGCGCGCTGCCCGTCTCCAGCACGCCTGGTTTGCCCTGCTCCTGCAACTCCAGCAGCAATGCGGGCGGCACGCTGGTTCCTCCCGCGGCCACCAGGTCGCTGAGAGGTCCAGGAGCTGCCGGCTCGGCCTCCCCGCCCATGACCACGCTGGTCGGGCGGGCCAGACGGCCTGCCGGACGAGCCAGCGTACGCGCTCACCGGAGGTTGAGGTCGGGGAAAACAGGCCGCGCTCCAACTCACGCGCCAGTCGGGCAACCGAGCCCCATAGCGCTTCGGCGAGCCGGGCCGACTCCTCGCCAGACCACCGGGCTGGCCCCGGCTCGCGTCAGGGGCGGGGCCACCACTGTTCCGCCTCGCGGTACGCCCCGGAACGAACAGGGCTGTCATCCAGCGCGAGAGCCCTCCGGTTCTGCACACGTGCAGGTCTATCAACTTCGGTGCTTGCATCCGCATCACATTGCCCAGCGCTACGGTCTGTTCACGCTCATCGTGCTCGGTGAGTCCGTCACTGCTGTTAGCCAGCGCCGTGCGAACTGCAGGGGACACCGACGTGGATGCCGGCAGAGTCGCACTCCTCGCTCTGGGCGGTCTGCCCCCGGTTTTCTCCTTGTGGTGGCTGTACTTCAAGCAGAACGCACCACGGCGACTCGCCCCCTTCACCACCGCGATGCTGTGGGGCCACGGCCACTAACGCCGTCTTCGCCTCCGCGGCTGCCACCGGTGCCGGTCCTTGCCCTCAACGTCGCTCGCTCCGCAGGCCATGGAGCCACACGGCGAGCCGCACGAAGCCGTCCAGCCGCGTGGCCGGCGTAGCCGGTCTCCGGCTCGCCGGCCACGCGGCGGAGCTCGGGACCCGGATGAGGGGCCCGGGCTGCGCCTGCCCGTATCGAACTCGCGGGTCAGCCTGCGGAGGGGCGCGGGGCGCGCAGGTGGGCCCGCTTCTCCAGCTCCTCCTCGTCGACCATCGTGAGCATCGGCTGGCCTGGCGCGCACAGCATGGTCACGACGAACTTGGTCGGCGCGTCCGACAGGGCGTTGCCGTTCTGGTAGTGGATCACGTCACCGCCCGGCTCCCACAGCGTCTCACCGGCCTTGATCACGTGCTCCGGCTCACCCTCGAGCTCGAACCGGACCGCGCCCTCGATCACGTAGCCGAAACACGGCCCCGAGTGACGGTGGGGAGGAGTCCCGGGGTGGCCGGGAGGCCACTCGACGAGAACGGTCATCCCCGAAGCACCCTCGGGAATGAACGGTGGCTTGACGTCCGCCAGCATCTTGGGTCCGACCCCGTCCACTGAATCCATCTCGTGCACTGTGCTACACCTCCATGAGCCTGCCCGGAACGGACGATCTCGCGTCGGCCACCGCCTCTTGGGCCGGTGTACCGACCTCTCGTTCGACAGTGACCGTGTTCGTCAATTCCGGGCTCACATAACTTGCTTCGCAGTGAAGACAAAGCGCGGCCCGCATCTGTGACACGCCGTGCGCCTTCTCTCTCGCACAGAGAGTCCCAAGACCACCCTGCCTCCTGTCAGCGGCCTCCACAATCCAGGAGCCCGCGGCATCGAGAACGCATCACACCGTGGCAATCTCGGCGTCGAACGCTGTCACAACAGGATGGTGTCCGCACTCGTGGTGTAGCGGATCAAGGCTGGTGAGCGCGCGGTCATCTGCCCGGGGCGTACACCGGTGGCCGGTGGCCGCTCCCTGCGCAAGCGGCAGGCCACCATGCAACTCACCCTGGTGAACGGCTAGTTCAACCAGCGGGCGAGTGCAGTGGCCTTGTCCCGGTCCGACCTACTCCGGCTGCTGAAGTCACTACGTTCGTCCGACGGACTCGAATTCGTGCGGAGAGCGGCCGAACGGCTGCTGCAGGAGCTGATCGAGGCCACGGCTGGCATTGCCGCGCACGGGGGCGAACTCACCGACACCCGCACCACCTGGCGCAATGGCCCATGGGGAGAAGGTGCTCATCACCCGGGCCGAGGACCTGGAACTGGGCGTTCCCACGGTCCGCACCGGGAGCTCCTTCCCCAGCCTGCTTCAGCGCCGGCGTCGGATCGACCAGGCGTTGTACGCAGTCATCATGGAGGCATACGTGCAGGGTGTCTCCACTCGCTCGGCGGTCCGCACCGCGCGCGACGTCAAGACGCGCGACCACCGCTTTCGGCAGCTCTGCGACCGGATGCGGCTTCTGCCGGTCCCCGGCCTGGAGACGATCAAAGAAGCGGACCTGGTTCGCGCAGGGGTCGTCGACGACGTCAGGATGATCGTCAGAGGTGCTCAGACGGCTCTGCGTCGCCTCGGATCGACACCGGAGACCGAGCGTCTGAAAGACACCTGGGACATGACGGCCTTCGGGCACAGCGGCATCCTCAGTTGCCGACGCTGGCGTCGCGCCGGACGTCCTCAAGGATTTGATGGACCATCGCGAACTCTCCACTATTCAGTCGTACTACCGGGTCAGCCACGAGCGGCGGCGCGAAGCTGTCGCCCGGGTCACCGCCCTGCAGTTCGACCGCCATGGCACTCGTGTCTGGCGCAAGGCTCAGGGGCTACTCGACTCCGAGCACGTGCGCAGGGCGATCGAAGAGGTCGCGACGGCCTATGGCATCTGCTTGGAGCCCCACAACGTCGCGGCCGGCGGGCAGAGCTGCCCCATCCGTTTCCGCTGTGTCCGGTGCGATCACTTCCGCGCCGATGTCTCCTACCTCCCGGATCTCGAGCGATATCTCGATGACCTGCTCCGCAGCCGGGAACGGCTGATGTCGGCCTTCGAGGCTGATGACTGGGCCCGCAGCGAGGCCATGCCCTCCGAGGGGGAGATTCGTCGGGTTCGCCGCCTGATCAACCGGGTCAAAACCGACCTCGACGACCTCTCGTCCGAGGAGCGTTCCCAGATCGAGGAAGCCATCGCTGTGGTCCGTCGCGGCCGCACGGTCATGCTCGGCATGCCACGAATGGCCCAGCCCATGCCCGATGTCCGGCCCTGGAGACGGACATGACCTCCGCTGTGCGAGACGGCCGTGAGGCCAACTCCGAGCGTCGCCGCCAGCGAGTGACCGCCACGATCGAGAACGCCGCGAAGAGCGGCACACCGATCAGCGTCTCGGCCATCGCCCGGGAAGCCGGCGTGGACCGCACGTTTCTCTACCGCCACCGCGACCTGCTCGCCCTGGTCCACGCAGCCGAACTCGAACCGGCAGCCCAGGACCCGACCGCAGGATCGCCGGTGAGCCGGGCCTCGCTGCAGACCGACCTTGCCCATGCCCAGGCCCGCAACACCCGCCTGACAGACCGCATCCAGCAGTTGGAGAAACGGCTCTCCCAGGCCCTGGGCGCTCAGGTCTGGCAGTGAATCGGGGCTCGGAGCCCCAGCCGACAGCGACGAACTCCAGCGCAATATCACAAGGCTGGAGTAGCAGAACGTCGAGTTGATCTCCGCGCTGGAGGAGGCTCGGTCCGATCTCGACGCCGCGCGGGCAGCCAACCGGGACCTGACCAGGGCGCTCAATCAACGCGGCTGAATCACATCGGCTGCCCGTGCTCAACCATCGGTGGCCAAGTGCCATCGATGGTTGAGTGAGATCATGGACAGCTTCGAGATCGACAACAGCTTGGTGCGCTCCCTGGTGCGAGAGCAGCATCCAGACCTTGCGGGGTTGGGCCTGCGTGAGGTGGCCGGCGGTTGGGACAACCAACTGTGGCGCCTCGGGGACGAGTTGGCTGTGCGCATGCCGCGCACAGAGCGCGCGCCATCCCTCCTGTACAAAGAGCACCGGTGGCTGCCGACCCTGGCCCCGCGCCTTCCACTACCGGTCCCGACCCCCATGCGGATCGGTGAACCGTCCGCGCGCTTCCCGCGGCCATGGACCATCGCAACCTGGGTTCCCGGCGAACCAGCAGACCGCGCCCCAATCAGCCACGACCGCGCAGCCGACACTTTGGCGGGCTTCCTGGGGGCGCTCCATGTGAAGGCGCCCGCCGAGGCACCGGTCAGTCCGGATCGCGGCGTTTCCCTCAAAATGCTCACGGACGGTTTCGAAAAGATGCTCAAGGAAGTCGCCTCCGAAGGCGTTGCCTCTGACCTCCGGAACGTCCGGGACGTCTGGAACGAGGCCCTTGCGGCCCCCGATTGGCAAGGCGCGCCGGTATGGCTGCACGGCGATCTTCACCCGGCGAACGTCGTCGTCTCGAACGGGACGCTTTCGGGCGTGATCGACTTCGGTGACATGTGCGCAGGCGATCCGGCGGTCGATCTCGCAGCTGCGTGGGTGCTCCTTCCCGCGGGCGCGGCATCACGGTTCTTCGATGCGTACGCACACACGGACAAGGCGATGATCCAGCGCGCACGAGGGTTGGCTGCCGCGAAGAGCCTCTTCCTCATCCTCATGGGCCAAGCCGGGGAGCGGGGTCTTCCCGGTGGCAAGCCGGCATGGGGACCCGCAGGCCGGGCAGCGCTCGATCGCGTTCTGGCTTCAACTTAGGAGGCGAGCCGGTTCCGCGTGCGGTATGGCAGTGGTGCCACATGTGTTGCGAAGCGAAGGCCGTGTGTCGGCTTCTCTGGGGGTAACAGAAGCCTCCAGGGTTCTTGGTGATGGCGTAATTCGGCAGTAGACCCCGGAATTCGATCATGGACTTTCTCGTCCGTACGAAGAGTTGTCTGGGGCTGTCACATGAGACCGGGTAGCCGGCGTATGTGTGCCAGTCAGCCGAGTTCCGCGTGGCGCTGAAGGGGATGATCCGCAGAGGACCGTGTGGCCGGGGCACGGTCCCGGCATCGGGCTGCGGTCAAGACGGCGGCTGTTGGCGTGAAGCCTCCGCGAACTGGTGCGCAGTGGTGCTGCGGTCGCTGGGCGGAGTGGACACCGGCGTGCATCGACGGCGCAGACGGTGTTCTTGTGCGGCCTGCGGGCCGGGACGTGGCCAGCAGCGGCACAGGGCATCCGGTCGGCGGCCTGGTGCGACACCCCGAGCACGGGATGGGCGTGTGAGCGCAGGCGGCGTGCGCCAGGCCCTGCTGGGCCTCGCTCGGCTGCGCAGCCTCCTCTCACCAGCGAACCGCCCATTCCTTGCGGGACAGCCTGCGCCGACACAGTGCACGGTGAGGGCCCTTGGTAAAAGGACGGTGCCCAAGTCTTCGGGATCAGGTGTGGAAGCTCATGTCACAGGATGTATGCCTGCCCGGTCTAACTAGGTGAACCGAGAAATGAAAGAGGTGCGCCGTATGCAAGGACTCACACATCAACTACGGCAGCCGCCTCCCCGGGCACAGGGGCGTGCAAGGTGGCACCTGCCATCAGTACGCCGATACCGCTGAAGCCCTCCTGAACTGCGACAAGGGTGATGCGTGCGGTTGCGTTGTGTGGTGCCGTGCAAGAGGGAGGATGCCGTATGGACCATGCTGACGCAGTGCCGATCACGGAGCTGCTTGACGAGCGTCGGTGTCTGCTGGATGTCGCCTACTGGATGCTGGGCAGCACCGGTGAGGCGGAGAGCGTTGTCGATGAGACCTACCGCCGGTGGTACGGACTGTCCGAGGCGGCGCGTCAGCAGATCACGGCGCCCTGGTCCTGGCTTGCGAAGACCGCGGGCGCGATCTGTCTGGACTGCCTCGCCCGGCCCGACCGTGCTGATGACGCCGGCTGCGCAGCAACGGCCGTTGAACGGCGGGAGGCTGAACGTTCTGCTGCCACGCTGGGAGAGGAGGTCAGCCGGGTTCTGTTGAACGCTCTGAATGCTCTGCCGCCGGCCGAGCGGGCGGCGTTCGTGCTCAAGAACGCCGGGATGGCCCCCGATACGGTCGCCGACATCGTGGGACGCACCGAGCCGGAGTGCGCCCAACTCGCCGACCGGGCGCGCCACTACCTGCGGGTGAAGCGCTCACGTTCCACGACGCCGGAACAGCACGATGCCCTCGCCCGAGCCGTCCGCCAAGCCTGTCTGACGGAGGATGCCGGGCTGCTGGCGTCGCTTCTCTGCCCGGACGCCACGGCGTTCTTCGACGGCGGCGGCAAGGTCCGGGCACTGGTCAGACCCGTCCACGGCAGCCGGCAGGTCGCACACAGCCTGCTGACGCTCCTGGCCCGCCGCCCGCGCGCCACACTGACCGCCCAGTCCGTCAACGGCCGCACCGGCCTCGTCGCCCGCTGCGACCACCAGGTCGCCGCCGTCATCAGCCTCGACATCGCCGACCACCACATCGCACAAGTCTGGGTCGTACTCAACCCCGACAAACTGCACTCCTGGAACCAGGCCCCCAACCCCGACAGCCCCAGCTCGCAGCAGAGTCCTTCACAGCAGGGTGACGGCCGGTCCTGATCGCTCCTGAGCGGTGCAGGTACGCCGCCGGGCGGGCCTTGCTGCGGGAAGTGCCGCTCGCCGCTTGACTGCTCAGCAGAAATTCGGCGAAGGCAGCGCCGCCTGCAGCGGGAACGGTGCCCAAGAAGCTGTCGGCCATGGGGCTTTACGCTTCCTCGTCGACCCACGACATCAGCTGGCGCAGCTCCTTGCCGGTGGTCTCCAGCAGGGACTCGGCGTCCTGCTTCTTGTACTCGTTGTACTTCTTCAGACCGGAGTGGTACTCCTCCATCCAGTTACGGGCGAACGTGCCGTCCTGGATCTCGGCGAGGACCTTCTTCATCTCGGCCTTGGTGGCGTCGGTGATGATGCGCGGGCCGGTCACGTAGTCGCCCCACTCGGCCGTCTCGGAGACGGACCAGCGCATCTTCTCCAGGCCGCCCTCGTACATGAGGTCGACGATGAGCTTCAGCTCGTGGAGACACTCGAAGTACGCGATCTCCGGCCGATGACCGCGACCTTGCGGCCCTGGATGATGGACAGGTCGGCGTCGTCGTAGAACAGCTCGGCCATGGGAAACACCTTTCCCTCACGATGGAAGAGGTTCCCGGGGCAGCACCTGTGCCGGGACAAAGATGGATGAGCCGCTGCGCCCTCGGAAAGGGGGAAGAGAACAGGAAGCGACGGACAACAGAGCGTCTGTCCCCGCGTGATGCTGCTCTCGCGCGGGTGTATCGAGCGTCTGCGCGGCTGGCTATGTCCCGTCTGCCGGACACACTCCTGACGGGACCAACCCGGGGTGCGCCCGTGTTGGCCGACAGGGATAACACTATCTCACACTTTGCTGTGATGACCTGGTGAACAGTACAACCATGCGTGCGGTCGTGGCCCAAGGTGAGACACGGGCCAGCCGCTCAGCTCCGGACAGCAACCGTGTGACGTCAATTGAGCAGGCAGAGCCCCCGGGGCGGCCTACCTGCCGGTGCGCTGCCCCCACGGCAGGCGGCTGATCAACGTCGGCTCCCTGGGCCCGGAACGCCGCGGCGGCCGGATGCCGCGGCGCCGCGGGCGAGGGCGTTCGCCGGCCACGCCAGGCCCGTACGGGCGCGGTGTCCGGGTGCGCGCATGTCACAGCCCCCGCGGCTGTTCGGTCAATGCGGATGGTGGCTTGCGCGCCGCTCGCACAAGCCCTCGCAGCGAGGAAGGGAGCTTCCATGGCCTCGAGATCCAGGGCCCACCGACGTATCCACGCGACAACTGCTCATGCTTTCCCCGGCCGGCAGGGCTGGCCTCAGGGCGTCCGCATCTCCCGGTCCCAGCCGTCGCCCATGGCCGTTCGAAGGCCGCCGCCTGCGTGTCCCATCCGGCGCACGTGCAGGCCCCAGCGCCCCGGAGAGTGCTGATGCGGTGGCGCGCGGCCTGGTTGCGGTGCCGGTCGCACGCCGTCCCCGGCAGAGAACAGCTGCGCCGCACGATGCTCTTGTGCCTATGGGCACCCACTCCGGTTTCGTACGACTCCCGGCTTGAGCCGCAGAAAGACGCATGATGCCCCGACGAGACCCTGACCAGCCCTCCGACCCGGCCGCCGCCGGCGTGTCCCTGGCAACCGAGGCTGCCCTGCTCGAGGCCCGTATCCGCATGCTTCAGGAGGAAATTGACACTGTCGATACACGCATCAAGGCAGTCTCCGACGCGCTGCGCCTGCTACGCCGCGCACCGTCCGCCTCCGCCCAGCCCGCAGACTGTGAGGATCAGCGCACATCACCTGGTCAAAAGGAGGCCGACGGTCCCACGGACGAGGCGTCCCCGGAGTGGGCGGAAGGTTCCATGCCCTGCTGGCCGTGAGCGGACGGGCCGGTCGGCAGCAGGGCCCGGCCCGACGAAAGTGGTGGGCTGCATGGTCAGCCCACCGGTTCCGTCGGGCCTCGCCACCAAGACGGCGGGCAGAAGACTGTCGAATTGCTGACAGTAAGTGTTTCCATACCCATTGCGTCTGCCGTGAACAGTGGCAATAATTGGTGCGATATCGCTCAACACCTGCCGGACCATCCTCAGGATCCCCGGTACACGGCCGTTCGTGCCGCCTCCAGGGCAGCCTTCCGGCGGCTCGGTGACCTGCCCTGTTTCGTGCCCCGCCATCAGTGAAGGTCCGTCTCTTGCCGAAACCGTGGGGACCGTCTGGTGCATCTACATCCCGGTTGGGTCACTGCATATGATGTCGGAGGGCACCCGTTCCCGCGTCCGGACCGAGCGGCACCGTAGGGGGCCGGGGCACGGCACGAAGGGTTGAGGATGAGAGGAACACATGATCTCTGGAGCCCGCACGGCGCATAACATTGAGATCACCGCTGAGAGCCTTCAAGAGGACCTGGCTCGCCTGCAGGTCCAGAAGCAGGCGCTGGAAAGAGAACTGGCTGCGGTCGTGGCGCATCTCGGCTCGGTGCAGCGGGCCCTCAGTGCCCTCAAGACCCTGATGCTCAACCCGGCCGTTGCGGCCTCGACGGGCACGGCCCGTGCTGCAGCCACGGAGCAGGGCCAGGCTGCGGTGCCCGTCGAACCGCAGGCAGACAGTGCTTCTTCCGAGCCCGCGGACATCACAACGAAGTCCGCGCTGCGGGCTCACAAGCCGGAGAGTGGCAAGGGCACGAAACGTGCCGCCGCCGGCACCGAATCGGACGGGCAGAAGAGATACGGCAAGCTCACCGAGCAGATCATGGACTACTTCGCCGAAGTCGGAGACATCGACGTGCGGGCCCGTGATGT
The DNA here is from genome assembly GCF_055566975.1 of Streptomyces sp. NPDC027189. Classification (NCBI taxonomy): domain Bacteria; kingdom Bacillati; phylum Actinomycetota; class Actinomycetes; order Kitasatosporales; family Streptomycetaceae; genus Streptomyces; species Streptomyces sp. NPDC027189. Next base: position 102,899 of record NZ_JBVHRI010000025.1, read on the forward strand.
TGCCGCGGCTCTCGGTCGTGATTCCGACAGCGGAAGCATCAACGGGGTCCGCAGCACACTCGACCGTCTTGTCGGTACGTCCCGTGTCCAGCGAACCGGCCGAGGCCTCTACCGCGCCAAGCGTTCCTAGGGCTCACCCCTCTCGGTGCGGCCGGCGGTGCCGGAGGTCTGCCGCTGCACCCCGGCACAGGTGGTGCCCTTGTTGATGAATCCGGTGTCGTCGATCAAAACGCCGCTGTGCATCGTTGGTAGGCCCAGGCCCGCCTTATGCCGGCAGTGCGAGCCTAGCGCCGACGTGTTGGTCAGTACCACACTGTAGTAACCGTGGCCGTACGCACCTCGGCCATATCCTTGGGTGAGTAGTCCACGGTCCACGGCCGTTCCTTCGAGCGTGCGGGCTCACCGAGCGCGTCACCGGCATAGCGCTCGGGATCGTCACTTTTGAAGCACCCCCAGTTGACGCGCTTTTGCATCGCGGTGTCCGTTGCTCCTCCCGCGAAACTGCAGCGGAGGATGGTGGACTTGTGCCAGGGGTCGCGGATCTCAAGAGCCCAGGGAAGGTGATCCGCGGCAGTTGCAAGTGGTGTGGCGGTGATCTTCGGATTCTCGATCAGGATGGCGTCGTGGTCCCAGGGACTCGCGAGACAGGCCACAACCGTGCCATCGCCCCAGCAGGGATCCAGCAGTTCGTCACTTTTTGAGACACAGCGCAGGGCTTCCGGGTCGGCTGAGTAGTTGGAGTTGAGCGGGCACTCCCCCGTTGTCCGGACAGATGCCTTGTACGGACTTCTCAGGTTGCCGTCTTCGGCGAAGAGGCGGATGTACCGCTCATTCGTCAGCTCCGGGTTGTGGGGTCCATCCCCATCGAAGAGGCCGGAGACCAGAGCAACGACAACGCCGGTCACGACAGCGCCAACAAGGCCGACGAACCACACCCACAGATGCTTCCACCAGGGCGTGTTCGAGCCCGCCAGCAGCGGATCACCACCTGTTGGTGAGGGCGTATTCATGGCGCAAGCCTGCATCAATGCGATCCGCTATCACCGCATTTGAAGGGCTGCGTCGCAAAGAGGCGGAGAACGGCTGCTCGTCGACGCCTTCGATGGCCGAGGACCCGATGCGGTGGATTCGACGCTTGCCCAGCCGGGGTCTCGTACAGATGCCGCCCATGTCCTACCACGAACGGGCGTCCAGCCCACGCTGGAGGCACCTAGTGCCCCGCGTGTCAGAAGCCGTTGTCGTACCGAACGTGATCGCCGTGTTTTCGCTGGTCAAGCAAAATGTCGGCAGTCCTGCGACAGGGATGACACGTCGTGTTGTCTCGTCGGGGAGGTGTTCAGGTGACGTCGGTGATGGGGCTGTTGGAGGACCTTACGGCGGAACTCGGGCGGATAGCATCGGGGCATCACGGCCTCCGAAGGCTGCTGGATCGTCAATTGTCCAGCAACCCGACTCCATCGGAACCGGGGCATACCACTCTTGAATCTTTCCGCCGTAGGCGCCTGCTCTTGCCTGAAGTTGTTCTGACTTGACGCCGGATCAGTGCATGTGGTGCTCAGAGGAAAGCAAGCGTCGCACCACGGACTCGTTGAGTCGGTCGACGTAGGCCATGAGGCCTTCAAGGTCCTCGTCGGACCAGTCCGACAGAGCCGCCGCCAACAGCCGCAAGCGGTGCGCGGCGGCTTGGTCGAGATGGCGGCGTCCTGCTTCGCTCAACTGCACCCTGCGTATCCGCCGGTCCACGGGGTCCTGGACGCGGACCACGAGGTCGTCCGCGGCGAGCCGGTCCACTACGCGTACGGCGCGGGCGCGATCGGTCAGCAGCAGGGCGGCGATGTCGGACAGGGCCGGTGGGGGTGGCGAGCTGGCTTCGATGAAACGCAGCACGCGGTAGCCGGTCGCGGTGACCCCTCCCAGCGGTCCCTCCAGGAAGCGCTCCCGAACCAAGGGGCCGTACAACCCGAACCGCCCGTGCCGCAGCTCCTGCAGCGCGGAATCCAGTCCGCGCACCGTATCCGCTCGCTCGTCCACCCCGTCAGCCTGCTGTCTGGCGCCCCGCGCCGCAATCCGTCCAAGGCCACGGAGATAGTTGTCCAGGTTCCGCCACCGGTCGTTTCCCGGTAGCGCCGATTGTCGCGCTGTTCATGGCTTGCCGGTGTCGGACGGTGACAGGTGAGTGGGACGTTGCCTGCATGACGACGACATCAACAGGCAGTGGACGAGGCGCCGGCACGGCGGCAGGTGAGTCCGGTGCGGGAATGGCGACCACCGAACCGCGGGCGGATCACGGCGTGAGCCGACGGGGGCTGCTCGGCGCGGCCGGTGCCGTAGCCGCCGGGGTGGGGGCTCTGGCGGGGGCGCAACCGGCTGCCGCCTCACCGGTGTTGTGGGTCCGCCCGGAGGGATCCGGCATGCCGCCGGTGAGCGGACTCCACCTGCAGTTCGGCGCGGATGCCTCGCGGGAGGTCGTGGTGTCCTGGCAGACGCCGGTGCCGGTGCAGCGGCCACGCGTCCTGCTCGGCACACCGGCCGACGGCCTGGGCCGCCACATCGCGGCTCGGACCTCGTACTACAAGGACGCGAAGTCCGGGCAAACGATCTACGCACATCACGCCTGGCTGAGCCGACTGAGCCCCGGCACCGAGTACGTGTACGCCGCTGTACACGACGGGGCGACGCCCGAGCCGGGGTCGTTCCGGACAGGACCGAGCGGCAGGGCGCCGTTCACGTTCACCAGCTTCGGCGACCAGGGCACACCGACGGTGGGCAAGCTGGACGGTCCCATGCCGCCGAAGATCACCGCCAAGCTCACCTATCTCAACGACAATCTCGGTTCGCCGTACGCGGGTGATGTGACCACCGCGGTGGAGGGCGTCGCGCCGCTGTTCCACCTCATCAACGGCGACCTGTGTTACGCGAACCTGGCCGCCGACCGCATCCGCACCTGGTCGGACTGGTTCGACATGACCAGCCGGTCCTCCCGGTTCAGGCCCTGGATGCCTGCGGCCGGCAACCACGAGAACGAGCTTGGCAACGGGCCGATCGGTTTCGCTGCCTACCAGACGTACTTCGCACTGCCCGGCAACGGCGGCGATCCGGAGACCAGGGGCCTGTGGTACGCGTTCACCGTCGGATCCGTGCGTGTGCTCAGCCTGGCCAACGACGACGTTGCCTACCAGGACGGCGGCAATTCCTACATCCGGGGCTATTCCGGAGGTGCGCAGCGGCGGTGGCTGGAGGCAGAACTCGCACGCACCCGAGCGGACAGGGGCATCGACTGGATCGTCGTCGTCATGCACCAGGTCGTCGTCTCCACCGCTGACCACCCGGGCAATGGTGCCGACCTCGGTATACGTCAGGAATGGCTGCCGCTGTTCGACCAGTACGGTGTTGATGTGGTCGTCTGCGGTCACGAGCACCACTATGAGCGATCGCATCCGATCCGCGGCCACCAGCCCAACGACACGATGACACCTGATCCGGCGGCCACCCGCACCGACGTCGTAGACACCACCGCAGGAACCGTCCACATGGTCATCGGCGGAGGCGGCACCTCGATCCCGTCCATGGACGTGCTGTTCGACACCCCCCGGTGCAACGTCATTACCGGCGTCGGCCCCGTTGGAGCGGGCGGCAAGAAGACTCCCGTCTATGTGTCCGAAGAGGCACCGTGGTCGGCGGTCCGTGACCGCGTCAACCCCTACGGCTTCGTCGCCTTCTCCATCGATCCGGGCACCCATGCCGGCGGGCCCACGACGATGGCGGTGACCTATTACGCCGTCACCGGCCCGTACGGCCAGACCGAGCCGGTCGACACCTTCACGCTGCGCCGCACCCGCAACGACGGCCCAAAGCCGCGCTGATCCAACCCCTCACTCGGCCCTTGACCGTTGGCTTGACCCACGTCCCCGCGAGTCCGTGCTGCCATGTGACCCGACCGCTGGACGTCCTGCAGGAGCGTGGGGGCGTCAACAGCGCGACTCTGTTCGTGATCAAAGGCTTCGACAACCCTGCCTGTTCAGGGCCGAGGCCGCTGCCTGTTGTTTCCTGCCCCCTTTCCTGATCTTCACGTGCCGGAGCCACGGAAGTCGTAGCGGTTGTTTGGGATGGATCGCGCACACGGCCGCACGACATTGCCCCCACCGGCCATCATCGCGCCCCAGCTGTGAGGAAGCCATGGATCACAATGCCCTCGGCAGACCCGCCCGAGGTACAGCCCGCGTGCGCGCAGGCCTCGGCCTCGCTGCCGTGCTCACCGTCGCCGTTCCCTCCCTGATGCCGACCGCAGCGGCGGCCGACCGCGCGATCCCCGCGGCGACCACGCAGTGGTCGACCGAGACCCTCGCACCCGGCGTAAAGATACGTACCGGAACCATCCGGCACCCCGACGTCACGCACACCTGGACGGTCGCCGTTCAGTCCCCGGGCGTCAGCCGGCTGACCGGCGCCGCGACCTGGTCCGAAGTCAGCACCCGGAGCTGGGCCGACACCACGGCGCGGAAGCTGGGCGACGCGGGTTTCCAGCCGCGTGTGGAGAGCGTCCGGTGGCCCGCCTACTCCGACACCCCGCACGGAGTCATGGGGCTTCGGGTACGGGTCGGCTCCTTCTCCACCCAGGCCGCGGCCCAGTCCGCGGCGGCGACGATCACCTCGGCGGGGTTCCACACCTCAGTCGCCTGGACCGGCTACGACATCCAGCAGCCCGCCGATCGAGAGAACGTGCATGTCGCGGTGATCGACCCACGCGTCTTCAACGGCACCGTCGAGGGTACCCACGACGGCAATGTCGCACAGCGGAAGACCACCTCGTCGGTCGCCGCCCGGCTCAACTCGCTGGTTGCCGTCAACGGTGGATTCTTCGTGACCTCGGACGCCGACGGCGTCCAGGGCACCATGTCCGGTCTGGGCGCCTACGACGGCCAGTTGGGGTCGATGGCGGCCGGCTCGCGGGCCGCGCTGATCCTCGGTGACGGTGGCCGCCACATCCGTGTGGCCGATCTGACCACCACCATCACCGCCCGGGCCGGAAACTCCTCGTACCGGATCCAGGGCATCAACCGGGTGCCGGGACTGGTGCGCGACTGCGGCCGTCCCGGCGCCACACCCAGCGACCTGCCCTGGCAGGATGTCACCTGCCGACTGACCGACGACCTGGTCCAGTTCACCCCCGAGTTCGGCGCCGACCTGCCTACCGGACCCGGTGTCCAGGCGGTGCTCGACGCATCCGGCCGCGTGGTCTCGGTCGGTGCGCGCGACGGGCGGGTACCGGAGGGCGGGCGCATCCTGCAGGGCATCGGCGGTGCTGCCGACTGGCTGACCGCGAACGCCGAGCCCGGCAGCCGCATCCGTGTCGACGAGGTCGTCCGCGACACCAGCGGCCGGCGCGTCGAACTCGATGGTGACGACTCCATCGTGAGTGCCGCCCCCACCCTCATGAAGGACGGCCACATCGACATCGACGCGACCGCCGAGGGCGTGGTCGACCCGCAGGACCTGTCCTTCGGATACGCCTGGGCCAACGTCCGCCAGCCGCGCACCATGGCGGGTGTCGACGGGAAGGGCCGGCTGATCCTGGCTACGGTCGACGGGCGGCAGACCGGTGGCAGCGAGGGCTTCACCCTCTACGAGGCGGCGGAGTTCATGCGCTCGCTCGGCGCCGTGCAGGCGCTGAACCTCGATGGCGGCGGCTCCACCGCGATGGCCGTCCGCGGCGCCCTGGTCAACAGCCCCTCGGACGCGGCCGGTGAACGCGCGGTCGGGGACACGGTGCAGGTGCTTCCGCCACACGCCAACTGACAACGGCCACCGCCTTCGTCCGTACCGCGCTCCGGTATCGCCTGGGCGCGGTACGGCTGTCTCGCGTTGCTGCACCTTCCGGGAGCAGCGAAACACCCCGTCTACATGTAGCGGTTACGGGAGGGCTCGCGTCACCGCGTCAGGAGTTCTGGGACGGCGCGCGGCCGAGGGGAGATCCTCCTGCCCGATGTACCGCCGTACGCGGCGAGTCGCCGCTTCGCGAGGAGGCTGTCCGGCCACAGGAGACGACAAAAAAAGCAAAGGCAAGGAGATCCCACTCCTTGCCACTCTCAATCTATAGCGCACCGGGGGGCTTGCGGCAAGACCCGGGTTGTGCCGCAGAATCGGCGGCCCAAAGCCACAACCTGCGGAAATGGGGAGTTGCGACGTGCGTGTGTTGTTGTCGACGTGGGGGTCGCGCGGGGACGTCGAACCGCTGGCGGGACTGGCGGTGGCGTTGCGGGAACTCGGTGCAGAGGTGGTGGTGTGCGCGCCGCCGGACGGGGAGTTCGCGGCGCTGCTGGCGCGTGTCGGCGTGCCGCTGGTGCCGCTCGGCCCGACGGTGCACTCGGTGGTCGCCGGCACGAAGCCACCGACGGCGGAAGACGCGTTCCGGCTCGCCCCCGAGCTGGTCGCCGCGCGGTTCGACACGTTCACCGCGGCGGCCGAGGGATGTGACGCGCTGCTGGCAACCGGTCTGATGCCGGCCGGCGCACGGGACGTGGCCGAGAAACTGGGCATCCGCTACGTGCTCGCGTGCTTCCACATCCTCGGACTGCCGTCGCGGCATTTCCCTCCGGGGGCGCGGCCGGGCAAGCAGTCCCCGCAGGGCGAGACCGACAACCGGGTGCTGTGGGAGCAGGACGCCCAGAGGGTGAACGCGTTGTACGGCGACGCGCTCAACACACACCGGGCGTCGATCGGCCTGCCGCCGGTGGACAACGTCCGCGACCACGTCCTCACCGACACCCCGTGGCTGGCGGCGGACCCGACGCTGTGTCCGTCGCGGGGCATGACGGACCTCGACGTCATGCAGACCGGCGCGTGGATCCTGCCGGACGAGCGTCCGCTCCCGGCCGAGTTGGTGGAGTTCCTGGACGCGGGCGCACCACCGGTGTACGTGGGCTTCGGCAGCATGGCCGCACATGCGCCGAAGGACATCGCCCGGGTGGCCATTGAAGCGAGCCGTGCGCAAGGCCGCCGCGTACTCCTCGCCCGTGGCTGGGCGGACCTGGCCCCGATCGACGACGCCGACGACTGCTTCGTCGTCGGCGAGGTCAACCAGCAGGAGCTGTTCCGCCGGGTGGCCGTCGTAGTGCACCACGGCGGCGCGGGCACCACGACGACGGCGGCCCGGGCCGGCGCGCCTCAGGTGGTGATCCCCCGGATCGCGGACCAGCCGTACTGGGCCGCCCGGGTGGCCGAACTGGGCATCGGCTCGGCTCACGACGGCCCGACGCCGACCTTCGACTCCCTGTCCGCCGCGCTCACCACGGCCCTGACCCCCGAGACCCGAGCACGGGCGAGGGCCGTGGCCGGCACGATCCGCACCGACGGGGCGACGGTGGCCGCGAAACTTCTACTCGACGCAGTCAGCCAGGAAAGGCCGCCCGTGTCCGTGTGACCCACACGGACACGTCGAGCCGGGGACCGGCGGGCGACAGCGCCCGCTTCCAGGATCATTCTGTCAGGCGTTCTCTCCGCTCTTATCCCTGCGCTCTGTCCGTAGACAGTTGGTTGGGCGAGGTGCGGGACATGGAGCGGCCATCGCGGGACTCTCCAGGTAGGTGAAGACCAGGCGAGGGTGCGATGGCCGTCGCTGTCAGTGTGCTCGGGGCGGGGGCAGGCCGCCAGGGCAAGGCCAACCTGATGCGCTTCCACGTGGGTTGATACGACTGTCTGTCCCGACGGGCGGATGCGTTGTTCGAGCTGACCGACGCCCTGCTGGCAGCTGGCCCGGTCATTTCCCTGCCCTACCTGTCGCTGGACAGGCTGCACCGGCGTGGTCACGGCAGCGGCTACGCGGCCCTGGCCAACGGCGGCGTGGGGCCCGAAGCGGCACGTGCGGTGTTCGCCGGCTCGCTGCCCCGCGCGTCGTGTCCGGTATTCGCGGTGGACGTGAGCGTGTGGGTCCGCAGCGACGCGGAGTGCTCACCCGGACGCGGCTACTACTGCCCCTCCAGGCATTCGGCGGGACAGCCGATCGTGGCCGGCTGGGCCTACTCCTGGCTCGCCGGCCTGGAGTTGACGACGAGCTCGTGGACCGCTCCGGTCGATGCCCGGCGCCTGGTCCCGGGCGAGAACCCGAGCACGGTCGCCGCCCGCCAGATCCGCGGCCTGCTGCGACGGCGTCCTGGACTGGGCCTGCAGACACCGCTGTTCGTGTCGACAGCGGCTACGACTCCGTCCGCCTGGCCCTCGAGATCACCGGCATCCCGGCCCAGATCCTCGTCCGGGTCCGGTCCGACCGGTCCTTCTACGCCGACCCGCCGCCCCGGCGCAGGACGCCTGCCGGGCAGCCGCGCCCCCCGGCGCGAAATTCGCCTGCCCCGACCCCACCACCTGGCCGGCCCCGGACGCCGTCCACACGTGCACGGACGAGCAGCACGGCGCGGTGACCGTGCGGATGTGGCACCGCTTGCACGCCAAGACCCAGCAGCACGACGGACACGCCAGCCGAGGCCCCCGCCCCATCGTCCCCGGCACCCTGGTCCGGCTCACCGTGGGCGCAAGTAACCCGCGAGGAGCCGTTGGAGGCCACCGTCTGCGGACGTTGATTCTCGACACGGGTTACCGACGCTGCCGACCTGCGCAAACGCGTGGGCGCGCCGGAGTGTCGACAGACCTTGCCGACACTCCGGCGGCGCTTCCCGGCCGGGGAGCGGACCAGAACGCGTCGCGCGGGATCGAGTTGGGGGCATCGCTGCAGGCTGAGGGCACCGAACCGGGCCACGGGCTGCCGGCGTGGGGCTACGTGCGGCCCTGGCCTCGCCGACCCACCCGACGTCCTCCCGCTCCACCACTCCCCCTGGGCAGCACGAGACACACTCAGGGCTTACGGCCGATGAAGGCGAGCAAGCGAGTCTGTACATCGGCGCTTTCGGGTACCTCGACCCGTGGTCCGTACTGCCCGCTCTTGCGGAGCACGTCATCGAGCGGCAGCATCCCGTCGAGCAACCGGGCGCACCTGCCGGGGTCGAGGCGCTCCTCCTGGCCGGTGGCCCGCGCCAGGTCCCAGGTGTGCATGAAGACGTCTGCGGTGTAGAACTGGTCGACCGCCTGGTCCAGCGGGACCTCTCCGATGTGCTGGTTCGACAGCAACCTCTGCGCCGTTGCCGGATCGTCGAGGAGGGCCTGCACCCCGTCGCTGTGTACCGTCCAGGCCGCCACCGGGTCGTCGTCCACCGACGGCCCTTTCGGCAGTTCGACTCCGGCACCAGCCTTCAGGAAGTCCGGGAACCACTCGACAAGGTGGCGCACCACATCCCGGGCGGCCCACCCCTCGCACGGCGCCGGGTTGCCCCATGCCCCGGGACGCACTCCGCGCACGCGGTCCGTGAATACCCCTGCCACGGTGCGGTGCTCATCGGCTGCCATCGTCATGATCTCAAGCCTTCCATCTCGGTACGTCGGTCGGCGTTGCCGCTCTGGCGGCCACTGAGCAGCTCGTCAAGCCGCTCGTGGCCTTCCCGGACGCCGCGTTGCATGCCGCTCTTGATCATCGAGTCGCGGGCCTCGATGGAGTCCATGAGCGACTTGGTGGTGACCCGGGTGCGACCACCGAGGTCCTCGAAAACAGCCGTCTCAAGGCTGACGCTGTCCGGGAAGCCCTCGAAGGCGAAGGTCTGCACGATGCGCTCGTTGGTGCGTACCTCGTGGAACACGCCGTGGAAGCCATACTCGGTCCCGTCGTCCTCGCGATGCACATAGCGGTACGATCCACCGCTACGCGCGTCATACTGGTCGATCTGCATGGTGAGTCGACGCGGGCCGAGCCACTGGACGACCAGGTCAGGATCGGTGTATGCCCGGAACACGCGCCCTGGTGGAGCGTCGAACTCCCGGGTGATCAAGATGGTGGGTAGAGCCGGGTCAGCCACGATCTGCGTATCGTCGCGGTGGTTCGTGTTCGTGGTGCTCATGATGCTGCTCCCTCCGTTGGCGTGCCCGTCATCGACTGCTCGTCCATCTGCTCGAGGACAGCATCCAGACGGCGAAAACGGCCCTCCGCCTCGCGCCGGTAACGCTCGATCCACTGCGTCATCAGGTCGAAGACCTCCGCCTCAAGGTGGCAAGGCCGCCGTTGAGCGTCCCTGCTACGACTGACCAGACCGGCGTCTTCCAGAACCCTGATGTGCTTGGACACGGCCTGCACGGTGACGTCGTACGGCTCGGCCAGCGCGTTGACCGTGGCGTCCCCAGCGGCGAGTCGGGCCACGATGTCGCGCCGGGTCGGGTCGGCCAGCGCGGAGAACACCTGGGACAGCCGGTCGTCGGCCACCTCACACCTCGCATCTTCAACCGATTGGTTAAATACAACCTATGACCGAGCCTGCAGAGTTGTCAACCAACTGGTTTAATAGCCGTTCGGCAGGGCCTTTGTGATCACGTCCCAGCACGGCGGCAGGCGCCCGCTGGCATCCACGTCAACGGAGAGCGCGCACCCCTGGGTAGCGCCGAGGCTGAGCGGGACTTGGCGACTCTCGTGCTGCCTGAGATCGGCCGGTTGGTCGAGACCGGAGATCAACGGGAGCCGTACCGGCTACTCGATCCGGTCGGTGACCGCATCGAGCCGACTGCGGTGTACGGTCCTGCCGACGTTGGTCGACTTCGTGACTAAGCGGCTCCACGATGCGCGAGTGCGGCTGGAAGCCCTGCAGCAGGCTGAGCCGGGCACGGAGTTCACCGTCCTCGGCGAGACGTTCATCAAGCCGAAGTCGTCGGCCGCACGGGTCGCGCGGTTCACCCGGGCTGCCTGGGATCAGCAGGGCCGCCGCCGCAACCTCACCCAGGACGAGCACCGAGCCCTCTGGGCCTGGGCCGCGGGGTGGGGCGCTGGCTGGCGTGGTGCGCCGGCTACCGCTTCCCGACGGTGTAGGTCAGGTGGGTCACCCGGGATGATGCGTCCGTGCGGGTCTGGTCGAGGGCGAGGCGGGCCGGGTCCACGCGGTCGAACAGGCGGATGCCGGTGCCGAACAGCACGGGCGCGAGGGTAATCGAGAACTCGTCGACCAGGCCGGTGTCCAGGTACTCCTGGATCGTCTCGGCGCCGCCGGCGATGCGGACGTCGCGGTCGCCGGCGGCCTCGCGGGCCTGGTCGAGCGCGCTCTCGATGCCGTCGTTGACGAAGTGGAAGGTCGTGCCGCCCGGCCGCTCCCACGGGTCACGCTTCTCGTGGGTCACGACGAAGACCGGGGTGTGGAACGGGGCCTCCTCCGGCCATGCCTGCTCGCCGAGGTCGAACATGCGCTTGCCCATGACGCTCGCGCCGGTGCGCTCGTACGTCGCCCGAGCGATGTCGTTGTCGAGTCCTTCCTCGCCGCCCTCGCCGAGCTTGAGGTTCTCCCGGAGCCACCGCTGCGGGAACAACCACGCCTGCAGTTCCGACCACTTCGAATTCCAGCGCCTGACGCCCGGGTCGTCCTGCTTCTCGGGCGAGAAGGCGTCCTCGGCCGGCACGGCCTCGGGTGCCATGAAACCGTCGAGCGACATCGTCACGCTGAAGAACACCTTCCCGGCCATCAGCTCTCCGCTCCCTTCGGTGTGGTCTCGTTCCGGCCGGTGTCGTTCCGAGTGAGTTCGGCGACGTAGGCCGCCAGGTTGCGCAGGGTCTGCTCGCCGCCCTCGATCGCGTGGTACTTCTCCACCGCCTCGTCGCGGAGTTCCTTGCTGGGGAACACCGTGCGCATCACGATCCGGGTCTCGTCGCCGGCCGGCTCGAAGGCCAGGACCGACTCGAAGGCGTTGGGGTCGTCGCGGGACTCGCCGTGCAGCAGCGCGATCCGCTCCGGCGGGACGATCTCCCGCCAGGTGATCCACTCCTGGTAGTCGGTCCCGTCCGGCCCGTGCATCACGAAGTCCCAGGCCCCGCCGACGCGGAACTCGAAGGACCGCGTGGTGGTGGAGAACCCCTCCGGTCCCCACCACCGCGACAGGTGCCGGACCTGCGTGAACGCCTCGAACACCAGCTCCCGTGGGGCGCCGATGGCCCGGGAGATCACGATCTCGCGGTCCGCGGTCGCGTGTTCGGGCTCGCCGCCGCTACTGGTCGTCGTCATCCGGTGGTTCCTCCTGCCTTGCCTGTTTCAGATCTCGCACGTACTCGTCCAGCCGGTCGAAGGTCTCGTTCCAGAACCGTTCGAAGCCGCCCGCCCACTCGTGGACCGGCCGCAGCCCGCGGGCGTCCAGGCCGTACAGGCGCTGCTTGCCCGCCCCGCGGACCCGCACCAGCCCGACCTCGCGGAGCACCCGCAGGTGCTTGGACGCCTGCGGCTGGCTCATCCCCAGGTCCCGCGCCAGTTCGGTCACGGGCCGCTCGCCGCCCCGCAGCAGCACCAGGATCTCTCGCCGCTGCGGCTCGGCGATCGCATTGAACGCGTCCGAGGTCGTCGCCGCTCGTGCCATGGCGCCATCATATGCCTATATCGGAATGTGTAAACGGCTGTGTGACCAACGACCGGCTCGGGCTGGTCCGGCTTGCCAACCTGACCGTGACGAAGGTGCGGCAACGCGTGGCTCGTGAGCAGCTGGGCCACCGGGGCCGCAAAGGCGACCTGGCCTGGGCTCACCGGATGCTGCTCCTGCGCGCCGGCGACCGGCTGTCTGCACGCGCCCCGCGGCGGCTCGATCACGTGTTCTCCCGCGACGACCCCACCGGGGAGATCGGTGCGGCCTGGGGTGTCAAGGAACGCCTGCGGCAGCTGCTCGCATGTGCCGACCTCGAGGCCGCCGACCACACCCGCGGACACCTCGGCGTCACCGTCCTCGCCGTGGACATGCACGAGACCTGGCGACTGTGGGAGACCGTCAACACCTGGTGGGACGAGATCGAGACCTTCACCGAAACCCGGGCCACCAACGCCCGCACCGAGGCCGCGAACACCTCGATCAAGCACATCAAGCGCACCGGCCGCGGCTACCGCAACCCCGACCACTACCAGGCCCGTATCCTGCTCCGCAGCGCCCGCCGAACCTGGCGGCGTTCACCGTTGAATCAGCAGGCCACCACGTTCAACTGCGGATGGCCGGCTTAGTTCAGAGAAGATCGACGTACAGCTTGTGTGCGAGCTGGGCGCCACAGCCGCCCAGGAGCAGCCCTCACCAGAAGGAGTCGTTTGGCCTGGTGGAGGTGTGACGGAAGGCATCCAGTTCGATCGCCTCGGTCGGTAGAACGACGGGAACATCCGAGTGCCCGTCGCCGATCACAGCAGTCTGCTCCAGCCGCCGACAAGCTCAACTCCGGGCCAGGCTCTTCTCCATGACGTCGATGTAGTTGAAGATGAAGTGGTCCCTGATGCCGTCGCTTCCCGGGGCGAGGAGGTCGGCCGTCAGGCCCGCGGCCCGGTCGGTCAGCCCAGTCAGCAGAGGCATGGATTCGCGCAGCTTGCCGGTGGAGTCGATGTACCGCAGCAGTTGGGTGTGGGTGTAGGCGGGCTCGGGTGGCAGGTGGGGCACGATGTCGTTGTTGTTCACGAAGCGGTGTGTGCGCTTGGCGAACGCCTTGTCACAGGCGGCGGCAAGCACCCGGTCGCACACGCGGGGCTGACCGAAGGTGATGATGCCGTCGGCCAGCAGATTCGGCTCCTCGAAGTGCAGTCGCGCGCCGGCGAGCATGGCGAGAGCGCCCCCGAGGCTGTGCCCAGTGATCCAGACCGTCTGGCCGTTGGTCCGCGACGCCTCCAGCACTTTCTTGACCTGTGGAAAGACAGAGTTCAGGGCCTCGCCGAAGCCGTAGTGGACGAACCCCTTCGCCCCCGGGCCGGGCCACGGGGGCGTGGTGATGTCCGAGAGCCAGTCCTTGATGTTCAGCGGCTCGGTCCCCCGGAAGGCGAGGACGATCATGTTGTCGCTCGCCATTGTGTACGCCTGCGTGTCCTGGAGGGGGAAGGGCGGCGTGAATGCCGTGTGGTGGTGATGGACCCGATCGAAGCCCCAGTGCTCGGCCTGGGCCTCGATGGTGGCCTCGTCCTTGTAGGCGAGCTCGGAAGCCCGGCACATCCAGTAGGCGTGCTGCAGGTTGTAGGTCTTCGTCTGGTGATCGATTGCGGGGATGGGCATCGCGCTCTCCCGGTGCAGGCGGGTCAGGGACAAGGCCGCGAAATGGGGCCTTGATCGTCATAGCCGCAAACAGCTGGTATGGGATGTAATCGGCGCAAAGATCACCCGGGCGAGTCGCCGCCGGACGAACGATCAGCAAGTCGGCATGTCAGTCCGCACTCGGTACGTCCGTACGTACGCAGCAGCGGGCCAGGCACGGTGGCGAACAGGGGGAGTTCGAGGCGCTTGTCCATGCCGGGGCGGAGGGTGGATACCTCACGCCTCCGGCATAACGCGGCTGCACGCAACCGTCACCATCGCCCGTGACCCGCACCAATAGGGATCTCCAAGGCTCGTCCCGCAATGACTGGCGGGTGCGATGATCCCGGCGTGGCTGGTGTGCTCTGAGCTCGGAACCTTCCTGAATAGGCCTGCTCACCGAGTTGAGCCCACGTCAGTTCCGGAAACCGGTGAGCGCTGCGGCGCGAGAGCGCTGATCCGATCCGCCGCGGACAGCCCGGGGCCTGCCGTTCCACGACCGGATCCTGATGGTCGTAACTTACTGATCCACCAGTATGACGATCCGCGAGCTCGCGCCGCTCTTCGGCTCTCAAAGTCCGCCGCCGGCCGCTCTCCCGCACCGCGCTTCCGCCTCGTCCGCGCAGTCGCCGAGTTCCCCGCGGCGCCCCTCCGATGACCGTGGTCAGCACGATCACCCCGTACCCGGCCAGCACGACTCCGCTCGTCGACTCCCCGCTCCCCCCGGCAGTGGCACAGGCACCCCGCGACCCTCGCGAACTGCCGCGAGCGTTCTCAGGTGCCGACGAGCTTGCCCGGGCCGGGGACGTTGCGGAAGCGGAACGGCTCCGGTTCACGGCCGGCCTGGATGAACCAGCACTCCCCGGTACCGTCGCCGGTGACAATCCGCAGCACCGTGTCCGCGACGGCCTGAGCCGGGATGACCGGCAGTCCCTGCTCGGAGAGCATGTCGCGGAGCGGGTCGATGATCCGCGACTCGGCGAACCCCGGGCAGACCGCGTTGAAGCGCACGTTCTCCGGCGCGAGAGCCGGCCCCAGGGAGCGTGCGAGCCCGACGACCGCATGCTTGTTGGCCGCATACAGGGGATCGAGCGGTACCGCCGCCAGGCCCGCCAGGGACGCGGTCGCCACGATCGACCCTCCTCCGCGGGCCCGCAGCGCCGGCAGCACCGCGTGGGTGCCGAAGACCACCCCGTCGAGGTTGGCCCCCATCGCCCGGCGGTAGCGGACGAGGTCGAAGTCCTCACCGACACCGCATCCGGTCGCCACTCCCGCGTTGAGCAACGCGATGTCGACACCGCCGCACTGCTCCTGGGTGAAGTCGACCAGGGCGCGGTTGGCGTCGGGGTTCGAGACATCACAGGCACAGAAGTGGCCGCCGACCATCTCGGCCACCTCCCTGCCGCCCTGGACATCGAGGTCCGCAACGACCACTTGGGCCCCCGCCTTCCCCAGCGCCAGCGCCGTGGCCCGGCCCAGTCCGCTGGCACCGCCGGTGACGATCGCCACCTTGCCCTGGAGCGCGGTGCCGTCCGACTGTTCTTCCCGCGGGGCGGCGGCCCCGCTCTCCGCCGCGGTCATGCGAGCTCCAGCACGAGCTTGCCGACGTTCTCGCCGCGGAAAAGCATCTGCAACGTCTCGGGGAAGTCGTCCACGGTCCCTCTCACCACATGCTCCTTGACCGTGATGCGGCCGGCGCCGATCCAGGCGGAGATGTCCTGCGCGGCCTCCGCGTAGCGCTTGGCGTAGTCGAAAACCACGAAGCCCTCCATGCGGGCGCGACGCACCAGCAGCGTGAGGTAATTCGAGGGGCCCTTCACCGGCGTGGCGTTGTTGTACTGACTGATCGCACCGCAGACCACGACGCGCGCGTGCATCGCCAGCCGGGTCAGTGCGGCGTCGAGGATGTCTCCTCCAACGTTGTCGAAGTAGACGTCGATGCCGTCGGGGGCGTGTTCGCGCAGCGCCTTCCTGACGTCGTCGGCGCGGTAGTCGATCGCCGCGTCGAATCCCAGCTCGTCGGTGAGCAACGCGCACTTCTCGGGCCCGCCGGCGATGCCCACGACCCGGCAGCCCTTGGCCTTCGCGATCTGACCCGCCATGGTGCCGACCGCGCCGGCCGCCCCCGACACCACGACGGTCTCGCCGTCCTTGAGCGCCCCGACGTCCAGCAGGCCGAAGTAGGCGGTCATGCCGGGCATGCCCAACGCCCCGAGATACGTCGAGGGCGGGACGAGGGAGGTGTCGATCTTCAAGGCGCCCCTGCCGTCGGAGACCACGTACTCCTGGACGCCGAACGTGCCGACGACGTGATCACCCGGCTGGAAGCCGGGGTGGTTGGATGCGGTGACCTCGATGACCGATCCAGCGCGCATCACCTCACCGATGCCCACCGGCGGCAGGTAGGAGGGGCGGTCGTCCAGCCAGCCCCGCATGGCCGGGTCCAGCGAGATGACCCGCGTCCGGCCCGCGAACCGGCCCGGGCCCGGATCCTCCACGGGCCCCGAAAAGTGCTCCCAGTCATCGGGCTTCACCTGGCCCACGGGGCGGGCTGCCAGACGTATCTGGCGGTTGGTCGCAGACATTGCGCCTCCTGTCGTTCGCGGCTCCCAGCGACCATACCGACCAGTAGGTACGTCAGTGGACGTGATGTTCACCACACCCCATCCGCCCGTTCGGGTTTCGAAGCCGTCGGGGACCGAATCACCGGCTCCGGCCGGCATGGCGGGGCCTCCCGGGCCCGACCGCAGCCGGAGGGCGAGGAAGGCGTCCTACTTCCTCAGTGCGGGCGGCGTGCGCAGCACGGTCCACTGCCAGATCCGCGGCGGCTGTTCGCCGTGCTTCTGCGAGTCGGCTTTGGCCTTGCGCGGGAGACGGACAGTCTCCCGGCGATGGATGAACGGGAAGGCTGGATCCGCTTTCGTCTCCCCCAGTCGATCCGCCGCGCAGCGCACCAAAAGTCGTCGAGGCTGCCGACACGGGAGGTGAACACCGCGGCGAAGACCAGGGCGGCCGGAATCCGACCGGTTTCATGTCGGCGCCGCCATGGGGTGCGTACAGAGTTCGCAGGGCGTCCCGCAGGCCACCAACCCGTCGGTAACCGTCGGCACCCGGCCGTCAGCCCGGTGCGGCATCGAGCCCAAAACGTAACGCCCAGCAGGCTTATCAGGCATTCCAACCAGTCGGTATCGTGCGCCGCCACCCCCATTCGCCCCGCCCACCTCCTCGGATCCGAGCCGCACTGGAAGGCCACGCGATGACCTACGCCGACGACAACCGGTATCCACCACCACCGACGGGATGGACGCAGCCGAAGACCGAGCCCTATGGGCAGGCCCCTCGGCACGACTCGTACGGGCACGCCCCTCGCCACGACTCGTACGGGCAAGCCCCTCGGCACGACTCGTACGGGCAAGCCCCTCGCCACGACTCGTACGGGCACGCCCCTCGCCACGAGCCGTACGGGCACGAGACCGGCCGACGCAGTGCCGACCTCGCCGCCCTCCGCTCGGCCTACCGCCTGCTCCGCCGGGTCTCCACGCTCACCGCACTCGGCTCCTTCGTGGTGTACGTGTTGCTGTCCTGCTATGCGCCGGACCTGATGGGGTCCAAGATCGCCGGGGAACTGAGCCTGGGCATGGCCCTGGGGGTCCTCCAGCTCGTGGTTACCTTCGCGGCGGTCCTCTGGTACGGACGCAGTGCACAACGCTCCGTGGACCCGTTGGCACGGGTTGTCAGGGAGCGAGCGGCCCTGCCTGCTCGGGACGCCGGGGTGGCGAGATGAACGGCTTCAGCTCCGGGACGCAGGCCACCGTCCTGACTCTGTTCACCGCCCTGGCCACTTTCACCCTGCTGATGTGCGTGATGGCGGGACCGGATCGCGACGACCTGACGAACTTCTATACCGGCTATCTCTCGCTCACGCCGCTCAGGAACGGTTTGGCGATCGCGGGCGACTACATCTCCGCGGCCACAGTGCTGAGCACCACCGGCATCATCGCGCTCGCGGGATACGACGGCTACGTCCTTGCAGTCAGCACGGCCATGTCGCTGGTGCTGCTGATGTTCCTGCTGGCCGAACCTCTGCGCAACGCCGGCAGGTTCACCATGGGCGACGTCCTGGCCCGCAACATGCCCGGGCGGGCCGTCCGTATCGCCTCCTGCGTGGTGACGCTTTCGGCGACTCTTCCCTTCCTGGTCGTCCAGCTCTCCGGGGCCGGGTCGCTGCTCACCTTCATCCTGGGCATCCCTCACCTGGCGGGCGCCAGGACGGTGTGCATCGTCCTCGTCGGCAGCCTGATGATCATTTACGCGGCCATCGGCGGCATGAGGGGCACCGCGCTCATCCAGACGATCAAGATCGTGCTCCTGCTGGGCACCAGCGTCGCCGTCGCCGCTCTGGTCCTGAACCGCTTCGACTGGAGCCCCGGCGATCTGCTCCGGGCCGCCGAGCGCGGCAGCGGCACGGGCCCCGCTTTCCTCCAGCAGGGCCTGCAACTGGGCACCTCTACCGGTCAGCGGCTCGACTTCGTCAGTCTCCAGATCACCGTGGTCCTCGGCGTGGCCTGCCTGCCGCACATCACGATGCGCCTGTACTCCGCGCGGGACGTGCCCGCCGTGCGCCGCTCCATGTCGTGGGCGGTCGGCACGGTCACCACGTTCTGCCTGCTCGTGATCGTCATGGGTACGGGCGCGGCGGCACTGGTGGGATCTCAGTACATCACCGCGGCCGACCCGCACGGCAGGACGGCGGTGCTCATGCTGTCCCGAGCGCTGGGCGGCGACGGCGCCTCCGCAGGCGCGACAATTCTCTATGCGGCCGTGGCGGGCACGGTGTTCATCACCCTGCTGTCCTCGGTCGCCGGGATGACCCTGGCCGCGGCCTCGTCGCTCGCCCATGACCTGTTCGCCCATGCGGTGCGGCGGGGACAGGCGGCGCCGCGTACGGAGATGACGGTGGCGGCATGGACGAGCGTGGCCGTGGGAACCGTTGCCATCATGCTTTCCACCGTGGTCCAGAACTGGGACGTCGGTGTACTGACCACGCTGGCGATCTGCATCGGGGCGTCGGCCGTGGCCCCCGCGTTGACCTACTCGCTGTTCTGGCGAGGTTTCACGCGCACCGGCCTGCTCGCGACCCTCTACGGCGGCGCAGCCTGCGCGCTGGTGCTGATGGTCTTCTCCCAAGCCGTTTCGGGCACGCCGTCCGCCGTCTTCCCGAACGCCCACTTCGACCTGTTCCCCATGCAGTCCACCGGCCTGGTCTCCATACCGTTCGGCTACCTGGCGGGCTGGTTGGGCAGCCGTCTGGACCGCCGACGCCGCGCCGCCGAGAGCTATGAGAACCGACGGCTCTACGAGGAAGGCGAAGAACGGTTGCTCGCCGCAGCCGAATGACCACAGCGACGGGAGGCGCGCCGTGCCTGGGGCCGGGGCCCCACGACGGCCGCCCTCGACCGCGGCGGGTTACGACGGCGGCCTGGGTACCGCCGATGCAGCCAGAGCCCGTCGCGTTACAGCAGGAGAGGCTCCTCGGCCGAGAAGACCGCATCTTTGCCCAGGAGTTGGCGTGGATGGCGGCGGGCATCGTCGATCAACTCCAGGCGCGTCTGGCGCCGGAGACCGGCGGTTCGCGCGCGGGTGCCGGGCGAACTCGGTGGCCCGAGCCCCCGCAGCGAGCAGTGGAACAACCGGCGTTCAGAGCTCTGAGTTGAAGGACCAGTGCTCCAGCAGGTGCCTCGTCTCCCTTGTCCGTCAAGACGTGGGGGTCGTGGTGCAGGCGGCCGTAGACGAGCAGGAGCAGGTCGGCCGCGGCTCCCTGGACGAACGCTTCGGCTGTGTCCGGCCCGCGGGTCCCGACAAGCCCGAAACCATCGGGCCGGGACGGACGAGCCAGTCGCCGACCCCATCGGTGGTGGTGAAGCGGATGGTTCTTCCGGGACCTATATCTCCCGCCAGTAGAAGGTCATCGACGCCCATGGCCTGGCCGCATGGTCCGCGCCCTTGCGGCTGCCCCGGAACCGTCACCGAGGTGGCAAGGCTGCTCATGGAGCAGGCCGACGCCCGCTGAACCGGGATGCCGGTGAGAGTCGCGCCCGTCAGCGGCACGAGCCATCGCGGTACAGCCCCCCCATCCGCATGCTCGGGTGCCGCCGCCGTAGCCCCGAGGCTGCTCCTCACATGCCCTGGAACACGGCTGTGTGGAGCGCGTAACCCCAGGTGATCAGGAGACGTGACAACCGCGCAATGGGCGCTTCGTAGCGTCGGCGGAAGAAGGATTCGATCACCGGGAGGGGCCGCTCGTGACCAGAACCACCACGCAGGTGCGGACGGTCTGCTCGTACTGCGGTGTGGGCTGCGGGATGGTGCTCGACATCGGGATGGGCCCCGACGGGCGGCGTACGGTCCTCAAGGCGTCCGGCGACAAAGCGCACCCCGCCAACTTCGGCCGCCTGTGCACCAAGGGTGCGACCACAGCTGACATGCTGGCCGCCCCCGGGCGGCTGACCACCGCTCTGATGCGCACCGAACGTGGGGCGGAGGCCGAGCCCGCCCCGGTGGACGCTACGATCACCGAGACGGCGCGCCAGCTGCGAGCGGTGATCGACGAGCACGGGCCCGACGCCTTCGCCTTCTACGTCTCCGGGCAGATGAGCCTGGAGGCCCAGTATCTGGCGAACAAGCTGGCCAAGGGCTTCGTGCGCACCAACCAGATCGAGTCGAACTCCAGGCTGTGCATGGCCAGCGCGGGCACCGGTTACAAACTGTCGCTCGGCGCGGACGGCCCGCCCGGCTCGTACCAGGACTTCGAGCGGGCGGACGTCTTCTTCGTCATCGGCTCCAACATGGCCGACTGCCACCCCATCCTCTTTCTCCGGATGATGGACCGGGTCAAGTCGGGCGGCGCCAAACTGATCGTCGTCGACCCGCGCCGCAGCGCGACCGCCGACAAGGCGGACCTGTTCCTGCCGATCCGGCCCGGGACGGACCTGGCACTGCTCAACGGCCTGCTGCACCTTCTGTACGAGAACGGGTACACCGACCCCGAGTTCATCGCCGCGCACACCGAGGGCTGGGAGGCGATGCCGGAATTCCTGGCCGACTACCCGCCCGCCACCGTCGCCGAGATCACCGGCATCCCGGAGGACGACATCCGTGAGGCGGCCCGGCTCATCGGCGAGGCCGGGGAGTGGATGAGCTGCTGGACCATGGGCCTCAACCAGTCCACGCACGGCACCTGGAACACCAACGCCCTGGTCAACCTGCATCTGGCGACGGGCGCGATCTGCCGTCCCGGCAGCGGTCCGTTCTCGCTGACCGGCCAGCCCAACGCCATGGGCGGCCGGGAGATGGGTTACATGGGTCCGGGTCTGCCGGGCCAGCGGTCGGTGCTGGTGGACGAGGAGCGCGCCTTCGTCGAGGAGCTGTGGGAACTGCCTCCGGGCACGGTCCGTAAGGACGGGGTCGGCCAGGGCACCATCGAGATGTTCCAGAAGATGGCCGACGGGGACATCAAGGCGTGCTGGATCATCTGCACCAACCCCGTCGCCTCCGTGGCCAACCGCAAGACCGTCATCGAGGGCCTGGAGAGGGCCGAGTTCATCGTCGCCCAGGACGTCTTCGCCGAGACGGAGACGAACGCGTACGCGGATGTCGTGCTGCCCGGAGCGCTGTGGACCGAGACCGAGGGCGTCCTCATCAACAGCGAGCGCAACCTCACCCTCGCGCAGCCCGCGGTGGAACCGCCGGGGGAGGCGATGGCGGACTGGCGGATCATCGCCGCTGTCGCCCGCGAGATGGGATACGAGGAGGGTTTCTCGTACGACAACGCGGAAGAGGTCTTCGAGGAGATCAAGCGCGCCTGGAACCCGAAGACCGGCTACGACCTGCGGGGCGTGACCTACGAACGGCTGCGGTCCACCCCTGTGCAGTGGCCGGCGGCGAGCGAGGACGGCCCCGACCGCAATCCGATCCGCTACATGGACGAGGACGGCGGCGGGCCGGTCTTCCCCACGGCGAGCGGCCGGGCGGTCTTCTACGCCCGTCCGCAGATCCCGGCCGCCGAGATGCCCGACCACGACTACCCGTACGTCCTGAACACCGGACGGCTGCAGCACCAGTGGCACACCCTCACCAAGACGGGCAAGGTCGCCAAACTCAACAAGCTCAACCCCGGGCCCTTCGTGGAACTCCATCCGAACGACGCCGCCGCGCTCGGCATCGCCGACGGCGACTCGGTGGAAGTCGCCTCGCGGCGCGGACGGGCGGTGCTGCCCGCCGTGGTGAGCGACCGGGTACGGCCCGGCAGCTGCTTCGCGCC
Organism: Streptomyces sp. NPDC027189; assembly: GCF_055566975.1. NCBI lineage: Bacteria > Bacillati > Actinomycetota > Actinomycetes > Kitasatosporales > Streptomycetaceae > Streptomyces > Streptomyces sp. NPDC027189. The sequence goes on from NZ_JBVHRI010000025.1 coordinate 125,310, forward strand.
CTTCCACTGGAACGACCTGTTCGGCGAATACCTGAGCGTCAACGCCGTCACCAGTGACGCCGTCGACCCGCTCTCCTTCCAGCCGGAGTTCAAAGTCTGCGCGGTGTCGCTGATGAAGGTAGCGGCTCCGGTGTCTGTGGCGGCTCCGCCACCCGCCGCGGCCGACACCCGTCCCAGCGCCACGGTGGCTCCGACTCCTGAGGGGACGACCGCACCAGCCGCCCTCACCGCAGGTCCCGCGGGCGCATTCGGGCTTGAGCTCGCCCCACCGCCCGTACTGGCCGAGCACGAGCGCCAGTACCTGATCGGCTTCCTCGCCGGCATCGAATCAGGCGCCCCTGGCGTGCCGGTGCTGCCGCCCGGCGCACCGTTCAGCCCCGAGCACGCGCTGTGGGTGAACGGCGTGCTGGCCGGCATGTACTCCCGGGCCGTCCCGGGAACGCCTGCGGCACCCGCGACACCTTGCGCCCCCGTCCGGGAGGTCATCGTTCTGTGGGCCTCGCAGACCGGCAACGCCGAGGAGTTCGCGGCGGCTGCCGCCGACCGCCTCACCACCACCGGGCACAAGGCCACCCTCATCGGCATGGACGACGCCCACCCCGGAGAACTGCCCACCGGCACCGACGTCCTGCTGATCACCAGCACCTTCGGCGACGGCGACGCCCCCGACAACGGCTCCGGCTTCTGGGACGCCCTGGCCGCACCCGACACGCCCCGCCTGGACGGCCTGCGGTACGCGGTCCTCGCCTTCGGTGACTCCTCCTACGACGACTTCTGCGGCCACGGCCGCCGCCTCGACCAGCGCCTCGACGAACTGGGCGCGGTGCGCCTCGCCCCGCGTACGGACTGCGAACCCGACTACGAGCCCTCCGCCACCGCCTGGCTCGACGAGGTCCTCACCGCCCTGACCAACGACGCGGAAACAGCTTCGCCGCCCGAGCCTGTCTCCGTCCCAGCGACCCGGTCGAAGAAGCCGGCCCCCGTCACCGCCCGCCTCACCGGCAACCAGCTGCTCAGCCTGCCCGGCGCGGGCAAGGAAGTCCGCCGCTTCACCTTCGACACTCGCGACAGCGAAACCCCACTCGCTTACCAGGCCGGGGACGCCCTCGGCGTACGCCCCGTCAACTCCCCGGACCTCGTCGCCGAATGGCTGGCCACCACCGGCCTCGACCCGGCGGCCGCCTTGGACCTGAACGGCACCGGCGAGGTCCCCCTCCACGAGGCCCTGCACCGGCATCTGGACATCACCCGTATCACCCCCGACCTGCTGCGCTTCGTCGCCGAACGCACCCACGACCGCGTACTGAAGAAACTGCTGCGCCCCGACAACAAGGACGAACTCGCCAAGTGGTCCTGGGGCCGCCAGGCCGTCGACGTCATCGCCGAACACCCCGTCCGCGCCGCCGCCCAGGAGTGGGCCGAGGTGCTGAAACCGCTCCAGCCCCGCCTGTACTCCATATCGTCCAGCCCGCTCACCGACCCCCACCTCGTCTCGCTGACGGTTTCCGTCGTCCGGTACGAGAACCCTGCCGGACGACCGCGCCAGGGCGTCTGCTCGCCCTTCCTCGCCGACGCCGACCCCGGCACACCCGTGCCGGTCTTCGTCCAGCCCTCCCCGAAATTCCGGCCGCCGGCCGACCCCGCCACCCCCATGGTGATGGTGGGCCCCGGCACCGGGATCGCCCCCTTCATCGGCTTCCTCCAGGAGCGCCGCACCCTCGGTCACCGCGCGCTCAACTGGCTATTCTTCGGCGAACAGCACCGGGCCACCGACTTCTACTACGAGGACGAGCTGTCCGCTTTTCTCGCCGAGGGCACCCTCACCCGCCTGGACACCGCCTTCTCCCGCGACCAACGCGCCAAGATCTACGTCCAGGACCGGATGCGTGAGCACGGCCCCCAGCTGTGGTCCTGGCTCCAGGACGGGGCGCACTTCTACGTGTGCGGCGACGCCTCCCGCATGGCCAAGGACGTCGACCAGGCCCTGTGGGACATCGCCACCACCCACGGCGGCCTCGGCGAGGCCCAGGCTGCCGCATACGTCAAGCAGCTCGCCGCCGACAAACGGTACGTCCGCGACGTGTACTGATCAGCCGCGGGTCAGCCGGCCTCGGCGCCCTCGCGGGCTTGGCCGGCCGCTCCTCACACGGTCAGCAGGATCAGCGGTACCGATTCCCCGGGCCGCCAGTTGGGGGGTACGCCGACGAGCGCGTCGGCGAGGGCAGCGCCGTGCAGGAACCCGGACCCGTGGCCGCCGGTGCGAGACCATGCTTCTCCCCGCCACAGCTTCCGTCAGGCGTTGATCGGCCCGGCACCTTCGCGGGGCGTGACGGCCTGGCGTTGGTCGAGCGCGGCGAGGATCTCTGCGCAGATGGCCAGGGCCGTCTCCGCCGGGGTGCGGGCGCCGAGGTCGAGGCCGATCGGGCCGTGAATGCGCCGCAGTTGCTCCTCGTCGAGCCCCGCCTTCACCAGGGCTGCGGCGCGGCGGGCCTGGGTACGTCGTGAGCCCAGCGCGCCGACGTAGGGGATGCCGGTGGTCAACGCGGTGTGCAGGGAGGGGATGTCGAGGTCCGGCTCGTGGCTGAGCACGATCAAGCAGGCAGCGGCGGAACGGTCGGCCAGCAGCTTGCGGGCATCCCGTGCGGCGTAGGCGACCGTGGCCTGCCAACCCAGCACCTGCGCCTGGGTGATGAGGAGTTCGGCGAGTTCACCGCCGCCGACGATGACCAGGTGAGGCACGGCCGGGCAGGTCTCGATCAGGACGAGGCCGGCGTCGGTGTAGCAGGTCTCGCGTCCGGCGCGGTGGCGGGCGAGCAGGTGCCGGGCCTGCTCGGCGGCCTGAGCGAAGGCCGCCGGATCATCGCCCTGGCGTACCGCAGTGACGACATCGCTGACGGCCTGGGTCTGGTCCTCGTCGAGCCGGGTGATCAGCGCGGCGTCGGCGCCCTCGCCCAACAGGGCCCACCAATGGGCGGGGACGGTGCGCAGCGGCTGGAGCAGGATCTCGGCCTGTCCGCCGCAGGTCAGCCGCGCTTCCTTGACCTCGTCGTCGTGTACGGCCACTTCGCACACGCGCGCGGTGTGCCCGGGCTGGAGTGCTGCGGCCTCTGCGGCCAGGTGGTTGTCGAACACACCACGGTACAAGGTGCCGTGGCAGTTCCCGTCCGCGTCGATGAGGATCGCGTCGGCGGGGTGCCGGGGCCCGAAGCCCTTCTCGGTGATCGGCCGGGCCAGCACAGCCGTACGGCCCTGAGCTACCAACTGCCGTGCCATGTCCGCCAGCTCACGCATGATCGCAGCCTTCCCTGTTCCGGGCTGTCGGCACCAGGAAACCGCCTGGTCAGCCTTGGCGCCGTCACGGGAATTCTAGTGAGCCCACCCGCGGCCCGACCAGTACGTACCGGACGAGCGCGAGGCGCGTGGACCGCGGAGCGCCCCTGCCTCGGCACCGCGGGCGGCGAGCACCTCCGCTGCACCGTGGAAGGTCCGGCCGGAGGGAGAGGAGCCCCAGTGGGAAGCGACCGCCCCGGTGCACGAGGCAGCGCGCCCAGCACTCCCCGCCGCGCTCCCCCGGGCCAGCGGCACGTGCACGGCTGGCCCGTCTCGCACTACGGGCCCGTACCTAGTAGTCGCCCTGCAGGATCCGCTGCGCTGTGCGTCGCCGGGTGATGTACAGCAGCCGTGGGGCGGCCAGGACGCTCAGTGCGCGGTCTCGCAGACGGGGCCGGCGCCCAGGGCAGCCGACGCAGCAGCGCCTCGTGGGAGGCGCGGTGCCCGCGCAAGGCCGTGCACCGGCGTGAGACTGTAGTCCTATGAATTAGGCCCCTCGAGGGGATCCGCACCATGGCGACAGAGGGCACGGCGTACGAATACCTCGCTGAGCCGTTCGACATCACCCGTGCGGCAGTGATCGGCATCGACGCGCACGGTCTGATCGAGCGATGGAGCAAGGGCGCGCAGGCGCTGCTCGGCTACCGGGCGCGCGAGGTTCTGGGGCAGTCTGCCGCCCCGCTGCTGACCGGCGGAGCAGACCTCGCGTCCGCCGTGTCCGAGCCGTGCCGTAGCGGCAACGGCTGGGAAGGCTTGGTCGCCGCCAGGCATCGCGCCGGCCACCGTGTGGAACTGGCACTGCGCACCTGCCCGCTCCAGGACGGTGGTGGGCGCCGAAGCTGGCTTGCCGTGGTCACCGAAGTGAGCTCGCTGCGCAGGTGGGAACTGGACCAGGCAATGCTGCACGGCCTGCTCGAGCAGTCACCCATAGGCATAGCCGTGGTGGACACCGAGCTGCGGTACCAGCTGGTCAACCGCGTGCTGGAACGCATGGACGGCGTGCCCGTCCAGCTGCGCATCGGCCGCAGAGTCGGGCAGGCCGTGCCCGGTGAAGCCGAATCCACCCTCGAGTGGCAGGCCAGGCAGGCACTGGACAGCGGGCAGACACTGGTGACGTTCCAGCATGCCGTACCTGAACCGGGCGAACTCCACCGAGTGGACCGCGAGCGCGTCAGGCTCTGCGCCTCCTTCCGTTTGCAGGACCGCACCAGCCGCGTCCTGGGCGTGTGCCACACCGCGGTGGACGTCACCGACCAAGACCGGGCTCGCCGGCGACTCGCCCTGGTGAACGAGGCCAGCAGCCGCATCGGCACCACCCTGGACCTGGACCGGACCGTGCGCGAGCTGGCCGAGATCGTGGTGCCCCAGGTCGCCGACTTCGTCGCGGTCGACCTGCTGGAAACGGTCTTGGCGGCCCGCGAACTCGCGCCCGTCGCGGTGGACGGCGCGACAGTCCTGCGCCGCGCAGCGCATCTCTCGATCCAGGAAGATCAGCCCGAGGTCGTGGTCTCGGCCGGTGACCCCACCCGCTATCCGCCCACCTCCCCGCAGAGCAGGTGCCTGGACACCGGTCGCTCGATCCGCGACCCGGTCGTCGACGAGTCAACGACGTGGCTGGCCCACGACCCGCTGCGCACGGCAAAACTGCGCGTTCTGGGCGTGCATTCCCACTTGGTCGTCCCCCTCCAGGCCCGAGGCATGACCATGGGCGTGGCCACGTTGCTGCGCTGGAAGTCCCCGGAGCCCTTCGACGACGACGACCAGCTCCTCGTCGAAGAACTGGCAGCCCGCGCGGCCGTCTGCATCGAGAACGCCAGACGTTTCACCCGCGAGCACAACACCGCACTCGCCCTCCAGCACAGCCTGCTCCCCCACGGCCTGCCCGAGCAGAGCGCGGTCGAGGCGGCCTACCGCTACCTTCCCGCCGACACCGAAGCCGGGGTCGGCGGTGACTGGTTCGACGTCATCCCGCTGTCCGGTGCGCGGGTCGCCCTGGTCGTCGGGGACGTGGTCGGACACGGTATCCACGCCGCGGCCACCATGGGCCGGCTGCGCACCGCCGTACAGACACTCGCCGACCTCGACCTGCCCCCCGACGAACTCCTGGCCCGCCTCGACGATCTGGTGATCCGACTCGCAGACGAAGCCGATGCCGTCGACGGCGGCCAGGTGATCGGCGGGACCTGCGTCTATGCCGTCTACGACCCCATCTCACGCAAACTTGCCGTGGCACGGGCCGGACATCCCAGCCCCGCCATAGCGCACCTGCGTGAACCAGTGGAATTCCCCGACATACCCGCCGGGCCACCGCTCGGACTGGGCGGCCTGCCCTTCGAATGCGCCGAGATCGATGTCGAGGAAGGAAGCGTGATCGCCTTCTACACCGACGGCCTCATCGAAGCCTCCGACCGCGACGTGGACGTCGGCTTCGAACGGCTCTGCTTCGCGCTGGCCCACCCCGACCGCCCACTCGACGAAATCTGCAACACCATGGTCCGGATGCTGCTGCCCGAGCACCCACGCGACGACGTCGCCTTCCTCGTCGCCCGCCCCCGCGCTCTCCGCGCCGACGACGTCGCCACCTGGGACGTACCCGCCGTCCCCTCGGCCGTCCACACCATCCGGCAGATGGCCAACCGGCAACTGGCCGCCTGGAACCTCGAGGACGCCGCATTCACCACCGAACTCATCGTCAGCGAACTCGTCACCAACGCGATCAGGCACGCCTCCCAGCCCATCAGCCTCCGCCTGATCCGAGAACGCACCCTCATCTGCGAGGTGTCCGACAGCAGCAACACCTCACCGCACCTACGCCGCCCCCTCAGCACCGACGAAGGCGGACGCGGACTCTTCCTCGTCGCCCAAGTCGCCCAACGATGGGGCACCCGCTACACGCCCCAAGGCAAAACCATCTGGGCAGAACAGCCACTGCCCTCGGCACGAGCCCACACCTCCCCGCGCCACACCCCCACCCGCACATAACCGGACGGCACCGCCCAAGAACCATGCCCACCCCACCCGCGAGTCCCTGCGGGCGTGTCCGAAAGATCGCGTAAGCCGGCGGGAGCTCGCTGCGGGCAACCGCACCTTCACCCAGCACCCTGCTGTGCGATGCCGCCACGTCGCGGCGGGGGCGCTGGACCGTCCGATGCGACAACCGGGGTGCGGGCAATGCCGCGCACTGTCAGGACGCCTGAGCCGCCGCCTGGCAGCCGGGGCACAAACCCCAGAAGGTCACGGCGGCCTCCTGGGTGAGATACCCCTCCGGCAGCTGCGGCTCCATGCACGGAGCCGCACCCACGCTGCACACGACATCACGGATGTCGCCGCAACGGCGGCAGACGAAATGGTGGTGATTGTCGTGACGCTCGGTCTCGTAGCGGGCCGGATGACCGGCAATCTGCGTACACCGCACCAGACCGGCATCCGTGAGCGCGTGCAGGACGTTGTAGGTCGCCTGCAAGGACAGGCGCCCCGTCACCTTCTGAGCCCGCTCGCGCACAGTGTCGGCATCGAGATGGCCCTGCGACTCGGACACCGCCACCAGCACGGCCATGCGCTGGGCCGTCACCCGTAGGCCGGCCCCACGCAACCGTGTCACCGCCTGTGCCATGGGCTCCGGGCCGGTCGTCGAGGGCGTCATGCCGCGTCACTCCTCCCGTCACCCTCCAGAGCCTCCACGCCATGGATGTCCAGCTCCTCCAGGCCGCCCTGCCCCATCCCCGGCGGGTTCATTTGCTCCAGGCCAGAGGAGTCCGCGTCGGCGGACAGCTCGAACCACACGTTCTTGCCCACCGGCCCCCGCTCATAGCCCCACCGGGCGGACAGCATGTCCACGAGCGCCAGTCCTCGGCCCCCCTCGTCCTCCAGGCTGGCTTCCGTCAGGCGAGGAAGCTGCGAAGAACCGTCACCGACCAGACAGCGCACGTCCGACACCCACTCCAGCGTCAGGCACAGCGGGCCGGCGCCATGCCGCAGCGCGTTGCCCACCAACTCACTCACCAGCAGCTCAGCGGTCGGCACGAGCTCCCCAAGTCCCCACCGGGGCAGTACGTCACTGATCGCTCTCCGCGCCACGCCACACGCGGCCAGCGACCACGGCAGAGACCACGGCCCACCCACGAACGACTCCACACACATCCCAGCGGAGGACACGGGCAGGCCGGGGGCAACGTCGGCCGCCTCGGCGGCTGCTCCCCACCTGCGGGATTCTCGAGCGACTGTGCGTTCCATGACGGCCTTTGGGAGACGGATGCAAATTCTCATCCCACCGTAAAGCCGAACTGGAATCAGTCAAGTCTGGAGATAACGTCACTTTTAACTACTAGTCCCAAATTGCCGAAAAGGTCACCGGCCCTCCGCACACGGACGACCGATTCCGGAAGCACACGGGGCAGGGCGGGCGCACCCTGGACGGCTCTCCCGCTCAGAGGGCCGGCCGGTGGCGCCACCGGGCGGGCCCGGCCCCGCCGGCCATTGGCCGGTGCGCGTCGGCCAGGCGCCGCCATCCTTGGCAAAGCGGCGGATGCGCTGGTGGCCCGCCATCAGCAGGAACGCACCGGACGCCTGCCCACACCCCAAGACACCGGCCCCGGACACGGCCTGCACGAGCCGCGGCCGGGGCACCGCTGGGCCTGAGTGCTGATGTGACAGGCGGGTGAGCCGGCGATAACGCCGTCCGGCATGACGTACGGCCCCCCGCTGCAGCCAACCTGTCCGACCCCTGCGCCTGCTACGAGCCCGGCTCCTCTTGGTGGGAGCCGACCGGCAGCGTCCGGGCCATGGCTGTCAGCCTGGGAGGGCTGCGGTCAGTGACCGCCGGTGGGACGATCGCAGCCGGGGTGGTCGGGATAGCCGCCGAAGGCATCGGCCTGCGTGGAGTCGCGATTCATCGTGCCCTCCACACACAGCGGGGACGCGTCGATGAGGAAGCCGACCCCGGTGGGACCGTTCTGGTACGACTGCACCTTCCCGGCAGAGAAGCCAAGGCCGGTCAGCGCGCTGCGGGTGCTCCCCGGGTCGAAATCACCGCGCTCACGCAGCGGTTCGAGCGCGCCCTCGACACGCCGGACAGCCACGAGCCCATCGCAGCGCTGCTGGCCGTGCAGCGGAAAGGGCACCATGAAGCCATGGTTCTCGGCGTAGTGGTCGGGCGGCGGCGTGGTCGGGCCTGAGCTGTCTGCTCTCGTCGATGGCGCGGGCGTGGGGCTCTCGCCGGGGCACGGGAAGTCCAGCGGCGTGCTCGGCGTCGCTGCCGAGGTCCGCGAGGACGCGTCCGTCCCCGCGGCGCCTGGCCGGTGCGTCCCGCACCCGGACACCACGATGGCGAGCACCGCCATCGGCAGCATCCCGAACCGGGCCCTCGTTGTCCTGATCATCCTCATGGCCTGATCCTCCCTCGCACCGCGCCCGGCGTCATGAGTCCTTCTGCTCATAGAGGCTTGATACGCAACCGCCGCAATCAGCCAGAGCGGTAGCCGAAACCGCCGTGCGGCAAGACTGGCCCGGGGCATGCCCTGGCCGGCTCCCGTTCCGAGTGGACGGTGCCGGACAGCACCTGCGAGAGCAGGCTTAAAGAAAGTGCCTGGCGGATGAAGAACTACACGGTCGTCCGGGGCTGCCGGCAGCGCGGCGACGGCCTCCACCACGCCGCGCTGGCCTTCGCTTACATGCGCCGTCAGCGGAAGGCCGCGTGCCCCGTCAGGGCCTGGCCGAGCGCGAGTGTGTGTATTTCGGTGGTGCCTTCGTAGGTGAGGACGGACTCCAGATGGTTCATGTGCCGGATCACCGGGTCCTCCAGCGAGATGCCGTTGGCGCCGAGAATTGTGCGGGCGGTGCGGCAGATCTCGATGGCCTCGCGCACATTGTTGAGCTTGCCGAAGCTGATCTGCGCAGGCTGGATTCCCGGCCCGTCCTTGAGGCGCGCCAGGTGCAGGGCCGTGGGGGTGGCCTTGTGCGGTTCCAGGGCCATGTCGACGAGTTTCTGCTGTGTGAGCTGGAAGGCGGCGGGCGGCTTTCCGAACTCCTCGCGCTGAGCCGCGTATTGAGCGGCCGCCTGCCAGGCCGAGCGTGACGCGCCCGTGACGCCCCACACGATCCCGTAGCGCGCCTCGTTCAGACAGGTCAGCGGCGCGGACACGCCACGCGCCCCGGGCAGCAAGGCGCTCGCGGGCAGCCGTACGCCGTCCAGGACGAGTTCGCTCGTGACGCTCGCCCGCAGCGACATCTTGTGCTTGATCTCGGGCGGAGAAGCAGAGCGTCGCGGTGGGGACGACAAAGCCGCGGATGCCGTCGTCGGTGCGCGCCCATACGACCGCGACCTCGGCCACCGAACCGTTGGTGATCCACATCTTGCGGCAGTCGAGGATCCAGTCGCCGCTGTCGCGGCGGGCCCGGGTCCGCAGGGACGACGGGTCCGAGCCGTGGTCGGGCTCGGTCAGACCGAAGCAGCCGATGGCCTCCCCCGCCGCCATCCGCGGCAGCCACTCCCGCTTCTGTTCCTCGCTCCCGAACCGGTGGACAGCGAAGGGCATGTTCAGCATGATCTAGCGCGGAACCCCGGGCGTTCACGCCCGGGAGGAAGCGCTTCTCTGGACTGCTCTGACTTGCGCGGGTGCTCGGGTCCGCA
>NZ_JBVHRI010000026.1:0-125797 GCF_055566975.1 Streptomyces sp. NPDC027189
TGCGGACCCGAGCACCCGCGCAAGTCAGAGCAGTCCAGAGAAGCGCTTCCTCCCGGGCGTGAACGCCCGGGGTTCCGCGCTAGATCATGCTGAACGTACGGTCGCTTCAGCATTGCGGCCGGCAGGCCGGGTCTGCGGGGCCACTTCGCCCGAGGGCGTCGAGCACCCCTCCTGCGGCCGCGCCCCGTCCGTGAACTGTCCGGCGTCGGCACCAAGTCGGCCGACGTACTGGCTGAGTACGGCCTTCATACCGTCGCCGACTCCCCCAGCTCACCCCGCAGCGCCTGCTCGGCGCCCGCGCCGGCCGTACTCTCCACCGGCCTTGGTGCCCGGCATCTCCTCCGCAACGGCAACCTGGACAGGCCTACTCACCTCAAGCGAGCGTCCGGGTCCCACCAGACCGGCGGCCTGGTGGGACCGTCTCGTCGTCGGCCTTGAAAGGCCGCACCCGCTGGGTGATGCGCGGCTGCTGGAGTCGATCGGCCTGTCGGTCGAGCCAACGCCTCGGACGCAGTCGCCGTGTCAGCGGCCGCCGCCTGCGGCCGGCTCGGCGCAGGCGCCTGCGGCGCACGTGGTGAGCCAGTCGTCGAAGTCGGCGTCGTAGCGGGTGCCGATGTCGGAGTTGTAGACGGCGTAGCCGCCCGTGTAGTCGCCGGCTCGGAAGTGGGCGAGCATGCGCTGGATGTCCGCCGGGTGCTTCTCGAACATGTAGCGGACCGCGAGGTAGCCCCAGGGGTAGGTGCGGGTCACGTCGCTGTTGGCGTAGGTGTTCTGGAACAGCGTGCTCAGCGTGTAGGTGTGCCTGCCCGCCTCGGTGACCGCCTGGTCATCGGTGATCCCGCGGTAGCTGTAGGAGATGTATTCGGCCAGGCCCTCGATCCACCAGACATCGGGGACGGAGATCTGCTGGGTGAAGTCTCCCTTCATGTCTTCACGGGCGTCGAGGTAGTGCGTGTACTCGTGGTTGAGGTTCCAGATCCGCGCCACGAATCCGTCGTCGTAGTCCTTCTGGTACATGATCGAAAGGGGCTGGTTGTGGGGGTCGGCCGGATCTCCTACCAGGGTTATGCCGCCGTTGTCCGTGCTGACGCCGAAGATCGCCCCGGCGTAGGTCTGGTAGTCGGCGCGGCTGGCGAACACGACGAGTTGGATGGTTGATTCGTACTGGCCGGGTATGGGGCCCTCGTCCTGCACGAGGCCGTGGAAGTACGGGTCTTGGGCCAGCACGTCGGCGCATGTCGCGTCGAGGTCGGCGGCGGTCACATCCTGAGCCCGGATGGTGTGCGTCGCGTCGCAGGCGTGGGTGATCGGCAGCGCCGCCTTCGTCAGCCGGCCGGTCAGGTCGCAGACGTCGTAGTACGAGCAACTGGCCTTGTCGTAGTAGTCCACTTGGGTCGCGACCGCCACCCACAGCTGGGCTGTGGGCCCAGTGATCTCCGAGGCGTTCAACAGGCCCTTGGCCAGCGGCCGGGCCCGGTCCTGCAGCGCGGGGTGCTCAACGTAGCGGGCGAGGTTCATTCCGGCGTTGGCATCCAGGTAGGCGCGATCGGTCCCCAGGAGGTTCATGTGGTTGAGTGCGAACCCGTTGAGGGTGTCGATGATGCCCGGGTCGGCCGTGACCGCATTGACGTAAGCGGGGTTCCAGTTGCCGCGCCAGAGGGGGGTGTAGACGTCGTTGACGGCTGCCACCATGCTGGCGATGGCGTCGTAGGAGCTGTTGTATCCGCCCAGCACCCGCCGGTAGACGCTCAGGTAACGGTCCTGCAGGTCGGCGCTGTCGGTGAGGATGATGACGTCACCCAGGATGTCGCCGTTCGCGGAGGTGACATCCCTTGAATGTGCGCGGGCGAAGAAGGCGTCCAGGCCGGCGGCCGCGGCTGTGGTCAGGGCCGTGCCGTAGGGGCCGACGTCCGACGGGTTGTAGAACTGCACGAAGTAGCCGGCGCGCATGAACAGCACGAGTTGCCACACATGGGCCGAGTTGTCGCCGCCGTACCTCCTGGCCGCTCCCGTGAAGGCTTTCGCGACGGTTGCCATCTGGGCCTCGCGAAAGACGTTGTGCGCGTCTGTGCCGGTGACGGCGAACAGGCTGTTGATGCAGTCCATGGTCGACGCCTTGACGAATGCGACGAGTGCGGATCCGGTCCGGCTGCCGAAGTCGGCCGGGGTGCAGGAGGCCGGCCTCGGTGCGGTTTTCGGTCCGGCCGTCGCAGCCGGGTCGTGCGGGGGCGTCGCCGCCCTGAGGGGCGGGAGTTGAGCGGGAGTCACCCGTCGGTCTTGCACGGCCCGGTCGGAGGAGCCGAGGGTCGAGCCGGTCGGTGGCACGGGGGGCGTCGTGCTTCGGGATCCGATGACGGCGTTGGTGTCGGCCGGTGACGGGGGCGCGGCGAGCGCCGGCGTCGCCAGCAGGCCGGCAATGGTGACAACGGCGGCGAGAGAACCGACCACGCATCTGGGCAGGGTGAAGCGGTAGCGCATCTGGACTCCTTCACGGATAGATGCGCCTCGTAAGCGGTGATGAGGCGTGAGAGGCACCTTCTCAATCCCCGTCGCCGCCAACAATGGGGTGTGACATAGCACATTGCACGGCCGCTCCATAACATCCGGGCCCGACGTCACCATCCGGCCCGGCATCCGGCCGGACGCCCGGCGCAACCGATAGCCGCGCGCAACCCGGTGCGGCCTGAACCCGGCCCTACGGCCCGGGCACGCTCCACATCCGCGCGGCCCACGCCCTCAAGTGCGGCGACTGCGCGATGAGTTGGCGGTACGACGCAGTGGCGGAAACGAAGAGCGTCTCCGCCACCTCGTCGGGGACCCGGTCGCGCCGCCAGGCCAGCACGTAGCGGCACCACAGCGGTGTGCCGATCAGCGGTTTGATCAACACGTCCGGAGTCGGCCGGAGCGTCGCCTGTACCAAGGACACCCCGATGCCGTCGGCAATCATGTTCTGCAACTGCACTCGGTCGCCCAGGAATTCGTGCACCGCCACCGGCGAGAAGCCAGCCGCCTCACATGCGGCATAAAAGACTCCCGGCCAGCCGGCCCCGTCGTCAGGTGTCACGAACCACGCGTCATCCGCCAGATCGGCCAGCGTCACCTGAGGGCGATTCCTGAGTCGGTGACGAGCAGACAGGGCCACAAACGTCGGCTCGGTGACGATCCCGCGATGTGCCACTGCGGCGGAGTGGCGCAATTCCATTCCGGGATAGTCCGCGGCGATCGCCGCGTCCACCTCGCTGCTCTCCAGGAGTTCCACGATCTGAGAGGACGCGTACACGCTGCTCACCGTCAGCGACACGTCCGGCAGCCGACTCCGGACCCGGACCACCATGCCCGACAGAACGGGCGAGTTGGTCGCGGCCACGCGCAGGATCTGGCGCGTTCTCGCCGCGCCTCCCACTGGACGGAGCCCGATCGCCTCCGCGCGCGCGAGGACGTCCCGTGCCTGAACCACGACCTCCACTCCGTATCGCGTCAGCTTCACACCAGACACCCCTCGCTCGAACAGCGACTGACCGAAGAAGCGTTCGATCCGCTGAAGCTGGGTACTCATGGCCGGTTGCGAGTACCCCAGCTGCGACGCGGCCCGACCCAGGCTCCCCGCATCAGCGATCGCGCACAGGACGCGCAGATGCCGAAGCTCCAGCTCCATCCGCCTTCTCCCCGTTCGCATCACCGGGCCGCCGGCCACACGGCCCGTGACAACAATGCCGCCTTCTGGTCACACCAGCGGAGGGGAAGCGTTCCATCGCGCCGTCCCACCCACAAGACACGGATGCGCCGCCATTCGGCACGGGAGTTGATACCCGGCCGCCCAGCGCCGCGAGCGCACCCACTTCCGCAGCGCGAAGGCGTCCGCTGGGGAGGCCGCCCCAGAACCGCCGCAGCTTGAGCTGCCCGCTACTGCCGGCCGGGCAGCCGGGAGCCGCTTCGTCGATCAGCTGACATGGGCGGCGATGGTGCGCGCACACACCAGAGATTCGGTATGCGTCGTGTCCACCTCCAAGTCATAGAACACCCCTTCGTGAACCACATCCGCCTGCAACGCGGCCATTCCCCGGACCCGATCTCCCCGTGCGACCTCACGCCCCGCGGCGACCGCACTCTCACACCTGACGCCGACCCACAACACGTCCACTCCGTCAAGAGCCTTCTGCCACCGCTGCTGGGACGCCGCTCCGCCGAGGAAGACGTCATCGATGATGACCCTGGCACCCGCACGGGCCATCGCCACGACGCCCTCCACCCAGGCCGCGTCCAGCGCCCGGAAGTCCGCCCCGACGCTCACCCCGCCGTCCGCCGCGAACTCGATCCCCTCGTTCGACGCCTGCATCCTCGCGGGCATCGCGTCGACGAGCGAATCGACCCCGAACGCCAGCCACTGATCCGGCAGTACGGCCTGCAGACACCGAACGATCCCGGACTTCCCCGAGCTCGAACCACCGTTGAGAATGATCATCTGAGTCGTCACCGCGCCACAGTAGAGCGCCTCCCACACGGCACGAAACGAATTTCGGCAGGGCGTCTCACCCCTGGCCTACCGCCGCCCCTTCCAGGCTGCCGGCGCCTCCGCCCGAGCCGCAGGCGCCGAAGCCGCAGCGGCAGTCGGCACGGGGCCCCGGTCCGCGCGTGGACGCACGCGAAGGGATTGGCGGCCCCGATGCGCAGGTTCGGGGCGGTGACGTGGTTCTTGGTGGGCATAGGGATCTGCCTTTCCAGGGTTCAGCGCGTGTGCGTGGGCACAACGCGCCTGTGGCAAACCCAGGGGCTGCGGTCAGCCGCTGAAGGCACGGCGTCATACCGGAGCGGTTCCTGGCTGAGGCGGTGGCGCCGCGTTCGGCGGGCGGTCGACCGGAGGTCAGACGAGGGTGAGGACGGTTGTGCCGGACCCCGTCCTGGCGGCACCGGCCTGGTCGCGCGGAAGCGTCGCGGTGGCGCGAGCGCCGTGCCCGCGGCCTGGGCATCCGGCTCCGCTGCGGCGTCATCTCGGCGCAAGGACGGCGGCACGCCGACCTGGCTGCCTCTCGACGGCCGGCCACCTCCGCGCCCCGCTCCGGAGTGCTGTGACGCGGACAGACGGAACGTAGCGGCGCGGGCCGTCGACCGTCCGCCTCTTGCTCAAGGCAGGCCGCGCCGGGCTGGGCCGCAGGCCAGGGTACGGCCGACGAGGTCCCGATGGACTGCGCCGAGCTCGATCCGGCACCCTTCTCCGGGCAGCCGGCCCGCTGCGACAGGCGGGGCAGCCGCATGGCCGCCTACCGTAGAGGTATGAGCGAGATCGTCGTCGTGTACGAGCTCGACAAGTCGGCGGCCCATCGCACCTCCGCGGGCGTACCGCAGGGTGAGGATCAGCCCGTCCGTAGGGTGCACGCGGCCCCCGCCACCCCGGGAGCGCTCACCGCGGCTGGACCGCGGACGCTCTGCGGCAAGGACACCTTCGCCATGGAGACGAGCCGCTGGAAGCCGTCCGAGGACTCCGGAGCGCCGTGGTACCCCGGGGAGTATGCATCCGTGGTCTGCCCCGATTGCGACGCCGTGATGGAGATCTGACCCCCGTCTGCACCTCGCGTCGCTCGGTCTCGCCACGCTGCCGTGCCGGGTGACCATGACGGAGGCCGTGAGCGGCCTTCCTCGACCTGGCTGATGAAATGGCCTCTTGGTCATCCCGCGCAACGAGACCTCACACCCTGAACTCCCGTATCACCGTGTTCCGGAACAGTGCCGCACCGCCGATCGTGAACAGCGCGAGCCCGGTGTCGACGAGGTACGGGAACGCCTCCATCGAGTGCACGTACCGGCCGTCGTCGACGAACACCTCGACGGACGTGCGGTCCACGAGGATCCGTAGCATCACTTTGCGCGCGGAGGGGTCGAACGGGGTGTGACTCTCCTGCCACTTGCCGGAGGTGTCGGGGTTGACGGCACCGCGCCGGTTGACGAACGCGTAGTCGCCGTACACTCCCGCGTCGATGTGCCGGCTGCCATCGGCCGACCGGCGCAACTGTGCGCCGGCTCCCGCGAGTTGGTCCCAGGTGATCTCGCAGGTGAGCTCGTAGGCGACGCCGGCGTAGTCCAGCACTCGGCTGCCGTCGACCTTCAGGTCGCCGAGGCGCACCGTGCGCGAAACGTGGTCGTCCAGGGCGGCGATCGGCCGCGAGGCCAGGTAGTACGTGCCGGAAGCGGCACGCTCGAGCGTGATCTCGCGGACGATCGAGTCGGTGCCGTTGAAGCCGTCGCAGTCGATCGTAGGCGTGATATTCGGGTAGTCCCAGTTGTTCAGCCAGCCCATGGCGTACCGGGTGCGCGGGTCGACGGAGCCGTCGGCCCGGCGCTTTTCGAAGGTGACGGCTCCGTACCAGTCGAAGCCGTGGTCGAGCCACTGCGGGTCGGCGGCATCGGCGGTGAAGGCGTTTCCGTCGAAGGCGCCCGACCAGTACGCGTAGGTGTTCGGCAGCCCCGACCCCTTGCCGTTCGCGCTCACGCCCAGGACCCACGCCGCCGTACCGTCCGCCGCCGTGATGCCGAACAGGTCGGGGCACTCCAGCGTACCGAGCCCGTCCTTGACGAAACCGCCCGTGTACGTCCACTTCTTGAGGTCGTCGGAGTGGTAGAAGCCGATCTTCGTGCCCTCGGCAAGCGCCATCACCCATCGGTCGCGCTCCTCGTCCCGGATCACCTTGGGGTCGCGGAAGTCGCGCACGCCGGGGTTGGGCAGGACCGGATCGGTGCCGTGGTTCGTGAAGGTGCGGCCGCCGTCGGTGGAGTAGTACAGGTACTGCGCCTGAGAGGTGGGCCCGTCATCGTGGGACATCGTCGCGATGACAACGACCGCGCCCGCGCCGAAACCCGCGGTGTCGTCCGCGTCGACGACCGCCGAGCCCGACCAGACGTCCCCGTTGGGGGTCGTGTCCTTGGGGACGGCGACACCGCGGTCCCGGAAGGTAACCAGGTCGGTACTGGTGGCCAGGCGCCAGGCGGTGCCGACGGCTCCGGTGAAGTAGTCCGCGTTGTACAGGTAGTAGTAGTGGTACTCGCCGTCGATCCAGACCGGTCGCTGTGGGTCGTTCTTCCACGCGTCGGGGACCGTGAAGTGGTGCTCGGCGCGGTAACTCGCGCCGGATCTCGCGCCCTTGGGACGGGCTGCGGCCGGCATCGCGGGCAGTGCCACGGCTGCCGCTCCCGCGGCCGACCCGGCGAACAAAGCTCTCCTGGACATCCCACGCATCACGCATCGTTCCTCTCGTTCGAGTCATGCGAACGGCGGCTCATGTGAAACCAGGACTGTAGACCTAACTCGTTAAAGGTCAAGCGTTCGCGACCCTTGACAGGGCCGTGACCCGCTTCACATCATCTGGGGCATCACCCCTGAACTAACACGAGTTAGGCCCGTCCGATGACCGACTCGCACCTCTCCCGCCGCGCCCTGCTGCGGTACGGCGCCTACGGCGCTGGAGCCGCCGCCCTGGCCGGCACCGCCGCGAGCTGGGAGCGGCTCACCGGAGCCGACATCCCCGGCCGCGACGACGGCTCCCTCGTCGTCGCCACCCTGGGCTCCGCCTTCGACCAAGCCGCCGTCCGCACGCTCAGCGAGGGCTTCCGGAAGCTCCACCCGGGCATCAGGCTCCGGATCAACGCGGTGCAGGCCGTCGACTGGTCGGACTTCTTCGCGAAGATCCTCACCCAGATCGCGGCAGGCACCGCTCCGGACCTCGTCTACGTCGCCACCGAGGGCGTCCAGCTCTTCGCCCAGCGCCTCGGCGTCCCCCTGGACCGCTGGGTGAAGCGGGACGCGGCCGAACTGCGCGAGTACTTCGCCGACGTCCACCCCTCGCTGGTGGAGTCGATGATGTACGAAGGGAGCCTCTACCAGCTGCCGGTCGAGTTCAACGCGGCCGACATGTATCTCAACAAGCAGGTGCTCAAGCGGGCC
This sequence comes from Streptomyces sp. NPDC027189, assembly GCF_055566975.1. Classification (NCBI taxonomy): domain Bacteria; kingdom Bacillati; phylum Actinomycetota; class Actinomycetes; order Kitasatosporales; family Streptomycetaceae; genus Streptomyces; species Streptomyces sp. NPDC027189. The sequence goes on from NZ_JBVHRI010000026.1 coordinate 7,934, forward strand.
GGCGCGGACTTCCCCGCCGCCGACTGGACCCACGACGAATTCACCGCGCTGCTGCGGGACATGAAGCGCTCCAGCGGCTCCCACTTCACGCCGTACTTCTGGACCAACCGGCTGTGGGGCGGCGTGGTGCCCTGGCTGTTCGCGAACGGCACCAACCTGCTCGCCGAGTCCAAGGCGCCAGGCGGTTCCTGGCTGTGGGACACCTTCTACCCGGCCGCCGAGCGGCACGGGCGCGGAGGCGGCTTCCGGTGGACCACCCCTCAGGCCACCGACCTCCGCGTGGAGGAGGCGTACGACTACCTCGCCTCGCTCATCCAGGACGACCTGTGCACCCGCCCCGAGGGCGGCAACGGCAGCAATCTCGTCGGCGTGTTCTCCACCGGCCGGGTCGGCGTCACGCCGGCGGGCGGCTTCTGGGCCGGCGGTCTGCATCTGGCGGGGATGCGGCCCAGCGGCTACGACGTGCAGTACTTCCCGCGTTGGCGCACCCGGCGCCACCAGTTCGGCGCGGCCGGCTACGCGTTGCTGCGCACGTCCAAGAGGCAGGACGAAGCCTGGGAGTTCATCAAGTACGCCGCCCGCAAGGACACGCTGACCCACCTCTTCAAGGGCAACCAGACCACCCCGGCGCGCCGCTCGATGCTCACCGCCGCCCGCTACCAGGAGACCGGCCCGGCGCACTGGCAGGTCTTCTACGACACCCTCGACAAGTTCCCCGACACGGGGCCGATCCCCGCGCCGCCGCAGGTCGCCGAGGTCGAGCAGGTGCTGCTCAAGCACACCGGTACCGCGCTGGCCTCCCCGCGGGCGGTGCGCCCGGCGCTGCGCCGGATGCAGGCCGACCTGGAGAAGGCCATGGAGCGTGACGTATGACGAACACCCAGATACCGGCCGTACGGACGCGCCCGGCGGCAGCTCGCGCGGTCGCACGGCGGCCCTCCCTCCGAGACCGCGGCACCCGGCTGCTGGCCGCGCTGTTCCTGGCGCCCACGATCGTCGGCATTGTCGTCTTCACCGTCGTCCCGATCGTCGGCTCGGTCGTCCTCAGCCTCTTCCACTGGAACGTGATCGACTCGCCGAGCTTCGCCGGGGCCGCCAACTACCGTGAGCTATTCGGCGATTCCACCGTGCTGGTCTCCTTCCGCAACACCCTCGTGTTCATGGTGTTCGCGGTGGCGCTGCAGTTGCTCATCGCCCTGGTGCTGGCACTGGCCGTCAACGGGCGAATGCCGGTGTGGCTGCGGTCGGTATTCCGCTCCGCGTTCTTCTTCCCGCTGGTACTGTCCGCCGCGTCCATCTCGGTGGTGATGAAGTACCTGTTCAACCAGGACTTCGGGGTCGTGAACTGGCTGCTCGGTCTCATCGGGATCGCCCCGGTGCCGTGGCTGACATCGGAGAACTCGGCGATGGCCGCCGTGATTCTCGTCTACGTCTGGCAGCAGTTCGGCTTCTCCTTCCTGCTGTTCGTCGGAGGCCTGAACAACATCCCCAAAGAGATACACGAGGCCGCCGCCCTGGACGGCGCGACGGGCCTGCGCAAACACCTCACCGTCACGCTGCCCCTGCTGTCACCCACGCTGCTGGTCGCGTCGGTCGTCGGCATCATCAACGCGCTCCAGGTCTTCGAGCAGCCGTACGTCCTCACGAAAGGCGGGCCCGGCGACTCCACCAGGACCGTCGTGATGGTCATCTACGAGAACGCCTTCGAGCAGCTCCGGTTCGGCGAAGCGTCCGCGGTGGGCGTGCTGCTGTTCGTGCTGATCATGGCGGTCAGCGCCCTCCAGTTCCGGCTCAGCCGGCGTTTCGTCCACTACCAGTGAGCCGGGTGAGTCCCATGAGCCAAGCAACGCTGTCCCTGAGCCGTACACGGCACTCACTCGCGCCATGGGCACGGATCGCCGCGCTGACCGTATGCGCCCTACTGACGCTCGGGCCGGTCATCTGGACCGTCTCCACCTCGCTGCGCACCCCGGCCGAATCCTTCGACCTTCCGCCGCGGATCATCCCGACGCATCCCACCACCGAGGCGTACCACGGGGTCTTCGACCAGATCGACGTATGGCTGCTCGCCCTCAACTCCACGCTCGTGACCGCGCTGATCGCCGTGGGCCAGATGATCACGGCAGGCCTGGCCGGATACGCCTTCGCACGCCTCGAATTCCGTTTCAGGAAGCCGCTGTTCGGGCTCGTGCTGGCGACGATGATGGTGCCGCTCCAGGTCACCATCGTGCCGGTGTTCCTGGTACTGAAGTCGATGGGTCTCACGGACACCCTGCTCGGTTTGATCGTCCCGGCCTTCCCGACCGCGTTCGGCACCTTCCTGATGCGGCAGTACTTCCTGGGCATGCCGAAGGACCTGGGCGAGGCGGCCATGCTGGACGGCGCCGGGCCCTGGCGGATTTTCCGGTCCGTGTACGCGCCGCTGGCCGCGCCCGGCCTCGCCATCGTCGGCGTGCTGGCCTTCAACTACCACTGGAACGAGTTCTTCCGGCCGCTGATCCTCGAGACCTCCGCCCAGAACTACACGTTGCCCCTGGGCCTCGTCTCGCTCCAGGGCAACCTCGGCACCGGCTCCATCTCGGTGGTCCTCGCCGGTGTCGTCCTCTCCATGATCCCCGCCGTCGCCGTGTTCGTCGTCGGCCAGCGCCCTCTCCGCGAGGGCATCACCTCCGCAGGAGTCAACCGTTGAGCCACGACCCCCATGCACCTCGCTTCCGGGTCCGTCCGCCCGCCCACTGGATCAACGACCCGAACGGGCCCTTCCGTTGGCGCGGCCGCCACCACCTCTTCTACCAGCACAACCCGGACGCGCCGGTGCACGCGAACATCCACTGGGGCCACGTCTCCAGCCCCGACCTCGCCCACTGGGACCACCACCAGGTCGCACTCACCCCGACGCCCGGCGGCCCGGACGAGGCGGGCTGCTGGTCCGGGTGCGTGGTCGACGACGGGGGTGTGCCGACCGCCGTGTACACGGGAGTCGACCGCCACCACACCGGCCTCGGCACCATCTGCCTGGCGCGGGCGACGGACCCCGACGACGACACGCTCACCGAGTGGAAGCCGCTGCCCACGCCGGTGGTGACCGGCCCGCCGCCCGGTCTGGACGTGGTGATGTTCCGCGACCCGTTCGTCTGCGCCGACGGCGGCCGGCGCTGGGCGCTGGTGGGGGCAGGACACGCCGACGGTACGCCGTCCGTCCTCCTGTACGACTGCGACGACTTGGCCGACTGGCGGTTCGCGGGGGTCCTGATCGACGGCAACGACCCTGTCGCCGCCAACGCGTTCGGCGACAAGGCGGCCGGCTGGGAGTGCCCGCAGATGTACGCGACGCCGAGCGGTGAATGGGTGCTGGTGGTGTCACTGTGGGACGGAGATCCGTGCGCCACCGGCTATCTGACGGGATGTCTGCAGCCATATGGCGAGGGAGAGTTGCGTTTCGAGGCGCGGGCCGGCGGTCGGCTCGACCACGGCCGGGACTTCTACGCCCCCGCCGTGCTCCAGGAGGCGGACCGAGCCCTGATGTGGGGCTGGTCCTGGGAGGCACGTGAGCAGGGCGAGGCCGTGCGCGCCGGATGGGCCGGCGTCCTCACAGCGCCCCGGGTGGTGGACGTACACCCGGACGGGTCACTGCGGGTCGCCCCGGCCCAAGAGCTCGAACTGCTGCGCGCCGCCGAGCCGTTCGTCACCGCACCGGGCCGGACCGCACTCCCGGAGGCGTACGACCTGAGCGTCTCCACTCGCGCCCGGACGACCGTAAGTCTGCTCCGGTCCGCCTCGGGCCTGGAACTGACGGTCCGCCTGGACCCGGAGGCGGGCACTGTGACGCTGGACCGCGGCGGCTGGGCCCGGGCGGGTGCCGAGGGGGCCCCGCCGATCGAGGTACGGGTGCCACCCCGGGAAGAGCTGCACATCCGGGCCCTTGTCGACGGCTCCCTGTACGAGTTGTTCGTCGACGACCGGGCCACAGTCACCGAGCGGGTCTACCGGCGTCCCGACGACGTGCAGGAGCTCGCCGTGACGGGATCGGCGGCGGTCATCGGGTGGGAGCAGGTCCCACCGACGCGCGGCTGATCACGGGGCAGGCGATGCGTCGCGTGGCGGAGGGGGGCATCCTGCCGGTATCGATGGCGTCGAGGAGCAGCCGGGTGGCGGCCTCGCCCATCGCCCGGTGCGGCAGCGCGACCGTGGTGAGGGGCGGCGCGAGAAAGGCGGCCATGTGCTCCTGGTCGTCGTAGCCCACCACCGAGAGGTCGTCGGGAACGGCGATCCCGAGCCGGGTCGCGGCGTGCAGGACACCCGCCGCGACCCGGTCGTTGTAGCAGAAGATCCCGGTGGGGCGCCGGTCGGCAGCGGCCCCGTCGAGCAGCCGCGCCGCACCCTCGTAGCCGCTGGAGATCTCACCCCCGGTCCGTACGACCCATTCCCTGGGAACGGTGACCCCTTCTGCCCGCAGCGCGTCCCGGAAGCCGCGCAGGCGCTCGACCGACGCGATGTCGTCCAGGCCGCCGACCAGCGCGATTCTCTGGTGTCCCTGGTCGAGGAGCAGGCGGGCCGCCGTACGGCCTCCGGCGCGTTCGGCGGGGATGACGGCGGGCAGGGAGTTGTCCTCGGGCAGGCAGTTAGCGAGGACGGAGTGAGTGCGGTGCAGGCCCTCGGGAACACGGACGCGCCGCAGGGACATGGCCGCGTAGATGATGCCGTCCACGCGGCGGTCGAGGAGTTCGGCGACCGCCGCGTCCTCCTTGGCCGCGTCGCCGCCGGAGTCGACGGTCAGGACGAGGTGCTCGCTGTCCCAGGCGGTCTCCATGGCGCCGCGCAGCAGGCGGCCCGCGAAGGGCGAGGAGGCGATCTCGTCGGTGATCAGGCCGATCACCGCGGTACGGCGGCGGCGCAGGCCGCGGGCAACGGGGTCAGGGCGGTAGCCGAGCTGGGCCGCGGCCTGGCGGATGCGTTCCTGGGTGGCGAGCGAGAGGTTGCCCTCGGCGCGGCCGTTGAACACGAAGGAGACCGCGGTGTGCGACACACCGGCGAGCCGGGCGACGTCCCGGGACGTGGGACGCCCGGTTCCCGTCGTGCGACTTTCCTCGATGCTGCCCATGCCGTCCGCTGCCCTCACCCCCACCCACCCGGTTGATCACTCCCCACCCTATCGGCGACCGGGGCGGCGGCGGTGTCCGCGTAGTCATCCGGGCGCGGGCGGAGCGGGGCGCGCGCACCGGGCGCAGGGCGGAGCGGCGGTCCATGCCCGATTTCCTGCCGGAGCCACTGCCCGCCGCGGCGACAAGCGGGCTTTGCCCCCTGGGGCAGGCTCAGGCGTCGGCTTCCAGCACCTGCTTCAGGGCCGCGAGCTCGGTGTCGACCCGGGCGGTCTGCTCGTCGAAGAACGCGTCGGTGAACGAGGCCGGCCGAAAGAAGGTGATCATGAATTCGCTACCGGCGCCATGGGGGACGACGCGGGCGGGGACCTGCCAGGAGGCCATGTCATCGACGTAGTCGTGGACGAGGACGCCTTGTTCGGCGTTGCCGCGGATGCGGAGCTTGGCGGGTCCGTGCGGAGTGGTCATCAGCCACCAGTCGGGCTCGTCGGTGGGCTCGATCGTCTGGACGTTGACTATGACCCGACGCAGGCCGGGCATGAACTGGTCCCCGAACTGGCCGCGATCGCCGCGTCGAGCCAGGATGTGCGACATAAAGTCTGAAGCACCTTTGCATGACCATGCGCGAAGATGCATACTCTTCCTATGTCTAAGGTCCTCACCTCCCTTCCCGCCGGCGAACGCGTCGGCATCGCCTTCTCAGGCGGCCTCGACACCTCGGTCGCGGTCGCGTGGATGCGCGACAAGGGCGCCGTCCCGTGCACCTACACCGCCGACATCGGTCAGTACGACGAGCCCGACATCGCTTCGGTGCCCGGGCGCGCGAAGACCTACGGTGCCGAGATCGCGCGCCTGGTCGACTGCCGCGCGGCGCTGGTCGAGGAGGGCCTGGCCGCGCTCACCTGCGGTGCGTTCCACATCCGCTCGGGCGGGCGTGCCTACTTCAACACCACGCCGCTCGGCCGCGCCGTCACGGGCACCCTCCTGGTCCGGGCGATGCTCGAGGACGACGTACAGATCTGGGGCGACGGCTCGACCTTCAAGGGCAACGACATCGAGCGGTTCTACCGGTACGGCCTGCTCGCCAACCCGCACCTGCGGATCTACAAGCCCTGGCTGGACGCGGACTTCGTGACCGAGCTCGGCGGCCGCAAGGAAATGTCGGAGTGGCTGCTGGCCCACGACCTGCCCTACCGGGACAGCACGGAGAAGGCGTACTCCACGGACGCGAACATCTGGGGCGCCACCCACGAGGCCAAGACCCTGGAGCACCTCGACACGGGCGTGGAGAGCGTGGAGCCGATCATGGGTGTGCGGTTCTGGGACCCCTCGGTCGAGATCCCCACCGAGGACGTGACGATCGGCTTCGACCAGGGCCGCCCGGTGACGGTCAACGGCAAGGAATTCGCGTCCCCCGTCGACCTGGTGATGGAGGCCAACGCCATCGGCGGCCGCCACGGCATGGGCATGTCGGATCAGATCGAGAACCGGATCATCGAGGCCAAGAGCCGTGGCATCTACGAGGCGCCCGGCATGGCCCTGCTGCACGCGGCCTACGAGCGCCTGGTCAACGCGATCCACAACGAGGACACCCTCGCCCAGTACCACAACGAGGGACGGCGCCTTGGCCGCCTGATGTACGAGGGCCGCTGGCTGGACCCGCAGGCACTGATGGTGCGCGAGTCGCTGCAGCGCTGGGTCGGCTCTGCGGTCACCGGCGAGGTGACGCTGCGGCTGCGGCGCGGTGAGGACTACTCCATCCTCGACACCACGGGCCCGGCGTTCAGCTACCACCCGGACAAGCTGTCCATGGAGCGCACGGAGGACTCCGCGTTCGGCCCGGTGGACCGGATCGGCCAGCTCACCATGCGCAACCTCGACATCGCCGACTCGCGCGCCAAGCTGGAGCAGTACGCCGGACTCGGCCTGATCGGCACCGGCAGCCCCGCCATCGGCGCCGCCCAGGCGGCCGCGACCGGGCTGATCGGCACCATGCCGGAGGGCGGCGCCGAGGCCATCGCCTCCCGCGGCGAGGTCGCCGGTGACGACGAGATGCTGGACCGCGCCGCGATGGAGTCCGGCACGGACTGACCGGCCCCGCCGAGCGGAGGGCTCGACACCCCCGGGGGGATGCATCACCGGAAAGGCCGGTTCGGCGCCAACGGCGTCGAACCGGCCTTTTCCACGTCCACCGAGCCCCCATCGGAACTCACCGTCACATACGGTCTGCGGCGTCGCCGGCATCGAGTACTCGCACGTCTACATCAGCGAATACATCGGGCCCGGCATGGACAGTTCCGCGCGGGAACCCGACTTCCGCACCGACGCCCCAGTGATCCGCACGCCTGGCCGACTCACCATCGTCAGCAACGTGCAGTCGCACGACGCTTGGGTGACGCTCATGCTTTCCGAGGCGGAGCCTGCCCAGCAATCGGAACAGTGGCAACGATTGGGCAGCTGGTCCTACCGGCCGGTGCAGGGAGGACGGATGGGTATATCCGGCCCCACCACTGGCCCCGCAATGCCTGCCATGGATGGCTGGTTTGGCAGCCGGTCCGACGCACGTCACCGGAAGTCCGCGGCGCGGTCCCGACTCGCGCTCGCCGGAGGAAGAGCATGGTGGCGACAACTGACATCGACCTGACCGGTGTTCCTTCGTAGGGTGGCAGCCACTGATCGTCCATTTCCCCACCGCGCGCCCGCAGAGGACCGAATGCCGACCAGACTTGTCCAGTACCTGACAGCAACATCCGCGGTTCTCACACTGCTGACCACAGCGCCGACCGCGGTCGCCGCCGTCCCGGAGCCCGTCGCCTCCGAGGCCCCGTCCCAGACCACTCCCCCGGCCGCCGACACCTGGCAGCCGCCGTTGTCCACCCGCGGCCGGTACATCGTCGATGCCCAGGGGCACCGGTTCCGACTGAAGTCGGCCAACTGGGACGGCGCGCAGGGCTCGTGGACGGGCAGCGGCAGCACCGCCGATCCCGCCAACCACCACGCCGACCAGAACTCGTACGGCATCCCCCTCGGCCTGGACCGCACCCCGCTGCCCCAGCTGCTCACCGACTTCCACGAACTCGGCATCAACAGCATCCGGCTGCCGTTCTCCAACGAGATGATCCACGCGACGGCCGCCGTGCCGGACGCCGCCGTCGCGGCCAACCCGCAACTGCGCGGCAAGACGCCCCTGCAGATCTACGACGCCGTCGTGGCCGCCCTCACCCAGGACGGGTTCGCCGTCATCCTGAACAACCACACCAACACCTCCCGTTGGTGCTGCGGCATCGACGGCAACGAACGCTGGAACAGCGGTCAGTCCACCCAGCAGTGGGCCGACGACTGGGTCTTCATGGCCCGTCGTTACGCCACCAACTCCCGTGTCGTGGGCGCGGATCTCTACAACGAAGTACGCCGCGACATCATGGACGATCCCAACTGGGGCCTGGGAGACAGCCACGACTGGTACGCCGCGGCGCAACTCGCCGCCGATCGCATCCTCACCGAGGCCAACCCCGATCTCCTCATCGTCATCGAGGGCATCAACTGGACCGGTCTGCCCGTCGACGGACTCCCGCACGACCGCCCCACCCTCACGCCCGTGCGCACGCTCTCGCACACCCTCGTGGACGCTCACAAGCTGGTCTACTCCGCACACTTCTACGGCTACACCGGTCCCCGGCACAGTGGCGCCACCGGAATCGGCGAGACCCACGATCCCCGCTACCAGGACCTGACCCGCGACCAGCTGTACCAAGTCCTCGCCGACCAGGCCTTCTTCGCCACCACGGAAGGGCAGCACTACACCGCGCCGGTGTGGGTCAGCGAGTTCGGCATCGGCGCCAACGAGACGGGCACCGCCGCCCGCACCTGGTTCGGAAACGTCACCGACTACTTCGCCGACCGTGACGCCGACTTCGCGTACTGGCCCCTGGTCGGCTGGGAGGGCCACGACGACTGGGCCCTGCTGCGCTACGACACCGCGGGACGACGGTCCGGCATCCTCGACCAGGGCGACTGGCGCCGCACCGCCTGGGACCACCTCATGACGTCCCCCACCCGCACCGGGTACATCGCGCCGGCACCTGTCTGGCGCATGCTGACCACCGACCACGGTGACCAGGTCCAGTCTCTGCGGGTGCGGGCCGGCGGCGACTGGGATCCGGGAGCCTACAAGGCCGCCTGCCCCGAAGGCCTGCGATTGATCGGCCTCGGCCACACGGGCGGCCGTGGCCTGTGCACCGACACGACCGGCGGAGACCTGCGCGCCGCGGGCAACGCCCAGACGGTCGTCACCGACGAACGCTACGTCCCCGCAGGCGGCGACTGGGCCGGCGGCTATACCAAACTCCAGTGCCCCGCCGGGCAGTTCCTCATCGGCTACAGCCGCCGCGGTGACCGTGTGTCGGCGGCCTTGTGCGCGCCCGCCCGTGCCTCTCTGGGCCGCACCGGACGGACCGTCTGGTTCGACCGGTCCGACAACCGGCCCGCCGATGGGGCCGGCGGCGACTTCGCCCAGGGCCACTACAAGGGCCAGTGCGCCGCCGACGAGTACGCCGCCGGTATCGCCTTCACCACCCGCCTGGGCAGCACGCCGGGCCCCGCGGCCCTGTTCTGCAGCCCACTGCAACCCTGAAGCGCCGGCTGTCCTGCCCGACCCCAGCGGACAGATGAGGGTGGACCCGGCCATGGAGGCGGCCGGGTCCAGCGCAGCCTCAGCCACCGGTACCGGGAGGAACAGGGGCCGGCGGCCTCGGGGTCAGCCGGAGCAGAGCGTCAGGTTGACGCTGTCCACCCCTGGATACCGTCCTCGGGGTGCGGGGGTCGGCCGCGATCACCGTCCCATCTGCTGCACGGCCATCATGAGAGCTGGATCACAGGACGAGGGCGGCACCGGCTCCGAGCAGGCGTAGGGCCGGGTCGCACGGCCGAGCCGCGACCCCCGGCGGAACCGCGTCCCGTCACCCCTGCCGGGAATGGTTGCACCGGCACATGGTGACATCCGTCACGTCGGACTCCCGCATCAACGCGGTTCGGTAGTACATGACTCGCGGGCGACATGTTCAGACTTGCCATCCGGAAACAGACAAACAACGCACATGATCTGGTGCAATGCGCCCCACTCTGTTCCCTCGCGCCGCTTACCGGGTGCATAAGGCCTCCTGACGGAGTGCCAGGTCATGTCGCGCTCCGGTGAACCGGGGCTGCACACCTGCGCACCCGATTCAAGGGCGATCGAGGACTACGAGGCCGGGTAGTAGTGCTGCTCGTTGCGGTCACTCACTCAGGTTTTAACAATGACGGCCCCAGCAGGCGTCACCGCAGCTCAGGCACCGCGTCCGTGCAGAGCCGAGCCCACCGGAGGCGCACCCGCGACGATGGAGCGAGGTCCGCATGAGCAAGCACCGCAGGAAGACGCGCCACCGGCAGATAGCCATCGCTGCCGTCGCACTGAGCGCGCTGGCCATACCGTCCGCCGCCATGGCCTGTATGAACCCGGGCAGCAAGAACGCCGGGTCCCACGGTCATTGGAGGCAGTGGAAGAACGCGTCCCTGCAGGAGCGGTGGAGGCCCGGTGAGTGGACCTCGCATCCCTCGGCGCCGACTTGGCAGACAGCCGGCGCACCCGCTTCGACCGCCCCAGCCAAACCCGCCGCACCCGCCTCCACGGCACCCGCCAAACCCAGCGCACCCGCCTCCACAGCGCCCGCCAAACCCGCCGCGCCCGCCTCCACGGCACCCGCCAAACCCAGGACGCCCACCGCCACATCCCCCAGCGCCCCCAGCACACCGGCCCCGGCATCCAGTGCTGTGGCTCGCGTCGTGGCCCTGGTGAACAGTGAGCGCAGCAAGGCCGGATGCTCCCCCGTGACGCTGAACGCGAAGCTCTCGAAGGCGGCCCAGGATCACAGTGCGGACATGGCGAGCCACCAGAACATGTCCCACACGGGCTCCGACGGTTCGGACCCGGGCCAACGGATCACTCGGGCCGGCTACACCTGGAGTGCCTACGGCGAGAACGTCGCGTACGGATACTCCACCCCCGAGCAGGTCATGGCGGGCTGGATGTCCAGCCCCGGCCATAAGGCCAACATCCTGACCTGCGATTTCAAGGAGATCGGCGTCGGCCTCGCGCAGCCCGGCAACTACTGGACGCAGGACTTCGGCCTGGCCCGCTGACCGCACGCGCCGGAATCCGCACCCATAGCGAGGCGCCCGACCCCGCCCCGGGATCCGTCCCGGGGCGGCCCCGATGGAGGGACTGCCGTCCCCGAGACGCTCCGTCCCAGTAGTCAGTGGGCGATGAGCTGCTGGCCCCCGTCAATGTCGTACGTCGCGCCGGTGAGGGCGTCGTTGCACATGATGTGTACGGCCAGAGCGGCAACGTCGGCCGGTTCGACGACCCGGCGGATGGGGAGCGTGGCGCGCAGTTCCTCGAGCCGGGCGTCGAGCTGATCGCCCAGGAGCGAGGCCGACAGGGGCGTGTCGACGAATCCGGCAGCGATGAGATTCACGCGGATCGGTGCCAGTTCTAGCGCCAGGTTCGCGGTGAGGGCGGGCAGCGCCGCGGTCAAGGCGGACACGATGGTCATGCCGACGCCCTGGCGCCGACCGCCGGTGCCGCCCATGAACAGCAGCGTGCCTCCGGCTCGGACCTTGTCACGGCTGTAGAGGGCGACCCCGAGTGTCGTGGCGAGGCGCTCGCCGAACTCACGTCGGGCGGCCGCGAGGTCCATGTCTGCCAAGGGGATGTAGGAGGGGCTGCCGGCTGTGACCATCACATGGTCGACCGGGCCGGGCAGATCCTGGAAGAACTGCTGGAGGCGGTCGGTGTCGGTGGCGTCGAACGCCGCTGTGGTCACAGGGTGAATCTCGCGTGCGGCTTCCTGCAGCCGTTCCGGATTGCGGCCGACCATGACCACCCGACCACCGCCCGCGCGTACCTGGCGGGCGGTTTCCAGCCCGATACCCGCGCTGGCGCCGATCACCACGACAGTCTGGTCGGCGAGGTCGGGCCGGTGATGGGTGCCGGTGGCGCCGGGTGCGGCAGTCATGGCACAGCCCCGCCGCCGAAGACCGTCACACAGTCGTAGTCCAGCTCGCTGCCCGTCATCCGAACCTCCGGATATCAGTCGCTCGTCCCAGTGTCGCGCCTGGGGCAGCTGATCGCCTGTCTGCCATCCGGCTGCCTGTTCTTCCGAGAACGGGAGCGTCGGCAACCGCATGATCGGCCGGCACGGACAAAAGGGCTGCCAGGAACGGTGCGCCACCGGCACGGCGCGCCGGCCGCAGGCGCGCGGCCCCGGGTTCAGCCACCCAATGCCGCTTGGACCACGCCCTTGGCCTCCTCCTGCACCGTACGCAGGTGGTCCTGTCCGAGGAACGACTCGGCATAGATCTTGTAGACGTCCTCGGTGCCCGAGGGCCGTGCCGCGAACCAGGCGTTGGCGGTCGTGACCTTGATGCCGCCGATGGGCGCGCCGTTGCCGGGGGCGTGGGTCAGTACCGAGGTGACGGCTTCTCCGGCGAGGGTGTCCGCGCCGACCTGTTCGGGAGAGAGCCGGGCGAGGAGGGCCTTCTCCTCGCGTGACGCGGGGGCGTCGATGCGCTCGTATGCGGGTGCGCCGAAGCGGTCGGTGAGCGTGGCGTAGTGCTCGGACGGGGTCTTGCCGGTGACCGCCGTGATCTCACCGGCGAGCAGCGCCAGGATGATGCCGTCCTTGTCGGTGGTCCACGCCGAGCCGTCCCGTCGCAGGAAGGAGGCGCCGGCCGACTCCTCGCCGCCGAAGCCGAGCGAGCCGTCGACCAGTCCGTCCACGAACCATTTGAAGCCCACCGGAACCTCGACCAGTTGACGGTCCAGGTCGGCCGCGACCCGGTCGATCATTCCGGACGACACCAGGGTCTTTCCGACACCCGCGTCTGCGGGCCAGTGGTCGCGGTGGGAGTAGAGGTAGGAAATGGCGGTGGCCAGGTAGTGGTTGGGGTTCATCAGCCCCGCATCCGGTGTGACGATGCCGTGCCGGTCGGCGTCCGCGTCGTTGCCCGTGGCGATCCGGAAGCGGTCGCGCTGTGCGATGAGCGACGCCATCGCGTAGGGCGACGAGCAGTCCATACGGATCTTGCCGTCCCAGTCCAGCGTCATGAAGCGCCAGGTCGGGTCGGTGAGGGGGTTGACCACCGTCAGGTCGAGGTCGTGCTGCTCGGCGATGCGGCCCCAGTAGGCGACCGACGCCCCGCCCAGCGGGTCGGCTCCGAGAGGCACGCCGGCGGCGCGGATCGCGTCGAGATCCAGGACGTTCGGCAGGTCGGCGACATAGGTTCCGAGGAAGTCGTACCGGGCGGTGCTGGAGGCGGCGAGGGCCCGGGCGTAGGGAAGGCGGCGCACGTCCTTCAGCCCGCCCGCGATGATCTGGTTGGCGCGGTCCTGGATCCAGGAAGTCGCCTCGGAGCCGGCCGGTCCCCCGTTCGGCGGGTTGTACTTGAAGCCTCCGTCGGCGGGCGGGTTGTGGGAGGGCGTGACGACTACGCCGTCCGCGAGACCGGAGGAGCGTCCGCGGTTGTGGGTGAGGATGGCGTGTGACACCGCCGGGGTGGGCGTGTAGCCGTCCGCGGCGTCGATGAGCACTGTCACCTCGTTGGCGGCGAACACCTCCAGGGCGGTGACCTTCGCGGGCTCCGACAGGGCATGGGTGTCGGCGCCCAGGAAGAGTGGACCGTCCGTGCCCTGGCCGGCCCGGTATTCACAAATGGCCTGGCTGGTCGCGGCGATATGGTCCTCGTTGAACGCGGTGGCCAGTGACGACCCGCGGTGTCCGGACGTGCCGAAGGCAACGCGCTGGCCCGGTTCGGCGAGGTCGGGGTGAAGTGCGTAATACGCGGTGACCAGTCGGGCGACGTCGACGAGATCCTCGGGACCGGCCGGCCTGCCCGCTCGCTCGTGCACCATGTGCCCGCTCCTCCACATCAGTTGACCGTCCCTTGCGGTCCCATCTTTCCCTGTCACGACCGCAGTCCGCGAGTGCCCCACCGCGGGCGAAGCCCGGGGGTCAGGACGAGCGTGCCTGCACCCGGTAGGAGCCACGGCCGCGACCGACATCGGACGCGGGTTCGGGAATGGTCGCTTCGGGAGCGGTCGCTTCGTGAACCGCCGGTTCGAGCAGGGCCGGTTTGCGGAGCAGCAGGAGCGCCGCGTCGTCGTGCAGTCGGCCGCCCACATGCGCCAGCAGTTCGTCGTGGAGCGCGGTGAGGGTGCGTGCCGGCTCGTCGGACACGTGGCGCGCCAGGCCCTCGGCGAGCGGGTAGAACTCCCGGCTGTGGTTGCGGGCCTCGGTGACCCCATCGGTGTAGAGCAGCAGTTGATCCCCGTCTGCGAAGGGCAGCACCTGGAGGCTGGCGGTCTCGCCCGTGAGGGCGCGCAGTCCCAGGGGAGGGGCCGGATGGGTGGGTTCTACCGCCACCACGACGTCTCCGGATTCGCGTACCAGCAGCGGAGGCGCGTGTCCGCAGTTGACCACCTCCAGATGCCCCGCCTGCGGGTATCCGGCGACTACGGCGGTGACGAAGTCGTCGAACCCGAGGTTGCGCGCCAGACTCCGCTCGATCCTGTCGACGACGGCGAGAAGATCGGGCTCGTCGTAGGCAGCCTCACGAAAGATGCCGAGCACAAGTGCGGCGGTCCCCACGGCCGGCAGCCCCTTGCCGCGGACATCGCCGACGATCAGCCTGACCCCGTACGGGGTGGGCACCAGTGCGTAGAGATCCCCGCCGATACGGGCCTCCGCCGCCGCGGCGCTGTAGCGGACGGCCACCCGGAAGGGCCCGACAGTCGCCGGTATGGGCGTGAGAAGCGCCTGCTGGGCGGCCTCCGCGACCGAGCGGACGGCGGCGAGCACGCGTTCACGTCGCCCGCCCAGCGCGCTGGCCAGGCCACTCGCCAGAGCGACGGCCACCACGGCGGAAAGTACGGCCGCCAGCTCGCGTCCCGGGGCAGCGTCCCGGGTTCCGAGCATGGCGCCCAGCACCACGGCGAGGAGACCGACACCGAGGACTCCGCGCGGCCCGCTGGTGGTGGCGGCCAGCGCGGGCCCGGCCGCGAGCAGTGACAGCCAGATCACCCCCGCTCCGCCGACGAGGTCGACGAGCGCGACGACGGCGACGATCAGTACGGGCAGTACCGGTGCACCGACGGCCAACTGCGCTGCGACGCGCCTACGGGCCGACGCCCCAGGACTGGCCACTGGCTTCCGGCACGGCCGTATCGTCCGGTGGCAGCCGCCATGGTCTCGGTCCTGACTCATGCTCTGTCTGCAGTCCTCACCTGGGCGCGGGGCACATTCCTGAAATGCCTGTTTCATCCAGGAAACGTCCTCCGCTCGGGCGCCACAAGAACAGGATTTTCAGATAGTGAGCGAAAGGCTCCTGGTCACACGACTCGCGGTCGGGAGCAGCCGCGCCCGGATCTCCTCGAGTCGGGAGAGCCGGTCCGCCGACAATGAGACGCCCAGCGAGCCGAGCGTGCCCCCGCTGTAGACGGGCACGGCGACACAGACCGTGCCGAGGGCGTACTCCTCCAGGTCCGTGACGGCCGGGGCCATGGGTGAGGAGTCGAGTCGCCGGAGCAGTTCCGGGAGGCTGGTGATGGTCCGTGGCGTGAGGTCGGCGAGGTGATGCCGGGTGAGGTAGTCCTTGCGGGAGTCCTCGTCCAGTTCGCGCAGCACGGACTTGCCCAGCGCGGTGGCGTGCCCCGCGTCCTCCATTCCCACCCAGAGGTCGACCCGGGGAGCCCGGGGGCCGTCGACGATCTCGGCAACCCGGATTTCGCCCTCCTCGTAGAAGGTGAGGTAGGCGGCCGTCGCGAGCTCGTCCCGCAGAGCGGCGAGCGTGGGACGGACCCGGCTGAGCAGCGCCTGCCTGCTGCCCGTGGCGCGCAGCCCCTGCAGCTTGTCGCCCAGGATGAACCCGCCGTCGCTCAGCTTCCGTATGTATCCGTCGTGCACCAGCGTTCGCAGCAGGTGGTAGGCGGTGGCCAGGGGCAGGTCCGTCTCCCGTGCCAGCTGCTTGGCCGGCGCGCCGTTCTCATGGGTGCTCACCGCTTCCAGCAAGCGGAAGGCCCGCTGCACGGAAGTGATGAGCGTCGGGCCGTCGTGAGCACCCATACGACCAGCGTGCGCCGGGCGCGCGGCGCAGGCAAGGCGCGCAGCCCTCGGCGGCACCGCTCGGCCCGCGCAACGATCGTGTCGGCGGCGCGGAGCGCGGCGGCACGTGCGGATGTGCAGCGCCGGGCCTGGGCCGGGGCAGGTCATCAGGTCGCGGCGGGCCATGCACCCCAGACCAGCGATCCGCGCACCCGGCCGGCAACACGTGGGCCCCCTGACATGCCGCCGAGTGGAGCAATGCCCCGTACGCCGTGCCGGGGCGCAGCAGGCTGGTCCTCTTGCCGAAATCCGTGCCAGGAGTCCCGTGTGTGCAGGCTGCGTCAGTCGAGCCGTCAGGTGCGTCGTCCGCTCACAGGCCCCGTCCCGGGACACCTCGCCGGTACGTCGGCGTCCGGGCGCAGGAGGGGGCAGTGAGGTGGCCGGGTCGCGCCGCGGAAGCAGATCACCGTGGGCCTCGGCCTGGCAGCCGGGGTGAGGGCTTGCCTGCACCACCGGTATGGCTGCGCTGGATGCCCGTTTTCTACGTCGCCGCCGTCCTGCTGATCGAGCCCATCACGCCCGTGCAATGGCCCGTGAGCTTCCTGCTGATCGCCCTGCCGCTGGTGGCCGCCTTCGCACACGGACCCGCGGTCGTCGTCGTCGTCACCGTGTTCGCCATCGCCTTCGAAGCGGTGCTGGCCGGCACCCCGTGCTGCGCGGGCCGTTCCGTCGGGTACCTGTGGGACCGCCACTATGTGGCCGCCTACCTCTGCACCGCTCTGGTCGGCACCCTGGGAACCTTCCTCGCCACCCACCGCACACGACGCGAACGCACCCTCGCCACCGTGCGCTTCGTGGCCGACATCGCCCAACGCGTCCTGCTCCGGCCGCTCCCCCATCGGATCGGCAACGTCTTGGTGGAGAGTTTCTATCTCTCCGCCGCAGCGGAGGCGCGCATCGGCGGCGACCTCTACGAGGCCGTGCCCACGACACACGGGGTACGCCTGCTGATCGGAGACGTACGCGGTAAGGGCCTGCTCGCCGTGGAAACCGCCGCCACCCTGCTCGGCGCGTTCCGCGAAGCCGCTCACGACGAACCCGACCTCGCCGAGCTGGCGGGCCGGGTGGAGACCAGCATGGGCCGCAGAGCAGCCCAGCTCCCCGGGAGCGACATGAGCGAGCGCTTCGTGACCGCCGTCTTCGCCGAGATCGTCGCCGACGACCACATCGTCCGTATCGTCAACTGCGGTCACCCACCTCCTCTGCTCATCCGTCCGGACGCGGTGAGTGAGCTGGAGACGTCCCGGTCCGCGCCGCCCCTCAACCTCGGCATGCTCGTCGGGGAGCCGTACCACGTCGACGAACACGCCTTCCGCCCCGGCGATCAGCTGCTCCTCTACACCGACGGCATCACCGAAACCCGCGACCCGGCCGGCTCCTTCTACCCGCTCATCCAGCGCGTCCGCTCCTGGGGCCCCCTCCCGCCCCGACAACTCCTGGACCGCCTCCATCACGATCTGCTCGCCTACAGCGACAACCGCCTGCACGACGACACCGCCGCCCTCACGGCCTGCCTCCTCCCCGAAGAGGCAGCACCACCGACCTAAGACCTAACCGGGCAAGCGGCCGAAGACCGGCCGTGCCCAGACCGGCGGATCCGGAGCCTGTCCCGGCTGCCGCGCGCCCGTAGCGCTCCAGGACCCCACCCGCGCCGGCGCATGCGCTCCCTCGCCGGCACCGCCCGCAGCGGCCCGCAAAGCCGCCACGAACTCCAGACAGGAGTCGTAACGGTCCTCGGGAACCTTCGCCAAAGCCTTCGCCAGAACACCGTCCAATGCAGGCGTGATCCCCGGCCGCTTCTCACTCAGGGCAGGCGGCTGATCGTATTGATGCGCCCACAGCAGCGCTATGTCCTCATCCCGTTGGAAAGGCGGACCGCCCGCAAGAGTTTCATAGACGACACAGGCAAGGCTGTAGAGATCGCATCTGCCATCCACCGGACGGCCCGAAATCTGCTCCGGTGCCACATAGTCCAGTGTGCCGACGAACTCGCCCACCGTCGTGAACCCGGTCAGCGACAAGGACTTCTTCGTCAGACCGAAATCCGTGAGATAGACGTGCTCAGGGTGGTCACTGTCAGTGCCCTGAGCAACCAGAATATTGCCCGGCTTGACGTCCCTGTGCACCAAATCATGTTCATGCGCCGCATCAAGCGCCGACGCCACCTGCGTGGCGATACGCAGCGCGGTTTCCACCGTCAACGACCCGTCCCGGTCGAGCATCGCGCGCAGGTCCAGCCCCGATACATAGCGCATGGCGATATACAGGACGCCATCCATCTCACCGGCTTCAAAGATCGGCACAATATGAGGATGGTCGATCGCGGCGGCCACACGTGACTCATGCGTAAAGCGGCGCCGGAAAGTGTCGTTGCGGGCCATCTCCGGAGCAAGCAATTTCAACGCAACCGTGCGCTCCAGACGCAAATCTCGCGCACAATACACAACGGCCATACCCCCACGGCCGATCTCACGCTCCACACGGTAACCCGCAATCTGCGCGCCGATCAGCCCTGAAGGCCGACCCGAATACGGACTCGCCCCATCCGGCGCCGAATCCATCGCGCATCACCCACATTCCACCGCGCGACAACCGTGAAACAAACCCGGACCGCCCGCCCCTGTCCGATTCTATTCCAGCCACCCGCACAACCGCCCGACCAGCCGTTTTGTCCGGCAGAGGCGACCGGGACACGAGTCGGTCGTCAGTCCCAGAGTTTGTACGTCACTTCTCGCTGCTGCAGCCGCGGCGGCGTGTCGTCGGTATAGATCAGCCGTAGCCGGGTGAAATGCTGCAGCCCAGGATGCTTTAGCCAAGGCTCCGGGCGGTCGAGCCGTACGGTGACGGGGTAGGTGTGGAATTTCCCGGCGGCACAGTAGGGCAGACAGTCGTTCACTGCGTCCAGGCCGCTGCCCACCGCGGTCGTCCGCCCCCAAACGGACCACCGCAGTGCCGTCAGACGGTTGTTGCCATCGCCGCAGGCCAGCAAGAAGTCGCCGGGCTGTATCTGCGCCTTCGAGAAACAGTCGACGGCCACCACCCGAGCTTCCGCGGGCGACTCCGCGGAAGCGGACGCCGGTGCCAATGCACCTGCCAGCGCTGCGACAGCACTCAGCAGAACCGCCGACTTGAGCTTCTGTTTCTGCATGCCGGCTCCCCACAGCTGCCTCGATGCGAGCCCACGCGGGCCTCGCTGCACACCTCATCCGCCCGCGCTCGGCGGTGGACGCGCCAGGAGCAGTTGCCCGTGACATCGGCGCCGCATCCAGCAGTTGCTCCTCACTCGACGCTACGACCGCGCCCCGCGATACACCACCCGAACACGCCCGACCACGCATAGGCCCAGGTCGACAGCGGTGCCCGCGCCGAACCGGGTCCCGTGCCGGGATGCGCAGCCCCTCCTCCATTCAGCCGCGCGCCACACCGGTTTTGGGCGGAAACCTCGTCGTGCGGGACCTGCGCCCCCGTAAGGCGGGGCACGCGATTCACGAGACGCGCCGCTCCGGTTCTCTGACACACGAGCACAAAACGTGTGTTATTCATCCATGCACACACATACGCGGCGCACCTTGCTCGGTGCCTCGATCGTGGCCGTCGGCTCGGGAGTCCTGTCTGCCTGTTCCGGGTCGGACTCCCACCCAGGGACCGCCTCCCGCACCGGGACCGACTCCCGCTCGGTGTCCGGAGCCCCCGCGGCGCCCGGCTCGCACCCGGAGCCCGGATCCCATCCGAGCGCCGGTTCCCACTCGAGGACCGAGACGGCCGGGCACGGCGACAGGGGCTTCGTCCCCAAGGGGCCCAAGGGATACGTGAACCCGTCCGACCCCGAGGTCATCGCCGCCGAGAAGGCACGCGGGCCCGGTCTCGTCCGCAGGTTCAGGCTCATCGCCGCCGAGACGTCCCTCGACCTGGGCGGGCGGACCGTCAGGTCATGGGCGTACGGCGACACACTGCCCGGCAAGGAGGTCAGGATCACCGCGGGCGACATCCTCGATATGACGCTCGCCAACCACCTACCGGTGTCGACGACACTGCACTCGCACGGTATCCGGATGCGCTGCGACATGGACGGGGTACCTGGTCTGACCCAGTACTCCATCAGGCCCGGCGCGGACTTCAGGTACCGCTTCGCCGTGTCACACCCAGGCACGTACTGGCTGCACTCGCACTCGGGAATGCAGCTCGACCGCGGCCTGTACGCCCCGCTGATCGTCGAGGACCGCAACGAGCCCCTGTCCTACGACAAGGAGTGGGTCATCGTCCTGGACGACTGGGTGGACGGCGTAGCCGGCTCCACTCCGGACGGCGTACTCGCGCAGTTGCGCCACGGCAAGGGTGCGCCGATGGGCATGGCGACGGATATGGACATGGCCGAGGACGGCGAACGCGACGAGTCCCCCCACGACAGGTCCAGCGGCCCGTCCCGCCTCCTGCAGCACTCCCACAGCCGCATCCTGCACAGCGAGGGTGGCAGTGTCGACTACCCGTTCTACCTGATCAACGGGCGTCTCCCGCAGGCTCCTTCGGTTTTCCGGGCCCGCCCCGGGGACCGCATCCGGCTGCGGATCATCAACGCCGGGGGCGACACGGCCTTCCGTGTGGCGCTGGGCGGCCACGAGATGACGGTGACGCACACCGACGGCTACCCGGTCCAGCACACGAGGACGGACGCACTCCTGCTCGGCATGGCCGAACGCTACGACGTGCTGATCACCGCCAAGGACGGAGTGTTCCCGCTGGTCGCACTCGCCGAGGGCAAGAACGCCCAAGCCCTGGCACTCCTGCGCACCGGCGGCGGCGCCAGCCCCCGGGCCTCCGTACAACCGCGGGAGCTCGAAGGCCAGATCGTGCCGGCCCGGCGCCTCGTGCCACATGAATCCGTAGCTCTCTGCGGACGCAAGCCGGACCGCGAGCTGCGCCTCAGACTGACCGGCAACATGAGGAAATTCGACTGGAGCTTCGACCACCAGCCGTACTCCCTCGAACAACGCCACCCGGTCCGGCAGGGCGAACGGGTCCGCCTCACCCTCATCAACGGCACCGACATGTGGCACCCCCTGCACCTGCACGGCCACACCTTCGCGCTCAAGGGCATCGACGCGGTCGGAACCCGCAAGGACACGGCCGTGGTGCTGCCGCACCGCAAGCTCGTCGTCGACTTCAACGCCGACAATCCCGGCCTGTGGATGCTCCACTGCCACAACCAGTACCACTCCGAATCCGGCATGATGACCCTCCTCGGCTACCGAAAGTGACGATGATGTCGACCACGCGCCCACCACCGTCTTCGTAGCCCCGCAATGGGCTTACCAGCCTCCGGAGTTGGTATGAAAACCTCCCCCTTGTCGTGTGCAGGACATAGAGGTCTCACCAGCTCCGGAGGCACCGAAGGGGCTCATAAATCGAATGCACGAACGACACCTCGGCGCGCTCTTGCCAGGTGCACGGCCGCAGATCTCTCGTAACGCGCAGTGACGACGATCGAACGCCACTCGCCGCTCGGCACCTTGATCATGAACAACACCCGCAGAACGATTGGGCGCCAATTGCTCAACAGCGAGCAGGAGTTGGACTCAGCGGCGCAGCCGACCCCCCGACCCCCGGGCCCACCTGCCGCGCTTGACTTCCACGCGATCTTATGCGTAAGTTAGAGGCGAATTAAACCAAATGTCCGTCTTATACCTGATGAGACGAACAATCTCGCCATCGCGACCGACGATCACCCGGTCGTCGGTTGTACGACGGACGAATGCCCCGCCGCGGGGACTGCCACACTGAGCAGCCCCGTCGGGCCCGATGCTGCGCATTCAGCGCATGAGTCGGCGACGGCAACTCCCGTCACTTTCAAGGCCGATGTACCGGACCCCCTTCGCAACGTATCAGCGCCTCCCTGGTGCTGACGTCACCGCGACCGTGCGGAGCTCGGAGCCGTCAACGCTCCCGGGAAGGGGAACACCATGCGGGTAACAACATCAACGGCTTTCCGGCTGTTCGCCAGCCTGTTCGCTGCCCTGGCTCTGGCCCTTGGCGGAGCAAGCGCCGCCAGTGCCACCTCCTCGAACCAGCACAATTCGTCCGACGACTCCTGCAGCAGCAGTTACTGGGGTCATGGCGATTCGTGCGATGACAACGGCTATGGGAACCATGACCGTGGTGGACACGACAACGGTGGACACGACCGTGGTGGACACGACAACGGTGGACACGACCGTGGTGGCCACGACAACGGTGGACACGGCAACGGTGGACACGACGGCGGTGGACACGGCAATGGTGGACACGGTAACGGTGGACACGGCGGCGGCGGCGGACACGGCGGCGGCGGCGGTGGACACGGCGGTGGCGGTGGACACTGACGGCTGAAGTTTGACGGCGAGTCAATTCGGCAAAGCCAGTTGAGCTCTCCCCGGTAGCCCCGCGTCGCCACAGCTGCGCGGGACTACAGGCCGTGCTACGCATGGGTGGTACCCCCGCAACAGCGGGAGTGCACGGGGAACGTACTCGGATCCCCTGGGATTCGAACGAGGGGCCGGAGCCCCCAAGGGCTCCGGCCCCTCCCCACGGGTCACTGCACGTCCGACGGACCATGACCGAGTAAAAACGGACCATGACGGAGTAAAAGATCCCGGCCCTACCTCGTCGGGCGCGCCAGGAGTGTGGTGCTGAACGGAGTGACAGGGCGCTCCAGAACTTCGCCGTCCACGGTGATGTCGACTGCTTCGTTGTAGAAGGCAATGAGCCGTTCGATGCCGGCCACTGCGGGCAGCGGGTGCGGATAGCTCCAGGCGAGGTTCGACGGGGCGTCGGTTTCGCCCTGCCAGGACCAGTACTCGGCGGTGCCCTTGTACGGGCAGCCACTGCTGTGGTCGGTGTGCACGAGCAGATCGAGGCGGACGTCCTCGCGCGGGATGTAGTAGCGCACCGGCAGACCGGTTTCGAAGAGCAGCACGGGCCGGTTCGTGTCCGCGACGACCGTGCCGTTGATCTCCACCTTGACGTGCCGACTGCTCGGCAGTGCGTCCACCCGCTTGTGCGGGTCGCGGGGGTGGATGAAGATCTCTTCCTCCTCCTCGTACCAGTGATCCAGTCCCTTGCCGCTGCGCTGGAACCACTCGAACGCGATGTGGTCGGCCAAGTCGTCGGCGGGGAAGGTCCAGGCCGCGTTCTCCAGTACTTCCTCGCCGATGTCGAGGTCGTAGAAGATCTGCGAGCCGGAGTGCGTGCCGAGCGGTGGGTTCTTGGCCGGGCGCAGCAGGTCGGCCCGGATCTCCTCGCGGGGGAAGGCGTACAGCGGGACCGGCCGACCGGGCTCCCAGACAAGCACCGGATGCCTGCTGTCGACGACGGTGATGGCGCCGGTGCGGCCGCGGACCCAGCGTTCGCTCGGCTCCCACAGGATGCCTTCTGGCGTCGTCCTGACGTGCCGCGCTGTGAGGAATGTGCTCATGACCGGCTCTCCTTCGGTTTGCGCAGAGGGTGACCACGGCATACGCGATGTGCTCGCGGCGGGCCGCGACCAGGGGGGGGTCGGCACCGTCATCCGTACGGTCGCACATGGGGTACGGCGACTACGCGCCACCAAGCCCGCCACCTGCGGTCAGTGAACGGGTCCATGGTGCAGGTGTTGCCCTCCGGAGCGCGTTGTGACGTAATCGGAGAATCCGCAGGGCGGATCTTGGCAGTGCCGTTGCCGCGCCGGAGGGAGCGGCTGACATGCACGGGTATGGGACCGGGAACGACGACGGGATCACCGCCGCGCCGGGCGGGCTGCTCGACCTGTTGCAGGTCGCGGCCGTGGTACTCGACAGCGGCGGGCGCATCGTGTTGTGGAGCCCCGAAGCCGAACAACTGCTCGGATATCGGGCTGAGGAGGCTCTGGGCCACGGCGCCGACGACCTCCTGGTGTCGCCCGACAACCGGCAGCGGGCGCGCGAGCTGTTCGCGCAGGTCCGGTCCGGAGCCAGATGGGCGGGTGTCTTCCCCCTGCAGCACAGGGACGGCACCGAACGCCCGGTGGAGTTTCGCACCATGCGGCTGCGCGACAGCCACGGGCAGGCCCACCTTCTGGGCCTGGCGGCGGACGCCACGACGGTACGGCGCGTGGAGCGGGACCTCGCACTTTCCCACAGCCTGGTCAATCAGACCCCGGTGGGCATCGCGGTCTTCGACACCGATCTGCGATGGGTGGGCGTCAATCCGGCCATGGAGCGGATCAACGGTCTGCCCGAGGAAGCGGTGCTGAGACGCCGTATCCGGGAGGTGCTGCCGGGTCTGGACGCGGACACCATCGAGTCGCGCATGCGGCTCGTCCTGGCCAGCGGAAAATCCCTGTTGGACCAGCAGACCGTCGGCAGGACGGCGGCCGAAACCGAGGACCGTGCGTACTCGGAGTCCTACCACCGCATCGAGGACGCCCAGGGCCGCGTCCTCGGGCTGGCGGTTGCCGTCATCGACGTCTCCGAGCGGCAGCAGGCTGCGGCCGAGATCGCCCAGGCCCGTGAGCGCCTGTCCGTGATCGCGGATGCCGGTGTCCGCATCGGCACCACGTTGGATCTTCAGCAGACTGCCCGGGAACTGGCCGACGTCGCCGTACCGGAGCTCGCGGACCTGGCCGCCGTCGATGTGCTCGAGGCGGTGGTCGCCCGCGGCACCACCACCGCGGTCACCGGTGACGCCCATGCCGAGTTCAGGGCGCTGGCCGTATCGGCCGGGTACCTCACAGACGCCATCCACGCCGCGGACCCGGTCGGTGAGCTGGCCACCTACGGCTCCACCCGGATCATCACCCAGTGCGTCCGGGAAGCCAGGCCGATCCTGGTGGAGCGTGTGGATCCCGCAATGATGCGACGCATCGCCAGGGACTCCCATGCCGCCCAGACCCTGCGTACGGCAGGCGTCCATTCCTACCTGGCCGTCCCGCTGGTGGCCCGGGGCGAAGTACTGGGCACGCTCAGTCTGTACCGCACCATCAACCCCCGTTCGTTCAACGAACAGGACCGCATCCTCGCCTCGGAACTCGCCGCCCGGGCGGCGATCTGCGTGGACAACGCCCGGCTCTACGGGCGCGAGCGCACCGCGGCGCTGACCCTCCAGCGCAGTCTGCTGCCGGTCATGCCCGTGGACCACGAGGGCCTCGACATCGCCGTCCGTTATCTTCCGGCATTGAGCGAAGTCGGCGGAGACTGGTACGACGTGCTGCGCCTGAGCCGGGGGCGGACCGGTCTGATCGTCGGCGACGTGATGGGCAAAGGCGTTCAAGCCGCGGCCATCATGGGGCAGTTGAGCACCGCCACCCGCGCACTGGCCCGACTCGACCCGTCCCCCGCCGAGTTGTTGCACCACCTCGACGACATCGCCGGCTCCCTCGGTGAGACGATCGCCACCTGCGTCTATGCCGTGTGCGACCCCCGTCGGGGCACCTGCGAGCTGTCGAGCGCCGGTCACCTCCCGCCCGTCATGATCCGTCCCGACGGCAGTGCGGAACTCCTGGACGTGCCCGGCGGCGTACCCCTCGGCGTGGGCGGCGTGCCCTTCGGCACCATGGAACAGGAATTGCCTCCGGGCTCCTTGCTCGCCCTGTACACCGACGGGCTGGTCGAGAGCCGCAGCCAGCCCATCGACATCGCGCTGGAGTCCATGATGCGGATTCTTCAAGGCACACAGCACTCCTTGGAGAGGACCAGCGACATGCTGCTCGGCACGTTGCGCCCCGATCCCGACGACGATGTGGCACTCCTGCTGGTCCGCACGCTCGGCTGAAAGGCGACAGTGGCCAGGGGGCGAGGGATGTCGGCTCCCGTGACCGACACTTGGCGCACGTCGTAGCGGGTTCTGTGAATCGGCTTGTCCGCGGCCTTGCTCATGCGCACCGAGGCCGCCGGTCTCCCCGTCCAGGCGTCCGCACCCACCGGCGCAGCGGCTTCGCAGGTCATCGGAACGACCGCGCCCGATCGCGGCCGTGCGGCCACGACCGGGCGTTGTCAGTGGTCGCCACTATGTTCAGTCGTGTTCCGCCGCTGTGGTGCGGAAGTTCCCCTGGATGCATAGGAGATGGTGCGTTGTCGGATTGGGAGAGGTCGAGCACGGCACGGGTGATAGCACCCGCGCGGCCGCGCAAGCTCGCCAAGGTCCCGTTCGTCGAGCTGGCCGACGGACGCCTGCAGGGCGTGGTGTCCAGCGGCTCGGACATCGAGCGGGTCTACGTCTCGTCAGTGATGGTCGGCAGCTACGCGTTCGCTTGCAGTACGAACAACAACCGGCCCTGCGGCGGCGCGCGGGGTTCGTTCTGCAATCACATCCGGGCCCTGATCAACGAGGCCGTGCTGCAGTACGGCGCCGAGCGCGTCGCCCGCTATCTGAGAGTCGAGACCGTGGACGGGGAGCCCAGCGCGCAGGCCATCACCGCCGTCATGAGCAACACACATCCCTCGCAGGGGGACACCAAGGCCGCCGCGCCCGTCTTCAGCCGGTTCCTTCGTCACCTGGCCTATCTGGAACTCGCCCCGAGTACCGCGCCATTGCCGGAGATGCAGTGGTTCCCGTCGACCAGAGCGGTGGCGTGATGCGCGCCGACCTGCTGTCCGAGACCATCGCCGGGCTCGACGAAGCCTTGGCGGCCGTCGACGCGTTCGACCGGGCGCTCGTCGCCGGCCTGCTCCGTCCCCAACCCGCTCAAGCCGCCGGGCTGACAGAGCTCGCCCACGCTGTCGCGGGGACGCCGCTGGCCGCCAGGGCCGCCGAGGCAGCCGAGAAGACGGCGGCCGGAGCCGCGAGCGAAGACCACTTCATCGCCCTCGCCGCCGCCCGCACTGCACTCCTCGGCTCCGTTCACGACGCCCTCGTGAGCCGCCTCGACGAGGCGATCGGCCGCACCCGCAGCGAGGAGACGGCTCCGCCGGCCGCCGAGCGGCAGGCGGCGAATCTGCTCGTCGCCGCCCGCTCCTGGGTGTCCGATCTGGCGCGCTCGGGATGGCAGGGCATCGACCACGACGTGGTCTCCGGGTCGGCACAGGTCGTCTCCGCGATGCTTCCGGACCCGGCCCTGCGCCGCCTGGCGACGCTGCTCGACGGATTCGCCGCCGAACTCGCCGCGTCCTGCCCGGGCGCGTCCCTGGAACGTGTCCCGGTACGCCGCTGGGGCGACCTCTGGTCGCGCGCGATGCTCCTGACGCTGCCGGGCGCCGCCGACGGGCCCGCGACCGGAACCGCCACCGGCCGCCTCCTGCCCCTCGGCGTCGACCTGCAGGAACACGCGACCGCGGTTCAGGCCCAGGTCCACGCCGTGTTCGAGCCCGTCGACGGAGCCGTGCCCCGTCTGGTGCGGGCAAGTGTGTCGGTGCCCAAGCCCGACACGGTCGTAGGAGCCGGCCTCTGGCAGCTGCTCCGCCCGCACATGTCGCTCCTCGCGGCCGTCAGCGAAGGGCGCTCGATGGACCTCGCCGACATGCCGATCACCGCCGAGGGTGACCTGGTCTGGAGCGACGAGCACGCACGCCCGAGCGAGCCCGCCGACGCCTTCGCCACCGCACGCGTCGCGCTGCCCACCGCCACCGACGCGGCGACCGCGCCATTGGACCGGCACCCGGCGCGCATCGCGGTCCCCGTGTTCCTGGAGGGCTACGTCGCCCGGAGAGATGACAACGCCCTCACGTTCACCATCGCCGGACACCCCCTCGCGGTCGACACCGACCGGATCCCGACCGCCGGGCCGCTCACCCCCGAGGCCGTCGCGGCGTCCGGCGCGTGCATCGGGCTGCTCCGCTGGGACGCAGGGACGTATCGCGTCCAGCCGCTGGCCGTCGAGACGACCGTACGGAAGAAGGCTGTCGCGATCCACGCCGGAGGATGGGCCGGGGGCACCACCGACAAGGCGGGCGTCAGGGCCGAGAAGGCGGCCACCGACGCCGTGGCCGTGCTGCGGGAGCGGGCGGGGAGGCTGTTGCGGAAATGACGGAGCACGCGACCGGAGAATCGCCCGTGTACGCGATCCCACAGAATCCCGAGGTGGACCCCCACGACAATCGCCGTCAGGTCCTGTACTGGCGGCTCCTCGCCCGCCTCTTCGACCACGAGGAGCAGGGGACACTGGAATCGGCGAGCCTCGCCGTCGTCGAGGACATCGGTCTGCCGTCCGCGCTGCTGGACCCGCAGGCCTCCGTCGACTCGATCGTGCAGCGCCACCCGGAACTGGCCGCCGAGTTCGACGGTCTGATGGCGCCCGAGCCCGCCGACGACGGTGCGCGCGACCGGGCAGCCGAAGTACGGCGCGCCGCCCTGGTGTCGAAGGTGCTGCTCAACGTCTTCGCCTCGGGCTCCGGCAACGTCACCGCCGGACAGCTGGCGCGCTGGCAGTCCGATGCGGGCTGGCTGGAGCTCGCGCTCGGCTGCAAGCCCGGCGAACTGCGCGGCGGCCGCGCCGGCGGACGGGCCGGAGCAGGCACCGCAGGACCAGGCGTCAGCCCGACCGGCACCGGCGGCCCGGGCACGACGCCCGATCTCAGCCGGCTGATTCCGGCGATCGGCCCGGAACTCGGCGCCATCGAGGCCGACCTCGTCAAGCGGATGCATCTGCGCGAGGTGCTGGCCGACCCCAAGTTGGCCGCGCAGCTGACGCCGAGCATGTCGCTGATCGAGCAGCTGCTGCGGGACAAGAACAACCTCTCGGGCGTGGCCCTGGCCAACGCCAAGGCCCTCATCCGCCGGTTCGTCGACGAGGTCGCCGAAGTACTGCGCACCCAGGTGGAGAAGACCACGGTAGGCGCCCTGGACCGCTCCGTACCGCCCAAGCGGGTGTTCCGCAACCTCGACCTCGACCGCACGATCTGGAAGAACCTCACCAACTGGAGCCCGGAGGAGGAGCGGTTGTACGTCGACCGCCTCTACTACCGGCACACCGCCCGCAAGACGACGCCCCAGCGGCTGATCGTCGTCGTGGACCAGTCGGGCTCGATGGTCGACTCGATGGTCAACTGCACCATCCTGGCGTCGATCTTCGCCGGACTGCCGAAGGTGGACGTCCACCTGATCGCGTACGACACTCAGGCGCTCGACCTCACGCCGTGGGTGCACGACCCCTTCGAGAGCCTGCTGCGCACCAACCTCGGGGGCGGCACCGACGGCACGGTCGCCATGGCGCTGGCCCAGCCGAAGATCGCCGAGCCCCGCAACACCGTCGTGGTGTGGATCTCCGACTTCTACGAATGGCGGACCGAGCAGCTGTTCGAGAGCATGGCCGCCATTCACCGCTCGGGGGCCAAGTTCATCCCGGTCGGCTCGGTGACCAGCTCCGGCCGCGGCAGCGTCAACCCGTGGTTCCGGGAGCGCTTCAAGGACCTCGGTACACCGGTGATCTCCGGCCACATACGCAAGCTCGTCCACGAACTCAAGACGTTCCTCGCCTAATACCAGTTGAGAAAGGCCCTGACATGTCCGACCTGCTGCGCGCCCCTGCCGAGATCAAGTATGCCGAGGAACTGAACTGGCTGGAGTCCATCGACGACAACCCCAAGCCCTTCTCCTGGCGGCTGTCCCCGAAGATGGTCCGCCTGTTCATCCTGGGTTCCGAGCGCTCCGACGGCCTCGAGCGGGAGATCCCGCAGAAGTGGTACGGCGACCGCAGTTTCGTCGAGCGGTCCATCGTCACCCTGGCCTCCGACCGCGGCCTGCTGCTCATCGGCGACCCCGGCACCGGCAAGAGCTGGCTGGCCGAGCTGCTGTCCGCCGCGATCTGCCGCAATTCCACGCTGGTCGTGCAGGGCACGGCCGGCACCACCGAGGACCACATCAAGTACTCGTGGAACGTGTCCATGGTCATCGCCAAGGGCCAGTCGCGGGAGTCGATGATCCCCTCACCGATCATGACCGCGATGGAGGCCGGCGCGATCGGCCGTTTCGAGGAACTCACCCGCTCCACCAGCGACGTCCAGGACGCGCTGATCTCGATCCTTTCCGAGAAGTACATCTCCGTTCCCGAACTGGACAGCGACAACATCGTCTTCGCCAAGCCCGGCTTCTCGGTCATCGCGACCGCCAACAGCCGCGACCGGGGCGTCAACGACCTGTCCTCGGCACTCAAGCGCCGCTTCAACTTCGTCCGCATCCCGGTGGTGACGAACAAGAAGAGCGAGGCCGAGATCGTCCGCTTCCGCACCGAGGAACTGCTGCGCCGTCACCAGATCGAGCTGGACGTGCCGCCGACGCTGCTCGACGTGCTGCTGCAGAGCTTCGCCGACCTGCGCGCCTCGGCGGCCGCGGCCGGCAGCGACGACGAGAAGCTGGAGTCCGCACTGTCCTCCGCCGAACAGATCGGCGTGCTCGAGGACGCCATCCTGCACAGCAACTTCTTCGGCGAGCGCGCACTGACCGCCCGTACGCTGGCTTCCTCGCTCGTCGGGTCACTGGCACGGCGCGAGCCCGAGGACCTGGCCATCCTCAACAAGTACCTGCACGGCGTCGTCGAGCCGCGCAGCAAGGAAGAGGGCGGATCCTGGCCGGAGTTCCTGGAGGGCGGCCGCGACGCGATCGCCACCCTGTCGTGACCGGCATGCACGAGGGGACCTTCGAAGCACTGCGTGCGCAGTTGCAGGAGGCCGCCGGGACGTTCGCCGACGGGCCCGACGCCCTGAAGGGCATCCTCCTCGGAATCGTCGACGACGTCGACCGCGCGGTGCGCGAGCCCCTGGAGATCTTCCCCGTCTGCCACCACTCGCCCGCCTCGGCGCTCGCGATGGCACGTCGCCTGCGGGAGAAGCAGCCGAAGGTCGTGTATCTGGAGCTGTGCGAGGACATGGCGCCGCTGTTGACCGAACTGCGCAACTGCAGGCTGCCGGTGGCGGTCCAGGCGTTCGCGACCGAGGTCGACGGCTTCCCGGCAGACTGGTCCCCGCTGTCGGTGGTCGCACCGATCACCGAGGCGTCGGCCGAGTACCAGGCGATCGCCTACGCACTGGACACGCCGGGGGTCGAACTGGTCCTCGTCGACCGCTCCTCGGACCACGTCTTCCAGTGGGACGCGCGCGCCGAACACGACGCCGAGCCGGCAGATCCGGACGCACCGCCCGCCGAGGAGGAGGCCGCGCTGCACGGTGACGCGGTCGGTGTGGAGATCGGCGACCTGCGGCCGCGCTTCGCCGAACTGGAGGAGCACCTGCTGCGCCACGGCAAGGTGCGCCATTGGTCGGAGTGGTGGCACCAGTACGTCGAACTGCCGCTCGGCGACAGCGACCACGACGCCTACCGCCAGGTCATGCTCCTGATCGGCAGCCTCTTCCGCCGCCTGGCACCCGGTGACCCGCACCGGGTGCGCGTGGACGAGGACCGCGAGCGGTACATGTGGACCAGGATGCGCGAGCACCTGGCCGCGACGGGTACCGATCCCGCGGACTGCCTCTATGTGTGCGGCGCCTTCCACGCGGCCAGTCGTGTCCCGGAGTTCGGTGTCACAGGCACGGACACCTTCGAGATCAGCCCGCGCAGTGCCACCAAGTGGCAGCACGGGCTGATTCCGTCCAGCCACGCGGCGATCGAGGCGCAATTCGGCCTCGCCGCGGGCTCGGTGTCGATCGCCGCGACGGTCTGGGCGAAGAACCTGAAGCGCACGCGCGTGGAGCCGTACCGTCTGGCGGGTCAGGCGGGCGCGAAGAAATCCAAGGCCAAGAAGAGCGCGGCTGCTCCGGCTCCCGTACCGGCGGTCCCGCCCTCGGACAAGCTGACCGGCTTCCTGCGGCAACCGCCCGTCCTGGACCGGCTGGACGAGACCGAACTGCTCGGTTGGTCGGTGGAGATCGTGCGCGCCGCGCGCCGCAACGGCTATCTCGCCTCCACCGCCGACGCCATCGCGGTGTTCGAGACGTCGATCCTGCTGGCCGGGATGCGCGACCGGGCCAAGCCGACGCCGTACGACTTCCAGGACGCGGCCGTCACCTGCATCGAGAAGGACATCGTGCCCGGCCGGCGCGATGTGCGCCGGCTCGTGGAGATCATGATGGGCGGCGACCGGATCGGCCAGGTCGGCTACGACGCGCTGCCACCCCTGGCCCGCGACGTGCACGACCGGCTCGCGCCGCTGAACCTGAGACTCCAGCAGCGCGGCGTACAACGGGCGCTGCTCGACATCGCCTCCCAGCCGGAACTGGGGCGCTGCTCCGACGTGTTGTGGATGCTGCGCTACCTGATGCCGCAGGGTGCCGCGCGGCCGGTCATGGGCGAGCGGAGACTGGGCGAGCGGCCGATCCAGGAGTCGTGGGATCTGGCGCTGGGCACCCACCAGCGTGCGCTCATCGAGCTCGGCTACGAGGGCGTCAGCATCGAGCAGGTTCTGGAGCAGCGCCTGCGCCGCACGGCGTACGCCCCGCAGGCCACCGCGGCGACCGTCCTGGAAGCCGTCGAGGACGCGACGCTGTATCTGAGCAGCCGCCGCCTCGCCGATGAGTTGGGCACCCGCGCCCTGGAGGTGCTGTCGGCGGAACGCAGCGTCGACGGCGCGCCGGAGGTATTGCGCCGCGTCCGGCGGCTGCTGGCCTACTACCGCACCAGCGAGCCGGTGCTGCCACCGTGGATCGAGTCCTTCGTCAAGACCGGATACGCGCACTACTGCACCCTGCTGCCGACGGCGTTCACGGACGACGACGCCACCGTCCGCCAAGTGGCGGCGATGCTGGGCTTCCTGTTCAGCATGGAGAGCCTTGCGCTGTCGCTGGGCTGCGACCGGACGCAACTGGAGTTGGCGGTCGCCCAGTCGCATCCGGAGGACCCGTCGAGGACGGCGCTGCTGTGGGCGGCTCAGGCGCAGCTCAGGCACCTCTCCCGCGCGGACCTGCGGGCGAGGTGCGACGAACTGCTGGGCAACCCTCTGGTAGTGCCCGCCTATCCGCGCTACCTCAGTGGATTCGTCCACGCCCTGGAGCCCGTCCCCGGTCTGACCGACTTCGTCGTGGAGGCGGTGTCGAACGCGTTCGGGCGGCTGCCGGACCCCGTGCTCCTGCCGTGGCTGCCGACCCTGATCACCACCCTGCGATCGGGCGGCGCCGAACTCGCTCCGCTGCTGATCCGTGAGGCCGGGCGCATCTTCCCCGGCCGGCTCGCGATGCTGGACGAGTGGGTGCCGCCGTGGCGGGCGCAGCCGGAGCCAGTCGCCGCACAGCCCGAGTGGCGCGCGGACGGCAGCCGCGGCGTCATGCTGCTCGCCGCCCACCCCGCGACGTGCGACGCGGTGGCGAGCCTGCTGGGCTGCGACGGGGTGTGGGAGACGGCGGCCCCTCACCCGCGAGGCGCGGAACTGGTCGGGCGCCATCCGGATACGGCTGTGGCGTTGGAGGTGTTGCTGACCGACGCATGACATCGGCGTGGCGGCCTGGCGGCGCAGGCCGCCACGTCCCCCGGCGTGGCCCGGACTCGGCGTTCGGGCCGCGCCGGGCCGGGGCCCCCGGACGCACCCGGCGACATCTGATCACGCCGGACCTCGCACGTGGTTCGCACCAGGACCGCGACCTGCGAGTGGGTTCCCGCACGCGTATGACCAGGCAGCCGTGATCTCGGGCGTGTCCGACTCAGCCGTGGGCAAAGTCCGCCTCGGCCCACACACAGTGCAGCGTGTCAGAAGAGTTGCGCGAAACAGCCGAAGGCGATCACGACCGCCGCCAGGACTGCCGACAGGTTCTTGAGGATCTTGGTTGTCTTCACGTTCGACTCACAGACAGGTTCGGACGAGCCACTCGTCGGGGTCGTACGCGTGCTTCGCCGGATCCGGCACCGTGGCCGGCTTCTCTTCCACCGTGTCCTCCAAGCGGATTCGCTCCGGCAACCTGCCGAACCGTGCATGGCGCAGGACCTCGGCGGCATCCGAAGTCTTCTTCTCCTCGCGCGTCATCTCACCCTCCTCAGCTTGCGTGGTCATGATGCTTGCACTCGATGCGTCACCTGTCAAGACGGTGATCGATCGAGGAGAAGTGCCTATCCACCGCATATGAGAACGGCACCTTGCTAGATTGTCACCGGTTTGACAGGTGATTAAGACCTCTGCAAAGGTCATGGCCCACGGGCCATGGCACACGCCGGGACCGCTGATCGAGCGCAAGCCCCGCAATCGCGCGAGGCTGGTACTGCCCGATGCCGGCGGAGGGACGATCTCTGATGTTCAACAGGCGAGGCTTTGGCAAGGTCGCTGGTGCGGGTGCGGTCGGAGCATCGTGGGCTGGTTGGGCCTCGTCTTCGGCGCCGGCGGAAGCAGCCACAGGCGAGGGGAGCTCGCCGACGCTCTCGACGCCCATGCAGCGGCATACGTCGTTCGCCTCACTGCGGCGGATCAGGGCCGGTGTCCTCGACGTCGGTTACGCGGAGGCCGGTCCGGCCCACGGCCCCGCCGTCATCCTTCTGCACGGATGGCCTTACGACATCCACAGCTATGTCGACGTCGCCCCGCTGTTGGCAGCACGGGGATACCGAGTGATCGTCCCTCACCTGCGCGGCCACGGGACGACACGTTTCCTCTCCAGCACGACGTTCCGCAATGCGCAGCAGTCGGTGGTCGCTCTCGATGTCATCGCCTTGATGGACGCGCTGCGGATCGAGAAAGCGGTCCTTGCCGGGTTCGACTGGGGATCGCGGACGGCCGACATCATCGCCGCGCTCTGGCCGGAACGCTGCAGGGCCTTGGTCTCCGTGACGGGATACGTCATCACCAACAGGGAAGCCAACAAGCAGCCGTTGCCGCCCAAGGCCGAGTGGGCGTGGTGGTACCAGTACTACTTCTCGACGGAAAGGGGACGGCTCGGGCTCGAGAACGAGGAATACCGGCGCGATCTGGCAAAGCTCGTCTGGAAGTTCAACTCCCCGTCGTGGCACTTCGATGACGCCACGTTCGAGCGCACCGCCGCGGCTTTCAAGAACCCCGACTACGTCGACATCGTGATCCACAACTATCGCTGGCGGCTGGGTCTCGCATCGGGCGATCCGCGATACGACGCGCTTGAGCAGCGGCTTTCCCAAGGGCCCGTCATCGGAGTTCGCACGGTCACCCTTGACGGCGAACTGGATCCGTTCACTGCCGCCGGGGACGGAGCGATGTATCGGGACAAGTTCTCGGGCCCTTACGCACACAGGACCTTGAAAGGCATCGGACACAACGTGCCACAGGAGGCCCCCGAAGTCTTCGCCGAAGCCGTGGTCGAGGCCGACGGCCTGGAACGCCGCTGAGCCGTGACCGACACGACGATCGAAAACCGACGCGGCGACAGCAGATGCCGGGCTTCCTGCCCGGAATCCATCAGCGAGCGGCAGGCTCGTGGTGATGCTGCTTCTTGCGTGCCCGGTAGGCAGCTGCCTTGAGCTTGTTCCCGCAGGACTCCATTCCGCACCACTGCCGGCGCATGCCTCGCGAACGATCGATGTAGACGCGGGTGCATTCCGGATTCCCGCACTCCTTCAACAGCGGCACATCGGGTCCGCTCAAGAGCTCGACGGCATGCCGCGCCACCGTGGACAACGCCTCCTCCGACGTGGCGTCGGTCCACCGCCCCGTCGCGGTGAGCTGCGGCGTCGCGCAAGGTTTCCGGGCCGTGCTGTTCACCACGGCGAGCGCCCTCCTGTCGAACGCCTCCCCGGCCCGCCGTGCGGTGACCAGCTCATAGATGGCCTCCCGAACGACGACCGCCTGTTCGACATCGGATGCACGGCTCGGGGTGACGGCGTCGACGATGCCGGACTCCATGTACCAGGCGTCCAGCCGGTCCGGCGACACGAACATCTCGAACCGTGCCGACCGGCGGGCGCGAAGCGTCGCGGCGAAGTCGAGGGCGGGATTCCCGCACGGAAAGACATGGTCCAGGTTCACGTCACCATTTTGGCAGGTGACTCTGACCACCTGCAAGGCTCGCACAGGGGAGCCCCTGGCCTGGCCACAGTGCTGCAACCCGCGCCGACGCCCCCGCCAGAGCGCCGGCCACACTGCCGTACAGGGCCGTCACGGCCCTGTACGGCGCCCGCGTCACGGGGCTCGCCAGATGTTGTCGAAGGCCGCTTCTTCGATGGCTCGCCGTTGTCGCACGGCCACCAGTTCCGTCACCGCGTCATCGACGGCAGCAAGCACGGTCAGCACCGCGTCGTCGGTGACGGTCGGGAAGTCCTCCGCCGACGTGTCACTGATGCCGACGACCGTTGCGAGAGCGGTGAGCACGGGCTCCTGCGAGGCCCAACGGTCACCCGCGCTACGCCGAGCGGGTGAATCTGCCGGCACCGATTGGGGGGTCCGGGAAGGCAACCAACGTCGGCGTTGCCGCGTGCCCGGCCCTTCCGCCTCAAGATCGGCCAGATACGCCGAGTACAGACCACGACCTCTGCGCCACAGCCACTCCTCGACCGACTCGTACGGCGCCTGTCGAGTGATGGACGACGCGGCCTCGGCCAACAGCCGATCAGCGGGTTCCGACCAGCCACCCGGCACGATCAGGTCGCCGTCCAGCGTGACGGCCTGGGCATCGAGCAGGTCGATCACCTCGGCTCCCGCGAGCGCCAGCGACAAGTCGCCCGGCTCCACGGGACGGGTGCGCTCCGCATCCAGGGCCACGACGAACAGGTCCCGCGGTGTGCTCATCAACAGCTCCACGTCAGGGGAAGGCGACGCCGGCGGTTGCGGCGGGCGCGAAGCCCCCACCGGACGCCACAGAGAGGGCGTTTCGGGAAAGGCACTTCACGCCCATGGTCGCGTACATGGTCGACTGTAGCGCGGCTTCGTCAGGGGCGGTCGGTCGAAGCCGCGGCGGCTTCCGCCGGTACGGAGCGCAGTCCCGGAACGGTGTGCCGTACGACGCCCAACTGGTGCGGGAAGCCGATGCGCAGAACGCCCGCCGCAGCGGCTGCGGCGACAACCACGACAGCCGCGAGGACCAGGGCCTGCTCGTAACCGTGGTGGAGGAGGGGAGCGACGGCCAGGGGCCCGAGGATCTGGCCGACGGAGTACCCGGTGGTCAGCAGGGCGACGGAACGGGGAAACTGCAGGTGGGCGCCTGCGGCCAGGGCGATGGTGCTGACACCGAGGAACGTCGCGCCGAACAGGAACGCGGACACCAGAGCGGCCGCCACTCCCCCGACGAGGGCGGGCAGGACGATGCCGACGGCCTGGACGACGAGCGCGGCCAGCAGCAGGTCGGGGCGGGACCAGCGGCGCCCCAGCCAGGCCCAGAGCGCCGAGGACGGCACGGCCGCCAGGCCGACCAGTACCCAGGCACCACTGCCGATCCAGCCAGGTGAGCCCTGTCCGATCGCCGCGACCAGGAAGGTGCCGGCGACGATGTAGCCGACCCCTTCCAAGGTGTAGCTGGTGAACAGGGCACTGAACCAGCGGTGGGTGCGCCGCGCGGGCCGGCTGACCGGTGCCGCCCCGGATTCCCGGGGGGCCGTGACACGGATTTCGGGACGGAGGTTCCAGGACGCCGCGGCGAGGAGTGCCGCGAGGCCGGCCGAGGCCCACCAGGCGGCCTGCCAGTCGGCGACGGTTCGCAGTATGAGAACCAGCAGCCCGGACAGGGCGATACCGGCACCCACTCCGCCGAAGGCCCATCCGGGCAGGTGGGCGGGCTGGTCCCGGAGGTGGCTGAGGAGGGAGCTGACCGCGATGACGAAGATCAGAGCGCTGGCTCCCCCGGCCAGCAGCCTCAGCACCATCCACACGGGCGTGCTGTGCGTGGCGGACATCCCGGCCAAAGTGCCGGTCAGGACGACCAGGGAACCGCGCAGCACCATGGGCGAGCGGACCAGCGCCGGGACCAGGATTCCCGCGAGCGCGCCGACGAGGTAGCCGACGTAGTTGGCGGTGGCAAGGTTCGCGCCTGCGGCGGCGGACAGCCCCGCACCGCTGTACATCAGGGGAAGGATCGGGGTGTAGACGAACCGGCCGACACCCATACCGGCCGCGAGCGCGGCGGCGGCGCGGGCGACGTGGGCCCAGGGCGAGCGGAGTGCGGTTCCTGTTTCGCGGGTTTCTGTTTCGCGGGTTTCTGTTTCAGGGGTTCCTGTTTCGGGGCTTCCTGATTCGGGGGTTCCTGTTTCGGGAGTTCCCGCGCCGGCGGGAGAGGGGCGCCGTATCCGCGCGCTCATGACAACGTCCTCGTGATGTGGTCCCCGTATCCGGGGCAGGACACACTTGCCACCGACGCAGCGGCGAGTACGGAAAGTACGGACAGTGGCCCGGTTGGTCAGGACGCGGCGTCGGCCCTGCCCGGGTCATTGGGGTGGGACTCGAGCGCGGTGACGTCAAAGGTCATCCACGGGCGCAGCGGGAGCGTGCCGAGCACCTTCTCATACAGCTCGTCCTCGTCGGTGGCCCGCCAGATGCCGAGGCTGCGCAGCTCGCCGACCGGGCGCCACAGCCGCGCCAGGTTGCCGGTGGCGGCCAGTTCCTTGGCGCGGACGGCTTCGGCGGCGCGCCGCCGGTCGACCTCGTCCTGGCTGGTGCCCTCGGGAATGGTGGTGGTGATCTCGACCAGGAACTCTCGCATGATCTTTCTCCCAGGGGCCGGGCGCTCGCCGGGAGCGGGAACGCCGTGGGTGGTGAAGGGGGTCTGTGTTCTCGAACGGTGGCCGATCAAACGGTGCGGCGCTTGCAGTCGTCGGCGTCACCCGGCGATCCGGTTGCCCGGCGGCACTCGCCGGCGGCCAGGCGCCCGGGGCCTTCGGCGTCCGCACCGGACGCCGTGCGCGAAGCGTTCGGCGTCGGAACCATCCCCCACAAGCACGGGGCGGCATGGGCGAGGTTGCCGATCAGCGGCACCGCGATCGCCCTCCGGGCGTCGGCCGGAATCTCCGCGGTGACGCGGTGTCGCGTTTCCATGCGTCCATCGTCGGCCCGACACCAGGGCGGCCGCCACGACAGGGTTCCTCCCTGCTGGTAGGCGGAGCCTTCCAGCGACGTAACATGACGAGCGTGGAGCTGCGCCAGCTGCGGTACTTCGTCGCGGTCGCCGAGGAACTGAACTTCGGCCGGGCCGCCGAGCGACTATTGATCGCCGGCCCCTCACTTTCGCAGCAGATCAAGGCACTCGAACGCGACCTCGGCGTGCGACTGTTCGACCGAGACCGCCGCTCCGTGGCCCTCACTCCGGCCGGAGCCTCCCTCCTCCCCCACACCCGCTCCCTGCTGGAGCGGGCCGACGACCTCCAGCGCCGCGCGGGCCGGCTGGCCGGATCGGAGACGGTGCGTCTCGGCTACGTCAACTGGTTGCCCACGGACCTGACCACCCGCACCGCCGCGGTGGCCCAACTGCACGTCGACGCATGGGTCGCCCCTTCCCACACCCAGGCCGCCCGGGTCGCCGACGGCAGCCTCGACTTGGCGGTGTGCTGGGCAGCGACCGCGGATCTGGAACGACAGGGGCTGGAGGCCCGACTCCTCGGCGCCGACCGGCTCTACGCCGTCGCCACCGGCGACGACAGCAGCGACGTACGGGTCCAGGACGCCGTCGTTCTGCTCGACGACGACACCACGTCGTGGGCGTCCTGGAACACCTTCGCGGAACAGCTGTCCCACAGCACCGGCGCCCGCGCGCTCCACATCCGCGACGGCGGCATCACCGGTTCCGCGTTCTTCGACCACGTCCGCCGCAGCCGCCGCCCGGTCGTCAACTCCCCCAAGGGCCAGACCACCCCGCTGCCACCCGACCTGGTCCAGCGTCCCCTGATCGCGCCGAAGGTCTACTGGACCTGGTCACTGGTCTGGCGCAGCGGCGAAGAACGTGCCGCGGTCCGGGCCGTCGTCGACGCCCTGACCAAGGGCGTCAGCGACCTCGGCATCCACGCGCCCGACGCCTGGCTGCCCGACGACGACCCGCACAGGCAGTAGCCGCGCCCGGGCGCGGGACCGTTCTCAAGAACCCTCCGGCGCCCACACCCGGTCCGCGTAGTCCAGGAAGTTCCTGCCAGGATCTTCTCGACGCGCTCGCAGCGGTAGCCGCGCCGTTCCACCAGGCGGATCAATTCCCGGAAATGGTCCACTCCACGCAGGTCGAGAACGAAGGGGAGCGCGTCGCCGCGTTCCCCCGCCGCGCCGACGCCGGCCTGGCGGCGCAGGGCCACGTGCTCGGCGAGACGCGCCCGGTAGGCGTCGAGGTCGTCGATGGACGTGATGGTTCGTCAGTGCCGATGCCGACGTGGTCCTCACCGCACACGTTCACCGCGGGTTCGATGTGCTCGACGACATCCGCGGCACTGGCATGACCGGAGAGGCTGAGGAAGGGCATGAATTGAAGTTCTCTCCGCGCTGAAGTGAATCCGGGCGAATCCAGTAAGCGCGTGCCCGGATCGGACTGCTCGCGGCCGTCGATCCCACGCTCCCCGTGGTCGCCGCCAGCCGCGACCCACGACGCACGGACCGCGCCGCCCTCCACCCCGCGGCCCATGTCGCAGCCAGCATGGAGTCGGCGGTACGCGAGGCCGACACGGTCTTCTGCTGCACCGGAGCCGTCCAGCCGGTGATCCGCCGGGCCTGGCTGGAGCCCGGTGCGCACATCAGCTCGGTGGGCGGCTCCCACGGGCCAGAGCTGGACGCCGACGCCGTCCGCGACGCCACACTCTTCACCGAGTGGCCAGGCGCCGCCACGACCCGACCCCCCTACGGCGCACACGAGTTGCAGGACCCTCCTGCCCAACGGCCGGTCACACTCCTCGGCTCCGTCCTCGCCGGCCACCACCCCGGCCGACGGGACGAGACCGGACTCACCCTCTTCAAATCCACCGGCCACGCCGCGCTGGACGTCGCCGCCGCACATGTCGCCCACACCATCGCCGATGCCGGTGGTTGGGGCACACGCATCGGCACGTGACCGGCTCAGGAAGGCTCAGGGAGCCCTAGAAAGGTGTCAGTGTGAGGCGGATCGCCGTGGGCGCGGTGTCCTGGATGTAGGAGGCGAAGTCGGCGACGTCGTCGAAGGCGAAGCCGTAGGCCTTGCCGTCCTCGGTCGCCGCGTGGATCGCCTTGGAGTAGTGATTCGTCAGCTCGGTCTTGTAGAAGTCGCCTGCGCTGGTGGCCGGTTGGGCAGGGTTGCTGAGCAGCGTGGAGCGGTTGAAGCCGGCGCCGAGAACGGCGGCGACCGGGCCGGTCGTGCCGTCGTTGGGCGCGGCGAGGTTGCCGTCGCAGAAGAGGACGTCTCGGGTGGAGGGCTTGCCGAAGGAGACCGAGGCGGGGCCGTCGAAGGTGAACTTGTCTGCGCGCACCCGGCCGGTGAAGCTGCCGGCGTTGGTGGTGACGGTGAGGTCCTTTCCCGTGTAGGTGCTCCAGACCTCGTCGATGTACGGGGCGAAGTAGTCCTTGGCGAACAGACCGGCGTCCAAGCCGTGCCCGGGGGCGATGACGCGCACGTCGTCCACCACCAGCGGCGCGAAGTCCTCGATCTGCCGTAGCGCGGCGAAGGCGGCGGCGCGTCCGCCGGCGCGCAGGGCGCCCGTGGTCTGCTCCTTCTCCCCGTTCAGCCGGATGCTCATCGGCACGCTGAACATGTCGACCATCGTCGTGTTGCAGAACATGCCCGCCGCGTTGTACGTGAACTCGGCACAGTCGTGCAGCACGGCGTAGTTGGGGTCCGAGGTGACCCAGCCGGCCGGATACTGCAGGGCCGCGTTGCCATTGCCGTCCGCCACGGCCTTGAACTTCAGCTTCCCTCCCAGCGACACGTAGATACGGCCTGACATGTACGGCAGGGAGAGCTGTGTCTCGCCGCTGCCGGACAGCGGGAGCGCGTAGTCGGTGAAGCCGTCCGCACCGTTGTCCGAGAGGGATATGGGTGCCAGGGTGCCGTCCCGGGTGACGCGGACCTGCTTCCCGTCCTGGTTGCCGACGATGTAGACGTG
Organism: Streptomyces sp. NPDC027189; assembly: GCF_055566975.1. Lineage (NCBI taxonomy): Bacteria > Bacillati > Actinomycetota > Actinomycetes > Kitasatosporales > Streptomycetaceae > Streptomyces > Streptomyces sp. NPDC027189. The sequence goes on from NZ_JBVHRI010000026.1 coordinate 50,061, forward strand.
CACCGACGCGTTGTCGAACGAGCCGCTGTTGTTGACGATCGTCAGGGGCAGCGAGCCGGCGGCCGCCCTGGTCGAGCCGTCGGTCGTTCCGGCAAGGGCGTACGGCGCGACGGCGGCGAGGGCCGGAGCGGCGACGGCCGCGCCGCCCAGAGCGAGGAACAGCTTGCGGCGGCTGAGGTTGCGCTGGTGACGAGGTGTCATATGCGGTGTGCTCCTTGGTACTTGTGCCTCTATGAGGCGGTGGGGGGATGATGAGAAGAGCGCGGCCGGTACCCAACGGCGCCAAGGGCAACGTTGTCGGGGCCCTTTGCCCAGTAGCCGATGCCTCGCATGCTTGAGAGCGCTCTCTCGCTAGCGACGGGCTCCGCCGATGGGCCCCGATGCTACGCACGAACCACTCCGCGGCCAACCGGCCCGCGCGATCGTCAAATCCCCCTGGCCTGGGGTTATTTGAAGTAGTCCGCACGGAGGAAGATTGCTTAAGGCATGTTTAACCCGCCATTAGGGCTGTTCGGCAAGCGTCAGAGACAGACGCTGTGCCGTACTCGATGCGGACGTGAATTCACGGCAGTTGACCACGGCCCGCATGACCTGTGTCGCCGCCCTGATGAGGTCAAGTCGTGGCGGCCGGCTCGTGCCGACGACAAGGCGGGCCTCCATCCAGGTCGTGGTCGCGCTGACGTCGGTACGTTCGGTGCGCCGCCCGGCGAGCCATCGTGTCGTGTCGCTGACACCGGTCCCGCGCAGGACGGGGACGCCGACGACGTCTGCACTCAGGCTGCCGTCGCCGTGCAGCGTCCAGCGGGCTCCGCGGAGACGGTCGCCCAGGTCCTGGGCCTGAGCCTTGGATCCGGACAACGCTTCGACGGATGTGACGCTCAGGGTGCGGAAGGTGCGCGGTCCGTCCGCCGGGGGTGGTGCCGCCCCACCGGACGCCGCCGGGCCTCCTCGCGTGAAGGAAGGGAGCCCGGGCGGACGCGCCGGATCAGCCGGTGCCGAACGGCTGGGGCACTCCGTCGACGCGCCGTCGGCAGTGTCGTCGCCGCCCTCGCTGGGTACCCCCGTGGACGCGGTGGCGCGCCCGCCCCGGCCGTCGGCGAAGACATCCCCGGCCGGGCGGGACGTCAAGGGCAGCAGTCCGACGAGCAGGACAACCGCGGGAAGCAGGGCGGCTGTCGCGTACACCCTCGGCGAGACGGAGAAGGCGGGCAGCACTCCGGTCGAGGATCGGACGCCGGTCGCCAGGGGCCAGACAAGGACGGCGGCGAGCGTCGCCCACCATGCGGGGTCCGTCGTGAGCGTGTCGTGGGCCAGCGCGAGAACTTCCCTGGTGGCACGATCCTGCGACGCACCCAGCAGCACGTACGCGGGCACCGCGCCCAGCATGGACAGCAGCAGCTGAGCGAGCAGAGCGGCCGGCCACAGCAGCGTCAGCAGGAGCTGTGCCCCGCCGCTTTCGCCGCGCGAGGCGAACCAGATCCGTACCCGTACGGGCGGGTGGTGGAGCCGGGCGAGGCCTCCGTGATCCTCCTCTTCCAGGCGACGCAGCGCGCGTACGAGCGTGCCGGGCCCCTCGGCTTCGGCAGCGCACCGGTCTGCCCCCAGTTCCGCCGACCAGAGCGCGGCCACCACGAGGAGCAGCACCTTCGGCACGCTGCACAGAACCAGGACGACCTCGGCGAGGGTCAGGCGGGCGGTCGCATTGCCCGTGACGAACAACAGGGTCACGGGCAGTACGACCAAGCCCACGAGCACATAGGGCCAGACGCGGACGAGGGCGGTGAAGGGGCTGCCGAGCCCGGCGACATGCTGTTCGCCGCGGCGCAGATGCCCGAGCTCGTGCAGGAGAACCGCGTGGGCCGCCTCCACGTCCGTCTCCCACAGGTGGACGAGCGGAGCGAAGACGCCGACCCGGGTGCCGCGCCAACTGCTCGGGTAGACGCGGGCGGAGAGTCCGGATTGGGTGCTGAGGCGCAGTTGAGTGCCTGGCGCGTGCTCCTTCAAGAAGGCCGTCATCCGGTCGTGGAAGTGCGGTTCAGGGACTTCGCCGGGCGCCGGCGCCGGCCCCGCCGCCGGGGCCATCAGCGGATGGTCGGGCGGCAGCAGTCCGTAGCGCCGCTCGACGAAGTGGCAGCGCATCCGCGGTGCGAGGATCGCGAGGACGGCTGCGAGCAGGAAGAAGAGCGGCAGGAACTGCACCAGACTGAGCATCGCGGTGACGAAGCGGCCCCGGCGCGCCCCGTCGAATTGCTCCAGCCCCGTGCCCACCCCGAAGGCGTGGCCGATGAGCGAGGGGGCCTGTGTCATGAACAGGACCAGCATCAGCCAAAGCCACGGAGGCGGACTCCATGAGCGGGCGGGCCGAGAGGACGCGGACCCGCTCATGGCGTCGTAGGGCGGTGTCCGCCGTGTCGGCACGGTGGGTGGAAGTATCCGGTCGGCGATGGGCTCATTCGTGGTTCGTTCCGTCCGGACCGGACGACGGTCGGGGACTCGTCGTGCGCGGCCGTCCGACGCGGGACAGCAGGCCCGAAGCGGCGGAAGTGAGGCGGTGCAGTCCGGTACGCCGGGGGTGGGCCCCGCGCACGGCCGGCTGCGGCGGCTCTTCGGCGACGAGGGCGTCCAGAAACGCTGCCACCTCGAACGGATCGTCGTGGGCGAGCAACTGGGCGGTCACCCGGGCGGCCAACTCGTCGGCCTCGGACGGCTCGATCCCCCGGGCTCGGAGCCGTCCGCTCATCTGCAGGGCGGCTCGCATGACCTCCATCGTGGGCGCTGCCGATGCCCGGGTGTCGTCCGTGGTGGAATCCGGGTCAGGTCTGTGCGCCTGACCGGCCTGGTCCTGAGCATCCCCGCTCACTTCCGGATCCGCGACGTCGTCCGCGTCGGCGTGTCGCGGCAAGGCCGGGTCGCTTCCCTCCACGGCATGTCGCGGCAAGGCCGAGTCGCTTTCGTCCACGGCGTGTCGTGTCGACGCCGGCTCGCTTCCGTCCACGGCGTGTCGTGACGATTCGGAACGCTGCGCCCGCAGTCCGAGCAACAGCCCGGTGGCGGACAGCACGTTGCTCAACTCCGGGCTCCCCAAGGCCGACTTGATGGCCTCGGCGGCGTAGGCCAGTGCGTCCAGCACCGCGGGCAGGACGGAGACCGTCCCGCCGCCCATCCCGCCGGGTGCGTGTCCGCGCGAAGCGAAGAGGTTCCGGCGAGTGGTGCCACCCGCGGCGTAGGCCCGAGCAGTCTGAGCGGCCAGCGCGGTCTCACCGGGCGCGGCCCACGCGGCGATCCGTACGCCCCAGCGGTCGAGTCGGTCGGTCGTCGTCATCCGGCCTCCCCGCGTCCGGCCTTCTTGCGTCCGGCCCCCACGCGTCCGGTCTCCTTGTGTCCGGTCTTCCACGCCCACCGCCTCACGAGGCGGCCCCTTCGTACTCGAAGCGGAACTCGATCTGGCCGTCGGTGCTGCTGCCCTCTGCCGTCAGGGATGCCGTGGAGCCGTCGAGTTGTCCCGAGAAGGTGGTACCGGAGGCCAGTGCGTGCGGATAGCCTCCGGGCAGTTGGCCGAGGTCGGACCGACAGGCCACCACCGGGCTGGGCCAGTTGAGCAGATTGAGAGCCACGGCCTCCTGGGTGTGCGGGTCGGTCAGCCGGGCGTCCAGTTCGCCGTCGGACCAGCCCACATCCCAGTACGTCAACAGCAGTTGCGGATCACGCGGGTTGCCGGCCAGGTCCTGGCCGGAGGTCGTGCTGACCGCCGAGGACCAGAACGACACCGCACCGGCCTGGGACGGATCGCCCGCCGCGAACAGCAGGGAGAACGGGTTGTCCTCGGTCGCGTCGCCGCCGGTCCGCGGTCGGCTCAGGTTGAGCGTGCTCGTCAGGGAGTAGGTCTGGCTGTCGGCCAGGCGGCGGGAGCCGTCGGCGTTGCAGTAGTCGTAGATGTCGACGGAGATGTCGGCGGTACCGCTGTACGCCTTGCCCCACAGCGCCGAGGCGTCCGACGCGCCGTCGGTCACCGGTTCGTCCTGTGGAGACTCCGTGACCGGGTCGTCGGCCTCGGTCGTCGCTACGTCGCTGACCGAGGGCGTCGGCTCGGGCGGCGACGTGGACACCGTCGGACTTAAGGCGAAGGTGCCGGGTGGAGCCGACGACGCTGCGGCATGTGTCGAGCCTTCGTCCCCGCACCCGGTCAGCGTGGCGCATATGAGCCCCAGACAGACCGCCGCGACCAGGCGGGCCCGAGCGATTCCGGGCAGCCCTCGTACACCTGTCATGACGGACATGACATCCCCTCCCCCACACCTGGTGGCTCCCCCACGAGCTCCCAGGACAGGGGACGTTACGCTTCGGAGTCGGTCAATTACGCCATACAAATCGTTCGTTACCGTTTCGTGCCCACGGGCGGCGAAGGGGCTCCCGGGCGGACTGATGCACCATGGGCGGGCCGGGCTCAATGGCCGGTTTCCGGCGACCTGGGGGTGTGTGGCGATGAGCGGAGACTGGGGCCGTGTCCTGGTCGTCGACGACGACGCGGCGATACGGCGCTCGCTGGAACGCGGGCTGCGGCTCGGCGGGTTCACCGTGGACCTCGCCGACGGCGGCCGTCCTGCGCTGGCCGCGGTCAGACGGACGCCACCGGACGCGATCGTGCTGGACATCTCCATGCCGGACCTCAGCGGCATCGACGTGTGCCGGACGCTGCGCGGCGAAGACAACGACGTGCCCGTCCTGATGCTCTCCGCGCTCGACGAGACCACCGACCGGATCGCGGGACTGCAGGCCGGCGGCGACGACTATCTGGTCAAGCCCTTCGCCCTGCAGGAGTTGGTGCTGCGCCTGCAGGCCCTGCTCCGGCGCCGACGTCCGCGGGACACCGACACCGTACGAGTCGGCGGGCTGCTACTGGATCCCGCGGCCCGCCGGGTGAGCCTCGACGGGAACCCCGTGGAACTGACGCGGCGCGAGTTCGAGCTTCTGCACGTGCTCGCGCGCAACGCCGGCCTCGTCCTCAGCCGCGACCAGCTCCTCGACCGTGTCTGGGGGTACGACTTCGAGGTGCGCACCGACGCGGTGGACACGTTCGTGAGCTATCTGCGGCGCAAGCTGGAGGCATCGGGCCGTCCCCGGATCATCCACACGGTACGAGGAGTGGGTTTCGTGCTGCGGGACGACGGTGCGGGGGCCGGGCGATGAGGCTGTCCACTCGGATCGCTCTGGCCGTCGGGGCCACCGTGCCCGTACTGGTCCTGGCCACCGGATGGCTGCTGTTGCGGCTGGTCGCGGCGGATCTGCACGACGAGCAGGACACTCACCTGCGGGAGCGCGCCACGGCCGTGGCCAAGGACGCGCGCGGTCTGCTCCGCGCGAGCGCTGCCGACCGGTCGGCAGCGGTGGAGCAGGCCCGCGAGCGGCGGCTGTTCACCTCCGCCCTGGACGTCGGCCTACGGCTGATCGGCCCCGAGGAGACCTTCGCCGGCGGCCCGCAACCCGACGAAGGCGTGGCGCTGCCCCAGAGCGCGCCGGTCCCGGTGACGCTGCGGGCCGACGGCCGGAGCTGGCGGGTCCTGTCCACGCGGGTGACCGGCGCGCGGCCCGGCGTACGCGGCACGCTCTGGCTGTTCGCGCCGGACACGGCCGGTGAGACCCAACTGCGCCTGGTCCGCAGACGTGTGGTGACCGTGGCGCTGCTCGCCGCGCCGCTGTCCGGACTGCTCGCCGGGGCCGTCGCCACCCGCGCGAGCCGTCCGCTGCGCCGCCTGCGGGACCGTGCGAGCGGCCTGGACCCGCGCACCAACACGGCCCGGCTGGAACACGCACCGACGAGGATCGCCGAGGTCGACGACCTGGCGCACACCCTGCAGACCGTCCTGACCCGCTACGACCAGCAGGCCGCCAGAACCGCCGAGGCACTGGCCACGGCCCGTTCGTTCGCCTCGGCGGCCTCGCACGAGCTGCGCACTCCGCTGATGAGCATGCAGACCAATCTGGAGATCCTCACCGAGCATCCGGAGCTTCCCGGGTCCGACCGCGACGAAGTGCTGGGCGACCTGCGCCGCGAGCACGGCCGACTGCTGGGGCTGCTGGTCATGCTGCGCGAACTCGGTCGCGGCGATCTGGTCGAGGCGGACGCCTTCGGCCCGGTGGACCTGGCGGACGTCGTCGAGGCGAGCGCGCAGGAACAGCGGCGACGCCATCCGCGCGCCCTGATCTCGAGCGACTGCACGGTGGGGCTGCGCGTCCACGGCTGGGAGCCCGGACTGCGCGTGGTCGTGGACAATCTCCTCGCCAACGCACTCGTGCACGGCTGCGCGGACGGTATGCCCGGGCAAGTCGAGATCACGCTGCGCGCGAGCGGTGGCTCCGCGGTCCTCATCGTCGACGACCGGGGACCGGGCATCCGGCCCGACCGTCGTGCCGAGGTCTTCGAACGCTTCAAGCGCCGACCGGACAGCCCGGGTTCCGGCCTCGGGCTCACCCTCGTCGCCCAGCAGATCGACCTGCACCGGGGCGGGATCCGCATACTGAACCCGCCGACAGGGCCGGGCACTCGGATCGAGGTCACCCTGGCGCTCATCAGCGGCTCGGCCGGCGCGGAGGCCACGCTTCCCCTTCAGCGCAACTGGATGATCACGACCGCGGACCGGCCACAAGAATTCCACAAAGAGGACTCCTAGCTTTCCGGGCGTGCGGGCAACCGCCCGTGAACGCAGAGGAGTTCGCCATGCCAAGGACCAGGACAACCGTCGTCTCGCTGGTCGCCGTCGGCACACTGCTCGGTGCCGCGGGCGCCGCGACGGCCGACGACCCACAGCCCACCCCGTCGGGCGCCCCCACCGGGGACGGCGCGTCCGCGCTCTGCAAGCGCGCACCGAAGATCGACCACCGGATCGACCGGATCCTGGACCGGCTGCACGCGGACGCGTCACAGCGTGGCTCCATCGCCCGTCTGGAACAGCGTGTGGCCAACGCCAAGTCGGCGGGACACACGGAGATCGAGACCTATCTGAACGGCCGGCTCACCTTCCGGCGTTCCCTCGTCCCCACCCTGGAAGCGCGACAGAAGGATCTGGCGGACGTGGAGAAGTGGTGCAAGACGCACGACAACGGAACCGACAAGTGATGCGCGCGCGCCACGCGGGCCTGGCCACCGGTGCCGCCCTGCTGCTGCTTTTGACAGCATGCGGAAGCCACGGTGAGAACACCAAGAGCCCCGCGCCTGCCTCCTCCACGGATCTCACGCATCTGCAGAAGCTGGTCGAGGGCGCCGAGTCGGCGGCGAGCTCCGCGGAGTCCGATATGGCACGGGGGTGACGCACGGGGTCGTGACTCGCCGGCCGTCGCCCACGAGCGAGTGGCGCCCCGGGTGCGCTCACGGGTCGTCGCCCACGAGCGGGACCCTCCAGCGAACACTCACGACTCGTCATCGCCGAACGGCTCGTCGCTCCAGCGGAACCATCCGTGGTTCCCCGCGATGTGCAGCAGAAACTCGGGGACGGGACCGTCCGGGGAGAACAGCGAGACATGCCGTCGGATCTCGTCGTACACCGCCTCCCACTCTTCCCAGGCGTCGTCCGACTCCGCCAGCCTGAGCTCGCGCGCGAAGAGCCCCTCGACCTCCGCGAAGGCCGGTCCAGCGGTGAACCTCCCCGACAGCCAGGGGAAGTCGGCCTCCTCGATCAGGATCTCCCCCACGGAGTCCGTCCCGCGCCGTACGTGCCAGATCTCCCCCTCGAACCCCACGTCCACGCTCCTTCGTCCGCTCACCCATGATCCTGCCGAGGATCCCACCCGCCACCGACAGCGGGTGGTGGGTGTCGAGGACGCTCGCGGGAGCTCGGCAGCGGCCGCTCGCCCGCCGCGGAGTTCGGCATCGACCTCGCCACCTCCCGCACGGACCGGCTGGCGAGCACCCTCAAGGCGGCGGCACCCGACGCCGTGATCAACTGCGCGGGCGCGACCGGCGGCGACACCGTGCCCCTGTCCGAGGTCAACTCCCGTGGTCCCGCGGTACTTTGCGCAGCGCTGCGGGAGGCCGCGCCCACCGCGCACCTCGTCCGCCTGGGCTCGGCCGCCGAGTACGGGCCTGGCACCCGGAACACGAAAACGACGGAGTCGGCAGCCACCTGTCCCCTCACTCCGTACGGCGCCACCAAGCTCGCCGGCACGGTCACCACCTCCGGACGCGACGCGGTGGTGCTGCGGGTGGGCAACCCGGTGGGGCCCGGGGCGCCGCCCACCGGGCTGCCCGGCCGGATCGCCGGGCTGCTGGGCGAGGCGGACCGGGATCCGGACGCGGTGATCAGGCCGGGTGACCTGTCGGCGTACCGCGACTTCGCGGACGTACGTGATGTGACTCGGGCGGCGGGCTGGTGCTGGATCGTGGGCATCGTCGGGCTGCTCGACCGGCGACGGCGGCCTGCGTCGGCACCCGACGAAGGGCACGGAGGCAGGGCCGAAGTCCGCCGACGTCGGCGGTTGTTCGGCTAACTGGCCGTCGGGGCGTTGCCGTTGTACGTGCTGCACCAGCCGATCGTCGTGGCGGTGGCGTACGTCGTGGTCGGTACGGGAGCCTCGATCCCGGTCAAATACGCGCTGATCGTGGCGGCTTCGCTCTGCCTGACCCTGGCCGCCTACGACCTGCTCGTGCGGCGCACCCCAATGACGCGTTTCCTGTTCGGGATGCGCCCGGGCGGGCCCCGGCCGACTCCCGACCCTCACGCGTGATGGCATGCCCTGGTCAAATCTGTCAGGCTTCCAGCAAACGCCTTCCTGACCCCAGGGGGACGGCAGCGGAAATCTCTCCCCAGCGATCGGGCAACCGATGCGCACAGCACAGCCCGAGGCCGCCCTCCGGCGCACCCAAGCCGGCAGGGCAGTCACCGAGCAGGCCGGAATCCCGGCCGCCTCAAAGGAGTTTCGCGTGAGACCAACCCCCCGCAAGGCCCTCGCCGCGAGCGTACTCACCGCCGCCGCGTTGGCCGCTGTCTCGCTCCCCGTCACCCCGGCGGCAGCGGCGTCGCCCGTGGCCCCTCAGGCCGCCGCCTGCACCCCGACCCAGGTGGTCAGCAACGGTGGCTTCGAAAGCGGCACCTCGCCGTGGACCCAGTCGTCATCCACCCTGATCACCAACCGCGCCGGTCAGACCGCCCACGGCGGCACCACCTTCGCCTGGTTGAACGGTGTCGGCAGCACGCACACCGACAGCCTTTCGCAGAGCGTCACGATCCCGGCCGGGTGCAGCAGCGCCACCCTCACCTTCTGGCTGCACATCGACACGGCCGAGACGACCTCGTCCACCGCGTACGACAAGCTGACGGCGAAGATCGGCAGTACGACGCTGGCGACGTACTCGAACCTGAACAAGAACACCGGCTATGCGCAGAAGTCGTTCGACGTGTCGTCGTTCGCGGGCCAGACCGTCAACGTCGCCTTCACCGGCACCGAGGACTCCAGTCTCCGGACGAGCTTCGTCCTCGACGACGTCGCCCTCAACACCTCCGGCGACACGCCCCCGCCGGCGGACTCCACGCGCACCCCGGCCGCACCCTCGTACACCGTCAGCCTGAGCAGCAATACGAGCGGCACCGTCTGGAACGGCCATGAGACCGCGGTCTTCACCAACGCCTCCTCGACCCCGCTCAGCGAGGTCTACCTGAGGCTGTGGGACAACTACCACGGCACCTGCTCCGCCATGCCGATCACGGTCAGCAACGTCACCGGCGGCACCGCGGGCGCCCTGTCGGTCGGCTGCACGGCCCTCAAGATCGACCTATCAACACCCGTGGCACAGGGGCAGACCGCCACGATCGGCTTCGACCTCGGCGTCACCGTCCCCAGCGGGGCCGACCGCTTCGGCCACGACGGAGCCTTCAGCTTCATCGGCAACGCCCTGCCCGTCCTCGCGGTCAAGGACGGATCCGGCTGGCACCTCGACCCGTACACCAACAACGGCGAGTCGTTCTACTCCCTGGCCGCCGACTTCAAGGTGACCCTCGACCACCCGAGCACCCTGCTGGTGCCGGCCACCGGCGCCTCGGTCGACACACCCGGCTCCAGCGGACGCACGGTCACCACGGCCACCGCCTCCAAGGTCCGTGACTTCGCCTGGGCGGCAGGCCCGTTCACCAAGCTCTCCGGTACGTCGACCGCCGGCACCCCGGTGAACGTCTACTCGGTCTCGGGCATCAGTTCGTCCGACGCGCAGTCAATGCTCACCACCGCCAAGACCGCCGTGGACGCCCACGCGGCACGCTTCGGCGCCTACCCGTACGGCGAGTTGGACGCGGTGATCGACAACAACTTCTGGTTCGGCGGCATGGAGTACCCGGGGTTCGTCCTCGACCTGGTCAGCACCACGGCGCTCACCCATGAGATCGGACACCAGTGGTGGTACGGGATCGTCGGCGACGACGAGTACAACAGCCCCTGGCTCGATGAGGCGTTCACCGACTACGCCACCGACCTGGCGCTCAACAAGACCGGCACCAACTGCTGGAACAGCGTCTCGTGGGCTTCGTCGGCAGAGAAGATCACCAACTCGATGGCCTACTGGGACGCCCACTCGTCCCGCTACTCCACCGTCGTCTACGGCTACGGCAAGTGCGCCCTGCACGACCTGCGCCGCCTCCTCGGCGACACCGCCATGGCCAAGCTGCTGAGGGACTACGCCACTTCGCACTGGTACGGCGTCTCGACCACGGCCGAGTTCAAGGCCGCCGCCCAGGCCGCCACGACCACGGACCTGACCTCGTTCTGGACCCAGCACCGCATCGACGGCTGAGACCGCACCGGTTCGCCGCGGTTGGCGCTCTTCGGCGTCACCCGCGGCGAACCTGTACATGACGCCCTGGGACCTCCCGCGCCGCGTGACCGTGCATTCCGCCGACCGCCTCCCGATCGGCGGCACCTCCGTCCAAGCCAGCAGCCGTGGCGGCCGAGCCGCGGGGCGAGCAATGGCTTGCATTGGCATGGACCTGCCCACGATCCCTGACTAACCTCATCGACGCACACTCTTGAGAGCGCTCTCGCCCTGCCCTTCCGCTCCACTCCCCCATGACCGGAACGACGAAAGGCAACTCCCTTGAGACGCAAGACTGTTCTGCGGGTCGGCTTGTCCGCGGCCCTGCTCGTGAGCACCGTGGCCGCCGCCCTCACCACCCAGGCGGCCGCCGCCGACGCCCCCGCCGCCGCTCCCTCCTCCGCGACCGGCACGCTGGGATCACCGGCCCTGATCACCGCCATGGAGCGGGATCTTGGCCTGTCGAACGGCCAGGCCACCGCCCGGCTCAAAGCAGAGGCGACGGCGCGCGCCGTCGAGCGGGCCGCCCGACGTGCCGCGGGCGGCTCGTACGGCGGCTCGTGGTTCGAGGCGGAGAGCGGCCGACTCACCGTCGCGATCGCCGACAGTGCGCGAAAGAAGGCCGTTGAGGCCACGGGCGCCCGGGTCGCTCTTGTCGAGCACACCGAACGGCGGCTCGACGCCGCCATGGCGAAGATCGACACCCTCGACGCCCCGACCGGCGTCAGCGGCTGGCATGTCGATCCCAAGAGCAACTCGGTCGTCGTCAACGTGGTCGTCCCAAGGGCGGATGACAACGATGTCCGGGCGTTCCTGACGCGCGCCCGCCAGGCCGGACCGGTGATCGTCCAAGAGACGCGGCAGGCGCCACGCACTCTCGCCGCCGGAACGGTCGGCGGAGACCCCTACTACACGGGCAACGTCCGCTGCTCCATCGGCTTCTCCGTGTACGGGGGCTTCGTCACCGCCGGACACTGCGGACAGCCCGGTGCCGGCGTGAGCGGCTGGGACCACAGCTACATCGGCAACTTCCAAGGTTCCTCCTTCCCCGACAACGACTACGCCTGGGTCAACGTCGGCAGCGGCTGGTGGACCGTGCCCGTCGTACTGGGCTGGGGAACCGTCTCCGACCAACTCGTCCGCGGATCGGCGGAAGCCCCTGTTGGCGCGTCCATCTGCCGTTCGGGCTCCACCTCCCACTGGCACTGTGGCACCGTGCTCGCCAAGAACGAGACCGTCAACTACAGCCAGGGCGCGGTGCACGAGATGACGAAGACGAGCGTCTGCGCCGAACCGGGGGACTCCGGCGGCTCCTTCATCAGCGGCGACCAGGCCCAGGGCGTCACCTCGGGCGGCTGGGGCAACTGCAGCAGCGGCGGCGAAACCTGGTACCAGCCGATCAACGAGATCCTGAACCGCTACGGGCTCACCCTCCACACCGCGTGACCGAATCCGCCGCCGGTGCGGCAGACCGTTCCGGCACCCTCCAGGTGCCGGAACGGTGCGCGGGGGCGGCGCGAGGACAGGGGCTGCCGACAGCGCTGCGCCGCGTATGCCACAGAGCGCAGCCGTGTCAGTGCGTACGGCTCTCGCCCTTATGCGGCCTGCCGCCGCACGGATGTTGACGCACGGGGCGACCTTGATCGTCACGACGACGCCGCCGTTCGCCGGTGGATCGGAATGCGCGGTGGGCTCGAACGGAGGAGCGTGGTCATGTAAGGAGGAGCGCCATGGCCAGCAGGGCCGCTTCCGGGAGGCGGGACGGTGAGGACCAGGGGTGGCTGCGTGGTTCGCCGCCTCCGCGCTGGGTGCGAGTGCTGCCGCCGGTACTACTGGCGGGGGTCTGTGCGGCCGAGCTCATCAGTCGCGAGCCGCTGGACATCGGATTTCTGCTGGGCGCCATTCCGTCGCTGGCCGTGCTCTCGTACGGGCCGGTGGCCACGGGCGTGTTCGGTTGCATCGTCGTCGTGCTGTTGAACGTCCCTGTCCTGCAGCTCAACCACCCGGGCAACACCGACCTGTGGACCATCAGCTTCATCGCCGTGCTGAGCGTCCTCGCGGCCCTGGTACGCAGCCGCAGGGACGAGCACCTGGTGACGGTACGTAGCGTCGCGGAAGCCGCCCAGCTCGCCGTTCTGCCGCCGCTGCCGGAGCGCGTCGGCCCCGTGCGCTGCACCGGTCTGTACCGGGCGGCACAGCGCGAGTCGCTGGTCGGCGGCGACTTCTTCGACGTGCGTGACGGGCCCTTTGGCGTCCGGGCCGTGATGGGCGATGTGCGCGGGCACGGGCTGGCGGCCGTGGGCACGGTCGCCTCGCTGCTCGGGGCCTTCCGGGAGGCAGTGCTCGACCAGCGCGACCTGGAGGCGGCCGCGGCCCGCCTCGATCGCAGACTGATCGTGGACTCCGCGGGAATCGAGCATGCCGAGCTGTTCGCGACCGCCGTGCTCCTGGAGTTCTCACCTGGCGCCGATACGGTGCGGCTGGTGTCCTGCGGGCATCCGCATCCGCTGCTGCTGCGCGGTGCGGAGGCCATCGAAATCGAAGTCGAGCCCGGGGCCCCGCTGGGTCTCGGGCTCCTCGACGCCGCCACCCCGCAAGGGCGCACCGTCCGCCTCGAGCCCGGTGACCGGCTGTTCCTGGCATCCGACGGAGTGTCGGAGGGCCGCGACAGCACCGGTGCCTTCTACCCACTGGCCGATCGTCTGGCCAAGTTCGCGGAGGATTCGCCGACCGCGCTGATCGACGGTGTGTGGGAGGACCTCGTCCAGTACTGCGGAACGATTCGCGACGATGTCACCATGCTGCTACTCGCGCCGCTGCAACGCCCCTGAGATTGTACCTACTAGTATGTACGATCGTGATCATGAAAGCGTGGGCCCACCGAAGAGGAGAACCGCTGACATGCCCTTCGTTCGCGTTGACGCGTTGGCGACCGACGGTGACCGACTCGACGCGCTCGGGCGTGCCGTGCACGATGCCTTGATCCAGACGATCGGCTTCCCACCCGACGACCAGTTCCAGGTTCTCGTAGGTCACGACGGCTCCAGCAGCATGCTGCGCTACGGCGACTACCTCGGCGTGCACCGCGACGACGGCATCGTGTTCGTCGCGATCACCATGCGCTCCGGGCACACGCCGGAGCAGAAGCAGGCCCTGTACCAGCGGATCGCCGAGCTCGCCCATGAGTACGCGGGAACCGAGCCGCGGAACGCGTTCATCACGGTGACCGAGAACGAGTCGATCGACTGGTCGTTCGGCCATGGGGTGGCGCAGTACGCCGTTCCAACCGATGTGGCCGACCCGCCATCGACGGTCGCCGGGAACCACTGCCGCGTCAGGGAGCCCTTGCGACCTTGAACCCGAGGTGACCGAAGCCGGCTCTCGAAGGAGCTGCCGATCCAGCTCGCCGACGAGATGGCCGTCCGCGTCGGCGTAGCGCGTTTCGTTCCGGAAAGGCGCGGGCCGGTGCGGCGACCATCTCATCGTCGAGTGCGATCATCTCGTGCTGTTGGTCCGCTGCAGAGCTGGTGCCCGAGATGGTGCCTCTATGGCCTTACTTGGATTCGACCCGTCCGAGCGGGTTGGGGCCGGCCGTCAGCGTGTCACGCGCAGCTTGCCAAGCGGGATCCCCGGGGTAGAGCTCGGTGCGGAGGTAGGCCCAGGTGAGCCGCTGGACCGCAGTGACTCGCTCGGGGCTCTCGTCCGTGGTCTCGGCGACGTCATATCCGGACACCCCGCCAAGCCCGTGCTCCGCGTCGAACAGGGTGAGCAGGGACTTGGGGCCCGGGGAGAGGAAGTACGGATCGGCGTGCCAGTCCGGGCCCGCAACCGACAGGTGGGCAGAGGTGTCTTTGTCCCCGGCCACCACGAGCGCGGGCGTCGTCATCTCGGAGAAGTCCGTGGTCAAGAAGAATGAGTAATTCTCGGCCGCGAACTCGCTGAGGGCATCGCCGCCCCTGCCGGGCGCGGCAAGCAGGACACCCGCCTTGATCCGGGGCTCGGCCAGGTTCACTTCCGTTCCGTCGTGCGGATCGGTGAGCCGGGCGCCCAGCAGCAGGCTCGCGGTGTGCCCGCCCATCGAGTGCCCGGCCACGGCGACCTTGCTTCGGTCAAGGCGCCCGAGGAGCTGCGGGACGGCGGCCTCGATCACGTCGAGCTGGTCGAGGATGCGCTTCATGTCCTCGGCCCGCGATCGCCAGTACAGAGGCGCCCCGGGGGTATCGGGATCCAGGCTCAGCGTCCTCGAACTCAGATGGGTGGGCTGGATCACGACGAAGCCGTGCGCCGCCCAGAAGTTGGCGAGGGGGGCATAGCCGTTCAGTGAGGAGAGGTGGTTCGAGTAGCCCTGACCGTGCGAGAGCAGGATGACCGGCAGTTCGCTCCCGCTCACGGGCGCGGAGACTCGTACCTCCAGGTCCACGGCTCGATCGGGAGCCCGCAGCACTACCGGACTGACCGAGACGACGGGAGCGGGCGAGCTGAAGGTGTCGGCTGTATATGTCGATTCACTCATGATGCGTAATTCCCTTCCATGGCCTCTGCCGCCGGTCCCATGCGGCCGGCGGCGGGTGAGGCGGTCAGGAGCATCCCGCTTCAGCTACACCGAAAGCGGAACACTGTTCCGTATAAAACATACGGAACAGTGTTCCGCTTTGTCAACGGCCGCCGGTAAGTAGAGCGTGGTGCCCACCGCAAGCCACTCCGGGGAGGTGCCGGCCCGAGGCAAGCGGTCTGACGCGCTGCGCAACCAGCAGACGCTGCTTGCCGCCGCCGCTGCGGTGTTCGTCGCCTCAGGCGTCGACGCGCCGATCCGAGAGATCGCGGCCAGAGCCGACGGCGGGACGGGCACGATCTACCGCCACTTCCCTGATCGTGCGGCTCTCGTCGTCGCCGTCTACCGCCACCAGGTCGAGGCCTGCGCAGAGGCCGGCCCGAGCCTGCTGGTCAGCGCCGACTCTCCGCTCGCAGCACTCCGTCAGTGGGTCGACCTGCCCCGTATGCGCCGAGGGAGAGGGCCCCGCGCATTCAGGCCGTCCCCGCGATGTCCAGCGCCGCGATGTACCCGAACGTCATCGCCGGACCGATCGTCGAGCCGGCGCCCGCGTAGCTGTGCCCCATGACCGCCGCGCTCGCGTTCCCCGCCGCGTACAGGCCGGGAATCACGGAGCCGTCCGCGCGCAGCACGCGCGCGCGGGAGTCCGTGCGCAGTCCGCCCTTGGTGCCCAGATCGCCGGGGACGATCTTGAATGCGTAGTACGGGGCCAGCCACAGGGGGGCCAGACAGGAGTTGGGGAGGATCGCGGGGTCCGTGTAGTAGTGGTCGTAGACACTGTCGCCGCGATGGAAGTCGGCGTCCTCGCCGTTCCGGGCGAGGCTGTTGAAGCGGTTGACGGTCGCGCGCAGGGCGGCCGCGGGTACACCGATGGCGGCGGCCAGGGCGTCCAGCGTCCAGGCCTTGTGCGCGGCGCCGGACGTGTACCACGCGTCGGGGAACATGAACGTCGGCACGACGTCCTTGAACAGGTAGCGGTTGCGGTAGTTCTGGTCGACGATCAGCCAGGCCGGGATGTCGGACGCGGTGGCGTTGCGCTCGTACATGGTGTGCACGACATCGCTGTACGGAGCGGCCTCGTTGACGAAGCGGGCTCCGGCTGCGTTGACCAACAGCCCACCGGGCAGGGTGCGTTCGGCGAGGCAGAAGTAGGGCTGGCCGGGCAGCGGGATCGTCGGGCCCCACCAGGCGTCGTCCATCAGGTCGAGCGCGGCGCCGGCCCGCTCCCCCGCCCGGATGCCGTCGCCGGTGTTCTCCTTGGCGCCCACCGTCCACGCGGTGCCGATCGGCTGCCGCTGGTACTGGGCGCGCATGGCCGCGTTGTGCTCGAAGCCGCCGGAGCCGACGATCACCCCGCGCCGGGCCCTGACCAGGCCTGATGTGCCGTTCTGGGTGACCACGGCGCCGGTGACGGCTCCGTTCTCCACATACAGATCGGACAGTGGGGTGTTCAGCCACACCGGCACCTGGGCGGCGAGCAGTCCGGCACGCAGGCCGGCCGCCAGTGACTGGCCCATCGTCAGGGGCTTCTGGCCGAGCAGTGCCGCCTTGGTGCCGCGGGCGAGGCATTCGGTGGCGACGGCGGCGCCCTTCGCGCTGACGGCGGAGAGCGTGAGCCATTTGTAGTCGGCGCTGAAGACCACCATGCCGCTCGGGACCGTCATGTACGACGGGTTCAGGCGGGCGAGTTCGGCGCCGAGGATGTTCCCGTCGAGCTGGTCGGGCTCGATGGAGCGGCCGTTGGGCAGCCCGCCGGGCAGCTCGGGGTAGTAGTCGCTGTAGCCCTCCATCCAGCGGAAGTGGAGCGGGCTGTTGGCCATGACGAAGGAGATCATGGCGGGTCCGTGGCCGAGGAAGGCCTGTTGACGGTCGGCGGAGACATCGGGGCCGACCACCGCGGAGAGGTAGGTGGCGGCCTTCTCCGGGGTGTCGGGGACACCGGCGGCGAGGATCACCGGGTTGTTCGGGATCCAGATGCCCGCGCCGGAGCGTGCCGCCGAGCCCCCGAAGGTGGCCGCCTTCTCCACGACGACGCAGCTCAGTCCCTGTTTCGCGGCCGTCAGCGCGGCGGTCATACCCGCCGCTCCGGAACCGATCACCACGACGTCGTACGTGCCGAGCAGGGGCAGGTCGGCCGCCTCGGTGACACCCGGGAGGCCTGCCGCGAGCACGAGCCCGGCGCCCGTCGCGGCGCCGAGCACCTGGCGCCGCGACGGGCCGGGCGCCGAGAAGGATTCGGTACGTCTGACGGGATCCGCGCTCGTGGACATGGCAGGGCGCTCCAGCGGGGCGAAGGAATGTGGGGCGAGCCGTGCTCCGGGAGCCAACTGGCTCCCGCCGCAGCTGTTCTGATGCAGCGTCAGAAAATGTTGCGCGGTGGTCTTGTGAAGTCAAGACACGCAGGGCTCATCACTCCAGACCACCCCAAGATCGGACACAAGTTACCTAGAGGTATGTAGTGACATAACAAGCAAGCAACAGTAGAACGTGTTCCCACTCATCGAGAGTGAGGAGCGTCACATGAGTGACACTGCCCAGCAAAACAAGGCTTCCAGGGGTGTCTCGCGCCGAAGATTCATTACTGGAACTGGTTCTATTATTGGAGCCGTGACTCTTGCGGGTCATCCCGCGGCGGCTCAGGAACAGGCCGTCATGGCGGCCGGACCGATCGCCTCCGGAGCCCATGTCCCCGTCCTGGTGATCGGCACCGGATACGGCGGCTCGGTCGCCGCCCTGCGGCTGGCCCAGGCCGGTATCGACGTACAGATGGTCGAGATGGGGATGGCCTGGGACACCCCGGGCTCGGACGGCAAGATCTTCGCCAACACGACGAGCCCGGACTACCGGTCGTACTGGCTGCGCACCAGGACCAAGCAGCCCATCAGCAACTTCCTCGGCTTCCCGATCGACAAGGACGTCCCCCGCTACACCGGGATTCTGGACGCCGAGGAGATGGGACAGATCATCGTGTACCAGGGGCGCGGTGTCGGCGGCGGCTCGCTGGTCAACGGCGGCATGGCCGTCACTCCCAAGCGGGAGAACTTCGGCGCCGTCCTCCCGTCGGTGAACGCCGACGAGATGTACGGCACTTACTACCCGCGCGCGAATGCCGGACTCGGGGTCGCCACCGTGGACCCGACGTGGTTCGACAGCACCGACTGCTACCAGTACGCGCGGGTCGGCCGTAAGCAGGCCCAGCGTTCCGGCTTCCCCTTCGTCTTCGTACCCGACGTGTACGACTGGGACTACATGGAGCAGGAGGCCGCCGGAACCGTCACCAAGTCGGCGCTGGCGGGCGAGATCCTCTACGGCAACAACTACGGCAAGAAGTCCCTGCAGAAGACCTACCTCGCCCAGGCCAAGGCCACCGGCAAGGTCACCATCTCACCGCTGCACAAGGTGACTTCGGTCTCCCCGGCCGCCGGTGGCGGCTACACGGTCCTCATCGACCAGATCAACACCACCGGCGACACCACGGCCACCAAGACGGTCACCGCGGACCGGGTGTTCTTCGCGGCCGGCAGCGTCGGCACCAGCAAGCTGCTGGTCAAGCTGCAGGCCACCGGAGCGCTGCCCGGCCTCAACGACCAGATCGGCAAGGGCTGGGGCGACAACGGCAACGTCATGTGCGGGCGCGCCAACCACCTGTGGGACCCGACCGGCGCACTCCAGTCGAGTATCCCCTGCGGCGGCATCGACAACTGGACCGCCGGTGGCGCGTTCGCCGAGGTCGCGCCGCTGCCCACCGGGATCGAGACGTACGCGTCGTTCTATCTGTCCATCACCAACAACCCGAATCGCGCCCAGTTCTCCTGGAACGCCGCCACCGGCAACGTCGATCTGAACTGGCAGACCGCCTGGAAGCAGCCGGCCATCAACATGGCCAAGTCGATCTTCGACAAGATCAACGCGAAGGAGGGGACGATCTACCGGACCGACCTCTTCGGCACGTACAAGATCTGGGGCGACCACCTCACGTACCACCCGCTCGGCGGCGCGGTGCTCAACAAGGCCACCGACAACTACGGTCGCCTGCAGGGCCATTCAGGCCTGTACGTCATCGACGGCTCGCTGATCCCCGGCAACACGAGCGTCAACCCGTTCGTCACCATCACGGCGCTCGCCGAACGGAACATCGAGAAGATCATCGCCACCGACCTCTAGTGCCGGCCGGACCTACCGGGCGGCCCGAATCCGTGCCTGATCCTCTCAACCGCCCGGGCCCGCTCAGTGGGTGGGCAGCACGCACACGGTGTCCAGGCCCAGCACATGGTTGAGCCGGCCGAACGCCAGCCAGGAGCCGATGCTCATGCTCAGCTCCACGATCTCGCGCTGGCTGTAATGCGCGGTCATGCGAGTCCAGAACTCGTCGTCCAGACCGTGGTGATCCAGTGCGTACCGCTCGGCGTACTCCGCGGCCAGCCGGGTGCGGTCGTCGAAGGCGTCGGTGGTACGCCACTGGGTCACCGCGTCGGCGAACTCCTCCTCGACCTTCTGCCCGTCCCGCTCCGTGCGCCAGTCGAGGCAGAACAGGCACCCGTTGATCTGCGCGATGCGCAGCCGTGCGGCCTCGAATTCGTGCAGTCCCAGGGTTGTGTGCTCGTACACCGAGAGCGAGAAGTTCGCGGCCGCCATGCCGATTCCGGGGACCATCTCGCCCCACACGTACCCGATCGGCTCCTGGCCCTCGGGGATGTCGATGTGCATGGTGGGTCACTTCCTTCCGAGTCTGCCGACTGCGGGACGCAGCGGGACGTCGAGCGCGTCATAGAGTCCGGGTTCCGCGTCCACGAGCCAGTCGATGGCGCCCACCAGTCGGCCGACCGCGGTGGCGTTCCCGCCCGCGGAGCGGTTCTCGCCTTCGTCGATGGCCTCCACGGTGACCTGGATGCGCGGACGGCCCTCGATGATCACGCGATGGGCTCCGTCGCCGTCCGGCGGTGTCGGCCAGTCCGGTGCGCAGGACGGGTGGATGCGGGTGACGTGCTCGATGACGATCCGGGGTTCGCCTCCGACGATCCCCTGCACCTCGAACCGGACCGCACCTTGGGTTCCGGCCTCGAACCCGCCCATCGTGAGCGTGCTCACCGTGGTCTCCAGCGGGCGCCGCTCCACGGTCTCGCGGATCTCGTCGATTTCGACGCCCAAGGCCCTGGCCATCAGCCGTATCTGCCCGCCCCACACCATGGTGGGGACCGACGCCACGAGCATCAGCGGTTCGTAGTCCATCGGCTGGCCCATGCCGACCAGATACCGAACGGATTCCTCCTGCTCGTACGTGGAGTAGTCGAAGATCTCCTGGCAGCGGATCGCGTCCACCTCGGTGCCGAGTCCGCTGATCAGCAGGGGCAGTACGTCGTTGCCCCAGCCGGGGTCGACACCCGAGACGAACAGGGACCCGCCGCCGTCCTCAATGGCGGCCAGCACCGGATCCCGGAACTCCGGCGGGGCATTGCGCTGGTCGTAGAGCGGGTAGAGCGCGGGGGTGACGACCACGGCACCGGCCAGGATCGCCCTGCCGATGTCGGCGAGGGCCTCGTCGGGCCGGATGTCGCCGGAGGCCGCGTACACGACGGCCTGCGGTCCGGTGGCCAGCACGGCCTCGATGTCGTCGGTCGCCGCGACCCCCAGTCCGTGGTCGAGCCCGGCCAGGTCACCGGCGTCGCGGCCGACCTTGTCGGGGTTGTGCACGAGCACGGCCGCGAGTTTCAGCGCAGGATGGGCCTCGACGGCGCGGATGGCCGCGCGGCCGACATTGCCGGTACCCCAGACCACCGTGGAAATCATGCGGCGGAGGGTAGCGAGAGGACCTCAAGGTTCCTATAGCCGTGAGCGGTGAAGATGTGCGAGGCGAGTGCCGGTCGGCCGGACGGCCGCGCCGCGGATCTAAGCTCGGCGCATGGCCAAGTACTTCGACGTGCACCCGGAAAACCCGCAGCGGCGCATCATCGGCCAGGTGGTCGACATCGTTCGCTCCGGAGGGCTCATCGTCTATCCGACGGACTCCTGCTTCGCGCTCGGGTGCGCGCTGGGCAACCGCGAGGGGCTCGACCGCATCCGCTCGATCCGCCAGCTCGACGAGCGGCACCACTTCACCCTGATGTGCCAGGACTTCGCGCAGCTGGGCCACTTCGTACGTGTCGACAACGCGGTGTTCCGTACGGTCAAGGCGGCGACCCCCGGCAGCTACACCTTCATCCTCCCGGCGACGAAGGAGGCGCCCCGCAGGCTGCTGCATCCGAAGAAGAAGACGGTCGGGGTGAGGATCCCCGATCATGTCGTCGCCCAGGCGCTCCTCGCCGAACTCGGCGAACCGCTGTTGTCGAGCACCCTTCTCCTGCCCCACGAGGACAAACCTCTCACCCAGGGCTGGGAGATCAAGGAGCAGCTCGATCACGCGGTGGACGCGGTGATCGACTCCGGTGACTGCGGCACCGAGCCGACGACGGTCGTCGACTTCTCCGGCCCAGAACCCGAGGTCGTACGTCTGGGGGCCGGCGATCCCGCACGGTTCGAGTAGTCCCGGCTCGCCCGCGGCACCTGCTATTTGGTGCCGACCGTGCGCAGTGCGGCGAGCACCAACGTACGGGTGACGATCACGACTTCGGCGAGGTGTACCTGCTCCCGCGGCCCGTGCGCCAGTCGCACGTCGCCGGGTCCGTACTGCACGGTGGGTACGCCCGCCGCGCTGTACAGCCGCAGGTCGCTGCCGTAGGGCGCGCCGTGTTCGTGCGGGCGGTGACCTCCGGTGACCTCGGCGTGCGCGCCACCGACCAACGCCGCGAGCGGGTGCCCGGCCGGCAGACGTCCGCTGGCGAACTGGCCGCCGGACCAGGTCACCATGGCGGGGTGGACGCGCAGCCACGCATCGTCCGCGCAGGCTTCGGCGACGCACGTCTCCAGTTCCGTACGCGCCTGTGCCGGGTCCTCACCCAGCCGGACACCCAGTCTTCCTTCGACCACGAGCAGGTCGGGGACGCTGCTGGCCCAGTCGCCCGAGCGGACCGTGCCCACGGACAGCGGGTAGGGGATGGGGTATTCGGCCATCAGGGGGTGCGGGTCGGCGTTGCGGCCGATCTCAAGACGGCCCAGTGCGCGATGTATCGGCAGATAGGCGTCGAGTGCGCTGACTCCCGCATAACGCGTGCTGCCGTGGGTGGCCTTGCCGGGCACCTCGATCCGGAAGGTCAGCGCCCCGGCGTTCGCGGTCACGAGCGTGGCGCTGGTCGGTTCGGTGATGACGCAGGCGTCACCGATGTGGCCGCGCTGGAGTGTGCCGAACGCGCCGAGCCCGCCGTCCTCCTCGCTGACCACGAAGTGGGCCGCGACACGGCCGCGCAGCTCGGCCCCCGCGGCGCGGATCGCAGCCAGGGCGGCGAGCACGGCCGCCACTCCGGCCTTCATGTCGCAGGCGCCGCGGGCTCGGACCACATCTCCGGCGCAGCGGGCGACGAACGGATCCCCCGCCCACTGCGCGCGGTCACCGGGCGGTACGACGTCGACGTGGCCCTGGAGTATGAGGGTCGGGCCATCTCCGCCGTTGCCCGTGCTGCCCACCAGCCCCCACGCCTCCTCGCGCGGGGCCTCACAGCCCGGAAAGTCGGGATGCGCGCGCAACTCGGGCACGTTCATGGACCACAGGTCGACGTCGAGATCCAGCCGTCGCAGGTGCCGGGCCAGGATGTGCTGCAGCTCGGACTCCGCGGCGCTGCCCGTCACGCTCGGAACGGCGAGCAGTTACAGCAGCACCCGGGCCAGGCTCACTTCGTCCACTGCTGCCAGCGCGGCCGCTTCCACATCGCTCAGGATCGCTGTCATGGCGATTCCGCTCCCCGCAGGTCGACGTCAGGACGACCGGAGACTATGACCGCCGGGTCGACGCAAACAATCGCCATAACCTGCCGGTCACAGGCGATCCATTGCAATATTCAGCATGCTCTGGAGAATCTTTGCGTGCTCGCCACTCCCCCTGACGCCCGGAGGCCGCTCGTGGACTCGATCGACGAGGAGATCATCCGCTGTGTACTGCGCAACGCCCGGTCCACCTACGCCGAGATCGGCAACGCGGCCGGACTCTCCGCGCCGGCCGCCAAGCGCCGTCTCGACCGATTGGTCGCGACCGGCGCGATCCGTGGCTTCACGGCCATCGTCGACCCGCAGACGCTGGCCTGGCGCACCGAGGCATTCGTCGAGGTCTACTGCCGGGGCAACCCCACTCCCGGTGAACTGCGCCAGGCACTGGAGGACATCCCGGAGGTCGTCGAGGCCTGTACGGTCTCCGGTGCCGCGGACGCGGTCCTGCACATGCTGGCCAGGGACATCACCCATCTGGAACAGGCCATCCAGCACGTCCGGGCCACCGCCCCCGTCGAGCGCACCGAAAGCGTCATCGTGCTCTCCCGGCTGATCGACCGGCCACGCCTGTGACCGGCCACGCCTGTGAGCGGTACGGGGCCGCGACGCGGCTCGTCCTCACGGATGAGTCACGTCGCGGCCGGGCGCGCAGATGTCAGGTGGTGCCGATCAGCTCGTCGTCAGAGCCGTGTCGTCCACGACGAAGCTGGTCTGGAGGGAGGAGTCCTCGACGCCGCTGAACTTCAGCGTGACGGTGGAACCTGCGAAGGAGGACAGGTCGAAGGACTTCTGGGTGTACCCGGTGGCCTTGTTGAGGTTGGAGTAGGTCGCCAGGGTGGTCGAACCGGCGGTCACCGTCAGCTTGTCGTACTGGGTGCTGGTGGTGGTTTCCGCGCTGTCGATGTGCAGGTAGAAGGTGAGGGTGGCCTTGCAGCCGGACGGGACCGTCACCGACTGGGACAGCGTGTCGGTGTGCGTGGAGCCGTAACCGTCCAGCCAGGCCTTGTACGAGCCGCCGTGGGCCGCCTGGCTGCTGGAGTTGGTGATGACACCGCTGGTGGCGGTCCAGCAGCTGTTCGGCGGCGTCGCCGAGGGTCTCCCAGAACGTCAAGGGCATGCCGATGTGGGACATCGGACACAGAACGGCTACCGGTGAACGGTCGCTGAACATCGCGGCGCTGCGGCTCGAGGAGGTGCCCTTCCTCGAGCCCGGTGGACGGTGCCGGGTGCGACTGGTACCCCTCGTTCCCTTCTGGTGGCTGCATCTTCAGCCGGGCCGCCGGATCACCATGCACGAGGACCGAACCATGGCCGGTACCGCGATCGTCCTGGACGTACGCCCGCCCGCAGGCCCCTCGGCGGGGTGATCGCCGGCCTCACGGCCAGCCGGCCCCCGGTACCTCGACCTCGGTGGCGAGCACCTGCCCGGAGCCGGGTGCCACCAGCTCGGACGCCGTCATCCCCTGCCATCCGGCGGCCACGATGAACAGGGTCGTTCCGTCGGGGCCGCCCAGTGCGCAGGCGAAGCCGCCCCGGTCCAGGTCGACCCTGTCCAGCACCGCGCCGCCCTCCGCGACGCGCACACAGCACCGGCCCGGCACATCGGCGTACCAGACGGCGTTCTGCGCGTCGACGCAAATGCCGTCCGGGGTGCCCTCGCCTAGGTCGGCCCAGACCCGCCGGCCGGACAGCCGGCCGTCCGCGCCGATGTCGAAGGCCACCAGGTTGTGCCGGTACGAGTCCGCCACGATCAGCGTGGAGTTGTCGGGCGTCACCGCCATCCCGTTGGGGAACGCGATGTCGTCGGCCACTTGGCGCACCGAGCCGTCCGGCGCGACCAACGAGACCGAGCCGGGCTTGAAGGCCTCCCCCGCCATCGGGTTGAAGTCGGCGCGATTGACGTAGGTGTTGCCGCGGCCGTCGATCACGATGTCGTTCCAGCCCGGCCTGCCCAGGTCCGCACAGGTGACCAGCGAACCGTCGGATTCCCGGCGCAGCAGTTGCCCGTCCGGCGACGAGACGATCACCATCCGCCCGTCGGGGAGCCAGGCGGTGCACAGCGGCAGCGATGCCACGCGTGCGACCACCTCGCTGCGGCCGGCCGGATCGAGGGCGACGACCTCGCCGGCCGACCAGTCGGAGAAGTACAACCGGTCACCGTGCCAGCGCGGCGACTCGACCAGTCCCCGTCCGCCGAGCAGCGTCCGCACCTCGTTCATCCTCATCGCAGCCCTCGTCCCGCGCCGGCCCGACGCCGACGTCTCAGTACCTCAACGAACGGTCACCGGCCGAATCGACAGGTTGCCGCGGGGCGGGTTCGGACTCTCGCCCGGTTCTGCTGTCCGGCGACGCGTCGGTAGGGCTCGCCTCGAAGCTCGCCGTATGGCTGGGCTCGCCTTACGACTGAGCCCGCCGTACCGCTCAGCTCGCCTTACAGCGCGAGGCCGCTCACTTTCCAGATCCGGGTGGCCACTTGGAGGTGAAAGCGAGTGTCCACGTCGTCCAGGCGCCGGCCGCTGACCTCCCGGATGCGTTGCAACCGGTAGCGCAGCGTGCTGCGGTGGACGGCGAGGGCGTGGGCCGTCTCGTCGTAGTTGCCGCCATGGTCGAAGTACTGGGCAAGGGTGCGCACCAGATCCGTACCGTGGGCCTCGTCGTAGTTCAGCAGCGGGCCCAGCCACTCGCGGACGAAGATGTCGACGTCCTTGGAGTCGTTGCCCCGCGCGAGGATGCGGTAGAGCCCCAGCTCCTCGTACACGGTGGTGCCGTACGGTTGCTCCGACTGCCGGCGGACGCCGAGCGAGCGGACGGCCATGTCGAAGGAGCGGGGAATGTCGGCCGTGGCCTCGCACCGGCCGCCGATCCCCACCGCCCCCTGCGAAGAGCCCAGTTCCTCGGCGGCGGCCTCGTACAGCCCCGCTTCCCGCGGCTCCCCCTGGACGACGAGGACCGCCATCTCGGAGCGTCGACCGATCAGCGAGCGCAGGCCCACTTTCTGGGCCGCATGGGCCACCGCTGCGATGAACCGGTCGTCGGCGGCCCTCCCCTGCCACCGCGCGGCCACCACGTACTGCGGCCCGTGCAGGTCGTGCCCGACGGCTCCCGCCCTGGCATAGGCTCCGACCTCGTCCGCGCCGGTGAGCAGGTCGTCCACCAGTTCCCGGCGCATGCGCAGTTCCGTCTCGGCCAGGCTGCGCCGGTGCGCCAGTTCCAGCGCCAGTGCCGTGCAGGCCTGCCCCAGAGTGAACTCCTCCGCCCGCCCCGCCGTGGCGGTGGGATCGACAAGTGCGATCGTGCCCAGCACCTCGCCGTGGTGGCGGGCCAGTCCGACGAGGCGGCCACCGTGCCGGACCGGGGCCAGTGCGCGCATCGCGTCCTGCAGAACCCGCTCGCGCACCGATGGACCGGGCTTGTCGCCGGCATCGGCAAGGCCGGGGCCCGCCCAGGCGAGAAGGTTCCCGAAGCGGTCCTCGACGCAGGTGGGGAAGCCGGTCAGTTCGTACACGGCGCGGGCGATGCCGTCCTCCCCCTCGTCGGCGAGACTCGACCGGGCGAGGACTTCATGCACGTTGCGCTGGCCCTCCAGCTCCGCCACGAGCGCGGTGAGACGTGCGTTGGCCGCTTCGCGCTCCTCGATCGCCCGGAACAGTTGCCTGGCGTACTCGCGGTCGCGGCGCCGGGCGTCGGCGTTGAAGAGGGCTGCGCCGGTCGGCTGGGCGAGGGCGTACGCGAGGAAGCGCGCATCGTCGGACGGCGGTGTTCGCGCGCTCACGACGAGGTAGCCGACCAGGGCGCCGGCACAACGCAGGCCCACCGCCCATCCCCAGCCGCCCTCCCAGAAGCTGATTTCGCCGTCCTGCCCGTGCAGTGCGGTCAGCTGGTCGGGGGTTTCGGACATGTCGCGCGGAGTGTGTCCACCGACGAGCTCGGCCGGTGGAGCCGCTCCGAGCTCGAAGCGTCCGTCCCTCAGCAGGTAGCCGCCCTCGGGCCGACAGCCGGTGAGGCGTGGTACCGCGCCCATGGCCAGGTGCAGGATCTCTTCGGCCGGACGGCCGTCCAGCATGGTCACGGCCAGCCCGAACACGTCGTACAGACGGGCCGACTGCCAGCGGTCCCAGGACGCCGGATCGGTGGTCGGGACCATGCCGCAGGGCCCGCCGGGTCCCCCGATCTCGTGGGCCGCACCGGGGGTGTCGTCGGCCGTGCCGGGCATGCCGCAATAGTAACTTTCGCCCCATCGCGCCGCTTCCTGTGCGCGGGAGGACGGAGGGACGGCCTGGGGCAGGCGCGGGACGGTGAGGGGACCTCCCTGGGGTATGCGCGCGGGATGGGGAGTGAGCCGGGCGGTCGCAACGGCCCGTGTTGTTGGGATTTAAGTCATTTCGGGTACGGGTGGCTTGTGCCCGCCGGACGAGCGGCGGGCCGGTAAATCGATCCGCCGGGGCCAGGCACCGCGGCCGCACGCCTGCGACGCTGGTGAGAGGGCCGCGCGGCCGGCCCGCCGACGCGCCGAGGGCCGGCCCTCGTCACCCGGCACGGACGAGAGCGGGGGTGGGGGCTGTTTTCCGGTCGGGCGGCGCACCACGGGCGGAGTGACCTCCGCGCTCCCCGCAGGACGTACGTCCGTTCCCCTGCTCTGGCGGGTGGAATCCGGGGGCGGAATTTGGCCCCGTCGGGAGCAGGCGTCCCCCCTTGGTCCTGTACCAGTCTGGCAGGGACAGGAACGACGAACCTCGAATCCGAGTTCGCATCGGGCCTCTCAGCGCGCCGACAGCGCGAGCGCCGAAGGCACTGCCGGAGTGCGCCGACAACACGGCCCCCTCACCTGAACACAGCCGCCAACACCGGGTGCGGGTGGATGCCTGGGTGGCAGGCGAAGGAGTTCCTCATGGCCAAGGCAGTCGGAATCGATCTGGGCACCACCAACTCCGTGATCGCCGTGTGGGAGGGCGGTGAAGCGACCGTCGTACCGAATGCCGAAGGCTCGCGTACGACACCCTCCATCGTCGCCTTCGCCGAAGGGGGCGAACGTCTGGTGGGTCAGCTGGCCAGGCGCCAGGCGATCCTCAATCCCAAGGGCACCATCTACTCAGCCAAACGGTTCATCGGCCGTCATTACGACGAGGTGTCGGACGAGGCCAAGGCGGTGGCGTACGACGTCGTCGAGGGCGAGGGCGGCGTCGCCCGCTTCAAGGTGCGCGACAAGCTGTACGCGCCCGAGGAGATCAGCGCTCAGGTGCTGCGCAAGCTGGCCGACGACGCGGGCAAGCAGCTCGGCGAGCGGGTCACCGAGGCCGTCATCACCGTGCCGGCGTACTTCAACGACGCCCAGCGCCAGGCAACCAAGGACGCCGGCCGTATCGCGGGGCTCGAGGTGCTCCGGATCATCAACGAGCCGACGGCGGCGGCACTGGCGTACGGCATGGACAAGAAGCAGCACGAGACGGTGCTGGTCTTCGACCTCGGGGGCGGCACCTTCGACGTGAGCATTCTGGACGTCGGCGACGGAGTCGTGGAAGTGCGGTCGACCGCGGGTGACAGCCACCTCGGCGGCGACGACTTCGACCGTCGGCTCGTCGACCTGCTGGCCGACACCTTCCAGAAGGAGAACGGGATCGATCTGCGCAAGGACCCGCAGGCGCTGCAGCGGCTGTTCGAAGCCGCGGAGAAGGCCAAGACCGAGCTGAGTTCGGTCACGCAGACGCAGGTCAGTCTGCCGTTCATCACCGCGGACGCCTCCGGTCCCAAGCACCTGACCGAGACGATCATGCGGTCCAAGTTCGACCAGATCACCGCCGATCTGGTGGAACGGACCCTGGAGCCGGTCAAGCAGGCGATGTCCGACGCCAAGATCAGTGAGAGCGACATCGACGAGGTCATCCTGGTGGGCGGCTCCACCCGTATACCCGCCGTGCAGAGCCTGGTCCGCCGGCTGACCGGTGGCAAGGACCCGAACATGAGTGTCAACCCGGACGAGGTCGTGGCGCTGGGCGCCGCGATCCAGGCGGGTGTCCTCAAGGGCGAGGTCAAGGACGTCCTGCTGCTCGACGTGACACCGCTGTCGCTGGGTGTGGAGACCCGCGGCGGCGTGATGACGAAGATCATCGAACGCAACACCACGATCCCGGTCCGCCGCTCGGAGACCTTCTCCACCGCGGAGGACAACCAGGAGGCCGTGGACGTCGTCGTCCTGCAGGGCGAGCGGGAACTGGCCGCCGACAACCGGGTCCTGGGCAGGTTCCAGCTGAAGGACATCCGCCCGGCATCGCGCGGTGAGCCGCAGGTCGAGGTCACCTTCGACATCGACGCCAACGGAATCCTGAACGTCACCGCACGGGACAAGGACACCGGCAAGGAGCAGTCCATCACCATCAGCGAGGGCTCCAACCTCGACCAGGGCGAGGTCGAGCGGATGATCCAGGAGGCCGAACGCCACCGCGGCGAGGACCAGGCGCTGCGCGAGGCCGTGGACGCCCGCAATGAGCTCGACGCCGTGGCCTACCAGGTCGAACGCCGGCTGAGCGAGCTCGGCGACGCCGTTCCCTCGCACGAGCGGGCCCGCGCGGACATGCTCGTGGCCGACGCCCGCGAGGCGGTCAAGCAGGAGGCGCCGCCTGACAGGGCCAGGCCGCTCACCTCCGAGCTGCAGCAGATGCTGGCCGCGCTCGCCGCCCACCAAGCGGGCGCGACCGCTCAGGCACAGGCCGGGACGGAGGACACCGCGAGCAGCACCGCGGCTGCCGACGACGACGTCATCGACGCGGAATTCGACAAGAGCTGAGGTGCGGTCATGGCCACCGGACAGGAGCCGATGACGCCCCCGGAGCAAGCGCAGCCGGTCGAGGACCCGACCGCGCAGCAGCCGGTCGAGAACACCGCGGCCACGCGGCAGCCGGAGGCGGACGACCAGGCCGCGGCCCTCGACGAACTCCGGGACCGCTGGCGCAGGGCGCTCGCCGACCTGGACAACCTGCGCAAGCGCCATGCGAAGGAACTGGAGCGCGTACGCGTTGAAGAGCGCGCCCGTACGGCGGCGGCCTGGCTGCCCGTCCTCGACAACCTCGAACGGGCTCTGGCCCACGCCGACTCCGATCCCACCGCCGTGCTGAAGGGCATCGAGGCCGTACGGGACCAGGCCGTCGAGGTGCTGCGCGGCCTCGGATACCCCCGCTACGAGGAGACCGGGGTGCCCTTCGACCCGACCCGGCACGAGGTCGTCGGCGTGGTCGACGACCCCGACGCCGAGCCGAACACGGTGGCCCAGGTGGTGAGTCCGGGCTACGGCGCGAACGGCAGGCAGCTGCGCCCGGCGTTCGTCGTGGTCAGCAAGCGGCAGGAGTGACGCCCCATGCCACGCGACTACTACGACGTGCTCGGGGTGTCGCGCGACGCGAGCTCCGAGGAGATCCAGCAGGCGTTCCGCAAGCTGGCACGCAAGCACCACCCCGACATCAACAAGGACCCGCAGGCCGAGGAGCGATTCAAGGAGATCAACGACGCATACAGCGTGCTGTCCGACCCCAAGACACGGCAGCGCTACGACCGCTTCGGCGAGAACTTCCGGCAGATCCCGGAGGACTACGACGAGCGGGTGGCCGCCGGAGCAGGCGCCCGTGGCGGCTGGGGCGCGAGAGGCGGAACCGGCGGAACCGGCGGCTCCAGGGTCCGTTTCCGCACCGCCGAAGGCGTCGACTTCGACGGCTCCGGCATCGACATCGAGGACCTGTTCGGCGGGATCTTCGGACGGGGCGGCGGCGGGGGCTGGGGACCGGTCCCCGGCGCCGACCAGGAGGCGGAGATCCAGCTCAGCGTCGAGGAGGCGTACCGGGGCGGCAAGCGAAGTGTCACCCTGGGCGGGCCGAGCGGGCAGCGGACGTACGACGTCACCATCCCGCGCGGCGTGGCCGACGGACAGCGCATCCGGCTGGCCGGAGAGGGCGGGAAGGGCAGTGGCGACGCCGCACCGGGCGACTTGTACCTGCGGGTTCGCATCAAGCCCGACGCGCGGTTCCGTCTGGAGGGTCGCGACATTCACGTCGTCGTCCCGGTGACGCCGTGGGAGGCGGCGCTCGGCGCGACCGTGCCGGTGCCCACCCCCGGTGGCACGGCCAAGGTCACGGTCCCCGCGGGCTCGTCCAGCGGTCGCCGGCTGCGGCTGCGCGGTGAGGGCATGCCCAACCCGCGGGGCCGGGGCGGGGACTTGTACGCGGAGATCCGCATCATGGTGCCGCCCGATCCCACCCCCCGCGAGCGTGAGCTCTTCGAGGAGCTGGCCGCCATGTCCGCCTTCGACCCGAGGAGGCCCCGATGACCACAGCCCCTGGTCCCGCCGGCGAGAGCCGCCGGACCGCCACCCCGGTCTCCCGGCCGGGCCTGAACGTGCTCGTCCGCACCACCACTGCCCTCGGGCCGGTCCGCCGGCTCGGTCTCGACGCCGTCGCCCGGCGCTCCGGTCTCCATCCGGACCTCGTACGGCGGTTCGTCGCCCTCGGCCTCGTCGACGCCACCCGGGACGCCACCGGGCGGCTGTGGTTCGAGCCGTCCACTCCCGCCACCCTCGCCCGCATCCAACGTCTACGGGCCGCGCTCCCCCTCAACTACGCCTCCCTCGGTCTGGTGCTCGATCTGCTCGACCGGATCAGGGAGCTGGAGGACGCGCTGAGGCGCAGCAACGCCAGCTCCAGGAGTGATGAAACGTGGATATGAACCGGCTCACCCAGAAGTCCCAGGAAGCGCTGCAGGAAGCGCAGACGATCGCCGGCCGGCTGAACCAGACCGAGGTCGACGGCGAGCATCTGCTCCTCGCCCTCCTCGACCAGCCGGACGGCCTGATACCGCGTCTGATCGACCAGACCGGAGCCGACACCCGTGCTCTGCGCACCGCCCTCTCCGACGAGTTGGCGCGTCGGCCGAAGGTGACCGGCCCCGGCGCCACCCCCGGACAGGTGTACGTCACCCAGCGGCTGGCCAAGGTGCTGGACGCGGCCGAGCAGGAGGCCAAGCGGCTCAAGGACGAGTACGTGTCCGTGGAGCACCTGGTCCTGGCGCTGGCCGACGAGGGCTCACGCACCGCGGCCGGACGCCTGCTCAAGGAGCATGGCGTGACCAAGGACGCGTTCCTGGCGGCGCTGACCCGGATCCGCGGCAACCAGCGCGTCACCTCGGCGACGCCGGAGGCGTCGTACGAGGCACTGGAGAAGTACGGCCGTGACCTGGTCGCGGAGGCGCGCAGCGGCAAGATGGACCCGGTGATCGGCCGGGACGCGGAGATCCGCCGTGTGATCCAGATCCTCAGCCGCAAGACCAAGAACAACCCGGTACTCATCGGTGACCCGGGCGTCGGCAAGACCGCCATCGTGGAGGGTCTCGCCCAGCGCATCGTGCGGGGTGACGTGCCCGACGGGCTGCGCGATCGCACGATCTTCTCGCTCGACATGAGTTCGCTGGTGGCGGGCGCCAAGTACCGAGGTGAATTCGAGGAGCGCCTGCAGGCCGTACTGAGCGAGGTCAAGGCGGGCGGCGGGCGCATTCTGCTCTTCGTCGACGAACTGCACACGGTCGTCGGCGCGGGCGGCGGCGCCGAGGGCGCGATGGACGCGGGGAACATGCTCAAGCCGATGCTGGCGCGCGGTGAGCTGCACATGATCGGCGCCACCACGATGGAGGAGTACCGCAAGTACGTCGAGTCCGACGCCGCCCTCGAACGCCGCTTCCAGCAGGTCCTGGTGGACGAGCCGAGCGTGGAGGACACCGTCTCCATCCTGCGCGGGCTGCGCGAGCGCCTGGAGGTCTTCCACGGAGTGAAGATCCAGGACACCGCGCTGGTCGCGGCGGCGACCCTCAGCCACCGTTACATCTCCGACCGGTTCCTGCCCGACAAGGCCATCGACCTCGTCGACGAGGCCTGCGCTCGACTGCGGACCGAGATCGACTCCATGCCGGCCGAACTGGACGAGATCACCCGCCGGGTGACCCGCCTGGAGATCGAGGAGGCGGCGCTCGCCAAGGAGAGCGAGCCCGCCAGCGCCAAGCGCCTGGAGGAGCTGCGCCGCGAACTGTCGGACCTGCGCGCCGAGTCCGACGCCATGCACGCCCAGTGGGAGGCCGAACGCCAGGCCATCCGCCGTGTACAGGACCTGCGCCAGGAGCTGGAGCAGGTGCGGCAGGAGGCGGAGGAGGCGGAACGCGCCTACGACCTCAACCGTGCCGCGGAGCTGCGCTACGGCACGCTCACCGAACTCGAACGCCGGCTGGCGGCCGAAGAGGAGCGGCTGGACACCAAGCAGGGTGAGAACCGGCTGCTGCGCGAGGTGGTGACGGAGGACGAGATCGCGGAGATCGTCGCGGCCTGGACCGGCATCCCGGTCACCCGTCTGCAGGAGGGCGAGCGCGAGAAGCTGCTTCGGCTCGACGAGATTCTCACCGAGCGTGTGGTCGGCCAGGACGAGGCGGTCAAGCTGGTCACCGATGCCATCATCCGGGCCCGCTCCGGGATCCGGGACCCGCGCCGGCCGATCGGCTCGTTCATCTTCCTCGGCCCGACCGGTGTCGGAAAGACCGAGCTGGCCAAGACGCTCGCCGCGGCGCTCTTCGACTCCGAGGAGAACATGATCCGCCTGGACATGAGCGAGTACCAGGAACGGCACACCGTCAGCAGGCTGGTGGGAGCGCCTCCCGGATACGTCGGTTACGAGGAGGGCGGCCAGCTCACCGAGGCGGTGCGCCGCAAGCCGTACTCCGTGGTGCTGTTCGACGAGATCGAGAAGGCCCACGCCGATGTGTTCAACACCCTTCTCCAGGTGCTCGACGACGGCCGGATCACCGACTCCCAGGGCCGCACCGTCGACTTCCGCAACACCGTGGCCATCATGACGTCCAACATCGGTTCGGCTCATCTGCTCGACGGGGTGACCACCGACGGCGAGATCAAGCCCGACGCGCGGTCCCTGGTGATGAGCGAGCTGCAGAGCCACTTCCGGCCCGAGTTCCTCAACCGTGTCGACGACATCGTGCTGTTCAAGCCACTGGGCATGCCGCAGATCGAGCACATCGTGGACTTGCAGTTCAACGACCTGCGCCGTCGGCTGGCCGAACGGCAGATCACCATCGAGCTCACCGAGAGCGGGCGCGAACTCATCGCGAAGCATGGCTTCGACCCCGTGTACGGAGCGCGGCCGCTGCGCCGGTACATCTCGCACGAGGTCGAGACGCTCGTGGGACGGGCCCTGATCCGCGGTGATGTGCAGGACGGCTCGACGATCCGCGTCGACGCGCAGAACGGCGAGCTGGTCGTCACCTACGGCGAGCCGTCCCAGCCGGACGTGCAGAGGGCCGCGTGAGTCCAGTGGCCACGAGCCGGAGCAGGACGATCGTCTGCGACCAGTGCGGCCGCAGAAACCGGGTACCGGCGGCGGCCGAGGGCGCCCCGCGCTGTGGGAACTGCCACTCCCCGCTCGCGTGGATCGCCGACGCCGGCGACCAGGACTTCGCGGAGATCGCCGAGCGGGCGAAGCCGTACGTCCTCGTCGACCTGTGGGCCACCTGGTGCGGGCCCTGCCGGATGGTCAGCCCCGCGCTGGAACAGGTGGCCCACCAGCTCGCCGGGCAGGTCAAGTTGGTCAAGGTCGACATCGACCAGAATCCACGGCTCGCCCAGCGCTTCCAGGTGCAGGCCGTGCCGACCCTGCTGCTGCTCGACAAGGGTGAGGTGATCTCCCGCAAGACGGGCGCGGCACCCGCTCCGGCGCTGCGGCAGTGGGTCGAGGAGAGCCTGGCGGTTCGCCGGTGAACGCGTACGCACGCGCTCGCGCCGCCGGTGAACTCCTCTCCCCGTAAGGAGAGTCGCCCTGCCGCTGGATCCGCACCTGTCGTCCGCACTGCCGGTGACACCGCGCACCCCGCAGGGCTGCGAGGAGTGTCTGCGGCTCAGCTTCCCATAGCTGCATCTCAGGCTCTGTCCGACCTGCGGGCACGTCGAATGCTGCGACCCACTGTGCCGGGTGTCTTCGCCGCGGGAGACGTCAGGAGCGGGTCGGTCAAGCGGGTGGCCTCCGCGGTGGGCGAGGGTGCCATCGCCGTCCGGCTGGTGCGCGAACACCGTGCGCGGGAGGGCAACTTGGTCCGGACAGCAGCGAAGAACTCGGGCGTCACCACGTCCGCGGCATGAGAGTGCATAGCATTGCGGGATGCCTCGACTCCAGCTCCTCCGCCTCGACCACGCGCCTGCTCTGCTTCGGTTCGAGCGGGAGAACAGGGACTACTTCGCCGCCTCGATTCCCGACCGGGGCGACGATTATTTCGCCCACTTCGACGCACGGCACGACGAGTTGCTCGCCGAACAGGTGGCGGGGCTGCACTTCCTCCACCTCGTGGTGGACGGCGGCGGTGCGGTGCTGGGACGTATCAACTTGATCGACGTGGCGGACGGTTCGGCGGAACTCGGCTATCGGATCGCGGAGCGGGCCGCGGGGCGGGGACTCGCCACGACAGCCGTGCGCGAAGTCTGCGCCCTGGCCGTAGCGGAGTACGGCCTGAGCACGCTGCGGGCCGTCACGACCCTCGACAACACCGGCTCGCGAACCGTCCTGGCCCGTACGGGATTTCAGTCCGTCGGCGAGATCCGGCTGGCCGGCCGCCCGGGCCTTCGCTTCGTCCGGGAGCTGCGGGACACCGACCGGGCGGAGCCGAAGGGGCGGACGTCGTCAGGGAATCGGTTCGACGGAGGGGTTGATCGGTGACTGGTAGGCGCCACTGGCCAGCATGCGCACCTCCCCCGCCGGGCTGATCTCGGCACGGAGGATGCCCGTCGGATCGCTGTACACCGGGTTGCCGCCCGGGCCGAAGCTGTCGGTCCTTTCGACGACCACCTCGTCCGTCACGACGCTGGTACCCGATCCGGGATGCGTGAAGGTCAGCCGGTAGTGGTCCATGGTCTTCATGACGCCCTCCCACGCTGGGAACGAATGCGGGCAAATGGGTACCCCTCCATGATGCGGCCAGATCCCCTCGACAGCAGCACTCGCGACAACGAGCGGCGCCGGCCCATGCCACACGGCCCCGGCGAGCTTCGTTCACATTGCGTGACGCCTCTCGCCTCCGGGCGTCGGGCAGTGTAGACATAGGCATATGGTCGGACTATTGGGTCGATCCCGGGCTCAGTCGACCCGCCGCCTCAAGACCCCTCGCGATCAGCACGGGCCACACGGAGGCGGGCACCGACGCAGCCCGTCCGCCCGGCTCCGGTCGGCGCTGGGCGGGCGCAGCGTCGCCGGGCAGGTCTTCCTCCTGCAAGTGGTGATCGTGCTGCTCCTGGTCGTGTCGGGCGTGGTGGCTCTGGTGCTCCAGGTGCGTCATGACAGCACCCAGGAGGCCCGCAACCGTTCGCTCGCGGTCGCCGAGACCTTCGCCAACGCACCGGGCACCCGCGCGGCCCTCAGCGCCCCCAATCCCACGGCGTTGCTGCAGCCACGGGCCGAAGCCGCCCGCAAGGCGTCGCAGGTGGACTTCATCGTCGTGATGAACACCGACGGGATTCGCTACACGCACCCCAAGCCCGACCGGATCGGCAAGAAATTCGTCGGAACCATCGCGCCCGCGCTGGCCGGTCACCCCGTCATCGAGGAGATCACGGGAACCATTGGGCCACTGGTACAGGCCACGGTCCCCGTCAAGGCGCCCGACGGCAAGGTGGTGGGCCTGGTGTCGGCCGGTATCACCACTGCGAACGTGGGCGGTGTCGCGGACCGGCAGCTGCCGCTCATGCTGACCTCCGCGGGTGTCGCGCTGGCCCTGGCCACCGGCGGGACGGCGCTCGTCAGCAGGCGCCTGCTGCGCCAGACCCGCGGCCTGGGGCCTTCCGAGATGACCCGGATGTACGAGCACCACGACGCGGTGCTGCACGCCGTCCGGGAGGGAGTGATCATCGTCGGCGACGAGAGACAGCTGCTGCTCGCCAACGACGAGGCGAACCGACTGCTCGACCTGCCCGACGACGCCGAGGGGCGGGACGTCCGCGACCTCGGTCTCGACTCGGACACCGCCAACTTGCTGGCCTCGGGACGCGTCGCCACCGACGAGGTGCACCTGGTCGGCGACCGGCTGCTGGCCATCAACCAGCGCCCCACTGATCTTCAGGGCGGCCCGGCCGGCAGTGTCGCGACGCTCCGTGACTCGACCGAACTGCGCGCGTTGTCCGGCCGGGCCGACGTGGCGCGGGAGCGACTCAAACTGTTGTACGACGCCGGGGTGGGCATCGGGACAACCCTGGACGTGGCGCGCACCGCCGAGGAACTGGCGGAGGTGGCCGTCCCACGGTTCGCGGACTTCGTCACCGTCGATCTGGCCGACGCCGTGCTGAACGGGCAGGAGCCGGACGTGGGCACCGATCTGCGCCGCACCGCGTCCGGCGGAATCCGTAAGGACGCTCCGCTGTATCCGGTGGGCGAGCACATCCGATTCGTCCCGTCCACCCCGCAGGCCTACAGCCTGCGCACCGGCCAGGCCGTTGTCGAGCCCGACCTCGGTGGGTCCCCGGGCTGGCTGGCGCAGGATCTGGAGCGCACCGGGCGGGTCGTGGACTACGGCATCCACTCACTGATCACCGTCCCGCTGCGGGTGGGCCCCCTGGTGATGGGCGTGGTCAACTTCTGGCGCTCGGAGAAGCCCGAACCCTTCGACGGGGAGGATCTGGCCCTCGCCGAGGAGCTGGTCGCCCGGGCCGCGGTCTCCATCGACAACGCGCGCCGCTACACCCGCGAGCACACCATGGCCGTGACGCTGCAGCGCAGTCTGCTGCCGCGCAACCTTCCCGAGCAGAGCGCCCTGGACATCGCGTATCGCTACCTTCCCGCGCAGGCCGGGGTGGGCGGGGACTGGTTCGACGTGCTGCCGTTGCCCGGCGCCCGTGTCGCCGTTGTCGTGGGCGATGTCGTCGGCCACGGGCTGCATGCCGCTGCGACGATGGGACGGCTGCGTACAGCCGTCCACAACTTCTCCGCCCTGGACCTGCCGCCCGACGAGCTCCTCGGCCTCCTGGACGAGTTGGTCGGCCGCATCGACCAGGACGAGGTGGCGGAGGAGGGCAGAGCCGCCGTCACTGGCGCCACCTGTCTGTACGCCATCTACGACCCGGCTTCCCGGCTCTGCTCCGTCGCACGGGCCGGGCACCCGCCGCCGGCGGTGGTGCGTCCCGACGGGAGCGTCGACTTCCCCGCGGTCCCGGCCGGTCCGCCGCTCGGGCTGGGCGGCCTCCCGTTCGAGGCGGCCGAGCTCGAGCTTGCGGAGGGCAGCCGCCTGGTGCTGTACACGGACGGGCTCGTCGAGGACCGGGATCGGGACATCGACAGCGGTCTCCAGCTGCTGCGTACCGCCCTCACCGGGGCCGACCGGTCGCCGGAGGACACCTGCCGGGCGGTGCTCGACGCCCTGCTCCCGTCCCGGCCGAGCGACGACATCGCCCTGATCGTCGCCCGCACCCAGGCGCTCGGTGCCGACCGGATCGCCGAGTGGCAGGTGCCGTCCGACCCTGCCGCGGTCGGCGAGGTGCGCGCCTCCGTCACCCGGCAGCTGGCGGAGTGGGGACTGGACGCGATGGCGTTCACCACGGAGCTCATCCTCAGCGAGCTGGTCACCAACGCGATCCGTTATGGCAGCAGTCCGATCCGGGTCCGTGTGCTGCGCGACCGCAGCCTGATCTGCGAGGTCTCCGACGGCAGCAGCACCTCACCCCACCTGCGCTACGCGGCCGCCACGGACGAGGGCGGACGCGGCCTGTTCCTGGTCGCACAGATCGCCGAGCGCTGGGGCACCCGCTACAACCCCTCCGGCAAGGTGATCTGGGCGGACCAGCCGCTGCCCTGAACGTGCCGCTCAGCCGTGGACCGGTGGCCCCTCACCAGCCCGCGTCACGACCACCGACGCCGAGCGGGCCACCTCGCCGACCTCGACCGGGGCGTGCTCCTCCGGCAGGAAGGGCACGGCGCCGCCACCATGAAGGGCTCCGGCGAGGGTCCGCCGAGCGCGGAGCCGAGCCGGGCTCAGCGGGCCAGACGGCCCAGCAGCGACGAGGCGGACAGGATGCCGAGGGCCGCGGCCAGCACGAGAACCCCGTAGTCGAGGGCCAGATGGGCATGCGTGCCCAGCAACAGGCCGCGCAGGGCGTCCACTTGGTAGCTGAGGGGATTGATCTTGCTGATGGTCTGGAGCCAGCCGGGCATGACAGCCACTGGATACAGGGCGTTGGAGCCGAAGAACAGCGGCATGGTGATGGCCTGGCCGATGCCCATCAGCCGGTCCCGGGTCAGTACGATGCCCGCGATCGTCATCGAGAGGCAGGAGAAGAAGGCCGAGCCGAGGACGACGGCCACCGCGACACCCAGCAGCCGCAGCGGGTTCCACGTCATCGCCACCCCGAGCAGCGCGGCGATGACGACGACCACGACCGCCTGGATCAGCGCCTTCACGCCCGCGGCGAAGGCCTTGCCGGTGATGAGTGCCGAGCGCGGAGTCGGCGTGACGAGCAGTTTGGTGAGGATGCCGGCGTCCCGCTCCCAGATGATCATGATGCCGTAGAAGATGGCGATGAACATGGCGGACTGGGCGATGATGCCGGGCGCCAGATAGTCGATATAGGGAATGCCGCCGGTGGGTATCGCCTTGATCCGGGTGAAGGTCTCGCCGAAGATCAGCAGCCAGAG
Source organism: Streptomyces sp. NPDC027189 (assembly GCF_055566975.1). NCBI lineage: Bacteria > Bacillati > Actinomycetota > Actinomycetes > Kitasatosporales > Streptomycetaceae > Streptomyces > Streptomyces sp. NPDC027189. The sequence continues at coordinate 89,953 of NZ_JBVHRI010000026.1, forward strand.
CGCCGGCTGGACCGCCCGGGTGTACAGCTCTGTGCGGTCGTGACGGAGCTTCTGCAGCTCGACCGCGCACATCGCACCGACCCGGGCGGGCAGCACCTTCCAGCCACTCCGGGCCCGGGGCGGCACGAGGAGCAGGTCCAGGCCGGCGGGGTGGACGCGGTCAGCCGACACGGGTTGCGGTGCGACGCGTGTTTCGGACATCGCTGAAGTCTCCTGACTGCTCGTCGAGGCCGCTGCCGGCGATGTCGCGGAAGACGTCCTCCAGCGTGGGCAGTTCACCGTTGTTCGTGGCGCCACGTCGCTTGCCCAGGCCCGTCCGCAGCTCGTCGGGGGTGCCGAGGGAACGGACGCGGCCGCGGTGCATCAGCGCGACCCGGTCGCAGTACTGGTCGGCCTCGTCCATGTAGTGGGTCGTCACGAGCACCGTCATGCCCGTGGCGGCGCGCACGGCGTTGATGTGCTCCCACACGCTTGTCCGGGCGATCGGGTCGAGGCCGATGGTCGGCTCGTCGAGGATCAGCAGCCGGGGCGCGCTCACCAACGCCTGGGCGAGCTCCAGGCGGCGGACCATGCCTCCGGAGTACGTCTTGGCGAGCCGGTCGGCCGCGGCGGAGAGGTCGACCGCCGCGAGCGCCTGGTCGACGCGCGCCGCGCGCTCCCGGCGGGAGACGTCGAAGACACGGGCGAACAGCTCCACGTTCTCCCGCCCCGTGAGCCCGGAGTCGGCGGAGAGCTGCTGCGGTACGTAGCCCAACAGGCGTCGCACGGCCATGCGTTCGCGTGTGGCGTCGTGCCCGAAGACACGGACCATGCCGGAGGGAACGGGCAGGAGCGTGGTGATGCAGCGGATCGCCGTGGTCTTGCCCGCGCCGTTGGGCCCGAGCAGTCCGAAGACCTCGCCGTCACGGACGGAGAGTTCGAGCCCGTCGACCGCGGTGGTCTCACCGAAGGCGTACGCGAGCCCTGCACAGGTGACGGCGTCCGTCCCGGTATCTGCCGCGGCCGGCCCGTCGGCGGCACCCTTTCCCCCACCCGTCGGCGCGGCGTGTCCGTCGGCCGCGCCCCTCCCGCTGACCGTCGGCGCGGCCCTTCCATCGGCCGCGTCCGTCGCGCCGTCGGTCGCCTCGGCCCGGATTCCGTCCTGGCTGGGGTCTCCACCTCCGGTCGTGTTCCGCGTCATGTCTCCTCGGCCTCCTCGTGCAGGTTCGCCGCCAGCTTGCGCAGGGCCGGGAGGGCCACCGCCAGGGCCGCACGGTCGGCCTCGTCGAGACGGGCCACCTGGCGTCGTACGAGCGCCGCGCGGCGCTGCCGCCAGTCGCGCAGCCGCGCGTCGGCCGCCGGGGTGGGCAACAGCAGCGCGGCCCGCCGGTCGGCCGGGTCCGTTTCGCGGATCACATAGCCGTCCCGCACCAGCTGGTTGACCAGCGTCGAGACCGAATTGCCCGCCAGGTAGAGCTCCTTGGCGGCCTCCGACACGCGGATGCCGGGACGGGCCACGACCAGGCGCAGCAGCTCGACCTCGGCGCCGCGCAACCGCGGAGCGGTCATGCCGCTGCGCAGCCGCCGCCGGATCAGCCGCTGCACTCCGGCCAGGGTGTCGGCCAGCTCCTCGGGAAAGCTCTCTGACTCCACACTTCGAGAATAGCTCTGCATCAGAGGTAATTCGGAAAAGGGAGGGTCAAGAGCGTGCAAGCAGAGGGCCTGCGGGCACACCCCAGGGGCGTACCCGAGGGGGCCGTGTCGTCAGTGTTCCTCGAGTTCGTCGATGCGGACCGGTGCGCCGACGCCGACCGACTGGATGGCGGCGGGGGCAATGGACAGAGCGGACATGTTCTGCGCGCCCGCGTACCCGTCCCCGGTGAGATCTCCGTCGTCGGCTTCGACGACAGCCGTCTCGCCCGGCTCGCCCATGTCGACCTCACGACCGTCGGACAGGACATCGGGCGCCTCGCGCAGTTGGCGGTCGGCCGGGCCGTGGCGCGCCTGGAGGGCGAAGCGCCGCCCGAGGGCCAGGGGCAGGAGATAGTCATCGAGCCGCACCTCGAATCACGCGGGGTACCACCGCCGCTGCTCCCCCGGCCACCTGAGTCACCGGCGTTCCCGGCACAGGTGGCGATGAAGGGGTGCACCTCGCCCCACTGCCACTTACCGTCCAGTAATATCGCGCGACAGGCCCCCAGAGGAGGAACCGTGCCACGGTCGGAACGCTCGCCCTTGTTGCTCGCCGGCCTATTGGCCGCCGCGGGCGTCACCCACTTCGTCGCGCCACGGCAGTACGACGCGACCATTCCGCGCGCTCTGCCAGGTACGCCGCGGACCTGGACCTACGCCAGCGGTGCCGCCGAACTCGCGCTGGCGGCCGGGGTGGCGCTGCCCAGGACACGGCGTGTCGCCGGGCTGGCCACCGCCGCCTTCTTCGTCGGCGTTTTCCCCGCCAACGTCCAGATGGCGGTGGACTGGCGCCATCGTCCCGGCCCTCTCAAGGCGGCGGCTCTCGCGCGGCTGCCGCTGCAGGTACCGCTCGTCCTGTGGGCGCGCGGTGTCGCCCGGGGTGCGGAGGTCCGGTCATGACGTCTCGGGTGAACGTGGGTGACACGGTCGAGGACTTCACGCTGCCGGACGAGACCGGGGCAAGCCGGAGCCTGTCCGAACTGCTCGGCGACGGGCCGGTGGTGCTGTTCTTCTATCCGGCCGCCCTCACCGCCGGCTGCACCGCCGAGGCCTGCCACTTCCGTGATCTGGCCGCCGAGTTCGCCGCCGCGGGTGCGCGGCCGGTGGGGATCAGCGGCGACACGGTCGACCGGCAGCAGGAGTTCGCCGGGCGCCACACGCTCGGATTCCCGCTGCTGTCCGACACCGAAGGGACCGTACGGGAGCGGTTCGGGGTGAAGCGCGGCTTCTCCATGGCCCCGACCAAGCGGGTCACCTTCGTCATCGCACAGGACCGCACGGTCGTGGAGGTGGTCCGCAGCGAACTGCGGATGAGCGCGCACGCCGACCGCGCCCTGGCCGCGCTGCGCGACCATCGGAGCTGACGCACGCACGACACGGCGGAGTGCTTACGTGAACGGGGCCCGCCCCTTCGCGGATGGTGGGCGGGTCCCGTTCACTGCGCTTCATTTTCGACACCTCTTCCGGTCTCCGGCAGGGAGTGTGACCAGGCATGTCCGCGACACAGGGCACACCCCGTGTGTACGCCGCGCCTCCCGTGCGTCTCGCCCGCGAGGCGCCCTGTCGTGAGCCGGACCGAGCGGTCATGCTGGTCCCCGACGAGCCGACAGCGCGATCAACGGAGCCCAGATGACAGACCAGGTCACCCGTCTCGAAGTGAAGCCGGTCGCCGGCCATATCGGCGCCGAGATCACCGGAGTCGACCTGGCCGGGGAGTTGGCGGACGAGGTCGTCGACCGGATCCGGGCGGCGGTGCTGCGGTGGAAGGTGGTGTTCTTCCGGGCCCAGCGGCTGGATCACGCCTCGCATGTCGCGTTCGCACGGCGGTTCGGCGAGCCGATCCGTCTGAGGTCACGCGGCAGCGCCTCGCCCCGGGACTTCCCCGAGGTCGAGACGACAGCCGATCGGCTGGAACTCGGCGGCCGTTACGGCATGGACCACGACGAGTGGCTGCGCCGGCGCCGCCATTCGCTGCTGCGCGGATGGCACTGCGACCACGGCGCCCGCGTCGATCCGCCGGCCGCGACCATCCTGCGCGCCGAGACGGTGCCGCCGTACGGCGGTGACACGACCTGGTCCAATCTGGCCGTCGCCTACGCGGGCCTTTCGGAGCCCGTACGGAACTTCGTGGACGGTCTGCGTGCGGAGCACCGGCTCGGGGTCGGGTACCAGTCACGGCCCGGCGACGACGCGTATGTGCGCCATCTGCTGGACCATCAGATCGCCTCCGACCACCCGCTGGTACGGGTGCACCCGGAGACGGGCGAGCGGGCGCTGTTCGTCAACGGCTACTACATCGAGCAGATCCTCGGGGTGTCCCGCGCGGAGAGCCGGGCGCTGCTGGAGATGCTGCTGGAGCAGGCGACCCGGCCCGAGTACACGGTCCGGTTCCGGTGGGAGCCGGGCAGCGTGGCCTTCTGGGACAACCGGGCCACCATCCATCTGGCGCCGAGTGACGCGGCCCATGTCGACCACCCCCGGGTCATGCACCGCGTGATGCTCGCGGGCGATGTCCCGGAGGGGGTCGACGGCAAGCCGTCGGTAGCGATCGTGGGCAGCGAGCCGCAGCGCTGGTGAGCCCCGGCCGGCGGGCGTGAGGCAGGACGCCAGGACCGGGTGCCGTCAGAAGATGCCCTGTCCCGGGACCAGAATTCCGTTCGGGTCGTAGGTGTGTCTGGCAGTGGCCAGTTGGCGCCAGGCGGAGCCGAAGTGGTCACGCCAGTCCGACGGGCCGAAGGGGACGGAGCCGACCGGGTAGTGGGTGCCGCCGGCCGCGTGCACGGTGTCGTAGGCGGTGCGGTTGGCGGCGAGCAGACGGTCGATGGTCGCGGTGTCGTCGGGCGGGGTCGTGCGCAGAACAGCCAGAAGGTACGGCACGGGGTCGTCGGGGGTGCGCAGCAGCGGGGCGTGCAGTCGCTCGCGCAGCAGTGGGTACAGGAGGACGACGCCCGGGCCGAGGTCGGCCGAGGTGAGGTCGTCGAGCAGGGATCCGGCGAGAGCGGCGGCCTCGCGACCGGGCAGCAGCAGATTGAGCCAGGGGTGGGCGTACGCCCAAAGACCCGCTTCCTTCAGAGCGGCGACGCCGGGGGCGAGCCGGTCGAGGAAGTCGTAGTACGCGAGGTCGGACGTCTGCACACCGGACGGGTCGTGGCGCAGTCCGCGCAGCAGTGCGCTGTCGTCGGGGGCGGGACCGACGGGAGGGCCGTAGGCGACGGCTTCGAGGAGATAGCCGCGGAAGGCTCCGGCGCTGTCAGGGGTGACTTGGCCCTCGACATAGGCGAAACGGCCCTCCCGCACCAGCAGTCGCTGGTCGTCCAGGAACGTCCGCAGGTCGTCGTACGGGAGGAGATAGTGGCGTACGGTCTCGGGCGCGGGAACCAGACGCAGGGTGGCGCCGACGACGACCGCGCACTGGCCGAGTCCGGCGAGCACGGCGCGGAAGAGGTCACGCCGGCGCGTCGGGGAGCAGCGGACGAACTCTCCGGCGCCGGTGACGACTTGCAGTTCCGTGACGTTGTCGACCTGGGCGCCGTGCCGATGGGTCTGGCCGCCGAGCCCGCCGACCGACAGGGTGCCGCCGACGGAGAGTTCGAGATAGTCGGTGAAGGTGGGCGGGGTGAGGCCGTGGGCCAGGGTGGCCTTGGCCACGTCGCTCCACTTGGCGCCCGCCCCGACCGTGACCGTCGTACTCCGTGGTCCGACCGCACCGATGGCCGCAAGCGGCGCGGTCTCGATGACCAGGCCGCCGTCGACCTGTGCCTGGCCTTGAGTGGCGTGGCCCTGACCACGAGGGGCGACCCGCAATCCGTGCGCGTTGCAGAAGCGGATCATCGCGACGACGTCCCTGACGGAGCCCGGTCGCAGGACCGCGGCCGGACGCCGGTGGACGATGTGTCCGAAGTCGTCGGCGGCGGCGGTGCGTGATGCCTCGTCGGTGTGCAGGGTCCCGTCGAGCGGCGGGAGGTCGGTCAGCGGCCGGTCGGACGCGGTGACCGCCCAGCTGCGGGTGAAGGGGTCGAACCCGATCACCGCGGCGCCGACAGCCGCGAGGCCGTGCAGTGCGGTACGTCGCGAGGGAGTCCGGGGCATGCGCTCCTCCTGGGGCAGGCGGGATGCAGCGATCAACTCCGGCCGAGTCTAAGGCGATTGGGACTTGAGACGAGGGCGGACCACCGTGGATTCCCACCAACGGCCCCGTTTCGCGGTGACCGCATGAGGTGGGAAGAGTCCGGCCGCCGTCGGGCGAGGACGGCGGCCGAGTTCATGCCGGCGCAGCACGGTTCACACGCCGACGCGACGCGTCTCACGTGTCGACACGGCGCGGCTCACGCATCGATACGGCACGGCTCACTCGCCGGCGGGGCACGTCTCACGCGCCGACGGCGGCGCCGAAACGGGCGCCGCCGCTCAAGTCGCCCAGCGCTCCCAAGCCGTAGAGCCATGAAGCGCGGCGCATGCTGGTGCGGAGCGTGCCCGCGGGCCGCGCGGCGCCGCCCTTGAACGTAAACAACTCGGCGGGGGCGGCCGCCAACGCGCGGCTCATGCCGTCGAGGACGGGCCCTCCTTCGGCTTGTCCTCGTCGGTGTCCTTCTCCGGCGTACGCAGGTACCCCTGAAGTTCGAGGAGACCCTCCGCCTTCTCGGAGCGGCCGTCGGAGTTCTGGCCGTTCAGGTTCTGCCGGACCGAGTCCAGGATCGTCAGGCCCTGGGCGACCAGGCCGGCCGCGATCTCGCCGAGACCGTCGGCGCCGTTCAGGACATTGACGTTCGCTCCGGCGAGACCGCCCGCCGCTTCCTTCACGATCAACGGGAGCTGGTCGATGAGCATCCGGTCGAGGGCGACACGGTCGTGCGAGGCCGCTGCCTCGGCCTGGATCTTCATCCGTTCCGCCTCGGCTATGGCGAGCACCTTGATCCGCTCAGCCTCCGCCTCAGCGGGCTTCACGATCTCGCCCACCAGCTGCTGCTGGCGCAACTGGGCTGCCTTCTGGGCGAGTTCGGTCTGGGCGGCGAGCACTTCCTGCTGGGCGTGGGCCTGCGCCAACGGCCCGGCCTGGGCAGCCTGCGCCTGGGCGCGGTCCACCTCGGCCGAGTACTCCGCCTTCACGACCGCGGTCTGCCTGGCGTACTCGGCCTGGTTGCGCGCGGCCACCTGCTCTGCCTCGACCGAGGCCTGGGTGGCCTGTGCCTGCGCGATCTGGGCCTGCCGCTGGATGGCCGCCTTGTGCGGTGCGGACATGGCCTCGATGTAACCGACGTCGCCGTCGTCGATCGACTGGATCTGCAGTGAGTCCACGATCAGGCCGATCTTCGCCATCTCGACCTTCGAGGTGTCCAGGACCTCCGCGGCGAGCTTCTGCCGCTCGGTGACGATCTCCTCGACGGTCATCGAACCGATGATGGCGCGCAGATGGCCGGCGAAGATCCGGCCGGTCAGCACCGACATCTGGTCCTGGTCGGAGAGGAATCGCTGACCGGCGTTGATGATGCTCTCGTGGTCATTGCCGACCTTGAACGCGATCACGGCGCGGACGTGCAGCGCGATGCCCTGCCTGGTGACACAGGTCTCGGTGACCTCGGCCTCGCACATCGACAGGGTGAGGAAGCGGGTCTTGCGGAAGACGGGGAGCACGAACTTGCCGTGCCCCGTGACCACTCGGAACGGCGCGCCCCCCAATCCCCGCCTGCCTCCCGAGATCAGCATCGCCTCGTCGGGGGCGGGAACGCGGTAACCGAACATCCTGCTACTCCTTAACCGGCGTTGGCGGTATCCCCGCCCAACGCGTCCAACGGATCGGCCCACTCGATGACGTCGACCTCACGACATCCACGAGATTCGATCACAAGCACAGTCGCCCCTGTCGGCAGGGGCTCCTGAGACCAGGCAAGGAAGGTCTCGGATCCGCCTCTGACCCGCACGAGGATCTCGCCGGGACCCGCGGCTCCGCGGGTGCCGACGAGCAGTTCCCCCGTGCAGCCGATCACGGCCTCGTCCTGCACCACTGTCGGCCGCCCCCAATCGCTCTTGTTCTCCTTCCGACCTTAGACCTCACCTGCGTCGGGCGCCTACGCTCCTGTCGATCCTCGTTTCCGGCCAGGGGCGCGCACGCTCAGCTCCTGGTGAACCGGTAGGTCTTGCTGTCGGTCAGGACGCAGAAGCCCGGCGACACGACGATCACGCGCAGGGTGCCGGTGCGCCGGTCGTAGTCGATGCCCTCCGCCTCGAATGTGCCCGAGCAGGAGCTGCGCAGCGGGAGCTGGCGGAGCGCGGTGACATGGCCGGAGACGTCCGCCGAGCCGGGCTCGCCGCTCAGGTCGACCTGCAGCAGCGGCTTGGTGATGCCGAACAGCGTGCCCGCCGGGTCGTCGGAGGAACACAGCAGCTGCGTCGCGGTGACGAAGTCGCAGCCCTGTATGTCGCGGACCGCGTGGTCCAGGTTGATCGTGGACGCCTGGGGCAGGTTCGCCGAGGGGGTCGTAGTCGGGTTCACGCCCGGGGTCGGGAACACCAGCAGGCGGCTCATCGTGCCGTACTCGCCGGACACCATCCACGTACCGCTCGGGGCGATGGTGACGAACGAGTTGTTCAGCGCTTCTCCCGCGCTCAGCACGTGGACGTACTCCGACCAGCCGCCGCCCGGTGCCTGTACCCGGAACATCTTCGAGCCGCCGGAGTCGCTCTGGTACGGCTCGATGTAGTAGCCGTTGTAGGAGGCGTCCGGGTCGCCGACGTGATTCCAGCCGCGGCTGGACACGCCGGAGGGGATCGTACCGATGCCGGTGTAGCGGTTGGCGCTTCCGGCCGGGACCTCGACCGAGGTCAGGCCCTGGCTCTCGGTGAGCGGATCGGCACGGTCCGAGCCCACCTCGTTCCAGGTGTCGGCGGCCGTGGCGGGCGCGGTGGTGGCGACGGACAGGACGGCCGCCGTGGCGAGTGTGACGAGACCGGCCAGGACTGCGTGACAACGTTGCCGCGCGGGCATGCGCATGAAGTCGACTCCTCGGTGGGGGGTGTGTTCGGCGCACAGTCTGGCCCGACTTGATGGTCATGTACAGACCAATGAATGGACGTCAGTCGTCGGCTCCCCGTCCGGGAAGCGACTCACCGGCCCGGGGTCGACGCCCGTCCAGGAGGCGACGCCCGTCCAGGAGGCGACCCTCACCGACCCAGATACGACGCACCGTCCAGGAGGCGACGACTCACCGTCCACGAGGCACGTCACCGCCGAGGAAGCGGCGAGGGCGGCCCCTGAACCGGTGTCGCCACCCCGAGTTCCGTACGCGCACGCGACGCGGCCCCCAGCGCGACGCCACCGCTGCCGAGCCGGGCCCGTACGACCCGGATCGGCTGCCCGCTGACGGGCGGCTCGGCGGCGAGCGTCGCCAGGATCGACGGTTCGAGGAGATCCCACGCCCCGCTGACACCGCCGCCGATCACGAAGGTCGCGAGGTCCACCAGGCCCGCCGTGATCAGGAGGGCGCGGGCGATCCCCGCGCCCGCCGCCTCGTACACGGCGATCGCGTCGGGATCCCCCGCGACCGCCGCCTCGGCGACACCCCGCGCGGTGAGGTTCCGTCCCGTCCGCTCGCCGTAGCGCGCGGTGATGGAGCGGCCGGAGGCGAGTGTCTCCAGATGGCCCCGGCCGCCGCAGGTGCAGGGAAGCTCGCCGAAACCCGGGATGTGCCCTATCTCGCCCGCGGCCCCGTGCGGGCCGTCGACCAGCGTGCCGTTCATCCACAGCGCGCCGCCGACTCCGGTGCCGAGTGTCATCCCGAGTACGTGCGGTTCGCCCGCGACGGCACCTTTGGACACCTCGCCACGGAGGAAGGCGTTGACGTCGTTGTCGAGGAAGGCCGGTACGCCGAGCGCCTTCTCGATCGTCGCCGTCACCGGGAATCCGGCCCAGGCGGTGAACGAGTCGCTCGCCACGAGGATGCGCCCGGTATGGGTGTCGACCACGCCGGCCGCGCCGACTCCGACCCCGAGCAGGCGCGAGGGCACGCGGCCTTGGAGCAGCACGAGCGCGTCGAGTGCGGCGCGGATCATCGCCTGGCCGCCGCGGGCGGCCGGCGTGGGCACCTCGACGCTGTCGACCACGGCGAGGTCGGCCGTGCAGAGCACGACCTGTGTGGTCGTGCCGCCGATGTCGACACCGGCGTACACCTCGGGCGTAGGGCGGCCGGTGCGGGACGCCGTCACGCCTTGACCTCCGTGGCGGCGCGGCGTTCGTCGCGGCGACGGCGTTGCAGGACCGGGTCCGGTACGGGCACGGCGGCGATGAGGCGCCGCGTGTAGTCGGTGCGCGGATGCAGGAGCGTGGTCGCGGTGCTGCCCTCCTCTTCGACGTGCCCGGCACGCAGGACGACCACGTGCTGGGCGAATTGCTGTACGACGGCCAGGTCGTGGGAGACGAACAGGCAGGCGAAGCCGAGTTCGTCCTGGAGTTCGCCGATCACCTCCAGCACCGACTGCTGCACACTGACGTCGAGTGCGCTGGTCGGCTCGTCGGCGACCAGCAGCCGCGGCCGAAGGACCAGCGCGCGGGCGAGGCTCACCCGCTGACGCTGCCCCCCGGACAGTTCGCGTGGCCCCCGGTGCGCCAAGTCCCGTGGCAGACGCACGAGTTCGAGTACGTCCGCGACTCGGGCCCGGCGCTCGGCCGACGACATGCCCGCGCGGTGCACGCGCAACGGTTCGGCGACGCACTCCCCCACACTCATCCGGGCGTCGAGCGAGGCCACCGGATCCTGCAGCACCACGCCGACGCCCGACAGCAGGGCGCGACGCGCTCGTCCCCTGGCTCTGCCGAGGTCGACGCCGAAGAGCGAGACCGAGCCCGCGGAGGGCGGTACCAGGCCGAGTGCGACACGGGCCGCCGTCGACTTGCCGGAGCCGGACTCACCGACGAGGCCGACGGTCTCGCCGGGGCGAACCGTGAGCGAGACACCATCGAGCGCCCCTACCGCGCGGCGGCCTCGACCGAACCGCACCGACACCTCGCGGAGATCGACCACCGGGTCCTCAACGGGCCGGTCGCGAGCGCCACTTACCGGCTCGGTGAGGGACAGCCTCGGCACCGCCCCCAGCAACCGTTTCGTGTACTCGTCCGTGGGCCGCAGCAGCACCTCCTCCACCGGGCCCGTCTCCACGACCTCTCCCTGGAGCATCACCGCGACACGGTCCGCGAAGTCCGCGACGACGCCCATGTTGTGCGTGACCAGCAGCACCCCCGTGCCGGAATCGGCGGCGAGCCCCCGCAGCAGATCCAGGATCTCGGCCTGCACCGTGACATCGAGCGCGGTGGTCGGCTCGTCCGCGATGAGCAGGCTCGGCGCGTTCGCGATCGCCATGGCGATGACCACGCGCTGCCTCTGCCCGCCGGAGAGTTGGAAGGGGAACGCGGACGCCCGCCTCTCCGGCTCGGGGATGCCGACACGGCGCAGCAGCTCGACCGCCTCCCGGGCGGCGTCCTTGACCGGGACGGGCCGGTGATTGCGTATGACCTCGGCTATCTGCGCGCCGATCCGGGTGAGCGGGTCGAGCGCGGTCGCGGGTTCCTGGAACACCATTGACGCGGTACGCCCGCGAAGGCCCGCGAGGTCTGCCTCAGTCGCTCCGATGACGTCGGTCCCGCCGACGCGGACGCGGCCCGTGGCGCGGGCGCTGCCCGGCAGCAGCCCCATCGCGGCGAGCGCGACCGTCGACTTCCCCGAGCCCGACTCGCCGACCAGGGCGAGCGTTTCACCGGGTCGGACGCGCAGTGACACGTCGCGGACCGCGGGCACGTCACCCGTCTCCGTCGAGAACGTCACGCCCAGGCTCTCGATCTCCAGGATGTTCATCCCCGTCCCCTCACGTCGAACGCGTCCCGCAGCCCGTCCCCGATCGCGTTGAACGCGCACACGACGAGGATGATGGCAAGGCCCGGCGGAACGATCAGCCACCAGCGCCCGGAGTAGGCGGCGGTGAGCCCGGCCGACAGCATCCCGCCCCAGTCGGTGGACGGCGGTTGCACGCCCAGGCCGAGATAGGACACGTACGCCACGAGCAGGATCGCGTCGGCGACCTGGAAGGTCGCGGCGACCACGATCGTCGACACCGAATTCGGCAGGATGTGCCGGGCGATCGCCCGTCCGTGCGTGCCGCCGATGGCGCGGAGGGTCAGCACGTAGTCGCGGTTCTTCAGGGTGAGGGTCTCCGCCCGGACGAGCCGCGACGGCACCAGCCATGACACCAGACCGAGGATGACGATGAGTCCGGCGGTGTCCGGGGTGGTGATGGCGGAGACCACGAGCAGGATGAAGAGCGCCGGGATCGCGATCCCGGCGTCGACGACGCGCATCATGACCGCGTCGATCCAGCCGCCCGCATAGCCGGCGATCGCTCCCCAGAGCGTGCCGATGACGGTGGCGAGGATGCCGGCCGCGAGGCCCACGAGGAGCGACACCTTGCCGCCGTACATGAGCCGTCCGAGCTCGTCGTGTCCGACGGCGTCGGTGCCGAGCAGGTGCGCGCCGCTGGGCGCGAGATTCACCTGCGTGAGGTTCGTGTGAGTCTGGTCGGTCGAGTACAACAACGGGCCCAGGAAGGAGAAGAGCAGGAACAGGACGACGACCACGAGCCCGGCGACGGCGAGTCTGTTCCGCGCGAACCGGCGCACGGAGAGCCGGTACCCGGCGGCCGCCTCCACTGGTGGTGTCACCGGCAATACGGCGCTCATGCGCGGCCCGCCTTCACTCGGGGATCGATGACCCGCTGGACGACGTCGGCGAGCAGCGTGCCGACGACGGTCGCGACGGAGATGACGAGGACGCAGCCGAGCAGCACCGGATAGTCGGAGGACTGCGCGGCGCTCCAGAACAGCAGCCCCATTCCCGGGTAGTTGAAGAGCTGTTCGACCACGAGCGCTCCGCCGAAGAGCACCGGCACGTAGTAGCCGAGCATCGCGACGACGGGGGTCAGCGAGTTGCGGAACACGTGCCGCCACAGGATCGCGCGCGGCCCGGAGCCGCCGGCGCGGGCGGTCCGTACGTAGTCCTCGGAGAGGTTCTCCAGCGTCGCGGCGCGCATGTACCGGCTGAACACGGCGACCATGGACGCGGCTCCCGCGACGACCGGCAGGACGAGCGCGTTCGGCTGCGCGAGCACCTGCCCGAGTGTGTCGCCCTGGGGTGCCTGCGACGGGAACCAGGGCAGGAGCTGGGTGAACACGAGCACCAGTACGAGTCCGAGGAAGTACACCGGTGTGGAGTAGGCGACGAAGCCGAGCGTCGTGATGACGTAGTCGACGGGCTTGTTGCGCCGGACGGCCTGCCACATGCCGAGCGGAACCGCGAGAGCGAGTCCGACGAGTGCGGACAGCATGGTGAGGACGAGCGTCTTCGGGAGGCGCTGCTCGATGAGCCGGGAGACCGCCTCGTTCAGGGTGTACGAGGTGCCGAGGTCGCCGTGCAGAAGGGTGCGCAGGTAGTAGACGTACTGCACGGGGAGCGAACGGTCGAGGCCCTGCTCGTGGTTGAACTGCGCGATCTGCTGGGCGGTCGCCTGCGGGCCGAGGATTCCGCGCGCGGGACCTCCGGGCAGCGCGTGCAGGAGGCAGAAGACCACCATGGTCACGATGAGGATCACCACGAGCGACTGCAGGACGCGCCGGGTCAGGTAGAGGAGGGTGTCCATGCGGCGTCAGCTGGTCCACTTCCACTGTGCGGGGTGGAAGTTGGCGAGTGAGTCCTGCGCGAAGCCGCCGAGACCGTTCTTGACGACGGAGATCTGGTAGTCGGGCTCGGGCAGCCAGATCACCGGCAGGTCCTTGGCGACGGCGGCGCTGTAGTCCCGTACGGCCTGCGGCGAGCTGGAGGTCGTCGACGCGGTGATGAGCTTGTCGACCTCCGGGTTGGAGTAACTGCCGAAGTTCGAGCCGCCCTTGCTCTGGAAGAGGGAGTCACCCGTCGGGAAGGCGCTGAAGTACCAGCTGCCCGCGGTGCCGAAGAACGACAGCTGCCACTTGCAGATCGACTGGCTCGCGGTGCAGGGCGGAGTCTGGGACAGCACCGAGTTGACGGGCGCGGTCTTGATCGAGAACTTGATGCCGGTCTTCTCCAGCGAGGACTGGATCGCGCTCATCATGTTGTCCGTGACGGTCGAACCGGACTGCGACAGCACCTGCATCTGGAACTTGGTGCCCTTGGCGACGCCCGCACCGCACTGGTCTGAGCCGGTGCCGGGGTCGGTGCACACCATCACGCCGCCCTGCTCCGTCCAACCGTGGCCGGCCAGCAGTGTCTTCGCCGCTGAGGTCGAGAACGGGTACGGGTTGTCCTTCTGCGTCGGGGAAAGGAAGTCCGACGACTGGGCCTGTGGAATCGGGCCGTAGCCGGGGACCGCGGTGCCGTTGAAGATGACCTTCGCCAGACCGGCCTGGTCGATCGACTTCTGGACCGCCTGGCGGGCGTACAGCTGCTTGAACACGGCGCCCATGGACGGGTTGTTGAAGTTGTACGGCATGTACGTGATCGCCCAGCCGGACCATGGCTTCACCGTGTACCCCTGTGCGGTGAACCGGTCCTTCTGGTCGAGGTCGGTGGCCTCGATGTAGCCGTAGTCGACGCCGCCGGAGCGCAGGGCGTTCTTCTCGGCGTCCGCCGTCGTGAAGGGGAGCAGGTTCACCGTCGCGATGTTCGCCTTCTCACCGCCGTCGTACTTCTTGTTGGCCGCGAGGACGACCTTGCCGGACGTCGAGAACGACTTGACCGCGTAGGGGCCGCTGATGGTCTTCCACAGCGCGTTCTTCTCGTAGCCGGAGATGTTCTTCGCGGCCGTGTTCAGGTACGTCCAGACTTTCTTCGCACCCGCGGCCGTCCGATCGGCGTCCGACACCGTCGCCGACGCGCCCGTTCTGTCCCAGGCGTGCTGCGGCAGCGGGGTGATCTCGCTCAGCTCGTTGGCCAGCATCCACTGGGAGTTGTAGGCCTTGTCGAAGGTGATCGTGAAGTGACGGTCGTCGATGGTCTTGAACGAGGTCCAGTTGTCCGGGGACTTTCCGGGGGTGTAGCCCGCCCACTGTGCCTTGTTGGCCTTGATGAGGTTGAACCAGAACTCGACGTCGCGCGAGGTGATCGGCTTGCCGTCGCTCCAGCTTCGGTCGCCCAGCGTGATCTTGACGCTCTTGCCGTCGGACGCGAAGTCAGCCGCGGTGGCGATGGACGCCTTCTTGTTCCAGGCGACCTCGCCTGTGGAACCGTCGTACGCGACGAGCCGCTCCCACAGGCTCGCGGCGATGGAGATGTTGTTGGTGTTGAGGTGCGCCGCGGTACCGACCGGCAGGATCCAGTTCGGCGTGAAGTTCGCGGGCAGCGCGTAGTTGATGGAGTCGCGTGACGCGGACGACGTACCGCTCGTGCCGGAGCAGCCCGCGAGCAGCAGGGTGCCCGCCGAGACGACGGCACCGGCGACGAGTGTCGGGCGAGCAGGGGACATGGCTCTCCTCGGGATGAGAGATGGCGTGTGGCGGAGCCAGTCAACGACCCGAACCATCGAAGAAACAGACGGCTCCCTGTAAAAAGTCTGTTTCTGCTGTTCTGGAAAAAGTCGGGAGGCGATCCTTTGGACGTACGCTCCCCTTCTCGGACCCCACGTCGGAAGTTACTTCGTCCATGTCTGAAAAAAGTGTGTCGCACCGCAGGGGCGTCACGGGCGTCTCCTCACTGGCCGAGCGCGTCCTCGAACTCCTCGCCTCCGGGCAGGCGACCACCCGCACCGAACTGGCCGATCTGCTCGGTGCCGCGCCGTCGACGATCTCGCTCACCGTCGGCCAGTTGGTGACCCATGGGCTGGTCGCGGAGCAGGGCACGCGCTCCTCCACCGGAGGGCGTCCGCGCAAGGTGTTGCGGCTAGGCGGCAGCGAAGGATTCGCGGTCGCGGCCGAACTCGGCGGCCGGCACGCGCACGTCGGCGTGGTGCTGCCCGGCGGCGGGCTCACCGATGTCTCGACCGTCCCGTTCGCGACGGCCGAGGGTCCCGAGGCGGCGCTGCCCGGACTCGCCGAGACCCTGCAAGCACTCGCCGAGCAGCACGGCAGGGAACTGCTGAAGGGGGTCGGCCTCTCCCTCCCGGGCCCGGTCGACGTCGCCTCCGGCGTGGTGACGCTGCCGTCGCGGATGCCGGGCTGGAACAGATTTCCCGTTCAGGCTTGGCTGGAGGACTGGTTCGGCGTTCCGGCGGCGATCGAGAACGACGCCAACTGCATGGCCGTCGGCGAGCACAGCGTCCGGCCCGCCGAGTGTCGCCAGTCGATCATGGTGAAGATGGGGTCGGCCATCGGCGCGGGCGTCATCGTGGACGGGCGGCTGTACCGGGGCGGGACCGGCGCGGCGGGCGAGATCACCCACGTACGCGTCGAAGCCGGCCACGACATTCCCTGCTCCTGCGGCAACACAGGATGCCTGGAGACCGTCGCCTCGGGTGCCGCGCTGGTGCGCATCCTGCGCGAGCGGGGCCTGGACGTCGCCACGATCGAAGACGTCGTGCGCCTCGCGCACGACGCCGACCCGGAGGCGACACGCGCTGTGCGCCAGGCCGGCCGCTACCTCGGCATGGTGCTGGCCGCGAACGTCAACTTCTTCAACCCCGATGCCGTGTACGTCGGCGGCATCCTCTCCACGCTCGAACCATTCGTCGCCGCCGTGCGCAGTCAGTTGTACGAAGGCTGCCATCCCCTGGTGACCCAGCATCTGGTGATCGAGCGGGCGAGCCTCGGCGCGGACGCGGGGCTCGTCGGCGCAGGCCAGTTCGCCCTCCAACGTGCGCTGGCCCACGCGCTCCAGGCCGTCACCGGAACCGGTGTCTCCGCCCCGCACCCCGAAGCGCGGCACGGCGCCGCGCGCACGGACTTCTGACACGGAGCACCGATCGAGGAACCGCGCCACCACGAGGAGAACGCGCAGTCCTGCCGCACGGAGCACGAGCAGCCATGTGGCAAGGAGCCCGAGCAGTCGTGCCGCAAGGAGGACGAGCAGCCGTGTCGCAAGGAGGAGCCGTGCCGCAACCCCGCACCCCCGTCGCCCACCCCGTCATCGCCATCGCCGGACTCGGCATCGAGTCGTCGACGTTCTCGCCGGCCCGGACCGAGGCCCCCGCCTTCCATCCGCTGCGCGGCGCGCACGTCCTGACGCGCTATCCCTTCCTCGCGCCCGGGACACCGCTGCTCGACGCCGCCGCGTGGCGCGGCGCGCTCGTAGGCAAGGCGTTGCCCGGCGGCACCGTGACCGCCGCCGCGTTCGCCGAGCTCTCCGACGAACTCATCGCGCGGCTCGCGGCGATGCCGCGTCTCGACGGCCTCTGGTACGACGTCCACGGCGCCATGACGGTGGAAGGGATCGACGACGCCGAGGCCGTCCTGCTCGCCCGGATCCGCGAGACGGTCGGTCCGGACGTGATCGTGTCCACTTCCATGGATCTGCACGGCAATGTGTCACGCGAGCTCGCCCATATGAGTGACCTGATCACCTGCTACCGGATGGCCCCGCACGAGGATCACCTGGAGACCAAGGAGCGGGCCGCGCGCCATCTCGTGGACCTGCTCACCACCGGCGCTCCCCGGCCGGTCAAAGCCTGGATCCCGGTGCCGGTGCTGCTGGCGGGCGAGCAGACGTCGACGCGCATCGAACCCGCCAGGAGCGTCTACGCGGCGGTCGACGACGTGGAGGCAATGGACGGCGTCACCGACGCCGCGATCTGGGTCGGGTACGCCTGGGCCGACGAGCCGCGCAACCGTGCCGCCGTCGTCGTCACCGGACCGTCCGAGGCCGCCGCCACGGCGGGCGCCGAACGGCTGGCCCGCGGCTTCTGGGAGGCACGGCACGCGTTCGCCTTCGTGGCGCCGACCGGGTCACTGGACGAGTGTCTCGACGAGGCGCTCGCCTGTTCCCCCGACGCGCGGCCGTTCTTCATCAGCGACACCGGTGACAATCCGACCGCGGGCGGCGCCGGCGATGTCACCTGGGGGCTCAAGCGGGTTCTCGCCCGGCCGGATTTCAAGGACGCGTCCGGCCCGACGGTGATCTACGCCTCGGTGCCCGGCCCGGCGGCCGTCGAGGCGGCGGAGAAGGCGGGTGTCGGCGCGACCGTCACGGTCACGGCCGGTGCCGAGGTGGACGACCGGCACGCGGGGCCGCTCACCATGACGGGGGTCGTGCACGCGGTCCGGCACGGCGACCGGGACGCGAAGACCGAGGTGGTGCTGCGGGTGGGCAGCGTGTATGTGATCATCACCAGGCTCCGCAAGCCGTACCACCACGAGCACGACTTCACCGACCTCGCGCTCGACCCGCGCGGCGCGGACATCGTCCTCGTCAAGATCGGTTATCTGGAACCGGAACTGTTCGACATGTCGGTGGGCTGGAAGCTGGCGCTCACTCCGGGCGGCGTCGACCAGGACCTCGTCCGGCTGGGCCACCGCCGCATCCGCCGCCCGATGTTCCCGTTCGACCCGGAGATGGCCGAACCGGATCTCACGGCCCGGATCATCCCGCCCTCGGACGCGCGGCTCACCGGGGAGGACGAGTGAGCCACCGGGTCGCCCTGGAGACCACCTGATCACCGAAATCTCCTTGATTCCGTTGATTCCGTAAATTCCGTTGCTCCCGGCCGTCCGCCGGGCAGGGAAGAGCCCTGCCCGGCGTCACGCGGCGGTCAGTCGTTCACGCAGCTGTTGCCGAACGCCGGGTTCAGCAGGCCCAGCACGTCGATGGAGTTGCCACAGAGGTTGAGGCCGAGGTCGACGGGGACCTGGATGACGTTGCCGGACACGACTCCGGGACTGCCCACGGCGACACCGACCGGGTCGGGGTCGGCGGCGGCGGCCCCGGCGGCGGCCAGAAGGGCCACGCTCGCCAGCCCGGCGGCAGCCATCAGACGAATACGCATTGCAAGCTCCGTTCAGTCGCAGGTGTGCGATTCCCTCCACCATCACCTCCAGGAGCGGCGGCCGATATCGCTGTACGCCCGAACGGGGCCCCTCCCACCGAGGAACGCCCCCTGAGCTGCGTCTGCGCGGGATGCGTCGCGCGGGGTGCGCGGAATGCCCGTAGCGTGAGAACAGGTCAGGTGGAAGAGGGAGAAATCATGACAACCAGCCAACCCGATTCGCCCGCGCCGTCCGACGACAAGGCGACCCCCGACGCGCTGCTGCACACCGGCTCCGGCGGCGACGTGACCGCCGAGGATCTGGTGCTCGCCACGGGCCGCGACATCACTCCGAAGAACCTCGCCTGGGCCGAGCGAAAGCTGCAGGAGGAAGGCCCGGCGGCCATGGACAAGCTGCTCCCGTAGCTTGTCCGCAAGCTTGACCGGCTCCGGTGCGGCGGAGCCGGTCAAGGACCCATCTGTCGGAAACAGGGGCCGGGTGCGGTGGGTCAGGAGGCGGGGCACTCCTTCCAGGCCAGGTGGTAGATGGTGCTGATGTCACCGTCCGTCGAGTCCATGGTCATGAAGCTGCTGCTGCCGGGCGCGGAGGTGCCCGCGTTGACGCGCAGCTCCGTGTTGATGTTGAAGTTCCGCTGAACACCGCAGGGCGCCCAGACCAGCTGTGCCCAGTCGGTGGTGTCCGTGGCCTGCCAGTTGTCGTTGTACGGGCCTCTGAAGGGGTGGGCGATGGCGGCCGTGTTCGGGGAGCCCTGGAAGTAGTACGAGGCCTTCTCGGTGCTGCTCGCGCCCTGCTGGAGTGCGGCGAAGCCGCGATAGTCCGCGCTGGCGATGGCGTACGTGAAGCCCTGCGGAACGTGGACGATCAGGTTGAGCTGGCAGTTCTTGCGGAACGCGGTGGGGTCGGAATTGCCCCCGACCTGGGCGAGGTAGTCGCTGTAGGTCACCGTGAAGGCCGTGTTGTCCGGGGAGACCGCGACGGCGGCGGTTCCCTGGGGACAGCCGGAGCCGTTCACCGTGGCGACCTTGATGACGATCTTGTCCGGGGGCGGGTCGACGAACCCGGAGGACGGGTCCTGGTTCGGGAGTGCTGAGGCGAACAGGGCGGCGATCGCGCCGCCCAGAAGCAGCCCACCAGCCATGGTGCTCCAATCCGTTGCGTTGGCGTTCCGGCGGCAGCACGGGATGTGTGCCGTCGTGGAATGGGGGGTGCGGTTCCGCGTGCGCGGGGAACCGTCGCAGACCAGTGCGTTGGATCAAGCGTTGAATCATGCGCATGACAAAAGCGCATGCGCACTTCACCCCCGGTTGTGAAGGAGCCGTGAAGACCGGGAGTGACGGCATCGTACGTACGCGCGCCCGGGGCGGCCAGGGTCATCTCCAGCCATTCGACACCGGCCATTCGACGCCGGCCGTTCGTCGCCGCCGACTGCGGGCGCGCGAGCCGGGTCACCGACCGTAGCGGCCGACCAGCGTGCCGTATGCGGCGGTGTGCCCGGTGAGCGCGCGCTTGACCTCGTCGGCCGAGGCGTCCTTGGGCAGGATCGGCTTCGCGTCGGCGGCGAAGACCGAGAAGACGTAGCGGTGGGGCTTGCCCTTGGGTGGGCAGGGCCCGCCGTAGCCGCGCTTCCCGAAGCTGTTGCGGCCCTGCTCGGCTCCGTTCGGCAGCTCACCCGTGCCGAGCGCCGTCTCGTGCGGATCGATGCCCCATACGACCCAGTGCACGAAGGTGCCGTGCGGGGCGTCCGGGTCCTCGACCAGGACGACCAGCTCGGCGGCGGCGCCCGGCACACCGTCGAACTCCAGCGGTGGTGAGACGTTCTCGCCGTCGCAGGTGTAGCGGCGCGGGATGGTCGCGCCGCTCGCGAAGGCCGTGCTGGACACCGTGATCGTCTTCGACGCGTGGGGCGTCGGTGCGGCGGATGCGGCAGCGGCACCTCCGCCGCCCCCGCAGCCGGCGGTGAGCCCGAGCGCGGCTGCCGCCATGATGGTTCCGGCCTTCCGGCGGCTCGTACGGCGCATGTACGCCACGTTAGCGCCGGGGCGCCGAAGGGGCAGCGTGACGGCGGACGCAAGCGTCGTGACGGGGGCGGCACACCATGTACGGCCCGGCGTGCGGTGCGTGGCGCGGGTGGCCAAAAGTCGTATGCCGACGCCGAGTTGAGGTGGCGGAGCCGGGCGGGGGCCGTGCCGGTTCGTCTACGTTGATGTTCGGCCGTCGAACATCGCTGCGCAGGAGGCGCTCCCCGTGTCAGACCCTGATCCCCAGCTCGTCGCCGCCGCCGAGATACGCGCCCGGATCGACACGAGCAAGCCCCACTCCGCGCGTTTTTGGAACTACTTCGTCGGCGGCAAGGACAACTACGAGGTCGACCGCGAGATCGGCGACCGCATCCAGGAGATCTTCCCCGGCCTGGTGGACGTGGCGCGCACCAGCCGGCATTTCCTGGGCCGCGCGGTCCGGTATCTGGCGGTGGACCAGGGCATCCGGCAGTTCCTGGACATCGGTACCGGTCTGCCGACCGCCGACAACACCCATGAGGTGGCGCAGCGACTGGCACCGGACGCGCGGATCGTGTACGTGGACAACGACCCCATGGTGCTCGCGCACGCCCGTGCCCTGCTGACCAGCGCGCCCGAGGGCGCGACCGCGTTTCTCGACGCCGACCTGTACGACACCGAAGCCATCCTCAAGGCCGCCGCGGGCACGCTGGACTTCTCCCGGCCGGTCGCCCTGATGATCCTCAATACGCTCGGCCACGTCGCCGAGTACGAGCGGGCGCGGGCCCTGGTCTCCCGGCTCATGGACGGCCTTCCGCCGGGCAGTCACCTCGTCATCTGTGACGGCACCGCCACCAGCGAGGGCATGATCGCGGCGTCGGAGGCCTACAACTCCAGTGGCGCGGTGCCGTACTACGTGCGCAGCGTCGAGGAGATCGGCGGCTTCTTCGACGGGCTCGAACTGGCCGAGCCTGGCATCGTCCAGGTCACACAGTGGCGTCCGGAACCCGGTGGTTCGTCGAGCGGCGTCGCCGTCGACGCCTACGGCGGGGTGGGACGCAAGCCGTAGTGATCCGGCCATCCATTCGGTGGCGGGCGAGAGGCACGGTGACCGCGAGATTCGCCCGCCCCCTCATCGCGCCCCACCTGCCCCTGCGACACTGAGCCGTATGGATCCTCGACACCTGAGACTCGGTCGCCGTCGCATATGGCTGGGCAGCGCGGCCGGCTTCCTGGTGCTCGGGCCGATCGGCTGGGTCCTGGGTGGCTGGATTCCCGTCGTGCTGCTGTCCGTCGTCCTCGTCGCGGCCGCGGCGGTCGCGCACTGGAGGGCCCCTTCGTGGCTCGCGCCCGCCATCGCCAAGGGGCAGCGGGAGAGCCGCCGCGACGTGGCCACCTTCTGCGTGGTCATCGCCGTCAGCGGGTATGCCCAGCCCCACACCCTGCCGTCCGGTTCCCCCCAGGACCTGGCGGCCCTGCGCCTGGAGGCGTACCGGGCCGCGGCCGACGACGATCTGTCCGAGGAGCTCCGCCATCTGGCGGCCGATGCGCTGGCCACCGCCGACCAGGCGTACGGCGAAGACACCCCGGCGGGCTGGCGAGCGGCCCGGGCGAGCGCGGAGCGACTGGCGCACGCCGCGCAGGAGGGCAATCCCTACGTGCGCCAGCTCCTCATCCAGTGGGTGGAGCAGAACCCGGCCGGGGAGCGTTAGCACCCGGCGCTCACGAGTCCGCTTCCCTCCGCAGGAAGTTGCTCACCTGGCAGGCGAGGCTGTCCCTGGCCGTGCCGGGGGGTGTGCCCGCGTCGTCGGCAGAGGTCTCGTACAGGTCGATGCCGCCCGCCCAGAGATAGCGCTCGGTCCACTCGTCGTCGACCTTCAGCTGGATCTGGATGTCCACGCGGTGCAGGAAGGCGTCGGGGCCCGCGGAGTAGAGGACCGCCGTGGCCCGGCGCAGCGGGTAGACGTCGAAGCCCTCGATGAACTGTGAGTTCCGCCAGTCGAGGAACGCGCTCTCACCGTCGGAGCCGACACGAATATCGATCTGTCCGTCTTCGAGATGGATACCGAAATGCTCGGTCGTGCGGTTTTCAACCGTGACCCGAAATCTGAAGTAGGTGAGTCCGTCGGCGGCCTCGTCCCGCCCCCGCGGCGGCTCCGCCTTTTCCACACCGTGGACGCGGACACGCAGGCCGGCATGCTCGTCGTACTCCTGCCAGTCCCCGACCACGTTCGGCTCGCGCACAGTCCACCTCTCACCTCAGAGAGCTGTTTCCTATCTGTGCTCCGAACGAAGTGTCAAATGCGCGGAACATGCCGTGGCCAGGGATTTCCCTTTTCTTGATCGGCGATCAAGCCGTGCCCAGCCGGAACCTTTCCCCGGCGGCCGCGACGGCATTTCCGCGCGTGCTGCACATCACGTCCAGCGGCGGCTCATCCGCCCGCGCGCAGTGCCCGCATCTGCTCGTCGAGCGGACCAAGGCCGACGTCGCGCCGGCGCTCGTCGACGGTCCGGGGCCGGCGGATCGGGTACGGACGGAGGGTCAGCGGATTGACACGGGTGCCGTAGAACTGCGGCCGCCCCTCCTCCACGGCGCAGTGGTCGGCGATATAGGCGTGATGCAGGGCCGGGCAGCGCCCGTCCGCCGCGGCCTGGGCGATCAGGTCGCTGCACCTGAGCTGGAAGTCGAGGTCGGCGGCATGCAGCAGGATCATCAGGGCTGCCGTCGAGGCGGGCGCGCCGACCAGGTCGGCGGTCGGCCAGCCGTGCCTGCGGACGATCGTCCGCAGGGCTTCGGCATTGGCCTCGCGGCACTCGTGGAGGGCGCCTCGGCACCGCGAGGTGGGGTCCACCCGCGCCTGCCGCATGAGGTGCCGCTCCTCGTCCGCCCGGCGCACCAGCTCCCCGGCGAGAGCCGCCGCGAGCTCCGGGATCATCCGCCGCGCGGCTTCCTGATCCTGGCGTGTGTCGACGACCGCGAGGTGCCCCGGGGAACCCTTCACGACATCCCCTGAAGCACCAGCGCGAACCACACCTTCTTGCCCGGGCCGCCCGGGTCGGGCGGTGCGGTGCCCCAGTCGTCGGCCAGTGCGGCGACGATGGCCAGTCCGCGTCCCGACTCCTCGGCGCCGTCCGGCGTACGCAGGCGCGGCAGGTCGGGCGAGCTGTCGGCGACCGTCACGCGCAGCTCTCGCTCGGTGTACTCGATGGTGACGGTGATCATGTCGCCGCGGTCGGGACTTCCGTGTTTGACCGCGTTGGCGAACAACTCGTCCGTGGCGAGGACGGCGTTGTCGCGGCATTCGGCCGGCAGCCGCAGGTGGGTGAGGTGCTCGGCGAGCATGGCCCGTACGCCCACCGCGCGCGAGGGGTGGGCGGGGACGGTGGTCCGCAGGAGGTGGGCTTCGCTCACGGGCATCGCGTGCGTCACGGGGTCTACGGGGCTCACAGGGCTCGATGGGGACACGGGGATCGTGGCTGCCTCAGCGGGCCCGGCCCGGCCCGCGGGCGCGCGGTCGTCGGCCGCGTGGACGTTGTGCGCCGGCGCAAGCGCGTCGTGCGCCAGTGAGGGGGACGGCCCGCGGCGATGCGCCCTGGATGCCGTCATCGATCCTCCTTCGGGTGCAGCACGGGTGGGGGACGGTCTCGGTGGCTGCCCGTGCAGCCAACACGCCGGAGCGGCGGGTGGACCAGGGGGTATGGGGGTTGTCCGGTTGCAGGCACGTAGTGGCATTGGATGTATGTTCGATCGCGTGAGGAACGTGAGCGGGGGCCGGGTGGCGGTGCATCGGAGCGGTGGCACCGGAGGGCCGGGGGTGCGCGGCAAACGCGTATTGGTCACCGGTGGTACGCGGGGGCTCGGCGAGCAGATCGTGCGACTGCTGGTCGCCGAAGGCGCGCGGGTGGCGACCTGTGCGCGCACCGCGCTCGACCTGGAGGCGCTGGCCACGTCGATGGACTCCGACGTGTTCACCCAGCCGCTCGATGTCACCGCGCCCGAGGAGCTGGAAGGGTTCGTCACAGCATCGGCGAAACGTTTCGGCGGCCTGGATGGGGTGGTGGCCTGCGCGGGTGGTTCTCGCGGGGGCGGCATCGAGCAGGCGGACGACGAGGACTGGGCGGCCACCTGGGACGTGAACGTCGGCCATGCGGCGCGGCTGGTGCGGGCGGCGGTCCCGCATCTGCGGGCGGCGGGCGGCGGCTCGGTCGTGGTGATCTCGTCGATCTCCGGCTGGAAGCCCGGCCCGCACGCCCAGTACGGGGTCGCGAAGTCCGCGCAGATCCATCTGGCCGCCTCGTTGGCCCGCGAGCTCGGCGCTGACGGCATCCGCGTGAACGCCGTCTCCCCCGGGTCGATGCTCATCCCCGGCAGGCGCTGGGACCGGATGCGCAGGGAGGAACCCGAGGCGTTCGCCCGATTCGTGGCGGCGGAGCTGCCGGGCGGCGAGCCGGTCGCGCCGCAGGAGGTCGCCCGCGTGGTGGCGTTCCTGCTGTCGGACTGGTCGAGCGGGATCTCCGGCGCCCACCTGCCGGTCGACCGCGCTCAGAACGCCCCTTCCCCCGACGGGTACTAAGGCGTCCGGAGCCCCCGTGCCGGTCATGCCGCCGCTCCCAGTACGGCGCGCGACCTGCGCTCGAACTCCTGTACCACGGGCTCGTGGCGGCGGGGCTCGAGCCGCCTGCGGAAGTCGCGCAGGGCCTGGATCGACCGTTCGCTGTGCACGGTGCTCAGGGTGTCGAGCGCCTCGGTCGCCGTGCCGACGGCCTCGTCCAGCCGGTCCTGCTGGAGATGCGCGGTCGCGAGGACGGAGCGGCTGATGGCCTGGCGCCTGCGCCGGTCCGCGTTGGCGCTGAGCGATTCGCTCGCCGTGCGCTCCGCCTGCGCGGCAAGGCCCAGGTCACGGAAGCACAGGGCGGACTCGGCCTGCAGATAGTGGTGGTCGAGATAACGCACCCACACCGACTCCTGGGCGGCTCCCTTGCTCGCGTCCAACTGTCGCTCGGCCAGGCGCAGCGCCTCGGAGGCCTCGTCCGAGCGCCCCCGCGCGGCGTGCCCGCGCGCCGACATGGCGTACAGGCGCATCAGGCCGAGGGGGCTGCCCGATTCCTTCGCGGTGACGATCCCGGCGCGGGCCAGTGCCACCCCTTCGTCGGGGCGGCCGAGATTGGTGGCCAGATGGGAGAGTCCGGCCAGGATCTGACCTCCCAGCACCCGGTCGCGTCCCTCGGCGCACAGTCTCAGCGCCTGGGTCATATAGCGCTGTGCCAGGCCGTACTCCCCCGCGTCGTACGAGCTCCACCCGGCCATCGCGGCCAGGCGCGCGGCGGCGGCGTACAACTGGCGGCGCAGCCGCGGCGGTGTACCGCGTCGCTGCAGCAGGGGGACTACCTCGGTGGACAGGTAGTGCACGATGCTGGTGCGCACTCCGCCGCCACCGTAGTGGTTGTCCATCTGGTCGAACATGGCGATCATCGCGTGCACCTGCTCGACCGGCCCGCCGCTCGCCACCAGGGTGGGTTCGACGGCGTCGTGATGCTCCAACAGCCAGAGCAGCCACTCACGCTGAGGGGTCGTCAGCGCGGCCGCGACAAAGGGAACCGAGCCGAGGAGGCTGCGGCGGGAGATGTCGGTGGACCCAAGTTCGGCCAGGGTGTGAAGGGTTTCTGCCACGTCTTCGCCATAGACGAGCGCCCTGCTCGCGACCGGGCGCTGCTGATCGGAGTGGAAGCCGAGGTCCGCGGGCGACACGGCGCGGCCTAGCCGCTCGGACAGTACGGCGGCGATCAACTCCGGTGTGGTTCCCCGCGGTTGCTGGCCCTGGAGCCAGCGGGTGACCGACGCCTTGTCGTAGTGGGAGTCCGCGCCCTGACGGCGGCCCAGCTCATTGACCCGCAGGGCGAGTGAGGCGTAGGAGCAGCCGGCTTCCTTGAGGGCCGCCGTCAGCACCTTGTTGACCCCGGTGGGGGCCTTGCCGGCGTTCCTTGCTTGTCCGTCGGTCACGGTGGCCATCCCGGTCTCGCCTCACGGTCGCGTGCGGCTGCGCCCGTACGCACCTGGCGGGACATCAATTCCCGTACGGCCGAGCACAGTTGCGCGTAGTCGCCACGGAGTGTGCGACACGTCACTCGATCACTATGGAGGCCGACACACTCAGCATGCAACCGGCGTTCTGATAATTTCAGAACGTTTCGCATCGCCCTGTCTCTGTCATCGGCCGCGTGGCACACTGCACGCTGTGACGGCCGTTCCGGGAGGTAGGACGTGAGCGAGAACCGCTCTGGCGGCAGCGCACCCACCGTCCTGCGGATGGTTCTCGGAAAACGGCTGCGACAACTGCGGGAACGGGCAGGGGTGTCGTTCGAGGACGCGGCACGGGCCATCGAGGTCACGCCGCTGACGGTCCGCCGGATCGAGAAGGCCGAGGTCGGACTCCGGATTCCGTACGTGCGGGAGTTGCTGCACACCTACGGGGTTCCGGCGGCGGAGATCGACGACTTCCTGGCCCTGGCCAGGGAGGCCAACCAGCCGGGGTGGTGGTACAAGTACCGCGACGTACTGCCGGAGTGGTTCAGCGCCTACGTGAGCCTGGAGAGCGAAGCCAGCGTCATCCGCCTCTACGAACCCCACTACGTTCCCGGCCTGTTGCAGACGTCCGAATACGCCACCGCGCTCATGCGCGTCGGCTTCCCCAACGAGTCGAAGGAGGACATCGCCCGCCGCGTCGCCCTGCGGATCAAACGTCAGGACCTGCTCGCCAAGCCGGACGCACCCGCGATCTGGGCCGTTCTCGACGAGACGGTGCTGCGCCGCCCGGTGGGCGGGGCCGAGGTGATGCGGGCTCAGATCGACCGGCTGCACGAGGTCCTGGACATGCCGAAGGTCCGGATCCAGATCATGCGCTTCAAGGTGGGCGCCCACCCGGGCGCCTTCGGACCGTTCCACCACTTCCGCTTCGGCTTCTCCGAACTCCCCGACGTCGTCTACACGGAGAGCCTCGTCGGCGCGGTCTACGTCGACCGGCCCGACGACGTCGTCAGCTATCTCGAAGTACTGGACCGGATGTCCGTGCAGGCG
Source organism: Streptomyces sp. NPDC027189 (assembly GCF_055566975.1). NCBI lineage: Bacteria > Bacillati > Actinomycetota > Actinomycetes > Kitasatosporales > Streptomycetaceae > Streptomyces > Streptomyces sp. NPDC027189. The sequence continues at coordinate 117,620 of NZ_JBVHRI010000026.1, forward strand.
GAGCCGGTCGCTCGGACCAGGGCCATCCTGGGTGAACTGCGTAAGGAGTTGTGATCCATGGGATCCGTCTACAGCGGCATGCCCGCCGTCGATCTGGGCACCGAGGGCTGGCAGAAGCCCTGGAGCGGCACGAACGGCGGGAGCTGTGTCGAGGCCAAGCGGCTGCCCGACGGCAGCGTCGCCTTCCGTCAGTCCAGGGACCCCGAGGGGCCGGCGCTGGTCTACTCCCAGGACGAGGTGATCGCGTTCCTGCAGGGCGCCAAGTCCGGGCAGGCCGACTTCCTGATCGCCTGAGCATCCTCACCGCGGGACCCCCAGAGGTTGCACCACTACGCCCGCACAACCGGACAACCCGCACGCCTACTCCCCCGTGCGGGTTGTCCCCCGCACACTGAGGGAGTCGGTCGTCTCGGAGGGAGTGGGTGCGGGGATGATCCTCCACCAGGCCCTCGCCCAGTGTCGGACGCTGGTCGTCGACGGCCCCGACGGCATCGGCAGGAGCGCCCTGATCGCCGAACTGGCCCGCCACGGATTCATGATTCGCCGCTCGCGCGGGCAGCTTCACCATGTGGACCCCACCCAGCCCTACCGCGAACTCCTCGCCGCGCCCGGGAGGTTGGCCATCGACGGCAGCCTCGTCCACGAACTGGTCTACGGACCGCTGCGCCGCGGGCGCTCCCGGGTGACGTGGATCCAGGCACTCGACTTCGCGGAAGCGGTGGCCGAACGCGACGGCGCCCTCATCCATGTGACGGGCGAGGCGGACGACACCGAGGCGGTCGGCGCGTACGAGCGGGCACTGCGCACCCTGGCCCAGCATGCCCCCGTCGTGACGGTCGACGCGGCAGAACTGGGCCATCCGATCCGCGGTCCCGCCTCCCCGCTGCCCCAACTCTGGGGCCACACACAGGCGTTGACGATAAGTTGGAGACCGACCGCGTGACGTACGGCAGGAGACATCTCATGGCAGACGGCCAGTCCACCCCCGACCAAGAGGCGCTGTCCAAGATCGACACCACGGTGCCGCACTCGGCTCGTATCTGGAACTACTGGATGGGCGGGAAGGACAACTACGAGGTCGACCGGGTGGCGGGCGACGCCTACCGCGAAGTCGCCCCGAACATCGAGACCATGGCCCGCGCCTCCCGTGACTATCTGATTCGCACCGTCACCTTCGTGACCGGCGAGCTCGGCATCCGCCAGTTCCTGGACATCGGCACCGGCCTGCCCTCGTACGACAACACCCATCAGGTCGCACAGCGGGTGGCGCCGGAGTCGCGCATCGTCTACGTCGACAACGATCCCCTGGTGCTCCGCCATGCCCAGGCGCTGCTCACCAGCACCCCCGAGGGCGTCACCAACTACATCGACGCGGACCTGCACGAGCCCGAGAAGATCATCGAAGCGGCGAGCCGCGTCCTGGACTTCGACCAGCCCGTCGCCCTCATGCTCATGGGCATCCTCGGCCACATCCAGGACTACGAGGAGGCCAAGTCGATCGTCCGCCGCCTCCAGGCCGCCCTGCCCTCCGGCAGCTACTTCGTGCACTACGACAGCACCGACACCGACGCAGCCCTCAAGGAGGCCCAGCAGGGCTACGACGACACCGGGGCGATCCCGTACGTTCTGCGCAGCCCCACCCAGATCAGCGCGTACTACGAGGGCCTCGAACTGGTCGACCCCGGCATTGTGTCCTGCCCGCTGTGGCGCCCGGAGCCCGGTACGTCGCCCGAGCCCACGGACGTCCACGGGGGCGTGGCCCGCAAGCCGTGATCAGGCCCTTCAGACCTGCACCGCCGGCTCGATGTTCTGGTTGAGGCGGAACAGGTTGCCGGGGTCACGGTCGGCCTTGACCCGCGCCAGGCGGGCGTAGTTGTCGCGGTAGGAGGCCCGTACGCGCTCCTGGCCCTCGTCCATCATCATGTTGACGTAGGCCCCGCCCGCGGAGAACGGGTGCAGCGCGTCGGAGTAGTCGACGCTCCAACGCCTGATGACGTCGGCGTTGGCCGGGTCGGGGTCCACGCCCGCGAAGACGGATGCCCAGCGGGCGTCGCGGTAGCTCCACGCGGTGTCCGTCGGAGCGAGGTCGTGGACGGCGCTGTCGATGGGATAGAGGTGCATCGTCGACTTCCACGTGGGCATCTCGGCGGCGAACTTGGCATGCAGATCGACCGCGTCGCCCGGGATGTCGTTGACGAAGTCCGCGCGCCAGTACCACTGGTCCCCGGGCGGGTAGACCCCGTCGAACGCGGACTGGATCGCGGGATGCGGCATCGGCGCGGGACCGTGCAGCAGCGGCTGGGGCAGGGCGTCCAGGAGAGGAGCCATCTCCCTCGCCGCCGCGTCCGTGTCGTCCCCGACGCGGCACCACACGACGCCGCAGACCTTGCGCAGATGGATCTCCTCCGGGAACGGCGGGCCCGGCGGGACGGAGCCGAACAGGAAGAAGGCGTTCAGCTCACGGGGCGCGTGCGGGAGGAAATCGCGGTAGGCGGCGAGGACTTCGGCTCCGAGTTCGACGGGCCAGAAGGTGGGACCGGCGACGACCGTGCTCACTTCGTGCAGCCGGAACAGGAACGAGGTGACGACGCCGAAGTTGCCGCCGCCACCGCGGATCGCCCAGTACAGGTCGGTGTTCTCGTCGGCGCTCGCGCGTACGCGCTCACCGTTCGCCAGGACGAGCTCGGCCTCCAGCAGGTTGTCGATGGTCAGCCCGCACTTGCGGGTGAGGTGCCCGATACCGCCGCCGAGCGTGAGGCCTCCGACGCCCGTCGTGGAGATGATGCCGCTCGGTGTGGCCAGGCCGTGCGCGTTGGTGGCCCGGTCGACCTCGCCCCAGACACAGCCGCCGCCGACCCGTACCGTGCGGGCGTTCGGGTCGACCTCGACGTCCTTGAGCGGGGAGAGGTCGAGGACTACCCCGTCGTCACACGTTCCGAGGCCCGCTCCATGGTGGCCGCCGCCGCGCACCGCGAGCGGTAGGCCGTGGTCGCGGGCGAAGCCGATGACCTGAGCGACGTCCTCGGGGCCGGTGCACCGCGCCACCAGGGCCGGCCGCCGGTCGATCATCGCGTTGTACACGGTACAGGCCTCGTCGTACCCGGAGTCCTCCGGTCCGATCAACTGCCCCTTGAATCCCGTCAGTTCCTGACGTGCCGCTTGTGCCGGTGTGATCGCCATGTGCATCCCCCGTGTCCGGGGACCGGTTCCGGGGTCCCGTATCCGGGCTCCCTTGCCAGTCTCCCTCCGATGGGTCCGATGCGCCTGTTCTAGTCCGGCTCCTCGCTCCGCAGGTATCCGTGCCCGCCACCCAGCTCGCTCCGGGCGGCTACCTACCTTTCAGCGGCCTGGCAACATGCCCAGCTCCACGGCACGGGCCGCGGCCTGGCGTCGGGTATGGACGCCGAGTTTGTCCAGTACGGCGGAGACGTGGTTGTCGACCGTGCGCACCGACACCACCAGCTTGTCGGCGATCTCCGGGTTCGTCAGCCCCTCCGCCAGCAGCCGCATGACCTGCACCTGGCGTTCCGTGAGGCCGGCGGGGTTCTCCCGGGTCACCGCGAGCGGACCCCGCGGGATCCGTCGCATCCCGAGCGCGCGCAGCTGCCCGCGGACCAGACGGGCGAGCGGCTCCGCGCTCAGGGCGTCCAGAGCGGCGAGCGCGGTGAGCTTGTCGTCCGGGTGCGGGCTCTCGGCGAGGGCGGCCGCGTGCTCGTACGGGCACCCCGCCGCCTCCCAGGCCTGCGCCGCCTCGCGCCAGTGACCCGCGGTCTGCAATGTGTACGGATGCTTCGAACCATCCGCCGGAACCAGGTGCCCGGCCTTGGCGAGCCAGTAGCCGAGCTCCGCCCGGTGCGGCACGGAGGCCAGTCGGCAAGCTTCGGCGTAGACAGGGCCCGCGGCCGCGACCACCGCCCGGTGATCGCCCCGCAGCCACGCGGACTCGGCCTGGGCCGCCGCGACCGGTCCGGTGCGCTGGAGCTCGCTGCTCCGCACGGCGATCTCCCAGGCCTGTGCGAGCAGTTCGTCGCCGCCACCGCTGCCGCGGCGCACCCGCACCCGGGCCAGCACCGTCAGCGCGGGGCAGCGGGCGGGCACGAAATCGTGTGCGCCCAGCTCGGCGTACTTCTCGGCCTCGTCCCAGGCCCCGGCGGCGAGTCGGCGCATGGCCAGCTCGACCTGGAGATAGCTGAGGAAGCCGAGGTGTTCCGCCCGGTCCGCCAGATCCATGGCCGGTGCCAGAAAACGGTCCGCCTCCGCGTAGTCGAGGTTTTCGAGCAGAGTCCAGATGATGTTGGCGTAGGCCCGGCAGGCGTGCTCGACCTCGCCTGCCCCGAGGGCCACCTTGAGGCTCTCCTCCAACTGGGCACGGCCCAGCGGGTCCCCCGCCCTCCAGCGGGCGGCGCCGACGTTGTTGAGAGCGTGGGCGAGGATCTCCAGATCTCCCGCCCGGCGGGCCAAGTCGATGGCGCGCTCACCGAAGGCGACCGCCTGGGCGTGCCGGTCGGACAGCATGTGCAGCTGGGCGGTGTTGCTGAGGGCGAGCGCGAGCAGCCGGTCGTCCCCGGCCTCTTCCAGTACCGCGATGGCCTCCCGCGCGGCTTTCCTGGCCTCCTCGGCATCACCGGCCCACCAGTGGATTCTCGACAGCCACCGCAGATCCGCGCCGAGGGCCCGCGCGTCGCCCAGGGACCGGCGCAGCTCGACCGCCTCCCGCTCGGCGTGGACGGCAGCCGCGGAGTCAGCGATGGTGTAGCTCTCCACCGCGTAGCGTTCCAGGAGGTCGGCCCGTTCGGCCGGGGCGAAGCGCTTGCGCTGCCTCAGGACGAGGCGCAGGTGCGCGGCGGCCTCGCGGTGCGCGCCGGCCCGGGAGGCGTCGCGGGCGGCATGGGGCCCGTGGCGCGCGATCGCCTCCTCGTCGCCCGCCTCGGCGGCGTGGTGGACGATCCGGGAGGCGTCGCAGTCCGGTGTGGCGACGAGCGCGGCGAGCACGTGCCGGTTCAGCTCCATCCGCCGTGCGGCGGGGAGGGAGTCGGCGATCGCACGGCGGATCAGCTCGTGCCGGAAGCCCGCCCGTTGCGGAGTGACGACGAGCAGGCCGCGCTGCTCGGCAGCCGTCAGCGCGGTCATCCCTTCCGCCAACAGCGCGTTGACCAGCGGGAATTCCACTGCCGACGGCACCACGGCCAGCTGCTCCAGCGCGTCACGAGTGCCGTGGTCCAGCCCTCGCAGGCGCGCCAGTACGGCGTCCACAACGGTCGGCGGTACGTCCCCGGTCCCGCCGGCCGCCACCACCTCGGCGACGAAGAACGGGTTGCCCGACGTCACCTCGTACACCTCGGCCGGATCCAGTCGGCTGGCGGCGCTCAGTCGGCGTACGGCCGCCGCGGAGAGCCTATTCAGCGGCAGGCGGTGCACGCGCTCGGCACGGGAGACCTGGCCGAGCAGATGGCGCAGCGGGTGTGCACGGCCCAACTCGTCGTCCCGGTACGTCAGGACCAGTACGGCCGGGAGCCGCTCCACCCGGCGGACGAGGAAGCGCAGGGCGTCGAGCGAGGCCTCGTCCGCCCAGTGCACGTCCTCGACGACGAGTACCGCAGGATGCGGCGCCGTTCTCAGTTCGACCCGCAGGGCGTCGTACACCCGATGGCGGTCGCCACCCTCGGTGAGCGCCCGCGCCAGATCCGGCCCGACACTTCCCACGAGGTCACGGAACGGCCCGAGCGGCCGTCGCGTCGCGAGGTCGTCGCACTCCCCCAACAGCACGCGCGCCTCGGCGGGCAACACCTTGGGCAGGGCCTTGACCAGGCTGGACTTGCCGATACCGGCCTCGCCGAAGACGAGCGCCACGGACCCGGCGCCGTCGGCCGCTTCGCGCGCGGCGGCAGCCAGCTGGGCGAGCTCGCGCTCGCGTTCGAGGATCCCCCGATCCACGGCGCAATTGTGGCACGCGCCGCGCTGCCCGGCGGGGCCTCGGCGAACTCCCCATGGTGCGGCGGGATAAGCGGACGTACGAGAGTCGCCGAACGCGTCGATCATGATGCGATCGACGCGTTCGGCGACTTCGGTGAGCGGGGAGAGTCGGCTCCTCCGCCGTCGATGGCCGCGCCCGTTGGCTCGGGGTACCGCTTCCGGTGCGTACCCGATCACCGCAGGGCGTTCACGGCCTCGATGCCGGCAGGGGATCACCCGACGGCTGCGACAGCCTCCGTATCCTCACGGAGGCCGGCGAGCGCCGGCTCCGGCAGCGGTGCCTCGCGGGGCGCCTGGCGCGCCTCCTGCAGGCTGGGGACGGGTGCGGCCGGAACCAGCGGCGCGCGTTCGGCGGCCCGGGCGCGCCACGAGAACCAGATGATCTTGCCGCCGGCGCCTGTGGCGCAGCAGCCCCAGCCGTCACTCAGCGCGGCGATCTGGGCCAGGCAGCCCTGCGGCGCGTTGTGCGGGCGGATGTCCTGGTTGTTGTCCGAGACGGCGGCGATGAGGTGCTGGCCGTTCCACCACATCTCGATGGTCGTGTTCTTGTCCGCCGCGTGCTCCTCGATGGTGTGGAGCAGAGCTTCGGCACAGTGACAGACGGACTCGACGAGAATCTCCAGGTTCCAGTACCGGAGGTGCGCGGCCAGAATGCGCCTGACCTGTCCGACCCGTTCCGGGCTGACCTCTACGTCGAGGTGGTAATAGCAGGGCACTGCAGCTTTCATCGTCGTTGGCTCCTCACGGCGAAGCTCCCGCTTCTCCTCGCCCTCGCGGGCCGAGCCCCGATCACAAAGCGTGAGCACTGATCGCTTCTGAGTCAGTCCCAGAGTGAGAGCACTACTCCATTGGTGCAACACGAGAGCACCTCCCAATGTGGTTGAAGACCCAACAAGACGCTCGGTGGCGGTGCGGGCACCATGGGTGAGGGCTCTGACTTCTGTAACGGACCGGAGTCCCTGCGTGCACGGCCCTCACCCGCCATCCCGGCCAGCCGTGCGCGGTCGAGAGAGTGGGAAGGTGACCAGCGTGATGCTGCTGCCTGCCAAAGCCGAGGTCGCCAGGCATCTCGAGCGATACCGGGCCTGGGAACGCCTGCTGCTCGCGGCTCCCGCCGACCATGTGGTGCGGGGCAACTTCGAGAACACCGGATACACCCTGTGCGTCCTGATGGGGAAGCGCTGCGCGCGGGAGGCCGCGGACGCCGCCGAGCACTACCTGCGGGACGTTCCGGCACGGATCTGAAGCGCAGGCTGGGCTCAGTCACGCGAACCACAAGTGGGGCTCGAGGACGGCGGAGGCGAAACGCATGGACGCAAACCCGGACACCGGCCGCATCCCGATCGTGGATGTCCGCCCGGTCGTCGAGTGCGGCAGAAGGCCCGCGAAGGCGGTTTCCGGCGAGACCCTCCAGGTCACCGCCACTGTATTCGGCGAGGGCCAGGACGCCGTCGGCGCCAATGTCGTACTGCGCGATCCGAGCGGCCGCCTCGGCCCGTGGACGCCGATGCGCGAACTCGCCCCCGGCAGCGACCGCTGGGGCGCCCACGTCACACCGGGCGAAGTGGGCCACTGGACCTACCTGGTGGAGGCATGGACCGATCCCGTCGCGGCCTGGCGCCGTTCCGCCGAGATCAAGGTCCCGGCCGGTATCGACCTCGGGCTGGTCCTGGAGGAGGGCGCCTCTCTGCACGAGCGGGCCGCCGCCGGAGTACCGGATACAGCGGGCCGGGACGCGGTGCTGGCCGCGGCGAATGCCCTGCGCGACGAGTCCCGGCCGCCGGCCGCCCGTCTCGCGGCCGCCCTGACCCCGGAGGTGGACACCGCCCTCACGGAGCACCCCCTGCGTGAACGCCTCACCCGCTCGCTGCCGTTGCCCCTGCTCGTGGAACGCAAGCGGGCGCTGTACGGAGCCTGGTACGAGTTCTTCCCGCGCTCGGAGGGCACCCCGGAGCGGCCTCACGGAACCTTCCGTACGGCCGCCGAACGCCTGCCCGCGATCGCGGAGATGGGCTTCGACGTCGTCTACCTGCCCCCGATCCATCCCATCGGCACGACCTTCCGCAAGGGCCCCAACAACACCCTGTCCGCGGGCCTCGACGACGTCGGCGTGCCCTGGGCGATCGGTTCCCCGGAGGGCGGCCACGACGCGGTCCACCCGGACCTGGGCACGATCGACGACTTCGACGCGTTCATACGCCGGGC
>NZ_JBVHRI010000027.1:0-117450 GCF_055566975.1 Streptomyces sp. NPDC027189
GCGCCACACATCTCGTTGCGGTCAACAGTGCAGATCCGTAAACACAGTTGAGGTCAGAGCAGCCCAAAGAAGCGATTCCCCCCACGCCTAAAGGCGCGGGTCCCCTCGCTAGATATCGGATGGTGACCACGGCGAACGCTCCGTTCGCCGACGTCTCGCCGGATCCTTCTTTCACGCACACGATCGTGCCCGGCGTGATCTCCAGAACCCCGTGCCGCCGTCACCGGTCGTCTGAGCCGAGTCGCCCAGCGCCATCACCTTCTGGGCGTCGGCCGATGCGCCGGACTCCTTCGAAGCTGAAGTCATCGCCTTGTCCGGCGGCTGGTCCCGGTCACCGAGACACAGTCGCCCACCCCGCAGCAGGGCGACACCGTCGTACTTTTCGGCCGGCGTCGTGCAGCGCCTGAGCGGACTACGTGCCGCCTTTCCTCGTGCGGTTCAGCATGGCGTCCAGCGTGATCGCCGCATCGAAGTGCGCCAGATGGGTGAATGCCTGCGGGAAGTTGCCCAACTGGCGCCCTGGCAGGTCGATTTCCTCCGAGTACAACCCCAGATGCTTCGCGTACGTCAGCATTCACCTGCCCAGCGGCGTCAATCTCGCTCAGGGCGACAACGGATGGGGCGGACAGGCCCGCGTCGGTCGGATACGGGACGCGCGCCCGTCAGGAGGTGCCCCCGCCAGGTTTCGAGGTAGCTTTCAGTGAAGTAGAGGGCGGCCGCACCGCCCGACCCCCGAGGAGACTGGGGTGAGGACATGCCGGACGCCCCCCTGTCCAGTCGGCGCGATGGCACCACGCGTGGCAGCCGAACATGACAGGACGTCACCCCACCGATCCCGGCGGTCCGAGCAGTTCGCACGAGCCGGAGCCGCACCAGGCGGCGTAGGGCGAGGCCCGCTGGCCGATGGCGGTGGCCGTGGTCGCCGCCATGGTGCTCACCCTGCTGCTGCCCGACGACCTGCGCCTGGGGCCCCGCTGGCTGCTCCCATTGGCCGAAGGGCTGCTCCTGGTGACACTGATCGCGGGAGACCCGGGGCGGATCAGCCGCCGCTTGGCCACCCTGCGTGCGGTATCAATCGCCCTGGCCGGTGTGCTGGCGGTCAGCGCCATCTGGTCGACCGTCCAGCTGATCGACGACCTCATCCACGGCGGGACCGAGACCAATTCCGCCGCCGGCCTGCTGCAGGCAGGCGGCAGCGTCTGGGCCTCCACCGTCCTTGCCTTTTCCCTGCTGTACTTCGAACTCGACAGCGGTGGAGCTGCCGCCCGGGCCCACCGCATGCCCACCACCCCCGAACTCGCCTTCCCCCAGCAGCTCAGCCCCGACCTGAACGCCACAGACTGGCGCCCCCGCTTCATCGACTACCTCTACCTGGGGCTCACCAACTCCACCGCCTTCAGCCCCACCGACGTCATGCCACTTGCCCCATGGGCCAAGATCGCCATGTCCGTCCAGTCCCTCGTCTCCCTGCTCATCCTCGGACTCGTGATCGCCCGAGCCGTCAACGTTCTCGCCTGAGAACCGGCCGCCGCAACAAACCACCGGATCGTGCGTCCTGCGCGCGGGATCGGCGACAAAGAGGCGCGCACGCCCCCGGTCCCGACCTCGTTCGGTGGAATACGTAGCCTCCCTCGGCGCATGGTGGTCACACAGCCGCGCGAGGCGGAACGGGGCCGGGGCGATCGCGGGAGGAGCGTGCCACCGGGGCGGTTCTTAAGGCGGTCGTCGACCTGAGCGGGCGATGGTGTGGTGCCAGCCCGTCCGATTGCCGTCCTGGCAAGATAGCGGCATGGAACGTGTGCTTGGAATCGGCGGATACTTCCTGCGGGCCACCGACCCGGGGGCCCTGAGTGCGTGGTATCGCGATTGCCTGGGCCTGGACGCCGATGAGAACGGCATGTGGCGTCAGGAAGCCGGGGTGACGGTGTTCGCGACGTTCGAGTCCGAGACCGACTACTTCGGGTCCCGCGCCCAGCAGACCATGCTCAACTTCCGGGTCCGCGACCTGGATGCGATGCTCGCGCAATTGCGCGCCAAGGGAGCGGATGTGGCCCCAGAGACTCAGGACATGGAGGGTGTCGGTCGATTCGGCTGGGTCGCCGATCCCGAGGGCAATCGGATCGAGCTCTGGCAGCCCGCCTGACCGTGTCATCACGCAGGCAGTAACGTGCTGGTATCCCACCAGGTTGTCTGATCCCAAGGCGCCCCTGCATGACGCCGTTTGCGCCCTGAGGACAGGCTGTGCCCGACGGTACTAACGAAACGTGACGCGTCATCGCCCGTATCCCAGCGATCTGTCCGATGCCCGCTGGGAGTTGATCGGGCCCACCCTGACTGCCTGGCGAGCCGGGCGCAGGGGCAAGGGCGGACAGAACTCACCGAAGCCCTCGCCCGATACGGCGGCCGACGATGGAAGCCGTCCAATACCCAGAGCCTGTCTCCTTGACCGGTCAGTGACTCGTGGCGGGGCTGGGTAGGTCGTGCTCGTATACGGAGACCCTCACTCGGCCGTTCCTGCCACCGTCAAGGTGCTTCGCCGACAGGACGGGCAGGTGTTATTTCGCGCTGGGATTTCGCGACGTTCTCTCATTTGAGTGTCACTTGATGGTCAGGGTGAGCTGGGAAATTGCTGGCCTGACGTGACATCTAGTGAGAGACGATCTTGGCAAGTCATGCAAAAGCGCAGCGAGGACGGTGTCCTCGTCGAAGCCCGCCACGTCGATGACGAGCAGGCCGGGTTCGGACAGGTGCGCTTCTCGGGTCGGGTCCACGTCTGTCAGTACGTGTTCGTGTACGGCCGGAGTTCTGTTCAGGCTCCGGATTCATCCGACCGGGCGAGTTGTCAGTGGCGACGTCTACCGTCCCTTGTATGACCAAATCGCCGAACTCCCCTGAGATTGCATGGGTGTTGGAGGCCACCATCCGGACAGCGCCAGCCGCCTCGCGCTGCCACCACCGGATAGCTCCGGTGAGGTCGAGGACGGCGCCGTCCTCGATCATCTGCACGCGCGGCGTGAAGTCTTCCAGCAAGCGGCGCAGTCGTTCCGGGAGTTCGACGTCGACCTCGGGCGGCAGGTCGAAGGAGAGGTGGAGGATGCGGCGGCCGCTCATCGTGGGAAGTCCACCGGCCGCATCCAGTCCGCGACTGCACGATCCGCCCCGTAGGGCGAGGTTCGCGAGCCCGACCATTGACGCGACGAGGTTCAAGGTAAGGACCGTGCCGAGCCGGCAGCCGTCCATCAGGTTGGGCTGCCGGCTGGAGCGCAGGCGCGGGGGCGTCTCGCGCAGCAAGCCCCTCATCCCGTCCGGGCCGTGCCACGGGGTGAGGGAGAACCCGGCGTTGGCCTCGGCCGGGAGAGCAGCCCTCCGACCCCCTACCGTCCGTGGGCCGCGCCCCGTACGCGCGCGGATGCTGGAACGAAAGGGGCAGATCTCGCCCGGCGTGAGGACGGCAAGCCGGTGGGGCTGTCCGCCATGCGCGGCACGATTCTGTCGGCCAACAGCATTTGAACCATTTGCGGGATGGGACTCCGCGGGGGAAGGTGGAAGGCGTGATTGTCATGCTCAATGACACCGGACGCCCACCCCGGAAGAAGCAATCATGAGCCAGCCCACCCACCTTGACGTCGAGGTTCCGGCTCCCGACGGCCTGATTCTGCGCGGAAGGCTCTCTCTTCCCGACGGCCCTGGCCCGCATCCCGCGATCACCATGGCCCACGGGTACGGCGCAGTGAAGGAACAGACCCTCCTGCGCCTCGCCGACGTATTCGCCGAGGCCGGCTTCGCCGTCCTGGTCCACGACCACCGCACCTTCGGCGCCAGCGACGGCACCCCGCGCCAGGACATCGACCCCTGACGGCAGATCGAGGACTGGCGGCGCGCCCTCACCTATCTGGAAGCCCGCCCCGAAGTCGACGCCACCCGAATCGGCCTGTGGGGATCCAGCTACGCCGGCGGACACGCCCTCGTGCTCGGCGCCCCCGACCGCCGCCTGAAGGCCGTCGTCGCCCAGGTACCCACCATCAGCGGCTTCGAGCAGTCCAGGCGCCGCGTCGCCCCCGACAACCTCCCGGCCCTGGAAGCCGCCCTCGACGCCGACGAACGCGCCCAACTGGCCGGTGAACCACCGCACACCCAGGCCCTGGTCAGCGCCGACCTGCCGTCGCCGCCTCCTACAGGGCTCCGGACGCCGTCAGCTACTACCTCCAGGAGCTCCCCAGCGGCACCCGCTGGGACAACTCCGTCACCGTCCGCTCCACCCGCAAGGCGCGTATGTACGAGCCGGGCGCGTTCGCCGATCGCGTCTCTCCCACCCCGCTGCTGATGATCGTTGGGAAGCAGGACACCGTCACACTGACCGACACCACTCTCGCCGCCTACAACCGGGCGTTGCATCCGAAAGAGCTGGTGATGCTCTCCGGCGGGCACTTCAGCCCGTACACCACCGAGTTCGCTCAAGCCTCGGCCGCAGCCACCGACATCCTCCGCAGCCACCTGGCACCGAACGCGAGCCGACAGGCGGGTACGGCGGATCGCTGAGCCCCGTCAGGGGACGACGGTCAGCAAGCGCGATCCGCACCACGGGCCGGCTGCCGAATCGCGTCCGTCCGCGCGGTCTGCGAGCACGCATTCGCGCACCTGAGGAATTGGCGCATCATCACCAAGCTTCGGCTGTCAGCCCGTTACGCGACGACGCTGCTGCGGGCGCTGCTCGTGCTGACCAACACCGAAGTCGCACGCTGACAGACGATCTTGGGATCTGGCAACCGCCCGCGGTCAGTACGAGTACGAGTTCGCTGCCTCACCTGTCCCCGATGACCAGCGGGTTCGAGTTGGAGGAGGCTCAGTGTCCTTCTCCTCATCCATGCCTGGACGACGACCGGTGGCGCCGGAAGCACCGGCCCAGCCACAGAACGTCACTGAGTCTTCGCCATCTTCGAACATGCAGGTCGGAGGCTCTGGCGTGGCGCTCGCTCGGGATACTCATGCTCATCTCGGGCGGGAGTCTGCGGCCTTGATCATCCGTCATGTCATCGGTCGAGGCTGCCACATTTGGGTCATTGAACCCAACCCAGCCAGCCGGGTTGTTAATGTCGAACAACCGCTCGCGGCGGCGCGGCCCGAAGGGCACATCAGCCCCCAGCGTCATCTCCCGTGCGGTACGCTCTCGCGGCCCACGGCCGGCGACGGCGTCCGCGAGGGTCGCAGCCAGGTCTCCGTTGTATGTAGTGTGCGGAAATGACAAGAAGCGAGCGGCTCGCGGAGCAGCTGGACTGGTACTGGCACAAAAACCTGCGGCCGCGGCTGGACGGTCTTACCGATGAGGAGTACTTCTGGGAGCCGGTGCGTGGCTGCTGGAGCATCCGCCCACGTGGCACGTCGGCCGCACCGATGTCGGCAGGTTCGGGGGAATGGACGATGGACTCCGCGTCCCCTGACCCGGTGCCGGCGCCGGTGACCACGATTGCCTGGCGGCTGGCGCACATCATCGTCTCCTGCCTGGGCTATCGGGTCGGATGGCACTTCGGCGGCCAGGACGTCGACTCCCAGACATTCGCCTACGCGGGGACCGCTGACGAGGCGCTAAAACAGCTCGATGAGATGTATGGGAGATGGAACGCGGGGGTCCGCGAGCTCTCGGACGCTGACCTGGAGAATCCGCCCACGGTGGGTCCCGAGCGGTTTCCCATGGAGAACAGGGTCCTGCACGTCAACAGGGAGCTGATCCATCACGGCGCCGAGATTTCCCTGCTGCGCGACCTCTACCGCTGGCAGGACGGAGCCGTACCGCGCCGAATATGACTTTCCGGTAACCGGCGATCGAGTTTCGGAAACCTACGTGGACTCCGTGACGCTCCGTGGCTGCGAGCTTCAGTGAAGCTGCGCCCTCTTGAAGTAGCTGGTCAGGGTGGTGGCGTGAGGGTCGTTCGGGGTGGTCATGCTGGTGTTGGGCGGATGTCTCGGGTGTAGATCATCTGTCAGCGGGCTCCTTCGAGGTTCGTCAGGACGAACAGGGCGCGCAGCAGGCCGGTCGCGCGGGCGGGATCGGTGCGGAGCTTGGTGAGGATCCGCCAGTTCTTGAGATGGGCGAAGCCGTGCTCGACCGGGGCGCGTGCGGCGGCGCGCGCCCGGTTCGCTTCCTTTTCGCTGGTGGTGAGCTTGCGGGCGCGGGTGGCCTTGAAGCCGGTGACGACCACGGGGTCATCCGGGTCGTCGTCCAGGCCGCGGAAGCCGAGATCGGCCAGGGCGCCGAGGCCGGCGGCGCGTAGGTGGGACAGGATGCGGTCACGGCGGGCGGCGGTGATGTCGTGAGTGCGGCCGGGCCGAGCCGCGGAGATCCAGATCATCCGGCCCCGTTCGTCGGTCAGGGCGAGGACGTGCAGGCCGTGGCGGTGGTGTTTGCCGGAGTAGTTCGGCCGGTTCGCCGTCCCGGTGCGGCGCTGGGTGGGGATCAGGGTGCCGACGATCAGGACGACCTCGCCGCCCCGCCGGGCGATCTAGTGATCGCTAGTCGTCCCCGCGCCCGCGGGGGTTGCTCGAGCGGTGGTCCTGGCCGCGGTCCGTGGCGCGTCGTCCCCGCGCCCGCGGGGGGGGCACAAGTAGATGTATGCCATGGCCTGGCCCACCTTGGGACCCTCCGCACAGGCGCGGGGAGCAGGCGAGGACGAACCTGCTCAGGACTGGTGCGGCTGCTGCTGCGGTTGCTCCAACGTCTGACCGCCGTGGCCACTCGAGGACTGCGCCAGCAGCTGCTCCGCCTGCTCCTTGGTCGCCTTCTGCTCCGCACCGCAGAAAGTGCACTGCGTCGCGTACTTCGTCGAGAACGGGAAAAGCGGAACGAAGAACAGCGTGAACTTCGTGACGCGCTTCCTGAGCGTGTGCGCGGAGGGATTGCCGCACTGGCCGCACACCAGCGTCAGTATCGCGAGCTGATACAGGTATCCCTTGGTGCCAAAGATGATCACGCTGTGGTCCCTCCCAGGTCAGTGCTCGGAGCGGCGATGTGCGCTCACGGGGCACAGTCTCGTGCACATCGTGCGCGTGGCGGAATTGCGCACCCGCAGCGTCATCTTCCGCCACCGCCAGGGGTATTCGTAGTGCATCAAGTGGTACGACGCCAAGGCCGACGCCGCCGACAGACCCTGGGGGCTGCCGGAAGTCGAGAACAAAGCCCACGTCCGGCAGCGAACCCATCAGGTCAGGATCGAAGAAGTACGCGACGTCGTCCCACAGCAGATCGGACACACCGCCATGCTGCCTGGCAGCCCATCCCCGCGCAGCCCGATTTCCTTGACGAACCACATGGGGGCCCGGGGCGGGTGTGACCGGCCCGGGGTGTCGCGGGCGGCACCAGCCTCTGCCGGTCTCCGGCCGTGAAGACGCCCTGCGACAAGGCGGCGCGGGCCACCGGGAGTGTCCCGCTTTCCTGCGATGGCTTGTGCTTGTTCCTCAGCTGTCCATCGGGAACCGATAAACCCTCGACTGCCGGGCTTGGAAGCCCAGACGTTCATACAGCCGGTTCGCTGAGTCGCGATCCGGTCGAGAGGTGAGGTCGACCGTCCGGGCGCCCGCTTCCCGGGCAATCCGGAGGGCTTCCTCGGTGAGCAGGGCCGCGACGCCCTGGCCGCGGGCCTCGCCGTCGACAACCACGTCTTCGATACGGGCCCGCAACCCGGAGGGCAGAGGCAACAGCACGAGAGTCAAGGTGCCGATGATCGAGTGGGGCATCCGAGCGACGAGCACGGTGTTCGCATCACACGTCACCATCCGGTCAACGGCCTCGAAGTCGAGGGGCTCGGCAGTCGAAGACAACTGCGGCAGCAGCCGCCTGAACGCGTCGACGAGTTCCTGGCTCGCTTCCCGGATGATCTCAACACGGACGTCCATGCCGCGAGCCTATCTGTGCCACGTCCCACAGAGGGGGCCGCGTTTCCCCAGCAGGTCGACCGGGATTCCAATGCTCCGCAGGTCAATTTCATCGGGACTGCGCACCTTCGCGGGGGACACGCATGGAGTGCAGGGCGACCATCACTTCCAGGGCTGCTACCACCCTGCTACCTTTAGGTGTATGACCTCCGCGAAGAAGCAGACGCAGGTCCGGCTGGAGCCCGATGTGCTCGCGGCCGGCAAGGACGCCGCGGCCGCCCGCGGGCTCGACTTCAACCGGTACGTCGAGCGCCTCATCATCGAGGACACCACCGGCGCCCGCGCCGCCGGAATGGCCGCCGCGCAGCGCCTCATCGACCAGCACGGCGCCTTCCTCGACGACTTGGAAGAGCAGCTGGACGCGCCGTATGAGCGGTCGCAGCCCGGTGCCGCTGCGTGATCCTGCACATTGACGAGGCCTGGATCCTCGAAGTCGCCGAGCGGGCCGGCCGCAGCGATCCCGGCGTCGACGACTACGGGGTGCCTGTTGCCGCTGTCGCCCGCCACCGCGGTGAGCTCCTCGACCACCCCGTCTACGACGGCCCGTACGCCCGGGCCGCTGCCCTGGTACACACCCTGGGCCGCTGCCGCTGGCTGGAGCGCTCCAACCTCACCGTCGCCTGCGCCGTCGCCGTCATGTACCTGGAAGCCAGCAACATCCCCGTCAACCCCACCCGCGAGCAACTCACCGCGCTCGCCCACGAACTGAACAACCCGCGCTCCACGGCCACTCGCATCGCCGCCTTCCTGCGGACCTGGAAACCCTGATCGGCAGGGCGGTCGGCTGCCCTGCAGCGTGACCGCATCCCGGCTCCGCTGAACATGTTCACCCCGAGGACGAGCGGGCCGCCCGTGGAGTGTCGCCTGGCTGCCGACCGTCACGGGGAGACGGAACGCGTGCGCCCTGGTGTGGACGGGCGAGTTCACCCAGAAACCGCCCGCACAAGAGGCGCGCGTGGCACGGTAGAGACAGACGTGGCCCGTCGCTCTCCCCCGTAGCGGCGGGCCATGCCCGTGCCGTCGGGGCCATCCGGCGTGCGCGGCGGTCCATCGCTGGCGTCGGAGTACCAGCGCGGCGGTAGCGGGACGCAGAGCGGCTGTGGCCCGTCCTGGTGGGGGAGTGTCTGGCGCAGGTCAAAGCAGAGGCGCAACCGTACCCCGGGCTGGCCGGGTTCTCGGGTTGTCCTGTCTGCCGTCGCGGTCGCCCACGTGCGGACGAGCATGTCCTGGAACGTGAACGCCGTCGCATCGTCGGCGGCCGCGACTTCTAGCTGTGGACGGCAGGAACCGTTCCATCGGCATTTCTGATCCGAGAGATCACAGCGCTGAGTACGTCGGCGAGTTCTGGAGTCACAAGCGATAGTCGTTCTTGGTGGTTTTTGACGGCGCGAGCTGAAGGAGTGGAACGACATCGCCTGTTGTGGGCAGCTTGGACCTGATGATGCTGTGGTGCCCTAGCTCACTGAGTTCTTCGATTCGGATGCCGGTGTGTCGCAGGATCTCGATAGTGGCCCAGGCCCAGAATCCCATTTCTCCTCAATGCCCAGTTCGCGTCGGTGGCCTTGCGTATCCCGGACGGTCAATGGCCGTCCGTCGGCTAGAGGGCGTCTGAAAAGCCTGTCAGCGGGCAAGCTGCCTGGTAGCGGGGTGGTGGCGCAGTTTCGGGGGCTGGGGTGTGCGGGCTGCGTACCCGATGCTCGACGGATCTTTCTGATTCGGAGTGGGAGATCCTCCGTCCATTGGTTCCGGCGGTCAAGGCCGGTGGACGACCGGCGAAACACACCCGGCGGGAGATCCTCAACGCGCTGGCGTACTAGACCCCTGAGCTCAACGGAGTCGCCGGGACCTCGGGAGCGTGGGGGTAGGCGGCTGACCGGTGCTGGAAGGAGAGGATCTTCGGGTTCTGGACGACGCCGTCGCGGATCTCGATGGCCTTTTGGATCGTGACGTCGGTGTCCCATGCCGCGGGGCCGCTCATGACCTTGCGCAGGTAGGGAAGGAGCGCCTCGCTGATTTCCCAGGTGGCGGAGTTCCACAGGTGGGACGGGCTGTGATCCACCGCGTAGTAGTGGCAGCCCGACCCCACCGAGGGCATGGGTTCGCCGAAGGTGGTCGGGTGGGCCCATGCGAAGCCCATGCCCTCGTCGCAGGCGACGTCGATGAAGAAGGTTCCCGGCCGGAAGAGGGCGAGTTCCTCGTCGGTGACGAACATGAGCGGCGCGTCGGTGTCCTGCAGGACGCAGTTGACGATGATGTCGAACCCGGCCAGGTACTCCGCCAGCGGCTCGGAACCGGCCGCGGTGGTTGCCCGCAGGCGCGACGGATCGTCCTCCTGCGCCTCGAAGTGGCCCATCACGACCGAGGGCATCGGTGACGCCACCGCTGCCGCGGCGCGTTGGGTGAGCACGGTGACGTCGGAGACCCCCATGGCGCCCAGGCCCGTGACCGCTCCGCGCGCCGTGGCGCCGAAGCTGATGACCACCGCCCGCAGGCGGCGCCCGTAGCTACCGGTCAGCCCGCCGAGCTGCAGGGCGTGCAGCACCGAGCAGTAGCCGGCGAGCTCGTTGTTCTTGTGGAACACATGGACGCTGAAGGCGCCCGTGGAGGTCCAGTGGTTCATGGCTTCCCAGGCGATCAGGGTCAACCGTCGGTCGATGCCGATCTGGGTCATCTTCTCGTCCTGCACGCAGTGCGGCCATCCCCACAGCACCTGGCCCTCACGCAGCGCGGCGATGTCGTCGTGCATCGGTTTGGGCAGCAGCGCGACGTCGCACTCGGCGAGGAGTCGCTCGCGGGAGCGCAGGCCGGCCACAAGTGGTCGCAGCGCGTCGTCGGCGACGCCGAACCGTCGGCCGTAGCCCTGTTCGAGGAAGATCCTCTCGCGTATGTCCGGGGCGATCCGGTCGAGGTGGCGGGGGTGCAGCGGCAGTCGGAACTCGTTCTCCTTGTGGGAGGAGGCGAGTACTCCGAGGCTCATCAGGCTCATGTGGGGCGGCTCATTTCCGACCGGACGCGATGTGCTCCGACCTTGCCGTTCCCCGAGGGCGACGCCGACATGGATGACGGCGTGCGAGGTGCGCTCGGTACCGCCACCGTACTCCGGTGCCGGCCGCTCAGCGCCCGCCGCTCGTTTGAGCTCGAAGGATCCACAGGTCCAGTAGTGCTTCGTTGGGTTCTGGCTCTGCTTCTGCCTGTGGTGAGGGGGCGGCCGCAGGTGGTGCAGGTGCCGGTCCATCACCTCAGCAGGTCCTGGAGGGCGTTCAGGACCTGGTAGAGGGTCAGGCCGGCATGTGTGCTTTTGGGTCGAGCCGCCGCAGGGTGAGGAAGGCCTGGGCGGCGGTGACGAGGGTGACGTGGTGGTGCCGGCCGCGCCAGGTGCGGCCTTCGAAGTGGTCCGGGCCCAGGCCGTGTTTGAGTTCGCGGTAGACGTGTTCGATGCGCCGGCGCATCTTGGCCCACCGCACCAGGTCTGCGATCGGGGTGGTGGCCGGCAGGTTGGTCATCCAGTAACCCGTCGGCTCCGCTGCTTGTTCGGGCTGTTCGGCCAGCAGGGTCCGCAGCGGCAGCACGCCGTCCCATCGGCTGTGTCCACCGGCCTTCTCCTGGGCGGTGCGGGAGGCTGCCTTGCCCGACGGCCTGACCTCTGCACGGCGAAACGGGAGGTCATCACCCCCTTACTGCGGCTGCCGTGCCACGGATGGTCAAGTCCTCATGTGGAGATCTGCCCATCGGGTGGTCCTCTCGGGATGGCGGGATATTCCGTGGCGTGTGGAGAGGGCCGCGACGATGCCGTTTCCGCGACCGTTTTCCTTGTGTTCGGAGGGGTGGGCGCCGTCGGGCGATGTGCGCCGTTGAGGTCCTGGCCCCGCGTCGGTGACTTCGATGCGGAGGGCGCGGCAGCTGCCGACCTCGGGCATGGACAACCGCAGCACTGCTGGAGGCAGTGCGTGGACGATCGCGTTGGCGGTCAGTTCGGAGATCACCAGGAGGGCGTCGTCGGCTGTCGGGGTGGGCACGCGCCATTGGGTGAGGACGGTGCGTGCGCGTCGGCGCACGGCGGAGACGGTCTCGGGGATGTGCGGCAGCGCGCAGACGTGCTCGGCCCGGGAGGGCGGGGCCAATTCGGCGTCAGACGTGCTCGTGGCGGGGACGTTCACCCTCGGGCACCTCCACTGGTCTGTGCTTTTCATGCCGGAAGCGGCGGCTGGTTCCGTACCGCTGGTGGCGGTCCGGTTACTCGGCGGTGGCGAGGAGCTGGGCCAGAGTCATGACGGCCTGTTCGGCGTCGTGGCCTTGGGCGCGGACGGTCACGGTGCTTCCGGCTGTGGCGCCCAGGCCCATCACGGCGAGGACGCCGGTCGGATTGACTGTCCGGTCGGCGTACTCCAGCTGTATGGCGCTGGTGAATCCGGCTGCGGCCCGGGCGAGTTGGCCTGCGGGGCGGGCGTGGAGGTTGGCGGGCAGGACGACGGCCGTCTCGTGCTTGGACGTGGTCGTGGCGGTGGTGTCAGAGCTTGTGGACATGGCGGGCCTCCATGGCGGCGTCGGCAACGGTCTTCAGGTCGGCGCCGGATGCGGCGGTGACGACGGCTGCGACGGCTCCTTCGACGAAAGGTGCGTCGACGATCAGCACGTCGGGGTGGGGATGGTCTTCCAGGACGGTGCGGGCGGTGAGGACGGAGCTGCCGAGGTCTGGCAGGACGACGACGCCCCCGCCGCGGTCGGCGTGCCGGATCGCGGCGAGGACGAGGTCGTAACTGGTGCCGATCCGGCCGTCGTCGGTTCCGCCGGCGGTGGCCAGGGGGACCGTGTCGGAGCCGATCTGTTCCACCAGCAGGCGAAGGCCCGCGGCGAGCTCGGCGCTGTGGGACACGAGTACGATGCCGACAGATGCGCTCATGAACGCTTACCCTAAATCTCGGAACGCTGTTCATCAATACTGAATCCAGGAGAATTTTCGATGGTGCAGGCGGTACAGCGCGCGGTGCAGATACTGCGGGAGCTCGCGTCCACCGGGCCCCGGCTCGGAGTGACCGAGCTGGCCGACCGCCTGGGCGTGGCCAAGCCGACCGTGCACGCGCTGCTGCGCACACTGGAGGCCGAGGGGCTGGTGGTGCAGGACCGGGACAGCTCGAAGTACCAGCTCGGCCCGGACCTGGTGCAACTGGGCAACGCCTACCTGGACACCCAGGAGCTGCGGACCCGCTCGCTGACCTGGGCGGACCAGCTCGCGAACCGAACGAACGAGGCGGTGTGGGTGGCCGTGCTCACCGGCGACCACGTGCTGGTGGTGCACCATGCCTTCCGGCCCGAGGGGGCCGTGCAGATCCTCGAGGTGGGCGCCAGCATCCCGTGGAGCACCTGCGCCCTGGGCAAGGCCATCGTGGCCTTCGTTCCGGCCGACGAGCGCGAGCGACTGCTCGCGGGCGAGCCGGCCGTGCTCACCGGCGCCAGTATCACCGACCCGGAGGAGCTGGCGGGCCAGCTGAAGGAGGTCCTCAGGACGGGTTACGCGATCGAGGACCAGGAGTCCGCCATCGGGGACGCGGGTATCGCATCCCCCGTCTTCGACCGCTCCGGCGAGGCGGTCGGCGCCATCGGCATTGTCGGGCCTGTCGAGCGCCTATTGGACGAAACGGCACGTCAGGAGCTTGCAGTCGCCGTCCGGGAGACCGCCCGCAACCTCTCCCGCGACCTGGGCGCCCCCAGAGGGGCGGCCGCACGCACCACGATGACCTGACCTGCCCCCGCAGCCCGGTAGCGGCTGTCCTCCTTCCCGCACCCCGCCCTCTGATCCAGGCCCCTCGGCACGCCGCCGCGGGGCCTTCTCCTTGTCGAAGGATCGCGCGATGGCTGCCGAACCTCTTGACAGGTAGGAAACGCGGGCTTAACTTCCGGAACAACGTTCATCCATAGTGAACATTCTTACAGCCGGGTGCTTAAAGCTGCCCGGTTTCCCCTGAGCCGGCCGCCAGGTTGCCCGACCCCTGACCTGGCGGCCACCTCCCTTCACAGCCCGCTCGCATGCGGAGGAGGTGAGACGCCCAAGCTGCCGCTCGGCACTGGGCGCCATCATGGAAGAGAACACTTACCCTCAGAAATTGCTCGCCGAGGTGCTGGGCACCGCGATGCTGGTGTTCATCGGCGTCGGTTCGGTCCCCGCAACGCTCATCGTCAACGGCAAGGCCCCCTTCACCTTCGCCGATCTGGGCATGATCTCGCTGGCGTTCGCCACGGTCGTCATTGCGATGATCTACGCGATCGGCCATATCTCCGGCTGCCAGATCAACCCGGCCATCACCCTCGCGCTCGCCGCGACGAAGAAGATGCCCTGGCGGGACGTCCCCGGCTACATCACCGCCCAGGTCGCCGGCGCGGCCCTGGGAGCGCTGGCAATCATCGGGGTGCTAGGCCACAAGGCCGTAGACCTCGGTCTGGGTATCGCCTCCTACGGCCCTCAGGTCAGTGCCGGCCAAGCCTTCTTCGCCGAAGCCGTCGGCACGGCCATCCTCGCCTTCGTCGTCTTCGGCGCCATCGACCACCGCTCGGCCGGCGGCTTCGCCGGGCTCGCCATCGGGCTGGCGGTGTTCGCCATCATCATGGTCGTGGGACCCGCCACCAGCTCCGCGATCAACCCGGCCCGCGTCATCGGTCCCATGCTGGTCGGCCAGCTCTTCAGTGGCACAGTCCACTGGAACCAGCTGCCGGTCTACCTGATCGGCGACGTCGTCGGCGCGGTTGTCGCCGGCTTCCTGTACATCGCCTTGAACGCCCGCCGCAGCGTCGGCGCCACGGCCAAGGAAGCAGCCGAGCCTGCTGCGACTCCCCAAGGAGCCCTGTCATGAAGAAGCTCATCAATGCCCCTGAAGCGGTGCTGGACGAGGCGCTGGCCGGGATCGCCGCCGCCCACCCCACGCTGAGTGTCGACACGGAGAACAAGGTGATCGCCCGGGTGGGCGGCGCCAGGCCGGGCAGGGTCGCCCTGATCTCCGGGGGCGGTTCCGGGCACGAGCCTCTGCACGGCGGCTTCGTGGGACTCGGCATGCTGAACGCGGCCTGTCCCGGTGAGGTGTTCACCTCGCCCGTCCCCGGCCAGATGCTGGCCGCGGCCCAGGCCGTCGACGGCGGAGCAGGCGTGCTGTTCATCGTGAAGAACTACACCGGTGACGTCCTCAACTTCCAGATGGCCGCCGAGCTGGCCGCCGAGGAAGGCATCACGGTGGAGACGGTCCTGGTCGACGACGACGTCGCCGTCCAGGATTCCACCTGGACCGCCGGACGTCGCGGCACCGGGGCCACCGTCTTCGTCGAGAAGATCGCCGGCGCTCTCGCCGAGCAGGGTGCGGACCTCGCTGCCGTGGCGGAGATGGGCAAGCGGGTCAACGCCGCCTCCAGGTCCTTCGCCGTGGCGCTGACCGCCTGTACCTCCCCCGCCTCCGGCAAGCCCGGCTTCGACCTGCCCGAGGACGAGATGGAGGTCGGCGTCGGCATCCACGGCGAACCCGGCCGCAGCAGGGAAAAGCTCCGCCCGGCCAAGGAGATCGTGGCCACCGCCCTGGACGCCATCCTCGCCGACCAGCCGCTGGGTGCCGGGGACGAGACCATCGTCATGGTCAACGGCCTGGGCGGCACTCCGCTCATCGAGCTGTATGTCGTCTTCCACGAAGTCGCCACCGCACTCGCCGACAAGGGCATCGTCATCGCCCGCAACCTCGTCGGCAACTACGTCACCAGCCTGGACATGGCCGGTGTTTCCCTCACTGTGTGCAAGGCCGATGCCGACATGCTCTCCCTGTGGGACGCACCCGTGAACACCCCGGCCCTGCGCTGGGGCACCTGAACCGAGTCGGGGGCGGGGCCGCGCGTACGCGAGGGCCGGGCCGCCGGAGCCTTCCCGCGTCGGCTCTCCCCGGACTGCACCCCGCGCATCCGCCCCCGCCCCCGGCTCACCCAACGTCAGCCAGCCACACCCCAACCAGGAACGGAGACTCCGTGGACACCGACCTCGCCCGTACGTGGGTGCAGGCCATCGCCGCCGCGGTGGAGACGCATAAGGACTATCTCACCCAGCTCGACTCGGCCATCGGCGACGCCGACCACGGCGTCAACATGCACCGCGGCTTCTCCGCCGCCACCACGGCCTTGGCCGACTACAAGGCAGACACCCCCGGGGCAGTGCTGGTCAAGACGGGCAGCACCCTGATCTCCAGCGTCGGGGGCGCCTCCGGTCCGCTCTACGGCGGCGCCTTCCGCGCCATCGGCAAGGCCCTGGACACCGCCACCGCCGACACACAGCAGTTCGCCGCCGCACTCGCCGCCGGCCTGGCGAGCGTCCAGAAGCTCGGCGCGGCCGCACCCGGCGACAAGACCATGATCGACGCTTACGCCCCCGCACTGGCCGCCTTCCAGCAACAGGCCGACGCTGGAGCCGACTTCGCCGCCGCAGCCGTGGCTGCTGCCGACGCCGCCGAAGAGGGCATGCGTGCCACCACCCCGATGCAGGCCCGCAAGGGCCGCGCTTCCTACCTCGGCGCCCGCAGCATCGGCCATCAGGACCCGGGCGCCACGTCCACCGCCTTCATCTTCCGCGCCCTCGCGGAGACAGCGGTGGCCCGATGACCGACCGCCGCACCTACACCGGGCACACCGCCGCACCCGGCATAGCCCTCGGCTTCGTCCACCGCACCGACCGGCCACCCACCAGAACGGTGCTCCCTCACCGCACCAGCGGCGACCCCACGCTGCAGATCACCGACGCCTTCGACGCCATCGCCGCCCGCCTGCTCGACCTGTCCACCTCACTGCGCGAACAGGGCAAGGACGAACAGGCCGACATCATGGAAGTCAACAGTTACATCGCGCAGGACCAGGATCTGCGTGACCAGGCCATCAAACGAGCGAACGACGGCCAGCCGGTACCCGTCGCCGTCCGGCAGGCCATCGACGCCTACGCGGGAACCATCGCTGCCCTGCACGATCCAACCCTTGCCGAACGCGCCGCAGACGTCCGGCAGGTCGGCCGCCGCGTCCTGGCCCATCTGCACGGCGACACAGGCCCCGTCCCCGACCAGCCCCTCGTCCTGGTCGCCCACGAGATCGGCGCCGCCGACCTGCTGGAACCCGGCCAGACGGTGACAGCGGCCATCTCCGTGACCGGCGGCCCGAATTCCCACGCTGCGATCGTCGCCCGCTCGCTGGGCATTCCCCTCCTTCTGGCCGTCGACCCCCGGCTGCTCGAGCTGCCGGACGGGCGGGAGATCCTGCTCGACGCCGACCTGGCCAGCGCGGTCGCCCACCCCGACGACGACGAACGCGCCAGGGCCCGGCACGCGATGGCGACCGCCCGAACCCGCAGGCTCGCCCTCGCCGAAGAGCGCCACCTGCCCGCAGAGACACTCGACGAGCACCGCATCGTTCTGCGGGCCAACGTGGCCACTCCGGCCGAGGCCCGCGCGGCCCTGACCACGGGCGCCGAGGGTGTCGGCCTGCTCCGCACCGAGCTGCCCTTCCTCAACCACCCCGCCTGGCCCACCCGCAATCAGCACGCGGCCACCCTCGTCCCCGTCCTGCGCGCTCTCACTGGGCAGGTCGTCACGGCTCGCACTCTCGACTTCGCCGACGACAAACTGCCGCCGTTCCTCGCCGACGGCCGCGAGGGCCGGCGGCTCGGGCGAGGTCTGCCCCTCATGCTCGCCCAACCGGACGCCTTCGCCGAGCAGTTCCGCAGCCTGCTCAGCGCCGGAGCCGACACCGACCTGCGCATCATGATCCCCATGGTCGCGAGCATCGACGAACTACGCGCCTGCCGACGCCTTCTCCAGGCTGCAGCCGCCGAAGCCGGCGTCCCGACGCCACCCCTGGGCATCATGGTGGAACTCCCCGAAGCCGTCGCCGCAGCCGACGACCTCGCCCGCGAAGCCTCCTTCCTCTCCATCGGCACCAACGACCTCACCTGCCAGGTCCTGGGCCTGGACCGGCGCGACCCCACCGCCACCCCCGCCATGGCGGCACACCCCGTCGTACTCGACGCCATCGCCCGGGTCGTCACTGCCGCCCACCGCCACAATCGTCAGGTCTCCGTCTGCGGCGACGCCGCCGCACACCCCCTCGTGACCCCCCTCCTCATCGGCATCGGCTGCGACAGCCTCTCGGTCGCCCCCGCCGCCCTCGACGAGGTCCGCGCCCGCATCCGCCGACTGCGCCATGACACCTGCGCCTCCCTGACCGCCATTGCCCTGACACGCGAAACCCCCGAAGAGGTCTGGCGACTCGCCGAGCAGTGCTGCCAGCCGTCGCTGCCCTGACCCGAACAGCGCACACGGCGCGATGTCCGCTGATGTTCTTATCCAGTCGAGAAAGGGCCTGAACCGTGAAGAAGCTCATCAACTCGCCCGATGTGGTGCTTGCCGATGCTCTCGTCGGCGTGGCCGCCGCGCACCCCTCGCTGACGGTCAACACGTCCGACCGCTACATCGTCCGCGCGGGCGGGCCAACCGCTGGGAAGGTCGGCCTGGTGTCAGGTGGCGGGTCCGGGCACCAGCCGCTGCACGGCGGGTTCGTCGGGTACTGCACGGCCGACGCGGAGTTGATCAGTGCCGGCCAGGGGCTGGCGCCGGTGGAGGAGCCGAAGCACTCGCGGTAGCTGTCGAATGTCAGGGGGCGGAGAGGGAGGGAGGTTTGGTGGCGGCGTCCTGTTCGCTGTGAAAGGAGGTGAGCAGCATCCACGCGATGGGCAGGAAGAAGAAGACGCCCGCCGTCCAGGCGCTCAGCCCCAACAGGGCACTGCTGCGCCGGGACTTGCCTGGCCGCCCGTCGGCCCGGGTGGGCTTCGGCATCACGCTCGTGCTCATATCGTCTCCTCCTTGAGGAGTGTTCGGCGCCGACGCTCGCGGGCGGCGGGCTCGGTTCGACGACGGCTGTGTCACGGCCGTGCGTGCGCTCGTCGAGGGTGCCGGCGCCGAGCAGCCGCTGCAGGGTGAGCTGGGGGACGTCGGCGATGTCTCCAGCGGTGTGCAGGCCGTACTCGGCGAGCAAAGCGGCGGCCTTGGAGCCGACGCCGGGCAGTTCACGGACAGGGCGGGGCCGCAGGAACACGGCGATCGCCTCAGGGGAGTCGTCGACGATGGTCCCCGGACCAGACGGGGTGAGGGCGCAGGCCAAGCCGGCGAGTATCCGGTTAGGACCGGCGCCCGCCGAGCTGCGCAGCCCGAAGTAGGCCAGGGCCCGCAGCTGGACAAGCTCGGTGATGCCGCGGGCATGACGCTGCCGAGTCGGGGCCGCGTCCTCGTGGTCGTGCCGCTCGCGTCGCGAGATGCCCGGTGGTCCCGTAGGGTCGCGGTGCCGCTACGTCAGGACGGGCGTACGGCGCGGCCCTCGCGCGTGCCCGAGGCAGTTCCCATGCGGCCCAGCGTTCCGGCGGACGCCTGCCGAAGGGGCCACGGGCGCGTTGCGGCTCGACCGATCAGGAGTGCCCATGTCAGGACAGTTCGAAGCGATGGTCGAGGTCGATCGTCCCGTCGAGGAGGTGTTCGCCTACCTCGCCGACGGACGCAACGATCCGCAGTTCAGCCCCCGGGTGCTCAGGATCGAGCGGGTCCCCGACGCCCCGACGACTGTGGGTACGGTCTTCCGGAGCACAGTCAAGGACGCTGGGATGAAGACCGCCAGAGAGTTCCGCATCACCGACCTCGAAGCCCCGGTGAAGATCCGGTGGGCCGAGGTGTCGAAGAACAGCGTGACGGCACGCGAAGGCGGCTACGACCTGGAGCCGCTGGCCAGCGGCAGAACTCGGGTCCGTATCTTCAACGTTCTGGAAGGTCACGGGCTGGGCAGGCTCCTCGTCGGCCTGGCGCTCGCCGCCGCCCGCAAGGACGCTGACGGCTTCGGCGCCCGGATCAAGGCGGCAGCCGAGGCGGCGATCGATCCGCGCTGACGCCACTCGGGCGGGCCCGCCGGTCAGGGCGGTGACAACTGGCAGCCGAGGCCCGCTCTACCTTCCCGCGGTCCCGGCCCTTGAAGGACTCCAGGGTGAGCCCGCAGTACAGCGGGTGGCCCCAGTAGTCACCTCGAGTGGGCAGGTGGCCGCGGCGGGCGAGTCCGACGGTTGTGCCCGGGTGCACGGTCATGCTGCAGCGCTCGGCGAGGTGGTGTTCGGCGAGGGTCGCGCCCACGTCCGGCATGGTGCCAACGGCCTGCAGGATGGTGCTGATGCGGGCCAGGGCGTCGTCGAAGACGGCCGCGGACCAGCGCTCGCCGGCGACGTCGGGCTGGGGGATGAGTCCGAGGCGCTGCGCGCGCTCGAACTGCCACGTGGCGGTGATGAACCGGCGGGGGACAGAAGAGGCCCCTGGCCGGCGGTGACGCCGGCCCGGGGCCCCCTTGACGCGATCAGCTACGTCAGCCGTCGGACTCCGACGACGGGATGTAGGCGCCCGGCACGTCCTCCGGCGCGAAGATCTTGCTCTCGCCGGGGTACGGCTTGGTCCAGTTGTGCGTCTGGTACCACGTGAAGTGGTTCATCTGCTCGGGGTTCGCGAAGTCGGGAATGGCGTTGGGCCCGGTCAGCCGCTGGTGCGACTTCCAGCTCTCCCACTTCGCCGCGACCGACTGCTTGTCCGCCGGCACCGTTGCAGACGTCGGCGCGGGCGCCGCCTTGGCGTCCTGCGGCGCCGGGGTGTCCAGGCCGCAGGAAGGCGGGGTCTTCAGGCCGAGGGTCAGCGAGGTCCGGTTGGGTGCTGCCGTGAACGGCGTGTTGTTCGCGTTCTGGGTGAACGCCCCACGCATCGGGGTGGCCGCGCTGTCCTTCTGGTTCATCGGGTGGACCCCGAGGATCTGCTCGATGGTCCGGATCATCGTGATCTGCGAGTAGTAGTGGTTGTCGACGGTGCCGTGCTGGGCCCAGGGGCTGATGATCTGGATCGGGGCACGGTGGCCGTCGACGTGGTCGAGGCCGGCCTGGGAGTCGTCCTCGACAACGAAGATCGCCGAGTCCTTCCAGTACTTGCTGTGCGAGATCTCGTCAACCATCCTGCCGACCGCGAGGTCGTTGTCCGCGACCTGAGCGGCCGCGTTCGCCGGACCACCGGTGTGGTCGTTGGAGAGCCAGAACATGTTCAGGTTCGCAGGACCGTTCTTCTCGAAGTCCTGCTTCCAGATCTCCTCCTTGTAGATGTCCGGGACGCTGGTGTCGAACTTCGGGAAGCCGGGCACCGACACCTTGTTGAGCGACGGGATCGCCGAGCCCGTTTGAATGGGGTAGGCGGTCTTCTGCCCGGTCGCCTGCATGTTCTTGGTGTCGCAGTACAGGTTCTGCCAGGACGCGCCGGACGGCTTGCTCTCGAACGACTGGAACTCGCCGAAGTCCTTGACGGACTTCCCCGCCGCCTGCGCACCGGTCCAGATGAAGCCGGACTTCTGGTGGCCGAGAGCGTCGTCCTCCGTGTCGTAGCTGCGCGTGTACTCACCGGCCGAGGACTCGGTGTACTCCGGGTCGTCGGCCTGCATCAGCCAGTTGTGGCCCTCGGCAGAGTTCGTGCCTATGTCGTACGTGTTGTCGTACAGCCCGAACTGCTCTGCCAGCGCGTGCTGGTTCGGCGTCACGTTCTCGCCGAACTGCGTCAGCGACGCATCGCCATTGCCCTGCGGCATGTCACCGAAGACCTGGTCGTAGGTCCGGTTCTCCTTGACGATCATGAAGACGTGCTTGATCGTCGAGGGGTCGCCGAGCTTCACCGGGACCGGCACCGGCTTCGCGTCGCCGGCACCCTGGGTGACCGAGCCACCGTGCCAGCCGTTCTGGGTGAAGACCTTGCCGGTGTAGGACTTGATGACGCTGTCGTCCGGCAGCGTGAACTGCGTCAGGCTCGACGTCGTGTCGTGGGTGCCGTGCCCGGCCTTGTTGGTGGGGCGGCGGGCGTCGATACCACGGGTGTTGGAGACGACCACGTTCTTGCCGACGGTGGTGATCTCCGCGGGGAAGTAGTCCGTCGGGAGCAGGCCGACGTAGCTGGCCGGCTCCTGCGGGGAGGTGTACCGGTAGACGGCGACCGCGTTGGCGCGGCCGAGCGTCACCAGCAGGTGACCGTCGTCGGTGAGCGTCACCGCGTTGGGCTCGTAGCCGACCGACGCCTCCGGCCACGGCTGGGTGGCGATGGTCTGGACGACCTTGTCGTTGGCGGTGTTGATGACCGACACGTTGTTGTCGGCGGTGTTGGTGACGAACACCGCCCCGTTCTTGGCGTACATCGCGGTCGGGTGCAGACCGACGTCGATGCTCCCGACGGCGGCGGACGGGTCCGCCAGGTCGATGACGCTGACCGTGCCGGTGGTGGTGGCACCGGTGTCCGGGTTGGCCGGCACCTGGGTGCCGTAGGAGTTGATCGTGGTGTCGTCGGCCTTGGCCGGACGCCCGCCCTCGTTGCTGACGTAGAGCTTGTTGCCGACCAAGGCGATGCCACGGGGGGCGTTGCCCACGGTCCAGTTCTGCTTGATGGTCCCGGTCGCCGCGTCGATGGCGACCACCCGGTTCTGGCCGTTGACCGCGGAGTACACGGTGGAGCCGTCGGCCGAGAACACCGCCGCACCCACCAGTGCGTGCTTGGAGCCGTCGGCCGGGATCGAGATGGTCGTCGGGTTGGAGAGGGTGCCGTCCGGGTTCACGGTGAACTTGGTGTAGCCGTCGCTCTGGCCCAACCACAGCTGCGATCCATCGGGCGAGTACGTCGGGCCCTCCTGGCCGACGGCACCGCTCGTGATGCGCAGGTCGTCCGTCGAGGAGATGCCGACGCGCTGCTTCACCTGCCCGGTCTTGAGGTCCATGACGACCAGCGACGCATCACCGTCGGCGATCGAGGCCGCGAGATGGCTGCCGTCCGGGCTGACCGAGGACGACATGATCTTGCCGTTGTTGATGACGGTGCGGCTGCCGTACGGGGCGATGTACTGGTCGGCGGAGACAACCTGGCCGTTGGCGGTGACCTGGCCGACCTGCTGGGTGCCGAACTGGCTCGTCTGGGCAACAGCAGTGCCCGTGACGGCGAGGGCGACAGCGATTCCCGCCGTTACCAGAGTGGTCCGGCGGCCGACGCGTCTACCGAAAAGGCTGATCTGCTCCTTCTCGTTAATCCGACGCTGCCGTGTTACCTGCATGGAATTATCCCTTCAGGGTGGTGTCGAGCAGTTCGACGTTGCCGTCGAACTGCCACATCGGGTTCGGTGCGTCCCCCTGCGGGGTTCGCACCAGGAAGTAGCCGTTCACTTCCTTCGGTCCATCGCCGTCGGCCATGAACCGCCCGTCTGGGGTGACGTCGAGTTGGTAAATGGCCGTGCCAATGGCCTCGACGTCGGGGAGATGCCAGGAGACGACGCAGCGCCAGTCGTTGCCCGGCCCCTCCGCGGCGACCCTGACGCTGCCCTTGTCACATGTCGCCGTGGCCTTCAACTGCGCTTCGGTGACGGCGGGGCGGTTGAGCTGCTGGGTCTGCATGCGGTAGAGGTGGGCGAACGCCGTGGCGACCGAGCGCTGCACCTTGTCCTGCTCGATCCCGGAGCCCGTGGCCCCGGTCGTCGCGGTGACGACCACGACCGTCACGGCGACCAGTCCGACGAGCGGCAGGACTCCGGCGGTGACCGCGCGGCGCCCCGAGCCGTCGTAGCTCGGGTTGGTGAAGTCGCGCCGCACGAAAAGCACGTAGGCCAGCACTGTCGCGGTCACGGCCCACAGCAGGCTGACCACGATGCCGATCAGAAGCGGGCCGAGCTGTGCCGGGCTGGTGAACAGACCGTTCCAGGCGATGAAGGCGTAGCTGGGCAGGGAGATGCGTACGGCGACGGGGAGCGGCATCATCTGGGCGAGCTGCATCGCGAGCGCGACGAGCGCGGGCAGCAGCAGTCCCATCGGGGACCGCCCCAGCGTGACGGACCCGAGCAGTCCGATCGCGGCCAGGGCCAGGGTCGGGGCGAGTACGCAGACCCAGGCGAGGAGGACCTTCCCTGCGGCGTCCGCCGACGTCAGCAGGTGGCCGTCGAGGCCTACCAGCGGCTGGTTGCCGACCGCCACGACCCCGCCGACCGCGCTGGAACAGGCCAGCCCGGCCACGAGCAGCAGGATGACGGTGAGGCTGGCCAGTGCCTTCGCCGCGAAGATCCGCCGGGGCGACCGGACCGCCACGAGCAGGTGGCGCCAGGTGCCGAGCCGGTCCTCGGAGGCGAACACGTCGCCGGCGACCACCGAGGTCAGCAGCGGGAGCGCCCAGGTGCCCGCGAAACCGAGCATCACCAGCGGTCCGGCCCACCCCGTGGCGTGCATCCAGCGGCCGAAGAGGGTGTCGACGGGGAGCGTGCTCTGCTGGCTCACCGCGGCGACGAAGAGCGCCGGCGCGATCCAACAGGCCAGGACCAGCAAGCGGATCCGCCATTGCGAGACCAGCTTGACCAACTCGAACCGGTAGCCGCGCGGAACCGAGACGCGGCGGGCAGCGGCAACGTTGTCGTCGGCGATGATCGCGGTCATCGACCGGCCTCCTTCTGCTCGGTGAGGGCGAGGAACGCGGCTTCGAGCGGCGACACCACCGGGGCGAGCTCGCGCAACGCGATGCCCGCGTGCACGAGCCGCACCACCAGTTCGTCGAGCGCGGGCACCAGCGCGCGCACGACGAGCACCTCGGCGTCGTGCCGTGCCCCGGCGTCGTCGACGACCCGGATCCCGGCCGAGTCGACAGCGAGCCGGCGGGCGGCCTGCGGGTCGGAGGTGAGCAGCCGGTAGTCGAGTTCAGAGTTCTCGGCGGCCAACTTGCCCAGCGGGCCGGAGAAGACGACCCGTCCGGCGGCGACGATGGTGACCTCGGAGCACAGTGCCTGGAGGTCGTCCATGCGGTGACTGGAGAGCACGACGCTGGTGCCGTCCGCCGCGAGCCGGGTGAGGACACCGTGTACGTGCTTTTTGCCGGCCGGGTCGAGGCCGTTGGAAGGTTCGTCGAGCACGAGCAGCCGGGGCTTGGTGAGCAGGGCGGCCGCGAGCCCGAGCCGTTGACGCATGCCGAGGGAGAAGCCGCGGGCCTGGTCGTCGGCGACATCGGTGAGCCCGACCTGGTCGAGCACGTCGTCGACCCCCGCTGTCCGCGCGTCACGGCCGCGGAGAGCGGCCAGCGCCGCGAGGTTCTGCCTGGCGGTGAGCGAGGGGTAGAGGCCGGGGCCGTCCACGAAGCCGGTGACACCGTCGGGAGCGGCGAGCGCCCGCCTGACCGGCGTACCCAGGATCTCGAGGCGGCCGCTGTCGGCGACGGCCAGGCCCAGCAGGAGACCGAGCAATGTTGTCTTGCCGGCGCCGTTCGGTCCGACCAAGCCGTGGATCTGACCCTGCGCCACATCCAGATCGACGCCGTCGAGTGCGACGACGTCGCCGAAGCACTTGGTGATCCCGCGAGCCTGGACTGCGAGGAGTGTGTCCATGAGCCCCTTCTTTCGAAACACACAGGGACCTTAGGGACGGCACACAACGCAGGCACGGACGGCTGGTTGAACGCTCATGGAACGGATCGTCAAGGCGTCGGCAAGTCCGTGTGCACAAAATAGCCAGCATCGAGCCAGACTTGGGCAACCCTCAGCAGACTGCGCCAGGACGGTATTCTCGGCGAAGCCGAAGCCCGTCGGCTCGCCCGCCTACGTCTGCGTGGCACCGATGGGCCTTTGGGTGGCGACCAGCGGAAAGAACGCATGCGACCTTTTCAACGATCTCGGCCTTCCGATTGCGCTTCTGCGGTAGGGAAACATTTCGACGACGATCCCGTGCTTCCTGGTCTCCCTACCGGCTGATCTGACGCGGAACCGCCACAGCGACGAGCTTGTCCGGGTTGCGGATGGCGTAGATGTTGGTGATCTTCCCGTCGATGATCTCGACCAGGAAGACGCCTTCTGGGTGGTCGCCGCTGGAGACCACCATCGCGGGCGTGTTGTTGCAGTTGACTACCTTGATCCGCGGGTCCGCCAGCCGTCCCATGCGGAAGATGCTCATGAGGACCGCGGCCACCTTCTCCGCCCCCACCACCGGCCGACGCGCCGCGGTGGTCTTGCCGCCGCTGTCTGCGGTCCAGGTGGCGTTCGGTGCGAGCAGCGAGAGCAGCCCCTCCAGGTCACCGGTTGCCGCCGCGGTCATGAACTGCTCGGTGATCCGCGCGGTCTTCGCCGCGTCGACGGGCTCGAAGCGCTTACGCCGCGCCCGCACGTGCTCGCGGGCGCGGTGCACCACCTGGCGCACCGTCACCACGGACTTACCCACCGCCACGGCGATGTCGTCGTAGTCGAAGCCGAACACCTCGCGCAGCACGAATACCGCACGCTCATCGGGGGTGAGTGTTTCGAGCAGCACGAGCATCGCCATCGACACTGACTCGGCGAGCACCACATCGGCCGACGCGTCGTTCTCGTCGAGCAGCAGCGGTTCGGGCAGCCACGGGCCGATGTAATCCTCGCGACGGCGCGCACTCGCCCTCAGTGCGTTGAGCGCCTGACGGGTCACCAGCTGTGCCAGGTACGACTTGGTGTCCCGCACCGTCGCGAGGTCGACGTCGGCCCACCGTAGGTAGCTGTCCTGCAGCACGTCGTCGGATTCGGTTGCCGAACCGAGTATCTCGTAGACGATCGTGAACAGCAGCGGCCGCAACAGGGTGAACCGCTCGGCGTGCTCGTCGGTGCTCACGGGGAGGTGACCTCCTGCGAAGCGGAGGTCGGCTGCTCGGGACGCGGGCCGCCCTTGGGCCACCCCATGGAACCCGGCTTGTGGGCCTCACGGCGGATCCTCTTCGACACTACGAACTTGCAGGTCACTTCCTTGATCGCCGCGCCCATGCGGCCGCCGATGTAGACGTTCACCGCGGTGTCGTCCTTGCGGGCGAGCTGTCGGATGGCGGCGCGTCGGCCGAGGCTGACGCACGCCCCCGTGAAGGCCAAGTCGATCACCGCCGGTTCGGTCCCCGCAATGCGGCTCAGCACGGTGTTGGCCGCCTGTGCCCCGAGCGGCCCGGCGGCGTAGCCGCTCATCCGCAGCGGCTGGCCCGACGGTGCGGCGGCGTCGCCGGCCGCGACGATGCGGTCGTCGTCGACGCTGGTCAGCGTCTCGTCGGTGAGCAGCCGGCCGAGCGTGTCGGTGCGCAGCCCGCTCGCCGCCGCCAACTCCGGCACGCCGAAACCTGTCGTCCAGATGGTCAGTGCGCTCGGACGCACCGCACCCTCGGCAGAACCGTCGGCAAGGACGACCGCATCCGGCCGGACCTCGGTCACCACGCCGGCCTCAAGTACGGCGACGCCGTGCCGGGTCAGCCACTTGGCGACGTATCGGCGCCCCGGTGCACTCAGGGAGGGCGCCAGGGTCCGGCCACACACCAGCGTGACCGTGCGTCCTTGCTCGGCCAGTTCGGCGGCCGTCTCGATGCCGGTCAACCCGCCGCCGACCACGGTGACCGGAGCATCGAGGGGCAACTCCTCCAGCCTGGCGCGCAGCCGCTGTGCGGACTCGAATTCAGCGATGGGCAAAGCGAATTCGACCGCGCCAGGCACCGATGACGGTGTCGCTGCGGTGCTGCCGACCGCGTAGATGACGTAGTCGTAGTCCAGGGCGCGGCCCGATGCCAGCTGCACGGTGCGGGCGGCGGTGTCGATGCGTGTGGCGCTGTCGACGACCAGCTGGATGCCCTCGCCGAGCAGCGTGCCGTAGTCAATCGTGGCATCGCCGGCACGGGCCACGAACTGGTGCAGCCGGATGCGTTCGATGAACTTCGGGCGGGGATTGACCAGAGTGATGTCGACGTCGGCGCGCATCCGCAGACGGTTGGTCGCGAGCGTTCCGGCGTAACCACCGCCGATGACCACGACCTTGCTGGGGTTGCTGTGTTCGGTCATGCCCTCAAGACACCGCGGACCGCCGAGACGTGACACGATGCGACGTGACGCACGTCACTCCACTTGAGGACGCGGAAAGACGCCGACCGGGGCGGGCAGCGACGTTCCCGGCGGCAGTCGGGTGCCGACGGCCGCGAACGTCCGCTGGTCCTCGGGGAACATGAGGAAGCACTGCAGCCCAACGAGCCGATCCTGCCCTCAAGTTCACCTTCAACAGCCCTTCGGCATGCTGAACTCGTGGCCCCCTGCGCGGCATCGTCTCGAATCTGGCGGCGGGACGCGGCCTCCAGCAGGCCAGTTCCCTGCTGGCGTCCGTCAGGAACGCCACTCGAATCCTTGGCCCGACCGCAGCCGGCCTGCTGACCGCTTCCGTCGGAGGCGGCCGGGCGATCGGCGCGGACGCCGCGTCCTTCCTCCTGACGGCCGCGTTCTTCGCTCGGATGTCGCTGCCCGACCTGCCACCGCGCACCGAGGGCGGCCCGACGATGCTCGGCGAACTGCGCGAGCGCTGGAGCTACTTCAGCTCCAGGCCGTGGATCTGGACGGTGACGTTGGCCTTTGCCGTCTGCAACGCCCTCAACATGGGTGTCTGGCAGATCCTGGGCCCGGTGATTGCGAACGGCACGATCGGTGCTGCGGGCTGGGGAATGGTGCTGAGCGCCCGCGGTGCCGGGGCGCTGCCGGCCAGTGTGGTGAGGGTGAAGCTGACGGTGCGGCGGCCCATGGTGCCGGCGCTGTCCTCGATGACGATGGCCGCCGTCCCGCTGATCCTGCTCGGCGTTGGCGAGAACACGTTTTGGCCGGCTGCGGCGGCGTTCGTGGTGGGAGTGGTCTCCGAGTTCTTCACCGTCGTGGGGGAGACCGTTCATAACACCCACCTCCCGGAGCGGCTGTTCTCCCGGCTCGGCGCCCACGACGAGTTCTGGTCCTTCGTGCCCATCCCCATCGGCCAGCTGTCCACGCCGGTCCTCGCCGCGGCGTTCGGAACGGCGACGATCGCCGTCACCGGCGGCGGGGTGGCGGCGGTGACGATGCTGGTGCCGTTGCTGGTGCGGGCCGGTGACGACATACCGCAGGGCGCGTCACCTCACGCTCGGGGGCGCGGTTCCCGGTCTGGGCTCTCCGTCATCGAGACTTGCCGAATGGATCGAGTTGCGTTGTAGGCGAGCAGCACGCCGGTCACTGCACATGCCAAGAAGGGAGGTTCAGCCATCCCGGGGTGTGGGATGCACAACTGACCTCAGATGGGAACGAGTTCAGGTGGTGGCGGCTCCGCGTTCGTGCTCCGTCAGCGGCGGGCCTTCTAGTGAAGGTTTCTTCCGGCCGAGGTAGACCAGGGCGAGCATGTCGGGCATGAGCAGTCGGGCAGGCGGTCTTTCCATGCTCATCACATCCAGCAGGATGCGTAGGGCATGCGGGTTGCGCGAGCCGGCGTCGACCGCCTTGTCGACGAACGCGGCGAGGGTCTTTTCGAGGCGGGTGGGGGGCTGGTCACTGGCGCCCGGGTAGAACACGTCCTGGCCTACGGCCAGGCTCCAGGCGTTCTCGACTGGGCGTGCCGCAGCTTTTTGGATGCGCCGGGCTGTGCCGGGTGCGCCGATGTGCTGCTGCTGCAGGATGCGGCGCAGGGCGATGACGCTCTGCGCGGCAGCGCTCAGCCCGTGACCGTAGACGGGGTTGTAGCCGGCGACGGCGTCCCCGAGCACAGCGAAGCCATCGGGCCAGCGGGTGGCCTTCTCGTAGTAACGCCGCTTGTTGGCGGTGCTGCGGGTGGTGACGACGTCGGTTTCGGGTTCGGCGCCCGCGAGCAGTTCGCCGATGATGGGGTGGGGCAGGCTGAGGGCGAAGGGTAGGAACTCGTCGTTGTGGCTGCTGGGCTGCCCACCCCGGGTTCCGGCGAGCGTCACGAGCCATCGGCCGCCTTCTATGGGGGTGATGATGCCGCCCCGGCCGGGGACTTGGCGGGGATCGGCCTGGACATTGACAATGGGGAAGCCGTCTGCGGCGCTGCCTGGTGCGCGGTATGTCCGGCTGGCGTAGCCGATGCCGGCGTCGACGGTGCGCTCGTGGATCGGTGGAAGTCCGAGGTTCTGTAGCCAGGCGGGGGCACGGCTGGCGCGGCCGCTCGCGTCGATCACCATGTCGGCTGGGAGGGATGTTTCGGACCGATCCGCCCGTATGCTGACGCCGGTCACGCGGTCGCCGTTGCCCTGCAGGGAGAGCAGTTCGGTCTGCTGTAGGAGGGTGATGCGTTCGTCCTGCAGAACCCTGGTGCGGATCACGGCGTCGAGGAGGTCGCGGCTGCACAGGAGGTTGGTGTGGCGGGCGTGGCTGAACCTGCGGAACCACTGGCCCGACGGGGCCTTGGACACCAAGTCGGTCATGATGTGCGGTGTGTGGGCGCCGCGGGCGACGAGCTGCTCGATGATGCCAGGCAGGATGTCCTCGAGGGCTTTCACGCCGCCGGACCACAGCACATGAGCGTGGCGGGCCTGCGGCAGTCCCTTGCGGGGTTGCGGGCCATCGGGCAGCACATCGCGTTCGATGATCCGAACGTCTGCGAAGTCGGCGAGCACGGTTGCGGCGAGCATGCCCGTCATACCCCCTCCGATGACCACCGCGGTGCGGCGGGAGGCGGTTCTGGCTGGCGATGACATAAGGTGCACTCTTTTCTCTTGCGGGCAGAGAGGAGCCGTCGGACTTGGCTCAGCCATACGCGACAGCGCATCACTTACGACTGGGCGGCGCGGAGTGGCTGACTGGTCGGCGAGCAGCCGGCGCACCGTCTGTGGCGGGATGCCGGGAGCGGCGGCCAGGCCGTGCTTGTCCAGTGCCTTCTCCGGGGCGTGGTCAAGGGACACGGGCAGGCAGACGAGGCGTTGCCCGATCGTGTGGGAGGCCGTAGCCGTGTCTGGCGTAGCCGCGCTAGCGCTCACGTCCCCCACGTTGTTGGCCTTCTCCCCAGGGCGCGCGGTGCCGCCGTCTCTATTCCCTGTGTGCCAGGTCGTACGTCTCCGGAAGCCGATACGGCATCCTATTGTTCAGTGAAAGATACGGAGTTGACCACCGCGCGTTGCGCGTCAGTCAGCGGCGGGTAGAGCAGGGGTCAGTTGGCCGATCATCGGATGTGGCAGCTGGAGTGCGAAAGGGACGAAGGCGTAGGGGTTGTCAGTGGCCTCTCCGCCGCGTGCGCCGCTCAGACTTACCTGCCAGAGGCCGTTCTCGATGGGGATCAGCAGTCCGGCCTGGTGTGGGCCGGCCGTATGCGGCACCTCCCTTTGCGCTAATCATGGCTGGTGGTCTGGGCGGCGGCGTGCCGCCGTGCCTTGGCCACGATCGGCGACGACGACAGCGCCCGCGAGAGACGCACCATCAGTTGCGGTTTCGAAATGGACTGCAGCGTCCCCGTTCTCGCCGGTACCTCGGCGCTGTCATTGTGGGAAACCTGTACGCGGGCCGCGGCCAGCATCGCCGCCTCGGCCACCAGCGTGGCCTGGTGTGCAACATGCTGGGGTACGCCGTCACCTGCGGACGTCGCCGGCGTTCGCGGCGCTGCACGGAAGGGCTGCGTGACCGCACCGGCTGTCGACCGCAGGAGCGTTCGCACTCCGGAAGTACCATCGGCGGCAAGTGCTGCCACAGCCTCGGCGTACGCGGTCGTGCGCACCTGGTCGTCAAGATAGGGCGAGCAGGCCAAAACACCGTCCCAGATTGCGATTTCCTGTCGTGCCAGGCGCACGACGGGCGGATCCCACCAGCGGATGATCCCCTCTGCCGGCGCGCGCAGCGATTGCATCTCCGCCCACAGGGGCTTCAGAAGCCGGTAGCGCCTCAAGGCGCGGAGATTGTCAACTGCTGGCGGCCCGAGCCTCGGTATGGCGAAGCCGCAGGCGCTGGTGATGCCAGCGAGCATGACCAGCGGAGGGGACACATCGGTGGAGAGGAAATCCCAGTCGACGCCCTCCCAGCGAGCTGCCATGGCGGTGTACTTGGCGACCTGGTAGCCCGCGTCGAACGTCAGGCCGACGATGAGCAAGATCAAGCCGGCGCGGGTCACGCCATGCACCTCCCGGAGCCAGCTCACGCTCATGACGGCAAGGGCGACGGTGGCGGCTGTATGCGCGACCATGTACAGCACGATCATTTCGCGCATGTAGGGCGTGTTGGCGTAATACGTGTCCAGGTCCCGGGCCCGTTCCACGGGCACGTCGGCCAAGGCGAACAAGACCCAGATGCCTGCGATCACCAGCCCGTACACGGCCAGTACGAGCCGGGCAGCGTGCTGACGTGTCTCCGGCGGCCCGCCCTTCCAACTGATCATCAGTATGAGGTAGCCCGCGCTGAGGGCGGTCATGCCCGCGTAGACGAGCGGGGCGCTGAAGTTCGCCACGCCGGTCGTGTCATTGACGAACCGGATCGTGGGCGGGGCGGACAGGATGCACACACAGGAGCCGACCAGGAGAATCGCGCTGCTCGATGCGATGAGGGCATCCCGCCAGACTCCCGTGCCTGCCGACAGCTTCAGCCCGGCGGCAAGCAGGAGGAGAACGCCTGGAATGTAGAAGACGATGCCGCTGTCCACTAGGTCGCCCCT
This sequence comes from Streptomyces sp. NPDC027189, assembly GCF_055566975.1. Taxonomy (NCBI): domain Bacteria; kingdom Bacillati; phylum Actinomycetota; class Actinomycetes; order Kitasatosporales; family Streptomycetaceae; genus Streptomyces; species Streptomyces sp. NPDC027189. The sequence goes on from NZ_JBVHRI010000027.1 coordinate 32,414, forward strand.
CCTTCGGGGGAGTTGGCCGGGGTCGGCCGTCTGGACGGCGGTCGCGGCGCCGCGACCCGACGCGGCGGACGTGGTGGCTGCGGCGACGCGGCGGCGGATGCGGGCACGGCGGCACGGCACACGCGCCTGCCGGCGGCCCGTGGGGGCAGCCACGATGGTGGTCGGTCAGGAGGGACGGGGCGACTACGTAACCCGGCGTGGAGGGTGGAGGGGCTCATGTCCGGTTTCCTTCGTCAACTGCGGCCGCAGCCGCGCCACGGGCTGTCGCGACGATGGGGGACGTGCGCAAGGCACGTGCCACGCCGACCAAGGTGGCGCGCGCGGCGAGGCCTGCAGAGTGGTCAGATCCATCGGTATTGGCGAAAGCGCCGTTGGACTGGGCGCGGACAGCAGCAGCGATCATCGCCGCGAGGCCGATGCGTGAAGCATCCTCGTTTCCGTGGCCCGCGGCCCGGGCCGCTGTCTGCGCACGCGAGCGAACCCGGTCATCGAGATGCGGGCGGACGAGGTTCAGCCCGTCCTGGATGCCGGCCTCACGCTGGGTGAGCCGCACGGAGTACGACGAATACCAGGGGATAGGGGCGGCGAGCGGGCTACTGGGGGAGACACTGCTGAGTTCGTGCCACAGGGGGCCAAGCCGCCACCAGGTCACCACGGCGTGCCAAAGCCCGATCACCCGCGGCCCCAGCAGGGGCACCGTGAATCCGACGGTAGCAACGGTAGCGGCCAGGCCCACGAGGCCGGGCGCCAGGATGGTGCTCAGGACGTCCCAGTCGTTGCCGGTCCACCGCGCCGCCACCGCGATGAGCTTCAGTGTGCTGAACGACAGGTTCAACAGCCAGGCTGCAACGAGGAGCCACAACCCGGCCCGCAGCCATCCGTGGACCTGCAGCGCCCAGCGCCAGCACAGCACCGTGGTTGCCACCGCGGCGGTCATGTGGCCGAGCAGGTACAGCGCGATCATCTGCCCGATCCAGGGCGTGGTGGCGTAGTAGGTGTCAAGATCTGTACGCCGCTCGATGGGGGCATCTCCCATCATGAAGAGGACGACGAGCAGCGTGATCAGGATGGTGTAGCCGATCTGCCAGCGCCGAGCTAGACGCCGCACATGGTCGGCTGACCCTCCGCGCCAGTGAAGAATCAACAGCAGGCAGGAGGCGCTGTAGGCGCTGACGATGGCGTAGTCGAGGGGAGCGGCGAGATTCGGGATGCCGCTGGCATGGTTCACGGCGGCAACAGTGGGCGGGACGGCGAAAATGAATCCGGCGCCACCCAGGAAGATCACCCAGCAAACCGACCGGACCAGCGGGTCACGCCAGGTTCGCACCAAATCAGGCAGCTTTGCCCCGAGGCCGGCCCACAGAGCAAGCGCGGGTATGTAGTAGGGCGAGGCGTCCACGGGTCAGACCTTGGACCGGCGGTGTCCCAGTGAGGCCCCGATCCGGCCCGCAATCTGGGTCCGGTCTGTGGAGGGGCTGCTGGGTTCCCCCTCCAGCCAGATCCGCAGATGCGTGACCGCCCGCAAGGCGAAGGTCTCGGCTTCCTGCTCCGAGCGCTCATGGAACTCGGTACGTGCGGCCACAGCCCTCACCACCTGCTGGAGATCGGCCCGGCCGCTCAGCGCTCGTGCAGCAACGGAGACGCCCGCGGCGTGGTGGCCGCAATCTCCTCTGACCATGTGCCAGATCTCGTGGCACATGATCGCAAGCTTGTGGACAGGCGCCGCCCGTTTGTCGACGAGGATGATGTCGTGCTCCGGCATGTCGAGCCACAGGCCCGTGGCGGTGCGGTGCGGGAACTCTTCTTTGAGGAGGATGACCTGACGGCCTCTGATTTCGGCGACCCTGTCAATCAGGGCGGCGAACAGTGCGTCTGGGTCCGTGGGAATGGGAAGGCTCAGCCCGTCGACCAGCTGGCCGATCAGGTTCCGCATCGCCCTGGCTTTGCCTGTGCGCACTGCTCTCCCCCCGTGAACCTCAGCATGGGGCACCGTCGGACGGCGCCCGCTGTTCCCACCCTGCCTGCAAACACCCGGTCGAAGGTGTTCGGTGCTCGTGCCGATGGGTCAGTCCCGGCGCAACACCCACAGCCAGATCAGCGGCGCGGACTCGAGCACGCCCAACTCGGTACGCAAATATGTCAAACCAGGTACCCCGTCGGCCACACCAGGCCCTGCGAAGTGCACAAGCTGAGGGGGGCTGAAATCCTGATCAGGCCGGATACAGACCGATCTGGATCTGGCGCATCCGATGCGCTCACGACGCCGTCCAGCTCAGCCGAAAGGCCCCGCCGGTGACTGCGCCCGCCGGGGCGCGCAGCGTGAACATCCCGCCTCGGACGCCATCGTGTCTGTCTACGGGACGAGGGTGCTCCCGTGATCAGTGTGACTCGTTGTGAGGACTGTCCGCTCCGAACCCTGTGCGTCCTGTGCTTTTCTGCGCTGCAGGATGGCGTCGATCCAGTCAGTCACCAACTGGAGTTCGCCTTCGGCCAGTTGCGGTGTTACCCGCGGCCAACTCCCTTAGAACGACCGGCAATAGGCATCGGGTGTGGGGGAGGCTGCAGAGCAGGCACGGGTCCACGTGATCATGGAGTCTCTACGCTCAGTGATCACGAAGGATGGCCGTGCCCGCGCTGCCGTCTTGCTACTCGAAACCGCTCAGCATCGGAGGACGACCATCAGGACCGCCGTGCTCCGGGTCGGCCTACCGTGCCGGGCGGAACGGCTGCAGGAAGCGGATCCCGTCCTTGATGCTGCCGTCCATCAGTTCCAGCAGTTGGGGCACCAGGTCCTGCATGCGGGGTGCCTGCAGGTGGCCTTCGAGGGCCTCGCGGCTCTCCCAGCGCTCGAAGATGACGAACGCGCCCGGTTGTCCCTCGACCTGGTGAGCCTCGTAGTCGATGTTGCCCGCGTCGTAGCGTGATGCGGTGACGGCGGCTGTCATGAACGCCTTCATCGCGGCTTCCTTCCCGGATTTGGCCCGGGCTTCCCACAGCACGGTGACGTAGTGGTTCGACGTGGTGGTCATGCTTGCTCCTCCTGACTCCGAACAGCATCGTTGTGCGCCGTTCACGACTCGACACTGAGCCCAGGGGAGCGTCGGCGGGAGCTACGGGGCTTCGTGGTACAGCGCGTACCACCCAGCGGGGCGGGGTGTGCGGGAGGATGGTGTGCATGGATCAACTCGGTGCCGCGCTGCGGGCGTGGCGGGACCGGCTGGATCCCGTGACGGTGGGCTTGGCACACGGGTCACCCCGTCGGGTCCCCGGTCTGCGACGCGCGGAGCTGGCGACGCTGGCCGGCATCTCGGTCGAGTACGTGGTCCGGCTGGAGCAGGGACGGGTGGCGACACCCTCGGCGCAGGTCTGCTCGGCCCTGGCTCGCGCCCTGCACCTGTCCGACGACGAGCATGCTCACCTTTTGCGCATGGCTGGTCACGCAGCGGATCCGAGCCGGGTTCCGCGAATGATCCCAGGGAGCCTGTACCGGATCGTGGACCAGCTCGCCGGCAACCCGTTGGCGATCTACGACGCCACCTGGCAGTTGCTGCACTGGAATCCGCTGTTCGCGGCCACGTTCGGCGATCCCACGGTCCGCGGTGTGGGAGATCGCAACGTCCTGGTCTGGCAGTTCCTGGGTGAGCTGCCCCGGGTCCGGCAGACGGCGGCCGAGCGGGCGGCGTTCGAGGAGTCCCTCGTCGCCGACCTGCGCGCGACGACGAGCCGGTACCCCGACGATCCCGACCTCGCGGCGTTGGTATCGAGGCTGAACCTCAGCCCACGGTTCTGCGAGTTGTGGAGCCGCCGAGCGGTGGGCGGTCACCAGAGTGCGCACAAACTCGTCCAGCACCCGGATGTCGGAGACATCGCCATGAACTCCGACATCCTCAACACCCAGGACACGAACCTCCGCCTCGTGGTGTACACGCCTCAGCCAGGCACCGCCGCCCGCAGCAAACTCGAATTCCTTGCGGCCATTGGGGTCCAGAGGATGTCTCCTCAGAAATGAAGGCCCGCGTTCCGCCTCGTCCGGTGGACCAGGCTGCTGGGTGGTACGCGCGGTACCAGGAAGTCCCGTAGCTCCCGCCAACCCTCCCGGGGACCCAGCATGGAGTGCGTGAACAGCGCACGACCGTGCTGTTCGGACCAGGAGGAGCCAGCATGACCACCACATTCATCACCGGGGCCAACAAGTCCCTCGGTTTTGAAACCGCTCGTCGCCTCGTCGAGGCGGGGCACACCGTCCTCCTCGGTGCCCGCCACCGTGAGCGCGGTCGGGCCGCGGCCGAGTCGCTCGGCGCCCGGTTCGTTCAGATCGACGTGACCGACGACGCCTCGGTCCAGGCCGCGGCCGCGGATGTCGCCGCGCATGAGGGAACGATCGACGTCCTGGTCAACAACGCCGGCGTCCTTGGCAAGGTCGGCCCCGTCGAGGAGTACACCGCGGCCGACGTGAGCGCCGTGCTCGACGTGAACGTCGTCGGGATCGTGCGCGTCACGCACGCCTTCCTCCCGCTGCTGCGCAAGTCGCCGAACCCCGTCATCGTCAACGTGTCCAGCGGGATGGGCTCCTTCAGCATGACCCAGGACCCGGCGCGGATCGAGTCGCGGTATGCCCTGCCCCTCTACTGCGCCTCGAAGGCCGCGGTCACGATGCTCACGACGCAGTACGCCAAGGAACTGAAGGACGTGAAGGTCAACGCCGCAGACCCCGGGCAGACCGCGACCGACTTCACCGGCGGCCTCGGACACAGCGTCGCCGACGGCGCAGAGTCCATCGTGACCCTCGCGACGATCGGCCCGGACGGGCCGACGGGACAGTTCATCGACCGATCCGGGAACCTCCCGTGGTGAACCTGCCCTGAGCTCAGGGTCGGTCGACCCGCCGCCCTGCGCGTACCTCATGCTCGTAATCTCTACGCTCAGTGATCACGAAGGACGGCCGTGCCCGCGCTGCCAGCTTGCCTGCTCGAACCCCTGTGGGACCAGTTCGCCGCGCTCCTCCCCGTCCGGGAGGAGTTCGTCGTCGGCCACCCGCTGGGCTGTCACCGCCGCCGGATCCCCGACCGAACCGTCTTCGAGCACGTCGTGCTCGCGCTGGTCCATGGTTCCGGCTACGAGCGGATCTCCACGCCCGGATGCTCGGACCGCACCATCCGCCGACGCCTCAAAGAGAGGGTCCCGGCAGGGGATTTCCAAAGTGCTGCACGCTCTCGCCCTGGACGCCTACGACCGGATGATCGGCCTCGACCTTGGCGAGATCTCGGTGGACGGCTGCATCACCAAGGCCCCGTCCGGCGGGGAGAAGGCCGGCCGCTCGCCGGTAGACCGGGGCAAGCAGGGGCTGAAGCGCTCCGCCGCCTGCGACGCCCGCGGCGTCCCGCTGGGGATCGTCTCCGAGGGGGCCAATAGGCATGACTCGCCACTGCTCGGACTGACCCTGGACGCCGCGCAGGAGCAGGTCGGCATGCTGCCGGACACCGTGAACGTCAACCTCGACCGGGGCTACGACAGCATCAAGTCCCGTGCGTTGATAGCCGAGTTGGGGTTCACTGCCGAGATCGCCCGCAAGGGTGTACCCGCCCCGATCCAGGCCAGCAGGCGCTGGCCCGTCGAGCGCACGCATTCGTGGATGAACGGCTACGGCAAGCTTCGGCGCTGCACCGAGAGAAACGGCAGGGTCGTGGACTTCTACCTCTACCTCGCCGCTACCCTCGTCACACTTCGCATGCTGATCTGGCAGGCACGCAGCCGCTACCGCTGGGATGGCCGACCCACCAGCCGCCGCCTCAAGTGATCCATTTGCCGGTCGGTCTTAGCCCGTGCGTGTTGCGCAGCCGGGCCATCGGATCGGCGGCCTGACGCTCCAGGTCCTGCAGGATCGACTGGAGGGCGATGTTGAGTGAGGCGTGCGGTTCTGCGGAGAGCCAGCCGTTGGGCTGGCCGAAGAAGAACTTCTCGATGCCGGCCTGCGTGGAGGCCAGCGGGCCGCCAGAACGGACTGGGCGCCGCTCCGCGCCCTGCGGCAACGCTGATTGGGGCGTCGAAGCCGTCGGCGTTGAAGTTGTGGATCACGTCCGGGACCCGGTCGTCGCTGGTTAACGTCACCTCGGCGATCTTCGCCACCGGCATGCCCTGCGCGGACAGCAGCACCATCTGGGCCCGCCGCCAGGTCACCACCGAGCCGGCGCCCCGGCGGATGATCCGCAGCGGGCGCTGCCCCTCGTCGTCGTCAATCTCGCGGACCCGTACCGGCTCTGCCACTCCCACAGTCTCTTGGAAAGAGGAGGTGTCCGGGTCCAGAACATGCGGGGTGCCTGCCGACGCCGTGTCAGGCCAACGCGCCCCGAAGCCAGGATCTTTCAGCGCGGCTGGTGGCGCGGGCGATGGTGAGCATGCCGCGTCGGTAGGGGTCGTCGGTGTCGTCCGCGCCCAGTGAGCGGTCACCGTCATGGAAGAAGCTCGCCGGCTGTTCCAGGAACTCCAGCCGGCGGCGCGGTACCGCGTGCTGGTCAGCAGTGTCGGGCAGGTGGGAGAGGAAGTCCAAGATCGTGAAGTACCGGGTGCTGTCGCTGATGTCCAGGCCGTTGGCATCCCGCAATCGGCGCAGCAGCTCACAGCGGCCGGCGTCTGTCAGGTTCAGGGTGTGCCGCTGAGCGGCCAAGGCGCCCGGTTCGGCCCGTCGGCCGAGCAGCCCGGCGTTGACCAGCCGGTTGATCGCCGGGTAGAGGCTGCCGTCGCTGACCGGCCGGACATGGCCGGACAAGTGAGCTATCCGGTGGCGCAGTTGATAGCCGTGCAGCGACCCCTCGGCCAGGAATCCCAGGATCGCGAGTTCGAACATGCCGTTACTCTCGCACATCGAAACGAGATACCTCGAATCGATGCAGGAGGCGGGAATGACGTACACCGAAGAATGGGTGACCACGCGAGCGCGCAACACCTACGAGCGAGGCCGGGCATCGTTCGACATACGGCCCGAGCGGACAGCACTGCTGGTCATCGACATGCAGGACGAGCTCGTTCAGCCCGGCTGGAGTCCCTACTGGGTGCCCGCGGCCACCCGGATGGCGCCCCGGCTGCAGCAACTGGTCGAAGACTGCCGGGGCGCCTCGGTCCCGGTGATCTGGACCATCGTCGACGACACCCATCTCGGACTGGACCGGCCGCACGCCCTGCGCTTTCTCCCGCACGCCGACAGCGACCGGCACCGACCAGGCCCTGCCGAGGTATGGGGCCACATGGGCCGCCGTCCCGATGAAGCCTTTATCCGCAAGCCCTCCTACGGGGCGTTCTACGACACTCCGCTCAACACAGTGCTGCGCAACCTCGATCGCAACACGGTCATCGTCACGGGAACGCTCACCAACTACTGCTGTGGCACCACGGCCCGGCAGGCATATGAACGCGGCTACAAGGTAGTCTTCGGATCCGATGTGACGGCCACCGACGACGAGTCTCGGCAGGAACCAGAACTCGCCGTTCTGCGTAAAGGTTTCGCGCTCGTGCTGACCGCCGAAGAGATCGCCAATCGACTGACCGCAGCTGCCCCGGGGTCAGACGACGAGGAGCGGGCGAACGTTGCTTGATGCGGCACTAGTTTGGGGAGACAGCCGAGGAGATCACTTCCGGACCTTCCCGCGGAAAGCCGGAACCCAGCGGAGCCAGCCGCGACGCGGGATTCGCGGCAGCGGTGGTGTGTCGGCGGGCAGGAGGGCCGTGTGGGTGCGCATGGACACCTCGTCCATGGGGCCGGGCTCGGGTTCGTCGCGGTCCGTGGTGCCGGGGACGTACGGCGGACCGCTGCCCGGAGGCGGGCCGAAGGTGCCGAGGGACGGTGGCGCAGGCAGGGTGAGCGGTGCGGGTACCGGGGCGCTGCCGTTGAGTACCACGGTGCTCGGGTCCGTCGGCTGTGCCTCGTCGGGCGTCGCGGCACGGGGGGCGAACAGGGACCTGGTGTCGTCGTCGGTGGGGAGCGGCCAATCCTGCAGAACGGTCTGCGGCGACGACTGGCGCGAACCATCCCACGCGAGGGCCCTGCCCTCGTGTTCCAATGTCTGGCGTTGGATGTGTGCGGGCAGCCATTGCCCATGGGCCAGTAGCCGGGAGATCCGATCCGTCTCCGCAGCGGGCAGCGTTTTGATCAACGCGTCGATCGAGGGCCGGCGCTCCGGTTCCTTCTGCAGGCAGGGTTCGACCAGTGAGGCGATCTCCTCGGGGAGCCCCGTGAGGTCGGGGTCCTCGCGGATGACCCGGAAGGCCGTCTCGACCGCGTTCGCCCCCACGAAGGGGCTGACGCCGGTGGCGGCGAAGGCGAGCGTGCACCCCAGCGCGAAGACATCACTGGCGGGTCCCACCTCGGTGCCCCCCCGGATCAATTCCGGTGACATGTAGCCCGGCGTTCCCACGGCCACGTTGGTCGCGGTGAGCCGGGTCGTGTCGACGGCGGCCGAGATACCGAAGTCGATCACGCGAGGGCCATCCGCGGCGAGCAGGACGTTCGAGGGTTTCAGGTCGCGGTGGATGACCCCCGCAGAATGGATCGTTTCCAGCGCGCCGAGCAGTCCGAGACACAGCGCCAGCACCGTCTCAGTGTCGAGCGGTCCGGACGCCTCGACCGCCTCGAGTACCGAGGGCCCCGGGACGTACTCGGTCGCCAGCCACAGATGCTCGTCGCGAAGTCCGCTGGATCCCAGAACAGCGGCGCTGAACCTCCCGCTGATCCGCGAAGCCACGTCGAGCTCGCGCACGAACCGGCTCCGGAAAAGCTGGTCCTCGGCGAGCTGATCGTGCAGCACCTTGACCGCGGCCAGCTGCCCGGTCATCGAGCGGCCCAGATACACCCGGCCCATGCCCCCGGAGCCGAGCCGTCCGAGCAGTCGGTAGGGGCCGATCTGTACGGGGTCCGAGGCCCGCAGGGTGTGGTCCGGTCCGGGGGCTGCGGTCACCGTGTACCTCCGGGGGTCCCGGCCCCGTAGAAGATATGCCTCTTGAACCGGCGGTCCGCCTTCTTGCGCCAGTGCGCCAACAGGATGCGGTTCTCAGTGGTTTCGGGTGCATCGGGGCCCAGCACGCGGTCGAGGTCCGGCAGGACGGCGTGGAACTGGCGGATTGCGTCACCCACCGCGCCCTGGACCGCCATCCAGTGGGCCAGCCGGGCTCGGCTGACCACCGTGACCCGGTCGTCGGGGCCGAGCACCCAGGCGAGGTCGCTCACCAGCAGGGTGAACAGCGCCACCGCTGACTCCGGTTCGCCCGTCTCGCCGGTCCAGTGGGCGAGCTGGCTGCGGGCGAGCAGGGTCTCGCGGTCGTCGGGGCCCACGACACGGCTCAGGTCCGGCACCACGGCGTCGAACAGCTCCCGGGCCCGGTGCCGACGGCCCGCTGCTCCTGACCACTGGCCCAGCCGCGAGCGGCTGATGAGGGTGTGCCGGTCGTCCGCCCCGAGGGTCCAGGACAGGTCCGGTACCAGGGTGGTGAGCAGCCGCACGGCGGGCTTCGCGCCACCGGCCCGCCCCGTCCAGTGCGCCTGGTTGAGCCGCCCGGTGAAGGTCTCGCGGTCCTCCGCGCCCAGGACGCGAGACAGGTCGGGTACGAGTTCGCCAGTCAGCCGTGCCGCCGCCGCAGGGGCGCCCGCCTCCCCGGTCCAACGGGCCAGCCGGCCCCGACCGATGAGGGTCTCGCGGTTGTCGGGGCCAAGGATGCGCGTGAGGTCGGGGACGACGGACGTGGTGAGTCGCAGCGCCTCGTGGTGCTGGCCCGATTCGCCGATCCAGTGGGCAAGTTGACTCTGACCGACGAGGGTCGCCTGGTGGTACGGGCCCAGCACCCGCGTCATGTCCTTGACGGTGTCGGTGGACAGCCGCAGCGCTTCCGCGGCGTCGCCCTCCCTGCCCGTCCAATAGGCGAGGTTGATGCGGCCGATGAGGGTTTCGGGGTTGTCCGGGCCAAAGGTCCGGGTGAGATCGGGCACGACCTCGCTGAGCAGCCGGATGGCCTCGGCCGTCTGGCCCTCCTCACCGCGTCGGCGGCCGAGGTCCCGGCGTGCCAGCAGCCCGTCCCGGCTGCCCGGCGGCCCGGTCACGTTCGGCTCGACGACGGCGCCGCGCCTGCCGCGACGCCTGGGGCGGGTCAGGATCAGGAACTCGGCGGTGTCGGTGCCGCACTGCTGCGGTTCGGGCAGGCCCTTCGCCGGCAGGACACGCTTGAGGTGCCGGAACAGGGCGCCGAGCGTGACCTCGGCCGCCGAGGTGGCGGGGATGCCGTCGCGCAGGGCGAGCAGCAGTTCGCCGGTGAACGCGGTGTGCCGTTCGCCATCCCGGAAGCGGGCGGGTTCGTTCGCGGCGGCAGATGTAAGGGTGTAGGTCCCGGTGATCTCCATCTGGTCGATGAGCGGCTCGTGCACGTGAGTGGGGGAGAGGCCGCCCGTGATGGCCCGCCCCGAGAAGCAGCAGTCGAGGATCAGCACCCTGTTGCGCGCCGGGCTGGCCAGGAATGCCTCGCGGATGCCCTGGAAGGGGAAGGCTGTGAAGGAGGGCGCGTCGGCTACGGACTTGGCAAGCCCGAGGTACAGCTCACGCCGCTCGGGGCCGACCATCCCGTGCCCCGCGTAGTAGACGAGGAAGACGTCCTCGGCCTGTCGTGCGGCTTCCAGCAGCGGCAGTCCGAGATCCCGCGGGGTGGCCGGGTCGAGCACGACTCGGGTGGTCTCTGCTGAGAAGGCGCCGGGCCGCCCTTCAGTGAGCAGCCGTTGGAGGTCGCGGACGTTGTTGCGTACGGCGGGGACGTTCGGGAGGAGAGGGTCCTCCGTGTACGCCGCTGTGCCCAGCAGCACGGCGCGTGAGCGGCCCGGGTTGGGTGGACGCAGCATGGTCAGCTTTCCGGTGAGGATGCCTCGCCGAGGGCGGGGGCGGCGTCGGGGGAGACAACGCCCCGGGCCGGATCGGCGTCCGGGTGCAGGGCCGTCCGCAGCAGGTCCTCGACCGCGGTGAGGTCCTTGGCGTGCTCGACCGCCACTTCCGTGCGCCTCCCGTCGGGGGCGACCACCTTGACGCGGACTGTGCTGCGGCGGGGCTGCTGCAGATACACGGAGAGCGCCCTCGCCAGCGCGGTAAGTGCGCCTCCCGCGCCGACCGCGACCACCACGATGTCGGTCCAGCCGCCCAGTTCACCGGTGCCGGGCGCGGGCGCGGGGGTCCGTACCCGCCCACGTAGGAGTGTTTCGTCGTTCAGCCAACTGATGAGGTCCGCAAGGGAGTCGGGCCCTTCGGAGCTGTCCACCGCCAACAGGGATCGCATGGCAGACCGCCTCTCCACGTACGCCTGATCGCATTGGGCCCGCGAGTGGGCCCCCCGTATGCCGTGCGTCATCAAAGTGTGCCACTGCGGGATCGGAGAGTGGCAGGAAAGCCGGAGCACCCGGCAACAGCGGTCAGCCGACCCGGTGTTCCTCCCTGTCCCTGGCGCGCAGGACCAGGTCGTGGCCGAGCTGATTGACGTACACCGGCTCGGAGCCTGCCTCGGTGAAGGCGGAGGAACGGCGACGTGCTGTGCGCTCGCGTCCAGCCGCCGCCCCCAGGGCAAAGGTTCTCTGACGCGGCACTAGGGCGCGTATCGAGTCGTGATCATCGGGTGGTCCTGGTGAGGTCTTTGATCCAGATCATCGAGGCGTGCAGGTGGAGACTGGCGAGGTAGCTGTCGGGAGTCTTGTCGTATCGGGTGTCTCACCGTCCCAGTTCCGGCCTCCTGGTACGTCACGCTCTGGGGCGGGTGAGGCACGTGGAGCCGACGTGAGCCGACCGGTGCACTGATGTCCGGGCGGGGACTCATGGGACATGGCCCGGCACCCGGCTCAGGTTCCGGGGAGGATACGGCGCGTTTCGTAGGCCCACATCGCGATCTCGACCCGGTTGCGGGCGCCGAGTTTGGCCATCAGGCTGGCCAGATGCGTCTTCACCGTGCTGAGGCTGATGTGCAGTGCATCGGCGATCTCGGTGTTGGTCAGCCCGCGAGCGACGGCGAGGAGCACCTGCTCCTCGCGGGCGGTGACGGGGGAGACCGGCTGGGCCACGGGCCGGCCGGCGGGCAGGTCCGCGAATGCCTGGAGCAGACGGACGGTGACGCTGGGCGCGATGAGCGCCTCACCGTCGGACGCCGACCGTACGGCCTGCGCCAGAAGGTCCGGTCCCGTGTCCTTGAGGAGGAATCCGCGGGCGCCGGCACGCAGTGAGCCGTAGACGTACTCGTCGAGGTCGAACGTGGTGATGACGACCACGGCCAGCGGGTCGGCGACGCCCGGGCCGGCGACCAGCCGGGTGGCCTCGAGCCCGTCGAGTACGGGCATGCGGATGTCGAACAGGCAGACGTCGGGGCGTAGTTCGCGGGCCAGACGTACCGCTTCCCGCCCGTCGGCGGCCTCGCCGACCACCTCGATGCCGGGCTGGGCGTTCAGCATGATCCGCAATCCGGTGCGGATGATCGTCTGGTCGTCAGCGACGAGGACGCGAATGGACACCGCTCTCGCTCCTCGCTCTCGGCAGTTCGGCTTCGACATGCCAGCCCCGGTCAGTACCCGGGCCGGCTCGTAGTGTGCCGCCGAGCAGGGTCGCGCGCTCGCGCAGTCCGGTAAGTCCGTATCCGTCGCGACCCCGGCCGGTGCGCCGGCCGTTGTCGCGCACGCTCACCCGTACCGTGTGCCGTTCCGCGGCGACCCGAACGACGAGCTCGGTCGCGTCGACCGCATGGCGCAGCGCGTTGGTCACCGACTCCTGCACGATCCGGTAGACGGCCGCGTCCACGGCCGGGGGCAGCGATTCCAGTTCGCCGTCCAGCCCCAGGTCGACCCTGAGGCGGCCACCTGGGGTGCGCACCAGGCGCTCCAGATCCGCGACACCGGCAGGAGGCGCCAGCTCGGCGCCAGCCCCGCGGTCGCGCAGCGCGGCGACCATGGCTCGCATTTCCTCCAGCGTGCGCGCACCTTCCTCCTCGACGCCCTCCAGCGCCTCGACGGCGGCGGCCGGGTCGGTGCCCGCGAGCACCCGGCCCGCCTGGGCGCGGATCACCATGGCCGAAACATGGTGGGCCACCGTGTCATGCAGTTCCCGGGCGAGCTGCTCGCGCTCGCGGGAGCGTACCTTCTCCAACTGCCGCTCGCGAGCGGTCGCCAGGAACCGCACGGCGGCCCCGATCAAGCCGGGCAGGAACAGGAAGACGAAGCCCCCCACCTGTTCCGCGGCCGGGGTGTCGTCCGTAACGGCCGACATGGCGAAGGCCCCGAGGATCACCGCGCCGCCCAGCACGATCTCCCGTCCCGACCCCCACCGGGGCAGCGCATACACCAGTACGAGCACGATCGCGCCGGTGTTCAGGCCGACGGGCTCGCTGGGTGCGGCGACCAGGGAGGCCACCTGGAGCAGGATCATCGAACCGAACGCCAGCACGACCATCGCCAGCGGGCGGGTCCGGCGCCACAGGGGCAGCACGCACAGCCAGACGGCGAGCACCACGGCCACCGGCCGCCACACCACGTCCTCGCGCAGTGCGGCCTCCAGCACCACACCGCCCAGGCCCGCGCCGAGCAGTGCCCAGTCCCGCCACACCCGGGCGGGCGCGTCGGGCGGCCGTGGTTCGGTCCACAGGGTTCGAAGGTCGTCTCGCAGCACGGTTCTCAGCCTAGGGACCGCGCCGTGCCGCGCATCGGCCGAAAGGACGGGGCGCTACTCCGTCCTGGGGCCGACGGATCCGCGGCCCGCGAGCCGATGTCCCGCAGCGCCGCGGCGACGAGCCTCGGCATCGGCGGCCGTACAAGGACGGCCGACGAGGTGGTTGGAGGACCCGATGCTCTCGAAAGCCCTCTTGCGCGTGGGCGCAAGCGCCGCCCGCCATCCCTGGCGGATGATCGCGGCATGGCTGATCGCCGCCACGCTCGCCGTCCTGGCCGCGGTCACCGTCGGCGGGCGTACCGCGGACTCGATGACCGCTCCGGGACTGGACTCCCAACGGGCCGCGGAACTGATCGAGCGGGCAGGCACCGGCCAGGAGGGGATGACCGCCCAAGTGGTCGTCACCCCCCTCGACGACGGTGCGACGTTCCTCGACCACGGCAGCGCGCGCACCGCGCTCGCGCGGCTCCAGGACGAGGTGAGGCGGCTGCCTCATGTGCTCGGCACGACCGACCCGGCGGGGGCACTCGACACAGGCGGCGACACCGCCGTGCGCGGCGGCCTGGTCTCGGCCGACGGACGGATCGCCGTCGTCCGGGTGCAGTACCCCGACCAGAGCCGGCTGTCGGCCAAGGACCTCCACGCCCTCGTCGATCTCGGCGACCGGCTGCGCGGCGAGCTGCCGCTGCGCATCGAAATGGGCGGGAACCTCTTCTACGTCTTCTCCGACCCCGACGGCGGCGCGAGCGAGCTGATCGGCCTCCTCGCCGCGGCCGCGATCCTGTTCCTGGCGTTCGGTTCGCTCGTCGCCGCCGCGCTGCCGATCGGCATGGCGGTCTTCGGGCTGACCGTCGGAGTCGCCACGATGACGGTACTCGCGGGGATGACGGACGTCCCGACCTTCGCCCCGGTCCTGGGCAGCATGGTCGGGCTCGGGGTGGGCATCGACTACGCCCTGTTCGTGCTGGCCCGCCACCGGGAGTACCTCGCGCGCGGACTCGATCCCCACGAGGCGGCCGGACGGGCGGTGGCCACGGCGGGGCGCCCCGTGGTCTTCGCCGGCGGCACCGTCGTCGTATCGATCCTCGGCCTGGCGGTCGCGAACGTGCCGTTCATGACGGTGGGCGGGGTTGCCGTCTCGATCGTCGTCCTGACGATGGTGCTCGCGTCGGTGACGCTGCTGCCGGCCTTCCTCGGCGCGGCGGGCCCGCGCCTGGCCCGGGCCGGCCGGATCGGCCGGGCTCTGCAGACCAGGAAGCTGGGCCGACTCGCACGGCGGCGGGACCCGGCGGCAGGCGCCGCCCACGCCGCCGGGTGGCGTCGCTGGATCGGGCACGTCAGCCAGCACCCGGTGCCGTACGCGGTCGGCGCGGCGGGGCTGCTGCTGACCGCGACGCTGCCCGTGCTCGGCCTGCGCGTCGGCCTGCCCGACGACGGCTCACTTTCCCACAGCCGTACCGAGCGCCGGGCCTACGACCTCGTCGCCGAGGGGTTCGGCCCGGGCACCAACGGTCCCCTCGTCATCGCCGCGGACCCCACCGGTGATCCGGGAGTGCTGGACCGACTCGTCGCAACGGTCGCGGCGGATCCGGGCATCGCATCCGTCGCGCCGACGCACATCGATCGGGCCACCGGCATCGCGACCCTCGTGGTGTTCCCGACCACCAGCCCTCAGGACAAGGCCACGGCCGACACCATCGCCCGGCTGCGCACCGACGTGCTGCCCACGGCGATCGGGCACGGCCCGGCCAGGGCCCACGTCGGCGGCGCCGCCGCGAGCCTGTCCGATGTGGGCCAACGCACCAGCCAACGCCTGCCGGTGATCGTCGCCGCCGTGCTGGCGATGTCGTTCCTGCTGCTGATGCTGGTCTTCCGCTCGATACTCGTACCGCTCAAGGCGGTACTGCTGAATCTGCTGAGCATCGGCGCGGCCTACGGCATCATGGTCGCGGTCTTCCAGTGGGGCTGGGGAGGCGCACTCATCGGGCTGGAAGCGACGGTTCCGATCGTGTCGTTCATCCCGATGTTCCTCTTCGCCATCCTGTTCGGCCTGTCGATGGACTACGAGGTGTTCCTCCTCTCCCGCGTACGCGAGGAGTACCTGCGCACCGGCGACAGCGGCACGGCGATCGTTGAGGGCGTCTCGCGCACCGCCCGGATCATCACCTCGGCCGCCCTCATCATGGTGGCGGTCTTCCTGTCCTTCGCCGTCGCCGAGGACCCCTCCACCAAAATGTTCGGGCTCGGCCTGGCCACCGCGATCCTCATCGACGCCACGGTCGTACGCATGGTGCTGGTACCGGCGACCATGACACTCCTCGGCCGGACCAACTGGTGGCTGCCGGGGTGGCTGGACCGGCTGCTTCCCCGCGGCCCGGTCGGCACCGACGACACCGACGCGGAATCCACGGGTGAAGCCCCGCGTCCACGGCTGGTTGACCGTTGACTCAACTCCTGCCCGCCCTTGGCGTCCGGCACCTCAGCGCGTCACCTAGGGGCATATCGAGTCGTGATCATCGGGTGGTCCTGGTGAGGTCCTTGATCCAGATCATCGAGGCGCGCAGGTGGAGACCGGCGAGGTAGCTGTCGGGAGTCTTGTCGTATCGGGTGGCGATGCCTCGCCATGCTTTGAGCTTGTTGATCAGGCGTTCGACGGTGTTCCGCTCCTTGTAGAGATCGGCGTCGTGGCTGACGGGTCGGCCACCTCTGGAGCCCTTCTTCTTCCGGTTGGCGGCCTGGTCCTTCTTCTCCGGGATGACCGCCTTGATACGGCGTTTGCGCAGGTGGGCGCGGTTTCCGCGGGACGAGTACGCCTCGTCCCCGGCGACCGCGTCCGGCCGGATGCGGGGTCGGCCGACGGGCCCGCGTACCCGTACCTTCTTCAGGGCGGGGATGAACTGCGGGCTGTCCGCTGCCTGGCCTGTGGTCAGGATGAACGCCAGCGGGCGGCACTTGCGGTCGGCGGCGAGGTGGACCTTGCTGGTCTGCCCGCCTCTGGAACGTCCGAGGAGGGCGGCCTTCAGCCGGAGTTTCCGCCGACGCCGGATGCGTCGTCGTTCTTCCAGCGCGGGATCACTTTCGGCCTCTTGCCCGTTTTGCTCTTCGAGGCCGCCCCCTTTGCCCTGGCCTTCTCCTCCTCGGCCGCGGCTTTCTCCAGGGCGGTGACGACGTCCTCGTCGAGGTGCATCCCGGCCGCGTCGTGGTGGGCTCGGGCGGTGGTGGAGTCGATGCTGACCAGGGACAGGTCCACCTCACCCCGCTTCGCGGCTTCCGTGATCATGCCCTCCAGCAAGGCCTCGAAGACACCGGCGTCACGCCACTGCCGGAAGCGGTTGTGGACGGTCGACCAGGCGCCGAACTCCGTCGGCATCTCCCGCCACTGCCCGCCCGTCTTGAACCGCCAGATCACGCCCTCGAACTGCTGCCGCAGTCGCTCGGGGTACGGGCCGTACTCGCCGATCGGCAGGTACGGCTCGATGAACTCCCAATCCGGATCGGTCAGTTGCACTCGCGTCACGTAAGACCGTCTATCGGACCGGACCGTGCCACGAAGGCACATCCCGCAAATTGATCACGACTCGATACGCGCCCTAGATGTACTCGGTCATGACGTTGGTGACAGTCGGTTGATCGGTGGCTGGCCGCCGAGCGCGGTGTGTCGGCGGCCAGTGTTGTAGAAGTCGAGCCAGGGCGCGAGTGCTCGGGCGCGTTGGGCGTTGCTGGTGAAAACCTTCCGGTAGGCCCATTCGGTCTGCAGCGTCCGGTTGAAGCGTTCGACCTTTCCGTTGGTCCACGGGCAGTGCGGGCGGGTGAACTTCTGGCGTGCGCCGAGTGCTTGGCAGGCGGCCTGGAAGTCGTGCGAGAGCCGGTAGTTCTTGGCGTTGTCGGTCATGACCCGCTCGATGTGGGTGATGCCGTGGGCGTGGAAGAACGCGGCCGCGCGGGTGAGGAAGCCCGCGCAGGTGGCGCCCTTCTCGTCGGGGAGGATCTCGGCGTAGGCGAGGCGGGAGTGGTCGTCGACGGCGGCGTGGACGTAGTCGTAGCCCAGGCCCCACAGGGATGCGGGTCGTTGGCCGCGGCCGTGGGCGCGGTGGCCGCCGCCGGCGGGGATCTTCCCGAGCTTCTTGACGTCGATATGGATCATGTCGCCGGGCTGGGGGTGTTCGTAGCGCTGGCTGCTGGCCCTGGTGGCTCGGATGACCTGGCCGGTCAGCGGGTCGCAGGCGGCGAGCGGTGGTACCTGATGGCGCTTGAGGATGCGGCTGATGGTCCGGGCGGGGACGCCGGTGTGCTCGGCCAGGGCGTCCGGTCCGCGTCGCAGAGTCCGGCGGGCCTTGAGCACGCGGCGTTCGTCGGCCGCGGGTGTGCGGGTAGGGCGGCGGTGCGGGCTGCTGCTGCGGTCCTGCAGCCCGCTCCAGCCCTCGGCGCGGTAGCGGTTCACCCAGCGGTGGGCGCACTGGCGGGAGACGCCGAGTTCCTTCGCGACGTGAGCGACCGGACGCCCGTCGAGGACGACACGGCGCACCAGCAGGCGTCTGCCGTGAAAGGTCAGCCGGGCATTAGCGTGGGCCACCAGGACCTCCGAGGTGTGTGAAGACGGCTATCTCCACTACGCCCGGAGGTCCTTCCTTGATCAACTACCGACGACTGCGTGTCACCAACGTGCTGGCCGAGTACACCTAGATCCGAAGCCCAAACAGCACCTAGAGGTGACGCCCGGTTTGCGCGCAGGCAAGTCGCGGTTGCAGGCCGCTCGCGCGTGGATGGGCGGGTACTCCCCGGCGGTTCCGTCGCAAACTCAACTGGACGGCGCGACCGGGGACCACATGCCGAGCCACTGCTCGGCGCCCCAGGCCTCGAACCGCTCTACCTCAGTGAACCCCAGCTTCGCCGCCAGACGCATCGAGCCGACGTTGGCGGTCTGGGTGGTGAGCACCACCGGCTCACCGGGAAGCGCGTCGGCGAGCCAGCCGAGTGCCGCCAGGCACGCCTCGGCGGCGTACCCGAATCCCCACGCTCGCGGCAGGAACATGTAGCCGAGATCGGCCTTCCCCGCGGCAGCCGGACGACGGTGCCCCGTTGCTCTCCTGAGCAGGATCTGGCCGATCATCGCCCCGTCGAGATCAACGACGAAGCTCCCGGGCCACCGCTCGGGCGCCCCGGACATCTCGCGCTCAAGCTCGTCACGCGGCCGGGGGCCGCCGAGGTAGGTGTGCACCTCTGGCGAGGCGAGCAGCTCGATGAACGCCGCACGGTCCCGGGTCTCGGGCTCACGGAGCACGAGCCGCTCGGTCCTGATCTGCTCAGGAGGCCAAGCCACGAGTCCCAGATCTTCCATCCGCGCACGCTAACAGGTGGTCAAACCAACCGAACGGGAAACGCTTAACTCCACCTAGATCCGAACCCCGAACAGCACCCAGGGGACCGCCACCGGATACCCCGTGCTTTGCAACCCTCCGCGTCGCCGTGGTCGGCCAGGAGCGATCGGTGATCTTGCGGATCGCCCCGGAGCCGGCCCGCCAGTTCTCCTCGGAGCGGGCCTTGATGCGCAACGAATACGCCAGCAGGCCCTGTCTTGTGGCGCTCGCGCCCCTCATGCCTCGCCTCCTCGCGGTGGACTTCACCCACGAGGTCATCGGCCTGCTCGCTGTTGAAGCAGCACGAGGAGGCGGCTCGGCAGCGGGCGGTGACCGGCCTGCTGCTGGCCACGCTGCTTGGCATAGTGCAGAGAAGGTTCCTGTGGACGCTGGAGATCCCGTGGAACAAGGCGACCCGAGCCGACGCCCGGGACTTCACCCGATGGCTCCAACTTGCGGACAAACCAGTGCGGTTGCACTGGCGCTACCAGAAGTAGGGTCTCCCGCCCGGCGGGATTCCACGGCAGAGCCGACCAGACCGCGGCGCCCCGAACCCGCTGACGGGCAAGTCCGGCCCGGGCGAGAAGTACGCACCGACGACCAGGGCCCACAGTGAGACGGCCATCCGGCTGTTCTACGACTTTCACTGCGAAGAGGGCGCCGGGCCGCTGCTCAACCCGTTTCCGTTGCATCGGTCCCGACGCTCCCGCAGGGCCCAGGCGGCGGCACGATCGAACGCGCCAACGTCGCCCGGACCCGGTTCACTTCATGTGCGTCCACACGCTCGACATGCTCCCGAACAGGCCCGACAGGAAGACCTAACCAAGTCCTACTAGGAATGCCCTCATTCGGTGAGATCGCCGCACGAGCCACCTGATCCCGGCTCCGCCGGCATGCTGATGGACCAAACGCTCAGTTACTGACGCCGCTGGCCAAGGACACAGAACTCGTTACCTTCGGGGTCTGCCAATACAACCCACGATTGATCACCCTGGCCAATATCAACACGCTGTGCGCCATGAGCCACCAGACGAGCCACCTCGGCGTCCTGGTCATCAGGCCTGAAGTCGAGATGCAGTCGGCTCTTGGCCTTCTTGCTCTCATCAAGCCGGACGAAGTCCAACCCCGGCAGGCGATCGGGCTCCGGGCGGATCTCGAACTCCTCATCAGAGGAGTGGACCACAACCCAACCAAGAGCCGTAGCCCACCACTGCCCCAAGGCCACCGGATCTACCGAGTGAACAATTACCTGTTCCCATTCCAAGGTCATCAGCCGAGCCTATACCTGCCAGGGCTTCGAAAACAGACACGCATGCAGTGGGCCAACTGACCTGCTGTTTCGCATAGTTCGGAGGACACCCAGAGAACCCGAAGATGTCAGGACACGACCTGTCTGGGCAGGCTGTTCCTGGGCAAACCTCTGCCGGATGGCACACGCTTCATGTTCATCGTCAACGAGACGCCCCAACGGGACCTGCACGAGTTCGCGGTGGAACGCAACCAGCCGCGTGGTCCGGTCAGCGTGGCCGTCCGGGATGACGCCATCAGCAGACTGAACGGTCTGAGCCTGCCCGATGGGCGCGACGTCGCCTGGTGCATCGACCGCCTGGATGTACTGGTCGAGGCTCGCACGATCGAGTACGTCGAAGGGGAGGCACTGCAGCGCCTGGCTGCGGCCTGCGGCGACGTCAGCGGGAGAGAGGGGCCGCCTGCGCCCGCCACTGCCACAACAGGCTCGGAGAACCGGTGCGCGGCCGATGAATACCCCCGTGAGACATCGGCCGCGTGCCGCGTGGCCTGGCCGAGAGGACCGGGCGGGCGGTCCCACGGCTGCCCTGCCCGGCGTCATCTGTTGATCACCGCTTGTAGGAGGCCCAGACGTAGGAATCCTGGTCGCCCTTGATCACGATGCGCAGATGGTCGAGGCGCTGGAACGCGGGGGACTGGGCCGCTTCGAACCCGGCGATGCCGAGCTGTTCTTCGGCCGAGATGACCTCACCGTCCGCCTGTTCCAGCTCACTTCCTCCCACCGCTTCACTGCGGTGTTCGGCCCGTCGGGCAGCGGTAAATCCTCGCTGCTGCGTGCTGGCCTCATCTCCCGTCTCCGCGCCCTGGAGGCGAACCGGCCGCAGTTGGCCGCGCTGCGCGTCCTCACCCCTGGCGGGCATCCTCTGCGCGGCCACGAGCAGCGCCTGATACCGAAGGACAGCACCTGATACCGAAGGACACTGACGGCGATACGTGGCTGATCGCCGACCAGCTCGAAGAGCTCTACACCCTCTGCACTGACCCAACCGAACGCGATCAGTTCATCGGCTGCCTCTGAGCCGCCACTGATCCCGCGAGTCGGCTGCGCGTCGTCATCGCCGTGCGGGCCGACTTCCTCGGCCGCTGCGCCGAACACCCCGGGCACCGGCAGCCCATCGACGGCCAGCTGGCTCGCGTGCCAGCTACCCTGATCGGCCTGCTGCGCGACCCCGAGAGTCCCGAGCCAGTGGGCGCCGCAGCCTGACAGCACTCAGGCAACGGTCGCCCCTCCGAGACAAGCCGCCTGCCGGTGGTCGTCGGGCGCGGCCTGCCGACCGCGGCCGTCGCCGTTCCAGTCGTGGTCACTGTCTTCGGAGTCGAAGGCAGAGGCCCCTCCCTGGGCGCCTGCGAGGATCGCTGGGGCAGGTGTTTCACCGCGGGTCGGGTGTGGCGGGGCAGATCTCGACGCAGCATTCGCCGGGGCGGGGCGCGAGGACGGCCTGGATACCGGTGATTTCCATGGCCTGGAGATAGCCGGTGACGAAGGCGTGGTTCATGCCGCACACCAGGTCGGTGGCCTTGGCCGCGAGAGGCTGGAAGGGGCAGTTCCCGAGCCGCAGGTGAGTGGGGGTCTCCCGCACGGGCTCGAAGCCGTGCTGGTCGAGCATCCGCTCGCAGGCCGTCAGGCCCCGCTCGGCGCCCAGCCGGCCGGGCCGTGTCGCCTCGCGCTGGGCCTCGCCGAGCTCCCGGCCGCGCTGCCCGGCGGCGCGTACGGCTGCCTGCGCGGCGGTCTCGCCGTCGCCCTCGGTCAGCACGGCCTCCACGAGCAGGTCGGCCAACAATTCATGGCGGCGGTCGGGGATGCTGACGCGGATTTCGGCGTCGGTGGGTTCGTAGACCTTGGGCTGACGGCCGACCTTGCGGACGGCGCCGGGGGCGCCGTACGCGGCCCGCAGCAGGCCGGCATCGACGAGCTTGTCCAGGTGGAAGGCCGCGAGCTTGCGCGAGATGCCCACGCTCTCGGCGGCCTCGTCGCGGGTGACGGGACGGCGGGCCCGCCGGATGAAGGCGAACATCTGCCGCCGTGAGTCCTCGCCGAGGACGCTGACCGAGTCGATTGCCGCATCGCCCTCGAAGGGCGGCTGGGTCATGTCGGAAGCCACCTCTTCACATTAACTCCCAAATCCTTGGGTGGAGAGCTCGAGACATGCTTCCGGCGACGACCACTTGACTGCCGACCGAAATAAGACCAATGTTTATTAGTGAAATGGGAGGTGGTCGGCATGCCTGATCCGCTGCATCAGCAGGCCAAGCGACCGGTGAGCGCCGCGCTGGCCGGACCGTATGGGCACCCGTTCCACCCGATCCTGGTGACCGTCCCGATCGGCGCCTGGGTGGGAAGCCTGGTCTTCGACATCGCCTCGCACCTCGTGGACGACCCGGACTTCCTGGTGAGGGGAGCCATGTGGCTGATCGCCCTCGGAGTGACCGGCGCGCTGGCCGCGGCGCTGGTCGGTTTCCTGGACCTGTTCGCGATCCCGCCCCGTACCCCGGCCTTCCGCGTCGGGCTCATCCACATGACGCTGAACCTGCTGGTGACCGCCGCCTACGCCGGCAGTTTCCTGTGGCGCCACGCCAGTTCCGGGCCCTCCGGCAGCGTCGGAGCGGGGATGCTCGCCCTCAACGCCGCGAGCCTGGCCGTCCTCGGCGTCTCCGGCTTTCTGGGCGGAAAGCTCGCCTACCGCTACGGCGTCCGCGTCGCGGACGAGACCACCCAGGCGGAGGGCTTCGCCTCCGCCCCCAGGCGCCCGCCCCGGCGCACCGGCTGACGACCTTCACGACGCGGTCCGGCGACCGTCGAGGCGCCGGTCGCTCGCACTTCGCAACCCTCACACCAAGGAGTTCCTCATGGACCTCGCCGCACTGGTCACCTGGGTGATCACCGCTCTCGGTGGTTTCTACATGCTTGGCACCTGGCTCTCGCGCGGTGGCGCACGAGGCGGCAGCAGTCGGCTGCCCGTCCCGGTCGTCTTCGGGCACTTCGCACTCGCCGCGATCGGCCTGGTCGTCTGGATCGTCTACGTGATCACGGACAAGGACGCGTTGGCCTGGGCCGCCTTCGGCCTGCTGGTGCCCGTCGCCCTGCTCGGCTTCACGATGCTGGCCCGCTGGATTCCCGTCTACCGGGGCCGATCCGCCACTTCGGCAGAGCAATCGGAGCCCGCCGAGCGGCACTTCCCCGTGCCGGTCGTCGCGGGGCACGGCCTGTTCGCCGTCGTCACCGTCGTCCTGGTCCTGCTCACCGCCCTCGGGATCGGTGGCAGCTGAGATGACCCAGCGCTCCCACAACGCACTGCGCATCTCCTCGGGCGACGATCCGGAGATACCAATACCCGCGGCCACTCTGCGCGTCATCCACGAAACGGACGGCGTCGACCTGGTGGCCGCCGAACGCGCCGCGGGCCAGTTCCTGGAGGCGCTCGGCATCAGCACCGCATCCGAGAGCCTGCGCGGCACTCCCGGGCGGATGGCCCGCGCCTACGCCGAACTGTTCAGCCCGCGCTCGTTCGACCTGACCACCTTCCCCAACGATGAGGACTACGACGAACTCGTGCTGGCACGCAGCATTCCGCTGCGCTCCGTGTGCGAACACCACCTACTGCCTTTCGTCGGCACCGCACACGTCGGCTACCTGCCGGGAAACCGCATCCTGGGCCTGTCCAAACTGGCCCGCGTCGTCGAGCACTTCGCCTGCCGCCCCCAAGTACAAGAACGCCTCACCAAACAGGTCGCCGACTGGCTGCAGACACACCTGGAACCCAAGGGCGTCGGCGTCGTCATCGAAGCCGAACACACCTGCATGACCCTGCGCGGCGTACAGGCAACCGGCTCCAGCACCCTCACCTCCACCCTCCTCGGCACACTCCGCAGCGACGCCCGCTCCCGCAGCGAATTCCTGGCCCTGACCGGAGTGGCCACCTGAAACGACCGCCACTCCCTCTGGTACGCCGACGCCCAGGCAGCAGAACGGTACCAGTGGGGCGGTCCGCGTGCCTCCGTGGACCGCCCGATGGTCGTCTACACAGTCCACCTACAACGGCTAACACAACGAGGTGGATCGGTCCTGGTTGGCGTGTCCGGTAAGGGACTTGAGCGTTCTAGTCCGTGGCGGCGGGTTCCGACAGGACGCCCGGACGCGTACCGGGGACGGCCGGCTGTCGTTCCTCGTGCCTGCCCAGCGCCGCGAGGGTCAGGGTCACGGTGACCGATCCGACCGCCAGCACCGTCATCGCCGCGGCCGGGGAGGTCAGTTGGGCCACCATGCCCGCGAGGGCCGCACTGACGCCCTGCAGGGTGGACATGCCGACGAAGTGCAGGCCGAGGGCTTGGCCCGCGAGATCGTCGGGGGTGAGGGACATCAGGCGTTCTTGCAGGACCAGGCTCGCGCCGAAGCCGACGGAGGCGACGGCGGCGGCCACGGCCGACAGCGCCACTCCCGGCCGTAGGACGAAGAACAGGTACGGCGTCGCCAGCAGCAGGCGCAGCGGGACCGCGAGACGGGGGCGCAACGCGGGCGGTACCAGGCGGCCCACCGCCACGTCGCCCAGGAACATGCCCAGCGCCCCGCACGCGAACAGCGTGCCGGCGGCTCCAGGGGCGTAGGAGACGTAGAGCGACTCGCAGCCGACCACCAGGCCGTTGGGGATCCACAGGCCCAGGTACGTTAGGCGGCGGGGGCGCGAGGACCACAGGAGGGCGTTGGTGCGCCAGGTCGCCGAGACGGACGGGCGGCTGGAGGAGCGCGGCGGGCGGGCCGTGAGGCCCAGGCGGGTACCGAGGGCCGACATGACGTACAGCGCCGCCGCCAGGAGCAGGCACGTCCTCGGGGTCAGAAGCGTCATCAGCGCGCCGCCCGTCGCGAAACCGGCCACCTGCATCAGGCCCCAGAGCATGTTGAACACCGAACGGCCCAGGACATAGCCGTCTTTCGAGAGGATTTCGTTCAACAGTCCTGAGCGCACTCCCCCGCCCAGGGACGCGATCAGGCCCTGCGCCAGGACGACGGCGAAGACCGCCGCGACCGGCAGACCGGGCAGCGCCAGCACCGCCGTACCGGCCGCGAACGCGAGCGCGAGGCCGGAAAGGATCGCGCGCGGGGGCAGGCGGTCGGCGCCCGAGAGCAGGAACGTGGCCCCCACCAACTGCGCCAGCTGTGGGCCGAACATGCTCACCGCCGACAGGAGCGGGGAGCCGGTGGCCCGGAAGACCAGCGTGCCGAGGGCCAGGGCCCCGATCGTCTGGGCCGCGGCGAAAGCGGCGAAGGAGAGTAGGAACGGGGTGAACTCCGGGGTGCGGAACAGGGTTCGGTAGCTGCGCATGCGTCAGAGTCTCGGAGCGGCCCGGGGGCCGTGTTTACTGTTTCGCCGACACGCGAAAGGTCGTATGCATGGGCTTGTGGCAGATCGACACCGACACCCTCGCCCGCAGCCGGTTCGTGCTCTCGCCGTTCGCCGAGACCTTCGCGAGCTTGAAGCTGCTGCACGCGGGGACCGGTGCCCATCCGGGCGAGGCGGCCTGGCTGCGCGCGCACCTGCCCGGCTACCGCGCGCGCCTCGCGGCCGACCCGATGGCCGCGCTGCTCGTGCGGGCGGCACTCGGCACGTCCTGGATCGCCGACTTCTTCTGCCCCACCTCGTGCACGGGGGAGAGCTTCGAGGAGACCGTGGCCCGGGTGCGGGCGGCCGGGGCCGGGGAGGCGCGGGCCAACCTCCGCGTGTCCCTCCGGGGCCCGCTCCCCGCCGCCCTGGAGCGGGACGACCTGCCCGAGCGGGCGACCGCGCTCCTGACGTACGTCTGGGAGGAGACCGTACGGCCGTACTGGGAGCGTCGGCGGCGCGTCCTGGAGGCGGACGTGGTCGCGCGGATCGCGCGGGTGAGCCAGGGCGGCTGGGCGGCCGTGCTGGACTCGCTGCGGCCGGGGACGCGGTGGCTCGGGGAGAGCCGGTTCCAGGTCAACCTGAACGCGTATCCGCCGCGGGAGATCGCCGCCGGGGCCGAGCTGCTGTTCATGCCGGTGACGCCGAGGACCGGGTGGGTGTCGTGGGAGGGACGGGAGCGGTACGCCGTCGTCTACCCGTGTCTCGGGGTGCTCGCCGAGGACCACGACCGGCGGCCTGTCCCGGCCGGGCTCGGGGCGCTTATCGGGACCGCGCGGGCCGGATTGCTGGTGCTGCTGGGGACTCCCATGAGCACGACCCAACTCGTCGCCGTGACCGGGCAGGGGCTGGGGTCGGTGGGCCGGCATCTGCGGGTGCTGCTGGACGCGGGGCTGGTGGAGCGGCGGCGGGCCGGGCGGTCGGTGCTGTACGTGAGGACGGCGGCCGGGGAGGTGCTCGTGGATGCGTCGGCGGCCGGTACCGGTGACCGGGAGCCGGAACCGGGGATCCACTGGGTACTGTCCGGCGGATCACGGACGCAGCCATAACCTGATCGCCGCGGTTGTGACGGTGTTGTGGATTCCTAATGGCGTTTCTCAAGCCGTGAGCGCGACGGGCGGCGTTGCTTGAGAGCACCTCTGGTCGCGTAGGTGGGCCCAGAGGACGTTGACGCGACGTCACCTCAATAGGGCATGCACGCCAAGCTCAAGCGCCTGGTCGGCCGCGGCCTCCTCGCCGAGCCCGAGCCCGGCATGTTCACCCTGGTCCAGCCGTAGGGCCACCCGGATATCTCGCGATCAGCGCGCCTCACCCAAGGCCAACGGCGAAACGGACATCAACTCGCGAATCGCCCTGTTGGAAGCCGTTGCCCTTCCGGGTGCGAGCGGTGAGTTTCCGCTGGTCGGGCATGGTTTCGGTGTCGTCGTGGGGGGGTGGACGTTCCGTCCGGCCTCGACGATGCGGAGGTGTCCGATGGCTTCGGTGATGGGCTTGCTGGAGGAGCGGGAAACCGCTGCCCGGGTGCGGGTGGAGGAGCTTCAGGCAGAAGCGGACCGGATCGTGGCCGAACTCGGTGCGGCCGAGGCGGTGTTGGAACGCCGGGTGATCGCGTGCGCGGAGCTGGCCGAGGACCTGGCCGCCGGCGATATGGCAGACGCGCCCGTCCATCAGGTGCAGGCCGCGGCGCCGGTGACCACATCGGGGAAGGTCCCGGTCAGCTGGATGCATCGTGCCGCGGTGCGAGGAGGGGATGAGCGTGCAGGCGCTCGCGCCGGAGGGAGATCGTGCGGAACTGCTCGTGCAGGCAGGGCAACACGGCCCGGGCGGCCTGGCGGTCGGTGACATCCGCGGTGGTCACCAGCACCATCAAGAGCAGGCCGAGACAGTCCGTGATGACGTGCCGGCGCCTTCCGTTGATTTTCTTGCCGCCGTCGTAGCCGCATGAGACGGTCGGCACCGAGGCGGCGCCCTTGACCGACTGAGAGTCGGTGATCGCCGCAGTCGGATCCGCCTGGCGGCCCTCGGCCTCGCGAGCCTTGACGCGCAGTTGGTCGTGGAACTCCTTGACCAGGCCGTTCTTCCGCCACCTGCGGAAGAAGGCATTGCAGCAACAGGTGCGCGAGGGCCCGAGAGGGTCGCTGGTGTGCAGTCGGTGCCTCTGTTCGCGACTTCCGGCAGCGAATGCTCAGCACTTCGCAAGACGCCCGGTCCGGACTGCGCTCGGTGTTAACGAGAACGGACAGCACCCGGTCCGTCGGCACTCCAGTCGGGCAGGGCGGGCCTCGGCATCAGAAGCTCAACCCGCTACCCGAGCCCGTTTCTGTGCGCCATCGGTGGCGAAGTAGCCCGCGCCCGCTTGCGCCTGCTGCCAGGTCACCCACACCACGATGAACAATTGCCCTGGTCAAGACGCACGGACGTGTCTGAGCGGCACCGAGGGGAACGACCGATGAACAGAGCAGAACGTCCGGATCGTAGAGCTCTGCTTGCTGGTGGACTTGCGGGCGCCACGGTCGCGCTTGCGGGGTGCTCATCGACCAGCACCGCCACGTCATCGACCAGCGCTTCGCCGGACACGCGTCCGACCACGCCCACCGCGGCATTCGCGAGACTGATGGAAGGCAACAAGCGCTGGGTGAGCGGAGACCTTCAACACCCCGACCGGGATCCGAACCGGCGTCAGCTCGTGGCCCAGGCGCAGGAGCCCTTTGGGGCGATCCTCTCGTGCATCGACTCCCGAGTGCCGCCCGAACTCCTCTTCGACACAGGGCTGGGTGACCTTTACGTGATGCGCACGGGCGGGGAGGCGATCGACCCGGTGGTCACTGGTTCTGTCGAGTACGGGCCCATGACGAGTGGCACCCCGCTCATCGTTGTCCTCGGGCATCAGCGCTGCGGCGCCGTCGAGGCGGCATACAAGTCCATTCGTGACGGCAAACCGCTGCCCGGCAACTTGCAGGCGATCGTCAAGGCTCTGCAGCCGGCGTACGAGCAGGCCGTGAGGGAAGGCGGCGCCGACCCGGTCGAGACCATGGCCCGCGCTCAGGTCACGTTGACCGCGACCGCTCTGCGCTCCAACCAGGACCTCGCCCCCCTCGTGGACAAGGGCGCCCTTGCCGTGGCCGGCGCCTACTACTCGCTCGACACCGGCAAGGTGCAAGTCCTGACCGGCGCGCCCTCCTGAACCGGTCGGACGAAACGGGGGCCTCCCGGCATTGCTCGGTGAGATTCGCATCCCCGAGCTACCGAGAGGCCCTACCTTCATGCGCGTACAACGGGAAGATCACGCCGGCGGGAAACCTGTTCGACCCGCACGTTCCATGATCGGTTGAGATGCGGCTTCTGAGCTCAAGCAGCGCCTGGAGGCCGAGGCCGAGCGACCGCGCACTGACGCCGACCGCGCCGCCGCCCGCGCGACCTGGGACATCTGGCCGACCGTCGCCGAGCGCTACGGCGAAGACCCCGACGACGCCCTTGACCTGTACGGGCTTGCCTTGTGCCAGTACGCCGTGGCCCAGGCCGCTCACCTGGCCAGCCGCGACTACCTCTAGCCTCCCGCTTTCATGAAGCGGGCTGTCCGGTAGGCGGTTGGCTCAGTGAAAAGTGCCTCTGAACGGCGAGAATGAGGATTGTCGAGGCTCTCGTTCCCACACCAGCCGGAGGACCTCTCAGGTGAGCGCGAATCTAGTTGCGCTATCGGGTGACCGTCGCCGAACTGGTGAGGCGGCGCAGTCGATCGCCAGCTCATGGCGATATCTGCAATTGGTTCTGTCCGCACTTTCGTGACCGATCCAGCAGTGATCTCCCCTCAGGCGAGTCGATAGGATCGACCGATGATGGAAGAACCCGTGGCCGCGCTGCCAGAGGCTGAGTACCGACGCGTCTGGGACCGCTTTTACGAGGAGTTCAGCTTCCAGCCGAGTGTGAGTTCGCTCAAGTGGCCGGCCATCAAGGAGCCCGACGCGTCGGTCACCTGGAGCCTGGCGACGCTTCCCGACGAACCTGACTACGAGCGTCTGGACCGCCTGGTCGAGGAGGTCCAGCAGGGGCTGGCCTCCTGCGTCGGCCCGCAGGGCACGCTGTTCGCGCTCGACTGGCAGCACACGTCGTACCGCTTTACCCCGCAGGAGGTCGGCGGCCCCGGGCAACCGGCTTGGCCACTGAGCCCGTACCCCGACGGGGACTACTACATCTACCTTTCGGAGGACTTCTGCATGGGCAGCTTCGGGCACCCTTGGGAAGAGTCCCTCTGCCTGTTCGGTGAGGAACTTCTCGACGCCGTATCAACGGAGGTCGATAAGGTTCTTGGGCCGCCGATCCGCAAGGCCGGCAAGGCCGGCAAGGCCGTAGATCACACCTGAGCTCGAGTCTTGGCTCATGGTCTTGCGAGAATCCGTGCACGTAGCAAGGCGAATGAGGCGCGTCCGTACATGCTCCTCTTGAGCAGTTTAAGGCGGCAGACATGGCCTTCAACCACTCCTGAGCTGTAGGGCAGGGTGAGACCGGCCGCCACCGCGTCGAAGTCCTGCCGCAGGAAGCTGCCGAACGATCTGATCGGTCCGAGGCTGGACTGCTCTGCCTCCCGGATCCAGAGACCGAGCATCGTGCCGCGGCGATGCCGCCCCAGATCCGTAGGAGAACAAACGGCTGCGCAAGGCGGAGGCCGAGTGGCAGCTGGAGCGCGAGATCTTGCGCCGAGCAGCCGCCTATTTCGCTCGGGAGGTGAAGTGAGCCCCCACCGCTGGGACTTCATCTCCGACCACCGCGCCGACTTCGGCGTCAAGCGGCTGTGCCGGGTACTGGGCGTCTCCCGCTCCGGCTACTACCGCCACCAGGCCACCGCACAGGCCCGTGCCGAGCGCCTGGCCAAGGAGAAGCAGACGGTGGCCGAGATCCGCGAGATCCATGCCGAGCACCGGGGCGCCTATGGCGCACCGCGCGTCCATGCCGAACTACGCTCGCGTGGGCGACGGATCAACCGCAAGTGCGTCACACGCCTGATGCGAGCCAACTACATCGTCGGTCGGCACCTGCGCCGGAAGAAGCGCACGACGATCGCGGACAGGGCCGCGCCGTCCGTCCCGGACCTGATGATGCGCGACTTCACCGCCCAGGCACTGAACACCAAGTGGTGCGGCGACATCACTTACATAGCCGTCGGCTCCACGTGGCTGTATCTGGCCACGGTGATCGATATCTGCTCACGTCGGGTCGTGGGCTGGTCGATCGCGGACCACATGCGCACCTCGCTGGTCACCGACGCCCTTGAGATGGCTGTCGCCACCCGTGGTGACCGCGTCGGCGGAGTCGTCTTCCACACGGACAGAGGCGCCCAATACAGTGCGGCGGACTTCGCGGATGCCTGCCGCAGGCATGGCATACGCCGCAGCATGGGCCGCGTCGGGTCGAGTTGTGACAATGCCCTGGCCGAGTCGTTCTTCCAGGGCCTGAAGCGAGAACTGCTGCACGGACGGCGCCTCACCTCGAAGGCGCAGACGCGGTTGGAGGTGCTTCGCTGGCTGTCGTACTGCAACCGACGCCGCCGTCACTCCGCGCTCGGCTACCTCACACCAGCCGAGTTCGAACAACAGCTGGTCTCGGCACGTACGCGGTCACTCGTCGCATGAAACTCGGTGTCCACTCTCGAGGTTGAGCCTCACATCGGTGCCTGCTCCGTCGAGGAGGTCATGGCGGGGGTTGTCCTGGCGGGCTGGCCGCAGTGTTGATCAGTGGGCGATAGGCGGCGAGCGGCACGGATCGGACACTCCGCTACATGATCAGACGCTGCCCGCACGACCAGCGTGCTCCAGGCGGCGGTGGCCTCGGCGTCCAGACGCGATCGGCCCAGCTCGCCGCCTCCGTTTGTCTTGATTCGGCTACGTGGTTAGGGCGACTGGTTGGTTGTTGCCTAGGGATTGGTAGGCGGCGAGGACGATCTTGAGGGTTCGCAGGCCGCTCTGTCCGTCGGGATGGGCGCGCTGTCCGGTGCGTGCGGCCGTGAGGAACGCCTCGAGCATGGCGGCGTCGACGTCGGTGGCGCTGGGTGTCCAGCGAGTCTGGGCGCGTTGGGTGTCGTAGCCGCGCAACAAGGGCGGGAATGCGTCGAAGGTGGCGACACCTTTCTGGCCGATACAGGCCATGGTGAGGCCGCCCCACGTGGGGTGGGTGGGGGGATGGCTCCAACTGCAGTCGATGGTGGTCACCAGCCCGCTGGCATAGGTCAGGGTGATCAGTGCTGCCGATTCCACGTCAGTTGGCCCTGTGTCCTGGGTGAGGAGCTCGTTGGCCTGGGCGTAGATATGCGTGGGTTGTTCTCCGCCGAGGAGGACGTCCATGAGGTCCGCGATGTGGACCGTATGGTCCATGATGGCGCCGCCCCCGGACAGGGCCCGGTCAGCGAACCAGCTCTGCTTGAGGGCCGGATTGGATGAGTTGTTCACCCCGTGGATGGTGAGGAGCTTGCCGATGGCGCCGCTTGTCACGATGAGCTGCAGGTTGGTGAAGGCGGGGTGAAAACGGACCGGGTAGGCGGTCATGAGGCTGACGCCTGCGGATTCACAGGCGTCGATCATGGCCTCGGCGTCCTCTGCGGTGGTGGCCAGGGGCTTCTCGCAAAGGATGTGCGCGCCGACGGCAGCGGCGCGTTCGACCAAAGGACGGTGTCTGGCGTTCTCACTGGTGATGATGACGGCCTGGGGGGCCTCGGCGAGGACTTCGTCGTAGCTGTCGGCGTACGGGACATCGAGTGCCTGGGCCAGGTTCTTGCCGCGGGACGGGGAGCCAGGATCGCCGTCCGGGTCCGTGGTGATCAGGTCGATGCCGGTTCGGTCACGCAGCAGCAGAATGTAGGTGGCGGCATGGACGTGCGCGAAGGACAGGATGGCGATCTTCATCGGTTGGCTTCCTCTGAGAGCAGGGTCGTCGCGGCGGGCAGATCGATGGCTCTGCCTGTTGCGGCGGACTGACGTGCGGCCTCGGCCAGCTGAACGGCGGCGACTCCGTCGCCGGCGCTGACTCTGGGGGCTGGTCCGCCACTGAATGCGGTGGCGACCTCGCGGATTTGTGCGAAGAAGGGATCCACTCCGTAGTCGCCGGTGGGCACGCCGTCCGTCTCGCCCGGGGAGGTTGTGGTGAGGCGAAGGGCCGGATGAGCGAGAGAGTCGTGGGTGAGCGTGCCGTTGGAGCCGGCGATGTGGAAGGTGTACCGGAACTCGGTTGCGGGCGGTCCCCACAGGCCCTGGACCTGTGTGATCACTCCGGAGGCGTGGGTGAGTGTGACGCAGCCTGCTGCCACGGGTTCCTTGTGGGCAAGGGCGGTGTGGTGGCCGCGCTGTGCCGCGTGGATGCGTACGACGTCTCCGAAGATCCACCGGGCGACATCCATGTCGTGCAGCATCTGGTCGGTCAGGATGCCTCCGGACAGCGTGGGGTCGGCGAACCACGGGCTCCAAGTCGGGTAGCGGCCCGCGCGCGTGAAGCGAGCTACAGCAACGCGGCCAAGCTCGCCATCGAGAATGGACTGGCGGGCGCTGGCGTAGGCGGGGAAATACCGCACAACGTGAGCGGGGAAGAGATGCCGCCCCGCCTGCGCAGCCGCGTCAGCCATCGCACGGGCGTCGTCGGAGGTGAGAGCGAGCGGCTTTTCGCACATGACATGCGCACCGGCGCGGAGGGCAGCCAGTGCGATGTTCCGGTGGGTGGCTGTGGGGGTACAAATGTCGGCGATCATGGCGCCGTCGAGTGCCTGGGAGAGGGAGGTGGCGGCGACGGCACCGAAGTCGTCAGCCAGCCCAGCCGCCTGATCATCCGTGGAGTAGATCCGTACCCGTGCGCCCAGGGCCGTCCAAGCGGGCAGATGGGTACGGGCGATGAACCCGGCACCGATCAGTGCAACGTCGAGTGTGGTCATGGGCCTTTTCTTTCTTGGTCGTTACGAGGCGGCGCCGAAGGCTCGCCAGTTGCGGCCGCGGCCGTGCGTATGGATTCGTAGGCGAGGCCCGGGCTCGTCCAGCGGGCACCCGCCCGTACGAGGCTGGCCGCAGCCGTAGTGGTGGTCACGCCGACGATGTCGCGGACACCTGCCGCAGTTAGTGCGCGGACGCCCGCGGGGGAGTCCTCGAAGGCCATGCACTGCTGGGGGGTGACACCGAGCGCGCGGCAGGCGGCAAGGTATCCCTCCGGCGACGGCTTGCCGTGCGTGACCTGTTCGGAAGTCACGACGACATCCACGAGGGAACGGACCTTCAGGACGCCGTCGAGAATGCGCTGCGCCCATACGGTCCCCGCGCTGGTCACCACGGCCACTGGCACACCCTGGTTGTGAAGGCGCTCGATGAGATCCGCTGCTCCGGAAACGACCGGGATGGTGTCGGCCTGGTCGAGGATGAAGCCGGTCATCGTGGCGACGATGCGTTCGATGTCGGCCGCTGCCCAGGGGCCCGGCATACTGCTCAGGACGTCTGCGGGGCGTCGGCCCATGTAGTACTGCTCGTACTCGCTGTCCGTGACCGACATGCCCCAGACGTGGAAGAGGGCACGCCAGCTTTGGTGGTGGGCGTTCTCGCTGAGGACCAGAGTGCCGTCCATGTCCAGCAGTACGCCTTTGCTCTTGTTCAAAGCCGCGACGGCGCTGGGCTGAGTGTGCCGTGCGCCGGTCATGAAGCGGTCCAACTGAACGGCAGTGCCCCGGTGGTGATGGTGCCGGTTGCAGCAGACGGCAGCGCGGAGCCAGGGGCCGAGTGCCGGATGACGAGAGGGCATACAGCGGATACGCCCTGGTCACGGATCGCGTCCAGATCGAAGGTGATCGCTTTAGGGCCGGCCTGGATCTCCTCCCCTTCGGTCACGTGGACGGCGAAGCCGCTGCCGTCCAGCCGCCCAGTGCCGATGCCCAAATGCACCAGCACACCAGTGCCGCCAGCTGTATTGATCACGAAGGCATTCGGGTGCCCTTTCCTGACCGTTCCGCTGATAGGTGCCTGCTTGAGGGCTCGGGGGATGTCGACCACTGCCGGGTCGCGAACCTCGGAGCGGAGCCCGGTGATGCAGGCCTCGAGGGCGGCGATGTTTCCGGCCCGGCCCGGCCCGTGGATGATGCGCTGCGCTGTTGATGACATCGGGTGCTTCCTTCGGGCCGCGTACTGCCGAGGGAGGGGATTGGTTATTACCAGGGTATTGGTTATTACCAGTTATTACCACTGACGCTGACCGTAGCGTCGGCGGCAGAGAAGTGCAACCTCATTACGTGTGCATGACAAACATTAGGTGCCCCCGGTGGTCCGGGGAGCGGTGGCCTCTACGAGCGAGTGAGCGTCATGTGCAGCTTGTAGCGATCGGCGCGGAACCACGAGTAGGCGTGCTCGACCGGCTGCTTGCTGCTGTAGGCGATCCGGTCGAACGCCATCACCGGCGTTCCCTTCGCTACCCCCAGCACGGTGGCGATCTCCGAGGGCGCAGGGCCGGCGCCGACCGTCTGCTCCGCGTGGTCCACCGGGTGGCCGTAGCGCGTGGCCAGGGTCTCGTAGACGGAAACGGTGAAGTCGACATCATCGAGGTCCGGAAGCAATTCTGTGTCGTACCAGGCGTCGTCGACGGCGATCGGGGTTCCGTTTGCGAGTCTGAGGCGGCGCACATGCCAGGTCTGCCGCCCCTCCGGCAGGCGCAGGGCGGCGGCGGTGGCCGGCGAGGGGGCGTCGCGGCCGACGGACAGCACCACAGTTCCCGGCTCCAGTCCGAGGCGGCGCATGTCTTCGTGGAAGGAGGCCAGGCGCAGCTCCGAGCGGTAGGCCCGTTCGGCTACGAAAGTGCCGCGCCCGTGCACGCGGACCGCTAGCCCCTCGGTGACCAGCTGGCCGATGGCCTCGCGTACGGTCACGCGGCTGACCCTGTGATCGGCGCACAGCTGGCGTTCGCTGGGCAGTGCGTCACCGGGGGAGAGCTGGTTGGTGCACATGTCGACGAGGATGGCGCGTAGCTGGGCGTGCTTGGGGACCATGCCCTTGGCTGAGATCTGCTGCGTTTTCGCCACAGGTGTTTCACCTTTGAGTGAGGGTGGCGGACTGTCGCCGCCGTGTACTGGTCATGACCAGTATGCGCCTTCGATCAGCGTGATGAACCTTGCGATGGGTGTCGACTCAAGGGCGGGTTGGCATATGTGCCGACTATTGACACTCCTCTACTGGCGAGATATCTCTGGCTGAACACTGGTAATAACCAGACAGGACCTGTACGGTCCACTGTCGTCCCGGTGCCGCTCACAGCCGGATCCCGGCCCATCTGTCTGCCACGGCCGTTCTCTCCAGCACGCACATCCATGAGGTCGTTATGAGTGCAAGCACATCCGCTTCCGCATCCCGCCGCTCGGGATTGGGAGGCCTGCAGAAACTCGGTCGCAGCCTGATGCTGCCGATCGCTACATTGCCTGCCGCAGGACTGCTGTTGCGGCTGGGGCAGAACGACGTATTGGGGCGCTTCTCCGCTCTTCACGATGCGGCCGCGGTGATCTCTGCCGCCGGGGGCGCGCTCTTCACGCACCTGCCTCTGATCTTCGCTGTCGGCATTGCGATCGGCTTCGCGAAGAAGGCCGACGGCTCCACAGCGCTGGCCGCGGTGGTGGGCTACCTGGTCCTGGACGGTGTTTTCGCCGCCATGTCCCCCGTGGTCCTCAAGGGCGTCAAGGACCCCTCAGGGGCCCCGGCCACGATCAATTTTGGAGTGCTGGGTGGCATCGTCATCGGCCTGCTGGCCGCCGTGCTCTGGCAGCGCTTCTACCGCACCGTGCTTCCGCCCTTCCTGGGATTCTTCAGCGGCCGCAGACTCGTACCCATCATCATGGCGGTCACGGCCCTCGCCGTCGGCGTCCTCATGAGCCTGGTCTACCCGTTGTTCATCAACGGCCTGACCGCCGTTGGCAAGGCCGTCGACCAGAACAGCATCATCGGCGGCGGCATCTATGGCATGGCCAACAAGCTGCTGATTCCCCTCGGCCTGCACCACATCCTCAACTCCGTAGTGTGGTTCATCCTGGGCGACTACAACAACGTCCACGGCGATCTCAACCGCTTCTTCGCCGGCGACCCCAACGCGGGCATCTTCATGACCGGCTTCTTCCCGATCATGATGTTCGCCCTGCCCTCCGCCGCCCTCGCCATCTGGCACGAAGCCAGGCCCGAGCAGCGCAAGGCGGTCGGCGGCATCATGCTCTCCGCTGCGCTGACCAGCATGGTCACCGGCATCACCGAACCGATCGAGTTCTCCTTCCTCTTCGTGGCCTGGCCCCTGTACCTCGTCCATGCCTTCCTGACCGGCACCTCGCTCGCCCTGGTCAACGCTCTGGGCATTCACGACGGATTCACGTTCTCCGCCGGTCTTATCGACTACGTCGTCAACTGGGGCAGGGCCACCCATCCCCTGCTGCTCATCCCCATCGGCCTGGGCTACGCCGCCCTCTACTACGTGCTGTTCCGATTCGTCATCCGCCGCTGGAACCTGCGCACGCCCGGCCGTGAGGAGGTCACCGAGCAGAGCCAGGCTGACGCCATCTCCTCCTGACGCCCCTGCCTGCCCCAGGAGAGGTCCCGCCTCATGGCACAGCGCGTCGTAGCGATTGACTAACGCAGTGGCATTGACGCCCGGTCCCGCGGTCACCTCCGCCCACGTGTCCGTCAGCATCATCCTCGACGGCAAGGAACTGGTCGCCACCAGCAGCCTGCTCGGAGTGATGACACCCGGTGGCCGGTACGGCGATCTGATGGCGCTGAGGGGATGGTGACCAGGCTGAAGCGGCTCTGGAGCCGTTGGCGCACCTGCTCATCTATCAGGTAGGCAGCGCTCCCACCGACCTCGACTAGCTCGTAGGCGTCCTGCTGAGAAGCGGCCGCCGATCCGCTCCTGGCGGCGGTACTGGTTGGCCTGCAGATAACCAGTCTGTCCATGGCGGCCCAGCCGTTACCGCCGTCCGTGACCAACTCGCCCGCTTGACCTTGCAGTAATGCCAGAAGCTGGGCTCGGCGGCCCGTAACACCACCGAACCGAAACAGGCCCGTGCTGCCGCACAGAAAGTGATCAGTCAGTCCTTATGAACAAGCCTTCTCACCTCATCACCCGCCCCACCGATCCCCGACTGGTCATTCCAGGACGCGAGCGATTCACGACGGGAGCACCGGCATGGAGGTCGTGATCCGCACTGATGCCGCCGAGGCAGGACAGACCGTGGCCGGCATAGTGCATCGTGCTCTGCTCAACGGTGCCAAGACCCTCGGCCTGGCCACGGGCTTGTCCCCCCTGAGCGCCTACCGCGAACTGGCCCGCCGGCACCGAGAAGAAGGTTTGACCCTCGCCGACGTCGATGCCTTCCTCCTCGACGAGTATGTCGGGCTGCCACCGGACCACCCCCAGTCCTACGCGCACGTCATCCGTCGCGAACTTGCAGACCACACCGACCTCAACCACGATCGCGTGCACGCCCCTTCAGGCATGACAGCCGACCCGCTCGCCGAGGCCCGCCGCTACGAAGCGGCCCTAGCCGCAAGTGGCCCTGTCGACGTCCAGATCCTCGGTATCGGCGTCAACGGCCACATCGGCTTCAACGAGCCAGGATCCTCACTGGCCTCGCGCACTCGCCTTAAGACGCTCACGGACGCCACCCGTCGCGCCAATGCGCACTTCTTCGAGAACCTGGTGGACGTGCCCCGGCACGTGATCACCCAGGGACTGGCCACAATCGGGGAAGCCCGTCACCTCATCCTCATCGCCACCGGTCCCCACAAGGCCCAGGCCGTTGCCGCCGCCGTTGAGGGACCCGTCAGCGCCCGCTGCCCGGCGTCCATCCTCCAGTTGCACCCCCACGTCACCGTCGTGCTGGACGAACTGGCGGCCTCGCAGCTCCGGGATCAGCTCTATTACCGGTGTGTGGCTCGCCACAAGCCGGCCAGCCAGGGGTACTGATGAGTGGCCCTTCCACCGTGGTCGCCGTCGATCTGGGCGGCACCACCATCAAGGCAGCCCGCATCAACACTCAGGGAAGGGCAGAGGAAACCCTGCGCGTTTCCACCCCCGTCTGTGACGGCACAGAGACGGTTCTTGCCGCAGTCACTGAAACTGCCGCCGCGCTCACCCGGCCCGGGACCGTGGCCGTTGGCCTGTGCGCCCCGGGACTGATCGACCGCGCTGCGGGAGTGGTCCGCTTCGCGGCGAACCTCAAGCTGTACAACACACCGCTGGTCCGCGCAGTGGCAGACCGTACGCGCCTGCCGGTAACCCTTGAGCACGACGTCCGGGCTGCCACCCTGGCCGAGCAGCGCCTCGGTCGCGGCAACGGCTGCCAAGATCTTCTGGTCGTTGTCCTCGGCACTGGAATGGCAGCCGGGATCGTCAGTGGCGGCGCCCTCATCAGCGGCGCGCAGGCCATGGCTGGCGAATTCGGCCACATCTGCGTCCACAGGGACGGTGAACTCTGCCAGTGCGGACAACGCGGCTGCGTTGAGGCCTACGCCGCAGCCCGAGCCGTCGTTGACCGCTACCGCCGCTCCGGCAAACACGCTGAGTCCGCAGCCGACGTGACCGCCCGGTTGAAGATCGACCCAGACGCGGCGCGTGTCTGGGCCGATGCAACCGATGCCCTGGGCCGCGCGCTGGCCATCACTACCGTGCTGCTCGATCCCGAGAAGATCGTCCTGGCGGGGGGCATGAGCGCCGCAGGACCTCTCCTTTCCGAACCAGTTCGCACGGCGCTGCAACGCCGCCTGGCCTGGCGGTCAGCACCACCTGTGGAGATCTCGCTGCTCGGTGCGCATGCCGGCTTGTTCGGTGCAGCCCTCTATGCGCTCGAGACGACGGAAGCCTTCACTCTCACCGAACCCACGCCCGACCCTTTCCCTGGTGGTAGTTGACGTGTCTGACCCGTACTGCCGCTCCTTCTCCGGCGGAAGCAGCATCGTCTTCGGCTGCCTCCGCTGTCCATTACGAGAGAGTGATCGCTGTGTTCCGTCAAGGAAGCCGGAAACCGCCACGCCGCCTGATGCCAGAGTTGGACGACAGCGACCTGGCGCGAGTCCTGTCCCACCTAGAGGCCCAGATTGCTGCTCAGGGCGACAACCTGGCCGAAGCTAACGACCGTGGCGCCCTGACCTATCCGATCGAACAGGCACTACGCGACCCTGCCCAGGATTGGGACAGGCGCATGCACCGCCTTCTCGTTCTCACCGCGCTACCGGACGCTCCTGTCCTGGCCCGCCAATGGCGTGCACGGCACCCGGATTCCCCCGATGCCCTGCTGTTCCAGGCCTATGCCGCGTTGGCACAGTCATACGCCGACGACGCCGCGCATGACGTCATCGCTCTCTGCCGACAAGCAGCAGCACTCCTCCCCGCCGATCCGGCTCCCTGGGTGGGCATGCTCACCTGTCATCGGCTAACCCGCACCACGGCTGCCCACCTCCGCCCGCTCTGGGGGGAAATCAAAGCCCGCGATCCGTGGAACCGCGAAGCCCACCTGCAAATGCTCCGCTACTTGTCCCCGCATGAATGCGGCTCTCATGCACAGGCTCTGTACTTCAGCGACGATGTCAGGGCCGGCGCTCCTCCGCGCGCGCCCGTTGCGGCTTTGGCCCTGACCGCCAGCCT
The DNA here is from genome assembly GCF_055566975.1 of Streptomyces sp. NPDC027189. Classification (NCBI taxonomy): domain Bacteria; kingdom Bacillati; phylum Actinomycetota; class Actinomycetes; order Kitasatosporales; family Streptomycetaceae; genus Streptomyces; species Streptomyces sp. NPDC027189. The sequence continues at coordinate 72,737 of NZ_JBVHRI010000027.1, forward strand.
TGCCCGATACCGTGCCATGCAGACAGCTGGCGGAATCACGGAGTTGACGGCGCACCGTCACTGGGGCCAGCCGCAAGAGCGTGCCCTGATCGCCCAAGCCCTCGCCGACTGGCTTCAACCGGGTTACCTCACGCACGCAGCCGCTCTCGCCGACCTGAACCTCCTCGCCTATGTGCTGGTCACAGCCACACGCCCTGGCGAGGCATGGCCGGTGTTCCAGATGATCGGGCCTTTCGCCGCCGCCTGGCCCTGGCTGGAGGATGGCCAGCCGCTGGCAACATTTCAGCAATGGCATCGCCGAGCTCGGCGACGGGCACAGCAGCGTCAATGAATGCCGACAAAACAAGTTCCGCTGGGTGGAAATCATTTCCCGCACCGAAGCACGCGTTTTCGAGGCGCCGAGCCCCAGCGGCTGCCGCCAGCCGACGACGGAACAGCCATGCGTTCGCAGTATTTTGCGCTCACTGTTGACAGATACCTACGAGGGACCTAAAACTGGACATAACTGGTAATTACCAGTAGGTCTGCATCGATCAGAAGCCGAGATCCGCCATGGCACCTCAAGCACCCCCGCAGACGGGAACAGCCACCAGTTACGGTGCGTCCTCGACGGTTACCGACAGTCTGCCTTGTGATGAACCACGAAACCTCGACCGTGCAGCCATCGAAACCGCAGCCTGCCTGGTGTTGTCGGTGAACGGGGCTGATCCCGCAGAGGTACCGTTGATCCGCCGCGATGTATGCGCTTTCCTGACGCCCCGCTGTGCGATAGGCAGCGCCCTCGACACTGCGCTGCTCGTCACCTCCGAACTACTCACCAATGCGGTTATCCATGCACTGCCGCCAGTGATCTTGCACATCCACTGGGATAACGAGACCGACAGCCTGCGCATCGAGGTCTCCGACAGCGGCCCCCGACACGCTTCCGGCGTGTCGGAACCGGATGACGAACACGGCCGCGGCCTGGAAATCGTCGCCGCCGTCTGTGTTCGACACGGCACATACGCCCACGCGCAAGGCGCCACCTACTGGGCGGAAGTTGGCCCCTGAAGCTACGGCACGTAAGCCGGGTGACGCCTTGTCACATCTGAGCTAGCACCCGCCCGGGAGGCGACGGCCCTGGGTCTGTTCTCCAGCGTCGACGCCATCACAGCGCTGGTGGTCTCACCGCCCTCACCGCTGGACGGCGCTGGAGCCTGCCACGGGAAAAGGCGTTGCTGGATAGGGGTGTCGTCGAGGGGCGCCAGCCGGGCTTCCTCAGTTATGCGGCTATCTGGCGGAGGCGACCGGTGCGCAATCTTCGCCCGGCGGCCGTCCGGCGGCGCGGCGAGCGGATCGGCCTCAGGGCCGGTTCCCTTGACCGGGCATTTGCTGAACGGGCTGAGTGCGCCGAACGAGGTGTGAGGCGCCTGCAGACTTCGTAGTCGTGCGGCCGAAATCCGCGCAGTAGGCCACGGGCGGCAGCTCGATGATGTGAGAGCGGTTGCCTTTCACCGCCACCGGGTGCTGGGCGCCGCACTCGTGGGCCGGCGCCCTTCGTGCCCTCGCCTCGGGGTGCGTCACTGTCGCAGCGGGCTGCTGCGCAACTCGCCCCACCCCCCAGGCCTCTTGGCGTCAATAGGCCAGCTTGCCAGCTTTGTACTTTTCTAGTCAGGCGGGTTGACACGCCCGGCCCCTTGGCCCATGCTCTCTGGCTAACTGGTAATGACCAGACACTACCAGTTTCGAAGGGCAGGCCGGGCGATACGACTCGGCCCGCTGCGGTGGGTCTGCGCCCCGTAGGGGCTCGCTGTTTGTAGCCGCAGGGAAGTCCCCAACGATCTGAGAGAGACGCGAGGTTGGAGATGCGAATAGGTCTCATCGGCGCGGCCGCCCTGGGCGCCGTACACGCGGTGAACCTTGCGGCAGTGCCGGATTGCTGGTTGCGCGCTGTGGCTTCGAAGCAGGCCTCGCCCGCTGCCTTGGAAGTCATCCGCTCCGCAGGAGCCGCTCGGCGCTGCACGGTCGTCGACATTACGAAGCAGGAGAACACGCCGGTATGAGGAACGACGCAATCACAAGCGGTCTACTGCGGCGCTTCGGTCTATGGCTGGTGTTCGCCCTCGTTACCGTCGTGTTGATGGCCGTGTCCCCGACGTTCCGCTCAACGGTGAACCTGGAGAACATCCTCGAGCAGAACGCCATCATCGGCATCGTGGCCTGCGGCATGACCGTCATGATGATCTCCGGGGGCTTCGACCTGTCCGTCGGCACCGTGGGAGCCGCCGCATCGGTCGTCGGCGCCGTCATGTCCAGCAGTCACGGCACCGTCCTGACGCTCGCCGCCGGGCTCCTCGTCGGCATCACGGTCGGCATCGCCAACGGCATCCTGATCGCCAAGGTCCGCATCAACGCCTTCGTCGCCACGTTCGCCATGGCCAGCATCGTCTCGGGCCTGCTGTTCGTCGCTACCGGCGCGGAGTCCAAGCAAGGCGTGACACCCCTGCTGGAGAGCGCGGCCAACTCCCGGGTCGCTGGCATCCCGGTCATCTTCGCCGTTTTCATGTGCTGCCTGCTCGCCGTGTGGTTCCTACTGACCCGCACCAAGTACGGGCACTACATCTACAGCGTGGGCGGCAACGCCGAAGCCAGCCACCTGTCGGGCGTCCCGGTGCAGCGAGTGCAGATCTTCGCCTTCGCCGTCGGAGGGCTACTCGCCGGCGGCGCGGGCCTGCTGCTGCTTGGTCAGACCGACGTCGGGCAGCCCTCGGCCGCGGCCGACTGGCCCTTGGAGGCCATCGCCATCTGCGTGGTCGGCGGCATCGCCCTGACCGGCGGAGTCGGACGCATCGAGGACGTCCTCGCCGCCACCCTCCTGCTCGGCGTCATCTCCAACGGACTCAACCAGCTCAACGTCTCGCCCTTCTGGAAGCCTGCTGTCACCGGCCTGGTGATCCTGTTGGCCGTCGTCATCGACCGCTACAGCCGACTCCATGACGGCGCCGGGCGCGGCAGGAAAGCTTCCCCGCCGCCTTCCGTGTCCGGCGCTTCCTCCACCACCCCACTGACCGAGTCGGCATCAGCCTGAGCGCCGACTGGCACGTCCGGGCGCGCCCACACGCTGCGGACACGCATTCCGTACCAACTGCCCTCTTTTTCTAACCTCGCACAACGCCCAAGGGAGAACCATGTCCGCATCCACCCCCACCTTCCGCACTTTCAGACGCGGTCTGGCGGCTGTGACCGCCGCCGTCTCCCTCGCCGGGCTCACGGTCGGCTGTCAAGACAGCAGCGGTTCTGCCGCCGGAGGTAGCGGCCCTGCCACCGGAGGTAAGGACAAGACCTTCACCATCGGTCTCGCCAACGCCGACAGCGAGATCCCCTTCCTCGCTTCGATGCAGTCTGCCTTCGAGAAGGAGGCGCGGCGGCAGGGCATGAAGACTGTCGTTCTCAACGGCAGCCTCGACAACGCCAAGCAGGCCGCCAACGTTCAGAGCCTGGTGGCCCGCCGCGTGGACCTGATCCTGGTGTGCTCCTCCAGCCCCACCGCGGTCATCCCCGCCATCAAGCAGGCCAACCGCGCCGGCATCCCCGTGATCGCACTCAACGCTCAACTGCACTCCGGCGCAGACCTCGTGACCTACATCGGCGCCTCGGACCGCCAGTACGGTCAGGGCGAGGGCAAGCTCATCGTCGAGGCCTTCCCGAACGGCGGCAAGATCGCGATCGAACTCGGACCGCTCGGCGACACCCCGCAGGTCGAGCGACTCAAGGGCATCAAGGACGTCCTGAAGAGTCACCCCAACATCAAGATCGTCGCGACTCCCGTCGACAACTTCAAGAACAGCGAGAACCTGTCCGTCACCCAGGACCTGCTGTCGAAGTACCCCAAGGGCAAGTTGGACGCCATCGTCGCCGAAGGACCTGAGATGTACGTCGGCGCCCAGTACGCACGCAAGATCGGGCGCAACGAGATCCGCTTCATCGCCGGCGACTACTCAAAGCAGGTCGAGGCCGCTATCAAGTCCGGCGCACTGTACGGCACCGTCAACCAGAGCCCCGTCCTGGAGGGGAAGCTCGGCGCCCAGTATGCGTACCACTGGCTGTCCGGCCAGAAAGACAAGGTCAAGCAGCCCAACTACTACATCCCGCTGCCCCTGATCACCAAGGACAACGTCGACGCCAACCCCGCCGAGTGGAGCGGGTGACCTGACAGCCCTGCGCGCCTGCCCCTCAGCACCGCAGGCGCGCAGGGCCGACCCGGTACCGCTTCGTTCACACGATCTGCGCCGCCCACGACACGCCACACCGCACACAGAGGAATTGAGTGTCCATGCCCAGCGACATCAGGCTTCAGCTTTCGGGCGTAACCAAGCAGTTCGGCCCGGCCGTGGTCCTTGACCACATAGATCTCCAGGTGCGCGCGGGTCAAGTTCACGGGCTCATCGGGCAGAACGGCGCAGGGAAATCGACGCTGGTTAAGACGCTGGCGGGCCTGTACCCCAACCACAGTGGCCTGGTCACCCTCGATGGCAAGCGCGCGGCGCTGGGCAGCCCCCGACAGTCCCGGGCCGAGGGCATCGCCGTCATCCACCAGGAATTCAGCCTCGTGTCGAACATGACGGTCGCCGAGAACCTCCTGCTCGGACAGGAACCCGGACGGTGGCGTTACAGTGCTCGCGCCGTCCGCAGCCGCGCCGAGGCCCTGGTTGAACAGGTCGGCATTGAGATCGGCGAAGGCGTCGACGCCACCGTCGGCACGCTCAGCCCCGCGATCCGGCAGCGCATCGAGATCGTCAAGGCCATGGCCGACGACGTGAAGGTGCTCATCCTGGACGAGCCGACCGCCCGCCTGTCCGAGGCCGAACGGCAGTCCCTGTTCCGTGTTGTGAGCGAACTGGCCGACCGCGGAGTGGGGCTCTTGTTCATCTCCCACTTCCTCGAGGAGGTGAGGGAGGTAACCGACTGGCTTACCGTGATGCGCAACGGCCGGGCCATCGCCTCCGAGCCCACGAAAACGCTGTCGGTAAGCCAGATGGGCGCGCTGATGCTGGGCGAGAAGTTCAAGCACACCCTGGACCAGGAGGTCGCTGCCCACCACGCTGACGACGAGCAGCCCGTGGTGCTGGAAGCAAACGCGGTGAGCTCTGGACCTCGCCTCAACCACGTTAGCATCAGCCTGCGCGCGGGCGAGATCATGGGAGTGGCCGGCCTCGTCGGCTCCGGCCGGACCAGGCTCTGCAGGATCCTCACCGGTGCTGAAAGGCCCACAGACGGACGCCTTCGGCTTTACGGGAAGAAGGTGTCCTTTGCGAACCCGCGCATGGCCATCGCCAACGGGGTCGCTCTCATCCCCGAGGACCGCAAGCACCAGGGACTGAGTCTGTCCGCCCCGCTGACCCGGAACCTCAGCCTCATGGCCTTGCACCACCGGCTCGGGCGCTGGGGCGTCGTGCCACAGCGTACGGTCCGACGCCTGAGCAAGCGGCTCGTAGAAGACCTGGAGATCCACCCCGGCAACATCGACGCACATGCCGCGACATTCAGCGGCGGCAACCAGCAGAAAGTCGTACTCGGCAAGACGTTCGCTGCCGAACCCGACGTGCTCATCATCGATCAGCCCACGGCCGGCGTCGACATCGGGACCAAAGCCCAGATCCACCGCCTGCTGCGTGAGCGCGCTGCGGCTGGCGCCGCCATCCTCGTCGTCTCGGACGACTTGGAGGAGCTGTACGCCCTCGGTGACCGCTTCCACGTCCTGCGGCAGGGGCGAACCATCTGGCAGGGCACCTCGGCCGACGTGACACACGAGCAGCTTGTGCACCTCGTCGCCGCAGGCAGCCCGCTATTGCCCCGCCCGGCGGCTACCGAGGACACCATCGAGGCGGAGGATCCTGCCTCCTGACCCCAGTTCATCAAAGAGCGCACTCTATTTCGAGTGTTCAGGTGTCTCGCCAGGTTGGGGTGAGATTCCCCGGTGCGGCGGCGGGCCATGAGGTCGATCGGGGATCGGTGCGGCCGAGACGGTGCGGACCCGGGTCCGCAAGGCCGAGGTCGACGCCGACCAGCGGCCCGGAGCCACGTCCGAGGAGGCCGCGGAGATCAAGCGACTTGGTAACTGTTCTCGATCTATTGAGTCAGCTCGGCTGGGCCGAGTTGCTGGCGGAGCGCTATGACGACGCTGTCCGGCACGTGGCACGAGGAATCCGCATTGCCCGCCGTACATCCTCATACTCGACGGCACCCAGTGGACCTGGGCTCGCACGGGGAGTTGATAGCCCACAACGACATGTACGCCGAACTCGTCGGGCGGTGGGAAACGCGCCCTTCGGTACCGACCTTCGGCCGACGGTGATCTGTAGGCCGACAGCGTTCGACCCGAAGAAGGAAGGGGGTGACAGTCGTGGACATGAACATCGACTCGGACCTCGACTCCCTTCAGACGCTGGAGGAAGGGCAGGTCGAGGAAGAGCAGCGCTGCATGCTGACGTGCCTCCTCAGCAACTGGTGACCACTGACCAAGTGAACCAGCAGCGCCGCGTCGAGGATCGGACGTGTGCCCTCCACGTAGACGAATGGGCCAATCCGATACTTCAGCGTCTGCACCAACAGCGTCTCAGAGAAACGCTGTGACCAGCTCGAAGTGGCGTCAGTAGAACGACCACTCCCGCGCCCCGTGGCCGGTCTGTATCTCCCCGGCGGACCGGCCACGGCCAACTCTGTGACTGGGGGAACAACTGGCCCGGCGGTGCTGCTGGCCGGTGCCCGACGAAGGCCGCCGGGGTTCAGGGGATCGATGACTGAAGCGCACTCGGCCGGTTCAACATCGCCACGCAGGCGGGCGACTGAACTCCGGAAACGGCAACGGCCGCTGGGACGGCGACACTGCGTACGACCGGGCGGTCGGCCCTATGCAGTTCATCCCCTCCACCTGGGAAGGCCCGTCCGGCGCGGACGGTAACGAGGACGGCATCAAAGACCCCAACAACGCATTCGACGCCGCGCTCGGCACCGCCCTATATCTGTGCGGCACCGGAAAGAGCGACCTGAGCAACGACGCGCAGCTGCGCAAGGCGATCCTGCGGTACAACAAAGCCGGCTGGTACGCGGACAAGGCGCTCGGCTTCATCCACCAGAACGACCAGCTCGCCCCCGCCGTCACGACCGGCGAGACCGCCGTGGCTCTGCCAGCGTTCAGCAATGCCTTCCGCCTCCTGCGCCACGGCCAAGAAGCGCGTGATCGAATCCTTGCGCTCCGCGCGCAGAGCCTGCGCGCGTTCGGTCGCCGCATGCCGAGCCGAGGCCTGGGTCGACAGATATTGACCCACCAAGGTTCCCGCGCTGCCCAAGGCCACTCCGGCGAGCGACGCGAGCGTGGGTTTGATCGACCAGTCCATGCGCCATGGTCCGGTGCGCTGGCCTGGTGCCCACCCCGACTGTGGAACGTCACGCGCTGCACGACCGTCGACATCCGACGTCGAGCAAAGAATTCTCGGCGCGGGTGGTCACGTTCGGCGGCTTACGGCTCCTTGTGGTGGGTGAGAGGGCGGCAGTGGGCCGCCCGGGTCTCGGAGAGCCACAGATATGGGTTCGTCGGATGTCGGGTCGGAGCGCAGCCGCAGGGATGTGGCGCTGGACGTCGTCGTGAATTGATGCGGGTGGCTGGTCGCGGTGGTGTTCGTGCTGGGGTGCGTGCGAGGCTCGTGGTAGGGCGGTGACCTGCGCAACCTGACCACCTGCCGCTCATAGGGGATTCGGTGGCGAAGACGGCGGTCGAGCGGCGAGGGTGGCCGTTGGTGCCGCTGCTGGCCGTGGTCTGCGGCACGGTCCTCGTACGGCGGGTCTGGTTCCTTCTGGTGGACGTGGCATGCGGGGAGGAGTCGCGTGCGCGACGCCGCCGTCCTGCCCGCTTCCGAGCACCGAGGGGCTGCTGATGCTGGGCGTCTCCTCGCTGATGGACTGGGTCGCCACGGCTCCGGAGAGCCTGGTCAGCTGGAGCTGTGCATACGCCTGGTGGCCGGCCGCAGCCGCGGCCGCCGGCACAGGGGGGGTGGGCAGCCGGCTGGGTGTGGTGGCAGGGACGTGCGCGAACGGTGCTGCGCGATCGGGCGGTTGTCGAGCTGGTGCCCTCGGCCGGGTTCGGGGACCACGCGCATATCGGCCTGTCGCGGCAAGAAGTAATCCTGCCGACCGGGCAGTCGGCCCCCTTCATGGCGGTGGCCATGCTGCAGCAGACGCCCACGGCGAGCGACCAATGACGGCTTGACACACTGCGGACGGCGTCAATGACCTCGTTGCAGGCCGCAGTTGCCTCGATCAGGGGGCGGGGTGGATTGTCCGAAGGACGTGCCCGTGGTTAGGGGGTGGGTGGGCCGGCTTCGGCGATGGCGCCGGCCCATCCGAGCATGGCGCGGGATTCCAGGCCGTCGTCGTCTTGGTTGAGAGCGTGTGTGCAGGGGTGGCCGGTGTGTTGGAGGGAGGCGTTGATCCAAGGAAAAGCTGGCCACCACGGCGTCTTGTCGTCCCTGGCTCCGCCGGTCACCCAGAGGGTGACCAGTTCCCGGTCGCCTTCCGTCATCAGGTCCAGGAGGCCGGCGTGGCGGATGGGCTGTCGGGTTTCGATGATCGTGGTGCCGTCGCAGTCTTTCTCGACGCGCTCGGGGCCATGTGGGTTCGCTTCGACCTCGACCTGGTCGGCGCGGGCGACGGCGACGTCGGTGGTGATACGCAGGAGGTTGAATCGGTTTCGGGGGGCGTGCGCGAGCACGGTTGTCTGGGTTTTTTCGCCGGGGCCGAGCCATGCGTGGTCCCAGGCGACGGTGCCGACCTGGATCTGTTGTGGGTCGGGGTAGGTCGCGTAGGTGTTGTAGCGGGCGACTGGGCCGTAGTTCTTGCGCACCGCATCGGTCATCGTGGTGGTGTGGGGGTGGCGGCGGATGCCGTCGGCGGTGACGACGCTGCCGGTGATCTCGTACATGGACACCAGGACCGTGACCGGAGTGTCCCCGGAGTTCTCCAGCGTGATGGTCGCTGTGATCTCCAACTGGCCGCCGTAATTGCGTACTTGCTTGATCTCATTCTCGGCCGACATGACAGGCGCGGAGGCGTACGGCTTGTAGCGCACGGCATACCAGAACTGAGGGAGAGCGAGGCTTGCGGCCAGGAGCGTTCCGACGGCCCCCAGTGCACCAGCGAACATCGTGGCCCGGGCGGACAACGACTGGTGTGGGTCCGAATCGCCGGCGGGTTGAGGGACGGGACGGGCATGGCGCGCTTGCCGGACATCCCCCCATGCCAGGAATGCCGCGATCAGCATCGTCGCAGACACACTGACCAGCACAGTGGTCAGGCGGATCTGCCAGACGAAGTTCGACTGGATGCGGGAGAGCAGCCACAGGTTCGTCAGTAGTGCTGAGATGTCGGCGGTCGCGAGTAGGAAGATCCGTGGGCGCTGGGTGGCATGCTCGGAGAACGACGCAGCGCACCCCAGCACGGTGACGAGAGCGAGGCAACCGAGTACCGCTCCGTCCATACGAATGCTCAGGTCGTCCCCGGTGAGCAGATCCACCCCGGCTACGGCCCCCACCACCAGCGCGTAGATGAGCAGAACCCACCGAAGCGCGGACCTGAGACGCCCCCTTGCTGCGGGGTCTGGTGATGGGCTGGTGGAGTCGTCTGTGAGCCTGGAACTGTCGTCGTCAGCCATTGCCCGCCTCCCCCTTGCGTGCCTGATGGTGGATCGTAGGGAAACATGCTCGGGGCCGGGAGAGCGCGGAGACGCTTCGGCGCGAGACTTTCCCCGGCGTTCGCGCCGGGGCGTGCGGTGGTGCGTACGGTCTGCGCGTAGTGCTCAAGGTTTCCGACACGCCCGACGATCGCGTCCAGCGCAGCGGCGAGGGTCCGGCGCGGGGCCTCCCGCGCTTCGGTCACCGCGCTCTCGTTGCCCGGTGTCCAGATCGCGTTGGACTTGCAGGTCAACTCGGCGTGGGACCACAGCAGGAGCGTGATGGCCCACACCTCGTCTTTCAGTGCCGCCTGTGCCGACTCTTCCTCGACCTCAACGGCCATGAGCTGATCGAGGCGCTCCTGGTACGGCTTCAACTCCTCAGTCAGCGCCATCTGTTCGAAGACGCGGTAGCGGCCGCGGTTACGCGCGGCAGCCTGGTATCCGTGCGGTAGGAGTCGCCCCGTTTATGCCACTTGGGCGGACGACCGGCCCAGGTCGGCCGGTCAGGCACTGGTCCTTCTGGAGGCGGGAGCAGCCCAGGCGGCACGTCGGCAATGAGCGCGGCGTCCTCGGCGCGGACACGACCCGGGTCGATGACCACGTGAAGGGCGCGGTCAGGTCGGGACATGGAAGCTCCGTAGCGAAGGGCGGGGGAGGGGCAGGTTCGGAGTCGACCCGGTGGCCGGCTACAGGCGACCGGGACGCCGTGCAGCTTGGGAAAGACGTGCAGCTGCGGAGAGTGGCGGCCTGCCGGAAGCTGAGGGCCGCGAAGCGGCGATGGCCGGTTCCGCGAAGCCGTGCGGCTTCGCGGCGGAGAGGTGGCTGGCCTCTCTATACCGTCCATCGTGCGGCGTTCTGGTCCACCGGGCGTTCGTCGATCCCATAGCCGGAGGCCGCGGTCTTACGGTATCCCGCGTACGACGCGGTTCGGTGCGCTGCAGTCAGGATGTGGAGGAGGAGCGGCGGGCGGCCAGTTCCTCAACGCGGGAGCGTTTCCAACGTTGTTGGCGCGGTCGGCCGGCGCTGCCGCGGCGGTACTCGTATCCGTCAGGCTGCTCGAGGTCGGGCAGATGCCCGTGCCCGAGCGCGCCCATGAAGCTGTCGGCCTTGTTGTAGCCGAGGATTTCAGCCGCTTCCGCAGCGCCGACCAGACGGTGACCACCCCGAGCACCCGCACTGATGTGGTGATCTACACCACGGACCCGGCAAGATGGACCCGCTGGTCGACGTGTGGCGCGACAGCGAATCCCCCTCTTGCCCGGCCAGTGCCGGATTGGAAACCATGACGGCATGAGACGGGCCGGCCCCGCGGGCACATGAGGCGACGCCGGGCGGCTCGGTACGGGGGAAGGGTTGCGCATGTCTGTGCCAGGGAACGGGTCGGCCGAGCCCGGCGTGGCCCATCGTCTGAGGCGTTGTCTGACACGTTTCGAGCCCGCGGTGACGCGGTTCTTTCTCCTCGGAATCTTCACCGTCGGGCTGACTGCCCAGTTCGTCACACCGGTCGGAGACGCCCTGCAGGGCAAGACGTTCGTCGGCGGCGCGCTCCTCAGCCTCGTGGCGTACGTGCTGTACGACGCGGTGCAGGACCTGGCCGCGTCGCTTCGGCTGCCTGAGCGGTCACAGGTGGGATCGCCTGAGGTGGGCCGATTCGTGGACGAGGCCTTCCGTGCCCGGACGGTGGAGATCACCTTTCTCGGCTATACCGGGGAGACGATCGTCGGCGCGCTTTACCGCCGCTTGGAGGACCTTCTCGACGACCCCGGACGCACCAGGCGTGTTTGCATCAGAGTGCTTGTGCCGGATTTCGGGCAACCCATGACTGTCCCGTCCAGGGTGGGGCCGAACGGTGAGCCGCTGGACGACTCTGCATTCCGGCGAAGCCAGGAACTGAAGTGCCAGGGGTTCGACGAGGCGCTGTCCGTGCTCGCGGACCGGCTCAACAGGTTGGGACGGGTGACGGTGGAGAGCGAGTTCCGCCTCTATCACGGGATACCGAGAGACAAGATCTGTATTTTCAACCGGGAGTTGGTGCTGCACGGTCTTTACGACGTGGTCGCCCGCTTGATCCTGCGTACCTCGGGCCCTGAGTATTACGACCCCAAGGGCCACCGCACCGATCTGAATGTCTGGTCCGCGAGGGACACCGACGCCACCAGGGCCGCTGTCGCCACTTGGAACCAGCACCTGGACGCTTTGTGGAGCCTGGCTGCGGTGCCACCCTGGCGGCGAGTGACGGCGACGTGAGCAGAGGCTTTTCGCCATCCGCTGCCCCGTTTGTCCCAAGGCCGGTATACGGCGAGAATCGGACAACTAGCGAAGCCGCAGGTCAGTGATGCATAGAGGAAACTCGCGGTACTTAGCAGATCCTTGCCAGGTACCCGCCAGTTCCTTTGAGTGCCCGTCACTTAACCTGCCCGGATGTGCCCCATGGCGCGGATTGCAGCGCCCTCAGGCGCGAGGTCGGCGATGTGGCATACCGTTCCCGCATCCACAGCTCAAGTGGCCGAAGGGAACAAGGAGTTTGCCATGCCACCGCAATGTGCCGACATCACATCCCGAGATTCGGAGTTGCCCATTCCTCCCGGTTTCCTCCGTGTTCCTCTGGATTGGACGGGACTGCGGGGGACTGGATGATACGACGCCCTTAGTGTCTGGCGCAGGTCAAGGCAGAGGCGGAGCCGTACGCCGGACTGGCCGGGATCTCGGGTTGTCCTGTCTGCCGTTGCGGTCGCCCAGGTGCGTGCGATCACGTCGTGGAACGCGAACGCCGTCGCATCGTCGGCGGCCGCGACCTCGACAACGAGCAGGCCGGGTTCGGAAAGCTGCACCTCGTGGATCGGTCCCCTGCCTGGCAGCACGTCCGCGCCCGCACGGTGGTTCTCAGCATGCCGGAGTTCACCCGCCCGTGTCCGAGCCTGGCTTGTTGGGGCTCCTTGAAATTGAAAATGGGTCTGGTCGGAATTTCGTGACGGTCACGATCACGTAGTCCTCAGCGTCTGTGAACGGTCACGATGATCTCCATGGGGAAGTCCATGAACTTCCCCATGGAGATCCCGAACGCGCTTCCGTGGTTTTCCGGTCCTACCGGCGCGGCGGCGCACACTCAGGGCGATCCGACAGATGCAGCCTTGGTCCGTTGGTGTCGGTCAGTAGCCGATGGTGAAGCGGCGTTGGATGAAGCGAGGCAGTTCGGCCTCGTCGACAAGGGCGACGGCGGAGTCCTCCATGGAGATACGGCTGCGCCCTTCCGCGTCGAGTACCGGCTGGTCGCCTCCGATTCGGAACCGGCCCGTACGTTCGCCGGGTGCGATGTCCTCCGCGGGGCTGAAGTAGGTCCACAGCCGGTTGGAGGTGCGCAGGACGTTCAGGGCGTCGCGGTGTCCTCGCACCGCGGCGGCGTACTCCCTCGGCAGGCCGATCTCGTCGAGGGTTTCGTGCAGGAGTTCGTCGGAGTCGGCCCGTACGACTCCGGGCTCGATCTCCAGGCTGCCGGCACCGCCGATGACGATGAGCCGGGTCCGTGGGTGGCTTTCCAGCGCCTTCAGGAGTGCTCGCGCGGCGGTGGCGTACACCGTGGGATCGGCGATCGATCGGGCCACGGTGTCGGCGATGTCCTTGGCGGCGTTTCCGGGCTGGAATCCGCTGATCAGTACGTCGAGGCCGGGTATGACGGCGGCGACGGCGTCGGCGTCGAGGACGTCGACGCTCTTCCAGACGACGTTCTTGCGGTCCTCGTCGATCCGCGTGGCGTCGCGGCTGAAGGCCGTGACGTGATGCCCCCGGTCGAGGGCTTCGGTGACGACGCGACTGCCGATGCCGCCTGTGGCCCCGATGACTCCGATGTGCATGGCTCTCCCTGGGTAGTTGCTCGTACCGCCGCCTACCTTCACGGCAGGCAGAGACTATACGGCGTGAAGTATTAATACGGCGCACAGTATTGTGACGCTGTAGAGTGAGTAGCCATGGAAAGCGTGGGAAACACCAAGGGGCGCCGCGAGCGGTTGAGGGCCGAGACGACCGCTGAGATCAAGAAGGTCGCGCTGGAGTTGATGGCCTCGGGGGGACCGGGCGCGATCACGCTGCGGGCCATCGCGCGCGAGATGGGTATGACGGCCAACGCCATCTACGGCTACTTCGCCACCCGCGACGACCTGGTCACCACGCTGATCAGCAACGTCTACACCTCGCTGGCCGACACCGTGGACGCCGCCTGGGACGCCGCCCCAGCTCAGGATCCGGCCGCTCGGATCCAGGCATGGGCCCGCGCCTTCAGGAACTGGGCGCTGGCCAACCCAGAGGGCTTCCGCCTCATCTACGGCGACCCCGTCCCCGGCTACCATCCGCCCGAGGGCGGCGCCGCTCCGGAAGCCGCCCGCCGTGTCTGCACTGGCATCACCGCACTCGCAGCGGCGGCCTGGCCGCACGCCGAACTCCGTTACTCGAACAGCGACTTCGAGTGGTCCGACTTCGACCTCGGTCTGCTGGACAAGGTCCGCCCGGCCTTCCCCGACCTGCCCCCGGCCGCCGTGGCCCTTGCCCTGCGTATCTGGAGCCACCTGCACGGCCTGGTGTCACTGGAGATCTACGGCCACCTGCAGACCCAGGCCCTCAGCCCGGAGAAGCTCTTCCGCGAAGAACTGGCCCAGCTCATCCAGTCCTTGGGCATCACACCGCAGAGCTGACTGCCCTGCGCAAGCCACCCAGCTACAGGACCGCTGACTCGCCTCTGTAGGACAAGCAACTACCGCCGGGGCATCAATCCCACGAGCGTGCGCGCCGCCGCCGGGGGTGCCTCCCAGGCATTGCGTGACGCTCAAGCCGCCGTCAATGGCGAAATAACTGACCCTCGACCGCGTCGTGTTTCCGTGCGGGAATGCCCTGGTCATGAAGTTTCTGTCCGCGATGAAGGACGTGCTGTTCCCGGATGCCGTGGGGATGGTGCTGGACCGGTTGGCCGAGGTGGACGGGGTAGTTGTGGCCGAAGCCCACAGCGTCGTACCGGAGTTGACGTGCCCGGACTGCGCGACCGTCTCGCGCCGGGTGCACAGCCGTTACGGACGACGGCTCGCCGAGTACCCGGTCAGCGGGCGCCGAATGGTGGTGAAGCTGGAGGTCCGGCGATTCTTCTGCGACGCCGCCGGCTGCGCACGGCGCACGTTCGTCGAGCAGGTCGAGGGCCTGACCACGCGCTATGCCCGTGCCGGGCCCGGCGTGAAGACGCTTTGGCGCTCCGTTGCGCTCACGGCGGGCGGTCGGCCGGGTATGCGGCTGTGCCGCTCGCTGGCCATACCCACCGGCCAGGCCCGGCTGCTCGGCCAGCTGCACGCGCCCGACGTTCCCGCCTGCAGCCCACGAGTGCTGGGCGTCGACGACTTCGCCTTCCGCCGCTCGCGCACCTACGGGACCATCCTGCTCGACGTCGAGACCTCCACACCCATCGACCTGTTGCCCGACCGCACCGGCGAGACGCTGGCCGCCTGGCTCACCGCACACCCCGGCGCCGAGATCATCTGCCGGGACCGCGACAGCGGCTACAGCCGCGCGATCAAGGAGGCGGTGCCAGATGCCACCGAGGTGGCCGACCGCTGGCACATGCTGCAAAACCTGTCCGCCGCGATCGAGAAGACCTGCCACCAACACCGCGCCTGCCTGCACAAATACGCCCTGGACGACGCGGACGCACCCGCGCCGCCAACCGCACCACCCACGGCCCTGCTGCCACTGACGCCGCCGCTCAACAACACCCCCGCCACCCCGCTCATACAGCGGGTCAGCGAACGGTATGCGGAGATCCACCGATTACGAGAGGCGACGTGGACGATCAGCGCCATCGCCCGCCGGTTCGGACTGGACCGCAAAACCGTCCGCCGCTACCTGACCACCGATCTTGAGGTGCTGATCGCCTCGGCCCGCGACCGCCGCCCCCGTCAACTCGACCCCTACCGGCCTTACCTGCAACAACGGTTCACTGACGGCTGCACCAACGCCGCCCAGCTCTACCGCGAGATCCACGAGCACGGCTACCGCGGCAACCATCAGGCCGTCCGCCTCTACATCCGCACCATGCGCGGCGGCACCGCCGCGGCAGAGCCTCCCCGTCCCATCCCCACACCACGCAAGATCACCTCATGGATCATGAGACAGCGCGACGGACTCAGCCGTGAGGAACAAGACCAGCTCGACGAGGTGCGCATCGCCTGCCCGGACATCGCCACCGCCTGCGACCTGGCACGCGTCTTCACCGGCCTGGTCCGCGACCGGCGAGGGCACCTCCTCGCCGACTGGGTCCGCGAGGCCGAGACCAACGGGCCCGGGCCCGTGCGGGGCTTCGCCGGATTCCTCCGCCAGGACTGGGACGCCGTCCTCGCCGGCATGACACTCGACTACAGCTCCGGCGTCGTCGAAGGCCACGTCAACCGTTTAAGACGATCAAGCGGCAGATGTACGGCCGAGGCTCCTTCAGACTCCTCCGCACCCGCGTCCTGCTGCGATCGTGACCGCCACGAAATTCCGACCAGACCCGTTTTCGTTTTCGCAGATCCTCATCAAACGAGCACGTCGTTGCCCGCGGCCTTTGGCTCCGGACGCTCGGTCAGCGTCATCCCGGCCGTTCCCGCTGCCTGATCCGTCACCACAATCGCCTTCACGAGACGCCTCCCTGTCTCCGGTTCCCTGCCTGCGCGGCACGGTCCGTCCAACCAGAGCCGGCCAATCCAACGGGCTGCTGCGATCTCGGCTCGGCCCTCGAGTCACTACCTTCACCCTAACCCCAAAGTGGACGTCAGAGTCCAAAGATGGGAAGGCGGAAGCACTACGGGGTGATGGCAGGTAGTCCCGCGTACAGACGCACCCGATCACCGTTTACTCAGTCCAAAGGCGACATTAATCGAGCCTGGCGCGGAAGCGCTGGCGAGCGCAGGGCAAGGGGCGTGTTTGTCGGAGCATGACGCGTGCCTCAGTATGGACGAAACAGTCCCGTTACTGCATGATCGAAGGGCCAGGCGAACCTACGGGGCGAACCACAGCCGTGACGCGAAGACGGAGCTCGCAGGAGCCAGCAGTCGCGGGGCCGGCTGTAACCGCCCACGACAGAAGCCGGTGCGCTGCCTGATTCAGAACGAGAAAAGGACACTGCTCGATGCACAATGTGGCCCCAGCGCCGAATCAGGATCGTCAGGGCAGAACATTCCGGCTTGCATTCCTGTCCGCGGTGCTCTCCCTGGCGGCCGCGTTTGCCGCGGTGGGCTCGACGATCCCCCTGTTCAACGTCTACCGGGCCCAGGACGGGTTCACCAACGCGGGCATCTCGATGACAGTCGTCGCCTACTCCGCCGCCACCATCAGCACGCTGCTGGTACTGGGACGGCTGTCCAACCATGTGGGCCGGCGGCCCACGGCCCTCGCCAGCCTCGGCCTGCTCGTGCTGGGCTGCGTGGTGCTGTTGAACGTGCACCACATAGGCGTCCTGATCGCCGGCCGGCTCCTGATGGGTCTGGGTGCCGGGTTGGCCAGCAGCAGCCTCACCGCGTACATCGTCGACACCGCACCCGCAAAGCCGGCCTGGCTGGCCTCCGTCGCGTCCAGCCAGACAGTCATGCTCGGCCTTGCCATAGGCGCCATCGCCTCCGGTGCCCTGGTCCAGTTCGGCCCCTGGCCACGCGACCTCATCTACCTCATTTCCGTCGGCCTGCTCCTGCTGTCCACCGTGCTCATCGCCATCAGCCCGGACACCGTAGCCCCCGTCCCCGGCGCGTGGCGATCACTGAAGCCCACTGTCCGCGTACCGGTCCGGGTCAGGCATCTGCTCGCCGTCACGGCTGCAGTCCTCTTGTCCACCTGGGCTACCGGGGCGTTCTACCAAGCCTTCGTGCCCGCGCTGGTCGAAGACCAGCTTCGCACGCACAGTTCACTCGTCCTGGGCCTGGTGTTCGCCGCTTACATGGCCCCCAGTGCTCTGGGCGCTCCCCTCAGTGGCCGATTCGCACCGGGGGGAGCTCAACGCATCGGCATGGCGGCCTTCTTCGCCGGCTGGATCGGCATCATCACAGCGATCGCCACCGGTGCACTTCCCTTGTTCATCGCCGCAACTATCGTCGCCGGGGCCGGTCAGGGCATCGCCATCAGTGGCACCACCCGCAGCCTGCTGTCTGGCAGCAGCCTGGCAGACCGGGCACCGATCTTCGCCGTGGTGTATCTCCTCAGCTACAGCGGCGCGACCATTCCCAGCCTCATCACCGGCCAACTGGCCAACGCCTTTTCGCTGCCGAAGATCGCGCTCGGCTACGGCGCTTTTGCCCTCGTCGCCACCCTGTTCACCGTCATCGCGGCACGCAATCCGCACACCGACACGACCAGTCAGCACGATGAGTGCTCACGGCAAATCTCGCCGTCACCCTGACGGCACTTGACGCCGAACAAGGCCGCCGCCAGTACTCGTCCACGCCTGCCTGTCGCCCCGCGGATCGCACGTGCTGCTTCATCGGCCCGAACGGGCCTCGGCGAGGATCACATCCCCATCCGTGGCTCGGTCCGGAGTGGAATCAGCGGGCGGACAGGCTCTCGATATACCTGCCCGGTCGCGAGCTGGTCGATCGGCGCCTCGGGAGGAAGCGCGTGACTGTCTCGAAGCCTGCGCAACACGCCGGCCAGCCCAATCTGCGAGTGCATTCCTGACGGCGCACCCCAGGCAGCTGTGACGTGAGACGTCGCACCTAGAAAGATACGCGTTCGAGTGCCCGGCCACTTGGGGGCGCGTCAGGAAAGGATCCGCATGAGCGCGGAGAGTGCCTGAGGCCACACAGCGTCGGAGGGCCCCCCGTATCCCACGACGAGGGCATCGGCCATGACGTGCAGGGACCGTGCATGGCGGTATCGAGACAGGCCAGCCACTTTGAGTCCCTGCCGGGTCGCCGACTGAAGGACGCGCTGCTCGGTCCCGGGCGGCAGACTGAGCACGGTATGCAGGCCAGCCGCTGTCCCTGTGACGCGCACCTTCGGGGCGTGCTGGGCCAGGGCTGTGACCAGAGAGTCCCGCCGATCGCGGTAGCGCCGACGGGCAGCACGTACGTGACGGCTGTAGGTGCCGGAGGTGATGAATTCCGCCATGGCCAGCTGGCTCAATACCTCGGACGAGTCGGTCTGTCCCTTGGCCGCCACAGCTTCCTCAGCGAGCGTGGGAGGCAGCGCCATCCAGGCCAGCCGCAGGCCAGGAGCAAGGGTCTGGCTGGCGGTACCCAGATAGACCACGCAGTCTGGAGCGAGTCCCTGGAGCGCTCCGACAGACTGGTGGTCGAACCGGAACTCACCGTCGTAGTCATCCTCCAGGACCAGCCCGCCTGTCCGTCTGGCCCAGTCCACGACTGCCGTCCGGCGATCGCGCTGCAGTGTCGTGCCCACAGGGAATTGGTGAGCCGGCATGAGCAGGACCGTATCGGTGCCGTCAGGCGGGACCGGGTAGGTCCCGTGAGTATCCAGGGGAAGCGAGAGGGTCTCCAGCCCGGCAGCCGCCAGCAGGCCGCGGTGCCTGTCTGGGCCGTAGGACTCGACGGCGACATTCCTTGCCCCACGGCCGGCCAGGACTTTGCTCAGGATCTGCAGGCCGTGGGAGATGCCGGCGCAGATCAGTATGTGCTCCGGACTCGTGTATACGCCCCGGGCTCGTGCGAGATGGTCTGCGAGTGCGGCCCGTAGCTCCGGCCGGCCGCGGGGGTCACCGTAGCCGAACGCGTCGTCGGGAGCCGCGGCCAGGGCGCGGCGTGTGGCCCTCAGCCAGGCTGCGCGAGGAAAAGCGGTGAGGTCGGGGTTGCCTGGGATCAGGTCGTAGCAAGGTTCACCGGGCGGCTGGGCGGACGAGCGGACCGAGACCGGTCGAGTGATCGTTCTGTCTGCCACGAGTGTGCCCGAGCCTCTGCGGGCGGTAAGCCATCCCTCGGCGACGAGGTCGCCATAGGCGTCAGCCACGGTGTTGCGGGCAAGGCCGAGGTCGGCGGCGAGTTGGCGGGAGGAGGGCAGCCGTGTGCCGGGTGCCAGGCGGCCGCTGCGGACAGCGTCGCGCATGGCTGCGGCCAGCGCGCGGCGCACACCCCGTCCAGCTCGAATCAGATCACTCTCAAAGGCCTGCCGTAGCCGCGCTGGACTGGTCGTACCGCGGGCGGCGAGGGGCTCGACGGGCATGGCGGAGGTCAGGCCCGGTGGCCGTAGGTGTGCGGATCCACAGGCTGCTCGGATTTGGGAAGTCCGCCGACCACGAGACGGTAGGAGTCGATCACGAGTTCCTTCACCAGCTTCTCGTCGACGGTGCCCCCGCCTTCCACCGTGATCCAGTGCCTCTTGTTCATGTGATAGCCGGGGGTGATGTCTGTGTGCCGTTCACGTAGGGCTGCGGCGTCGTCCGGATCAGCTTTCAGGATCACGACAGGGTGCCCCGGCATGTCGGTCATGAGCATGAAAACCTTGCCGCGCACCTTGTAGAGGTCCCAGTCGGGGCCGAAACGATGCTCCAGGTCGGCGCCGGGCAGTTCCACGGTGCAGTCGCCCGCGATCTTCTGCAGCTTCTGTCCGTCCATGGTGATCAACTCCTCTATCAATCGAGTGCCCCGGCCGACCGGCCAAGGCCCCAAGGTGGGTTCCGGCGACCGCCTGACGGCGCGGCGTTGGCGCTCCCGAGGTCCTGGGCGAGAAGGCCCGCCACGGATGCCAGGCCGTCGGCGCTGCGGGCCTTCCACGCTCTTGCCGTCACCTCCGTGAACCTGTTCAGGTCTAGGGCGTCCCGTTGGCTCTGCCGCGGGCGGCCCCCCCGTCTATCAGGCTCACGGAACTGTTGCTCTGCTCCCTCAGTGCCTGCCTGGGGCGGTAGACGTACGCGCGAACGTAACCGGCGGCGGCCGGAGGGGCGTCGCCGCCGGGCACGTGCTCCGCCGGTTTCGAGGCGCTCACCGGTTTGCCTGGCCTGAGCAACAGCGCAGCTAGGACAGCGCGCTGCCCCGGCTGGCCGGCTCCGGCCTCGACCCCCTGGTTGCGCAGCCGGATGGGACCGACCATTGAGCACTGGACGTCCACGTGCATGGTGCTTACCGCCCTGGAGATCCTTGTGAGGCTTGACCGCTCAGCTGTCCGCAGGAGACCGCTCTCTCCAAACGTACCGCAAGTCGGCCACTTTTCAGGACTAAATAGTCCTCTCTTGCGGAGAGGGCCTCTGCTTTTGACTTGAGGCTGGGCTACGCACAGGCGCAGAAGGGGCTACGCCGGGCGCGGAATGTGAGGACGGACGCCTCCTTCTGCCGGCAAACCGAGGCCCGTCCGGCCCGGCTATGGATGTCGGGAGGCGGTGAAGGTCCGGTGCCGGAGACTGCGACGCGACCGCCTGCGGTGCGGCACCAGGATTTCTTGGTGCCGCTCTGCCGCAGACGGCTTAGTGCCCTGAAGGGCCTTCCGCCGGTGGACTGGTGTCCTCGGCAGGCACGGTATAGGCCTTGACGTGGCCGATCGCCATGTCCAGGGCGATCCTCATGGGTTTGACGTCCTGGGCTGTCTGCGCAAGGAGGTAGCCACCCTGAAGGGCGGCCATGAGGCCGGTGGCCAGCTCTGTGGCATCTGCGTCGGCCCTGAGGACTCCCGAGTCCTTCATTCGCTCGAGCCCGGCCTCGAGTAGTCCCTCCCAGCTGTCGAAGTGCCGGGCGAGCGCCTCGCGTGCCTCTTCGTCCTGATCGGCCAACTCGCTTGCAAGGGATCCGAGCGGGCAGCCGTACGCTCCGTTTCGGAGCGCGTTGTGTTCGATCAGCACGTCCCGCCAGCGCCCCAGCCCGCGGAGGGAGTTGAGCCGCTGAAGTAGCTGGTGCTGACGTTTGAGCAGTTCAGCAGCTTGCAAGGCGACAACGTCCCGCACCAGTGCATCCTTGTCGGGGTAGTGGCGGTAGAGCTGGGATTTGCTCGTTCCGCTCGCCGCCCTGACCTCGTCGAGGGTCGTGGCAGACACGCCCCTGACGTACATCATGTCGGCGGCAGCCCTCAAAATGCGCTCCCGAGTCGCCCGCCCGCGCTCAGTCAGCCGGGAGTCGTTTCTGTCGCGCGCCTGTTCCGCCACATAGGCCAGATTACCGCTGCGTAGGCTAGCAGGATTGAAAAGGGACCTCAAGGTCCTTTTTTCTGTGCGTCTCCCGGGCGGCGAGACCGGCCGGAGCCGCACCCGGCCGAGTGCGCCTGGGTTCCGGGCCGGCACTACCACGGGACGATCCAGGCCCCCAGCGCCGCCTCTGAGGCCGAAGCGGTCCCCGCCCCTCTGTTTGTCCCCTCCCCATTGACCAGGCGCACGTGACCATCGGCAACGTCCCGACCCGCGATGACGCCGCTGTCGCCTTCGATCCGACCGAGCGGATCACCGGGAGGACGATCGTAGGCGTTCGTCGATACACGCAGTCGGCCGGTGCCGCCCCAGAGTGACCGGCCGCGTGGACGAGGCCTGCTCTGCGGCAGATAGTTGATGAAGGACGACGAGGTCATATCGCTCGACGATGAGGGTGAGCGGCAAATGGACGCCTCGGACGAACTTCTTCAGATGGCTACACCGTCGGCTCTTTTGACCCCGGACGGAGCGATCCGCAGCCTCAACGCGGCAATGGCCAGGACACTGGGCAGGTCCGTGGAGCAGTGCGTGGGTCGTGGCTTCGGTGATCTGTTGCCCGCAAGCCAGCTGACTGCGGTCAAGAGTCTCGTGGCCCACGCCGCCACGACGAAGACGGTCGCGATGCGGGTGCTGGAGTTCCCCGGGCCAGGTACAGCATCTGTCGTCTGCCTTGTCGAGGCACGACCAGTGAATGATCCCGTAGGTCGCGAGTCGCTGGTGTGGGTGCACTCATTGAACGCGGGAAACGACTTGGGCGCCCTGCTGATCCCGTTCCGTCTGGCAGCCAAGGCCGCCAACCTCGGTCTGTGCATGTTTTCACCCCAGGAGCGCGAGCTGGAGTGGCTGGGTGGTGCACCCGCCTTGGCGGCGCTGTTCCCGGAGGCCTCCATGTCGTTGTCCGAGGTGGTTCGGCGAGTCCACCCCGATGACCGCGGGGCGCTGCGGTGGCTCGTGCGTTCGACGGCCGCCCGGTCCCCCTGGATCAGGTTGCGGTTCCTTACCGAGCGCGATGGCTGGCACCTTCTGGTCTGCCGGGCCCGTCGGCTCATTCTGGGGTCTGGCGGCCCTGAGCGGGTCTTCGGAGTGATCCGCGATGACACCAAGAGGGAAGCGCGCAGACGCAGAGCGAAGGACGCGCTGAGTGCTGAGCGTCAGCGCGCAGACGAGATCGCGGCCTTCTCTTCCGCCGTGATGACTGCAGTCACGGAGCAAGAAGTACGGCAGGTCGTCCTGACCCGGCTCGCCGCGACATTCGGTGGTACCGGCGCCGCGCTAGCGTTCATCACGCAAGGCCGCCTACGCGTTTCCTCCGATGCCGGGATCCCGATACCGGTGGCGGCCCTGCAAGGCCTGCCGCTAGACGCCCCCAGCGCGCTGCCCTATGTGATCCGCACTGGCGAGCCGCAGTTCATTCCCAACCAGGAGGACTACATCCGCCGCTGGCCGCAGGGGGCCATGGTGCCGTACTTCGACCAGCCCGACTCCGGCTTCGCCATCTCGAACTGAGCGCGAGGACAAAGATCTACTGTGAAGGTGTGCGGAATGCCCCTATTCGGCATCGATGCCGGATTTGGGTTCCCGGCCCGTACCTCCTGGTCGGCCGGACCGAGTGAGAGGACAAAGATCCACTATGAAGGCGTGCGGAGTGTTCAGGGCAGAGACGGAAGTCGCCCTGCTGGAACTGCCCGAACCGTCATCTCCCGAGCCGGGCCAGATCCTGGTCGCGGTTGAGGCCGCCGGGGTCGGACCGTGGGACGAACTGGAAATCGACGCTCGTTGGGACGTGGGGCTGCGCCCCCCGGCGGCGCTGGGAGTGGAGGGCGCAGGCAAGGTGCTGGCCGTCGGTGCGGGTGTCACCCAGTTTGCCGTGGGCGACCGGGTGCTCGCGCACGAAGCCCCGCTGCCCGGAGGAAGCGGCTTCTGGGCCGAACGCGTTCTGATCAACGCGGATCACGCGGCGGCCTGCCCACCAGGCTTGGACGCGGCACACGCAGCGGCACTGCCTGTCAACGGGCTCACCGCGCTGCAGGCTTTGGAGAAGCTGGACCTCAGCCGAGGACAGCGGCTCCTGATCACCAACGGAGGCGGGGGCACCGGAGCCCTGGCCGTCCAACTCGCCGCGGCCCAGGGCATCGAGGTAACCGCGACCGCGTCTGCTACCGCTGCAGAGCGTCTGCTCGGTCTGGGAGCGATGGAGGTCGTCGACTACCACGATCCGCACTGGTCGACCGAGGTACGCGGCGGGTTCGACGCTGCCCTCATCATCGCCGCCGGCACGGCGGCCGCAGCCCTGCCTTTGGTGCGTGACGGCGGCCGGCTGTGCTCCCTGACCTCGGACGCGCCTCCGGAGGAACGAGGCATCACGAGTTGGGACCTCTACATCGAGCCCAACGCCGCGCAGCTTGCCCAGCTGGCGGAGCAGGCCGCGGCTGGAACCTTGAAACTCGCACCGGAACCCCTGCCGCTCAGCGAAGGACCGGCCGCATTCACCCGAGTGGTTGCCGGACGGGCCGGCGGTAAGAAGATCGTGCTCATGCCAGCATGACGCGCCCTGCCACCGACCGATCCCGATGGTGGGCCACGGTGCGCGCGGGGCACGAGCCGCGAGACTGCGCATCGGCGTGGCCATGCAGTGACGGGACTTGGACGCGTCCCATCTGTCGGCCGCGTCGACCGAAACGGAGCCGTCCCTGCGCCCGCTGCCCACTAGCGCCGGGCAGTAGTGAGCAGCGGCGGGCCGGAGCAGCTACGCACGCGACTGAGTGGGTGGCGATACCGGCGAAACTCATCACGAGATCGGACCAGCGAGGCGAGCGGCCTCCCAACCACTGCCTGCAGTGGCAGCCGGGCTTTCCCATCGACGCGAACGTGACCCTGCAGGGTCTGCGCCACGGCCGCGACGACCCTGCCCAACCGGCCGAACACGTTGTGGCGCCCGGCACGCACACCGTTCCCGTCCACCTCGCGACGGGAACGGACAGAGCTTGTACAGAAGGAGGAAACACCTATGAAAGCGATCGTGGTCACGGACCCCACCGCCGGAACCGCGGGGATGACACTCGCTGAACGGCCCGATCCGGACACGGCACGGCTCGCCAGCCTTGACGGCGCGAACTACGGCGACGTCGTCGTCGAAGTTCATGCGTCGGGTTTCACCGGGGACGAGCTGGAGTGGCCCTCGACCTGGGTCGATCGTCTCGGCCGGGACCGGACGCCCTCGATCCCCGGACACGAGGTGGCCGGCGTGGTCACCTCGCTCAGCTATGGAACGGCAGGGCTGTCGGTCGGGCAGCGCGTGTTCGGCCTCACGGACTGGACCCGCGACGGCACCCTCGCGCAGTACGTCGTCGTCGAGGCGCGCAACCTCGCGCCGCTGCCCGGTGACGTCGACTTCACGGTCGGCGCGAGCGTCGCGATGACGGGCCTGACTGCCTGGCAGGGACTGTTCGAGCACGGGCACCTCTCGGTGGGGCAGAGCGTGCTCGTGCACGGCGCCGCCGGCGCGGTCGGATCGATGGCGGCCCAGCTCGCGCGAGAGGCCGGTGCCTACGTCATCGGCACCGGACGCGCCGCCCACCACCAGAGCGCACTCGACTTTGGCGCGCACGAGTTCGTCGACCTCGACAACGACACGCTGGAAGACGTCGGCGGAGTCGACTTCGTCTTCGACGTATTCGGCGGCGACATCGGCGCTCGATCGGCCCGGCTGGTGCGAGGTGGAGGAACATTCGTCACCGTCACCGGCCCGCCGGAGGTGCGGCCGGCCGACGGCCTGGCGGTCGACTTCGTTGTCGTCTCCGACCGCGCCCAGCTGGGCGAGATCGCCCGGCGGGTACGGGAGGGACGTCTGCGGACGCATATCGGCCAGGTCGCGAACCTCGACGACGCTGTCGCCGCCTTCAACCCGGCCCAGAAAGTCAACGGAAAGACGATCATCCGCATGCAGTGAAGCCGCGGACGACATCTCACGCAAGCCGAGGTGACGGGGTGTCGTCGCGGGACAGCCCCGGCGACAGCACCCCGAATTGCGTCAGGTTCGGACCGCGTTACCAGCTGTCGCGGGTGCTCTTCATCTCATCGATGCCGTGAGCTGAGGTGGCTGCCACTGCCCCGGCGGCGATCAGGTGCCCGGCGCGATCGCCCAGGCTGACACGCAGTCCCAGGTCCCCCCACGCTTCTGATACGTGTCCGTGTACAGGGCTTCTTGCTCAGATCCATCAGCGAGCACGGTGTACGTGCTGCGGCCATGGATTAGCGCAACGTCACTGAGGATTCAGATCTTGACGTCATGTACCGAAAGATCCTTGAAGTACGTGGCTTAGCTATGTACTCCAAGAACTCGGCACGGTTCCGCGTGACGCCCGGAGTCTGCACGATAAAGTCCTCGGCGAGGAACTCACAGAAGCGCTTGACGTCGTTGTGCTGATCCGACTGGACGTAGTCATTGTTCAGCTGCTCAACGATCGCCAGATCCTCGGAAGACGGCTTGACGTCATTCATCTTCCCTGGTCCCATCTGAATGGTTCATTTCTTTGGTGAGGTGGATTCTCGTTCTGCGGAAATGCACGCTAAATCGTCGTAGCGGCTGGGGACTGCCGACGAGGTAATGATCCCCTCGCGCCAGCGGGTAAACGAGTCCGCCAAGGAGACCTTGGCAGCTGAGAAGCCAGCTGCAGCGTTCTCTATCTCCACGCGCATGGTCGGCCCCTACGGCCACACGTCATTCCGAATGTACCCGTTTTCCCCGAACCACCTAGGGTTCCTACTGTTATAGGGCAGCACGCTGGCAGTGGGTCTACGCACATCGGAGCAGCACCTGTACAGCGCGCAATGCAGCATAACGGCATGTATGCATTGTTAGAATGCTGAGTGGGGTCGATGAGATGCGGTCGCCTCGTCGGGGGAATTTCAGAGGTGAGCGTCGCCGACCCGAGCGGCTCGGCCGTCAGTTCCTTTCCTGCGACGCAGCGTCGCAGCAGTCATCTGGAGCCTCCCATGCGCGTGTTCGTTACAGGAGCCAGCGGCAGCATCGGCTCAGTCGTAGTTCCCGAACTCATCGCTGCTGGTCACGAGGTCCTCGGCCTCGTCCGTTCCGATGCCGCAGCCGCGGCCGTTTCCGTCGCGGGCGGGACGCCGCTCCGTGGCGACCTCACCGACCTGGACAGCCTCCGTGCTGGCGTCGCCCAGGCAGAAGGCGTCATCAACCTGGCCTTTGGGAACGACTGGAGCAACTTGGGGCCGTGCATCGACGCGGAGACACAAGCCCTGCAGACCTTCGCGGCCGCACTCGCAGGCAGCGGCAAGCCGTTCGTGCATGCCGGCCTCACGCCGATGGTGCCGGGCCACACCTCCACCGAGGAGGACTCCGACACCACCAACGGTCCCGTCGGTGGCCGCGGCCTCAATTCACAGATGGTGCTGGCCCTGGCCGACCAGGGCGTCCGCTCCTCTGTCGTACGGCTGCCGCGCTCCGTGCATCAGCGCGCGTCGCAATACGGCTTCTGCTCGGTGCTCATCGCCGCCGCGCAGAAAACGGGCGTGTCAGCGTACGTCGGCGATGGCACGCAGCGCTGGCCAGCGGTCAACCGGCTCGACGCCGCCCGGCTGTTCCGCATCGCACTCGAGGACGCTGCACCCGGCACGGTCCTACACGCGGTAGCCGACGAGGGCGACACAATGCGGTCGCTGGCCGAGGCTATCGGCGGCGTGCTCGCGGTGCCGGTCGAGTCGGTATCGCCTGGTAGTTTCGGCCTCATAGGCCGCTTGTTCGCGCTCGACATGCCATCCTCGAGTGCACTGACCCAGAGGCGGTTCGGCTGGGAGCCCACCCACCCGAGCCTGATCGCGGACCTCGCCGCTGGCGACTATCCCGCCCTGGGTTAGAAGCGTCTCCAGCCGCCACGCGATCACTGAGACGCCCGCGACACCGCGTGCATGAAGCCGACACCGCGTTCACGACGACCCCAGCGGCCTGACGGCCGCCGGGGTCGTTTCATCTCGTCCTGTCAACAACCCCAACGTCGCCTTGGTGCACATCTTCAGGGTGCTGGCCGGTGTAGTGGGGGACGGGTATGCGCGGCGGAGGTCGGCGAGTAGCTCCTCGATGAGTGCCTCCTCGTAGGCGGGTCGGCCGGATGCGCGCATGGCGGCGGCGAGCGCGGGGTCCCACGGGGTCTCGCCGAGACAGTCGGCGTCCAGGACGCCTGGTTCGAAGGGTGCTGGGTGCAGGCTGGCGGTGTAGTCGTCGGCTGTCATGCGCCACACCACGGCTTGGGGGACGGTGGCGAGGACGGCGCGTACGAGGGCGAGGCCCGCGCAGTCGAAGTCGGCTCGAACGGCGATGCGCCACCCCGCCGCCGCCAGGCGTGCGACGGCGTCCAGTTCCGTACGTGATGGCGTCCCCACCGTGCACAGCAGCCGTACGGTGCCCGGGACGCCGTTCAGGGCCGCGGCGGCGACCGAGGGGTTCTCGGTGAGGAAGACCCACCGGTTCTCGCTGTGCCAGGGGGCGGGCCAGACGGCGCGGTGCAGCACCCACGGGATCAGGACGTTGGGCTGGCCCGGAGGGATGTGCCAGCCGGTGGGATGGACACCCAGGGTGAGCAGTCCGCCGGTGAAGGTGTCGAGGTCGACGCCGAGCCGGTCCCAGGCCTCCCGGGCCGAGGTGCTGGCCCCGGCGTCGGTCCGGGCGGTGGCGGCTTCGGCGAGGACGAGCGCTGCCAGCTCGGTTCCGGCGTCCAGGGCGTGAGGGTTGCCGGCGGCCGCGTGCGCCAGGAGGCGCCGGTCGGCGCGTGCCGAGATGGGCAGCTGGTGCAGGACGGCGAAGGCGGTTCTCAGCAGCTGTTCGGGGTTCGGGTGCTGCAGGAGGCGGGCGAGGCTGCCGCGGCGGCGCAGGCTGTCCCAGCCGGTGTCGTCCGGCCGCAACGGCGCGGTGGGGGCCAGGGCGCGCGCCAGGCGGCTGCGCAGGTGCTGCAGGGTGGTGAGGCGCGCGGTGAGCCGGGCCTTGTCCGCGACGCGCTGGGCCAGGGGCCTGCCGAGTGCGTGGGCGGCTACCGCGCCCGGTGTCAGGTGCGGTCCCCGGCGCTGCAGAGCCTGGGTGAACCGCTGCAGGTCGATGCGGTGGGTGCGGCCGGCGGGCAGCGGGCGCGGGGCCAGCAGGCCGATGACGGCGGCGCGCTGCGCGGAGGCGTCCGGTGGGGTGATCGTGATCGTGCGGCTGTCCATGGCGGTGTCCCCGCGCTGGTCGGCTCGCCGGGCGATCTGCTCCCACAGCCATCGCACGTCGGGTGAGAGCAGAGTGGTCAGATCGGCATTCCGGCATGCCCCGTTGTGGCAGAGCTGCTGAGGGCAGTCAGTGGGGCTCATGACGTGCCGGCCGGGGACGTGGCGGGGTGGCCGGTGGCCTCCTGGAGCAGGGGACTGTAGGCGCGGACGGGGAAGGCGATGACGGTGTCGTTCGGGGCTTTCTCGAGTTCGAAGATGTCGATGCCGTCCCAAGCGACTGGGGAGCCGTCCCAGTTGTGGCTGGTGCTCATCAGGTCCAGGTCGAGGCTCTCGAGGTAGGCGGCGATACCGTCTCTGCCGTGGTCGTCGACGTCGCCGGGGACTTCGTCCAGCGCGCACAGGCGTGCCGCGTGCGGGGGCACGTCGCGGTACTCGGCGGCCAGCGCGGCGAGCATGGGTGCTAGGACGATCAGGCGGCTCTCGCCCTTGGAGACGGTCACTCCGCGAGCGCCCCACGTTTCCTGCTTGATCGTCCCGCTCCGGGTGATCTTGTACTGGACCTTGATCCAGTTGCGGATGTCGATGGCTTCGGCCAGCCGGTCAGCCCGGCTGCAGGGTTCGGTTGTGTCTGCCCCGCTCTCGCCGAGTCGCATCACCGCCAGGAGTTCCTGCCCGATGCGGCGTTGTTCCTCCGAGGTGCGCTCGGCATCCCCTTTTTCGCACGTCAGGTGGTGGATGGTGGCGAGGGAGGGCGGCAGGTCCTTGCGCTGGACAAGGCTGATCTGGACGCCGACTCCGGAGGAAGCTGCGGCCAGCTTCATCTGCTCGTTAATTTCACCCACCCAGTCCTGCAGGTCGACCCAGGCGGTGCCGACGGCCGCGGGGATCTGGCCGAGGATGAAGTTCTCCAGGGCGTTCTCGTCGGCCTGACTGTAGGCCCGTTCTGCTTCCACCCGGCGTTCTGCAGCCATCCCCGCGGCGGCGTGCGGGGACATGCGCCGTCCAGCCAGGGACAACCGGTGGCTGGGCATGCGCTCAGGGGCCAGCCCGTGCCCGAGGTGCCAGTCCTCGTCCGGAGCGGCGGCCAGGTGAAGGCGCAGAGCGTCGCCGCACGCCTCGATGCCCGCGGGCGGCTGCGGGACGGCCAGCAAGCGGGAGCGCAGCTCCTTGAGCCAGGACGCGACACCGCCGTGGTCCGCCGCGTCGTCCCCTCCGGTAGCCGAGAGGGCTTCAGCAAGGCCGTCGAGTGTGAGGCAATGGCGCACTGCCGCATGGGACGCCTCCGCTCGGGGCCGGCTCTCCTGCAGACGGCGTGAGGCCTCCTTCTGCGCCTGGCCCGCCGCGGCTGCTTCGGAGGCCGCCTCCTCCAGTTCCTTGCGAACCCTGCCCAGACGCTGCCTCACATCCGTGTGTGCCTGCCGGGCAGCCACCGCCTCCTGAACCAGCGTGAGTTCGTCCATACCGCTGCGCTGCCGGCAGGCCTCCAGTGCGGCGCGTGCATCGCAGAGCTGTCTGAAGCTGTCCAGGGCCGCGCGCCCGGTGAGCTGGGCTTGGTCGTGTGTGTCAGCCGCGTGTTGCGCCGCGTCCCGCACGTCGTCGAGGAGGTTGCTGGTGCCGCGCATCTGGTGCGCAGCCCGGCCGAAGAGGTCGGCGCGGCGGCCGGACGCGCGGTGGAGCAGCTCATCGAGGCGAAGCGGGAGTACACGGAGCCGCCCAAGGCGCTCGAGGAGCAGGCCGTCCCGGGCGGGGTCGTCGACCTGATGGCCGCGCTGAAGGAGTCCGTGGCGAAGGCGCAGGCCTCCCGCGGCGAGGACGCCACCGTCCACGAGATGCCCAGGAAGGCGACGGCCAAGAAGACGGCCGCGAAGATGGTTCCCACCAAGAAGGCGGCGGCGAAGAAGCGGAGTGCCTAGTCGAGCACCCCGAGGATGCTGTCGGGGTTGCAGTGGGGGCAGGCTGGGACGCGTTCGTTGCTCGTGATCCGCCGCGCCGTCCCACCGCCCGATCGGACAGACCTGTCTGTTAGTCTTCAGGTGGCGCATCCGACAGATCCCGGAGAGGTCGTTAACTGCATGCCTGCCACGGCCAAGCGCCTTCCGGCGCGCGAGCGCATCCTCACAACGGCGGAAGAGCTGTTCTCCGCCCATGGTCTGCGCGGCGTGGGCGTCGACCGCATCATCGCCGATTCGGGCGTCGCCAAGGCCACCCTGTATGTGCACTTCCCGTCCAAGGACGAACTGTCCGCCGCCTATCTGCGGCGCACCGACGACTCCTGGCGCGGCAAGCTGCGGGCCGCCGCGCTGGCGGCCGGCGACAACCCCCGCGATCAGCTGGTGGGCCTGTTCGACGCGGTCTCCGACTCCTACGAACGGCACGGCTTCCACGGCTGCCCGTTCATCAACGCCGCCGCTGAGAGTGAACCGGGGAGCCTCCCGCACACCGTGACCGTCGAGCACAAGCGAGCGGTGCGGGCGTGGGTGCGCGACCTGGCCGAGGCGGCCGGAGCCGACGACCCCGACCAGCTGGCTTTGCAGCTCACCCTACTGATCGACGGTACGCTCGCGGCCGGCAGGCTCGAGCAGGACCCGGCCATGCCCGCCGCCGCCAAGGAGGCGGCACGGCTCACGGTCGAGCGCTCCTGCCCGCCTCGCACCACCTGACCCTCGCTGTCCTCATGTGCCTGCCCGGGCGCACGAGGGATTCTCCGATTTGAAGAAAACAGACCTGTCTGTTCGAAAGGCAAAGACAATGATGACGCCCCGCCCCAAGGTGCCCGTATTTATGCGCGCGGTCGTCCTGGAAGCGTTCGGCAGCCCACTGACCCTGAGCGAGCTCACGACCCCTGTCGCGGGGCCGGGTCAGGTCCTGGTACGGGTAGTGGCGAGTGGGGTGAACCCGCTGGACACCAAGATCCGGGCCGGCAAGGCGGCCCACGCCCGCAGCCGGCTGCCCGCCGTCCTCGGACTGGACCTGGCGGGCGTGGTCGAGGCCATCGGCCCCCAGGTCACCGGCTTCGCCCCGGGCGACGAGGTGTACGGGCTCACCGGCGGCGTCGGCGACCTGCAGGGCTCGCTCGCCGAATACGTCGCCGTCGACGCCCGGCTGCTCGCGCACAAGCCCGCCTCCCTGAGCCTGCGCGAGGCGGCGGCACTGCCGCTGATCGTCATCACGGCCTGGGAGGGACTGGTGGACCGGGCACAGGTGAGGACCGGTCAGCAGGTCCTCGTCCACGGCGGGGCGGGCGGCATCGGGCATGTGGCCGTTCAGATCGCCCGGGCCCGGGGAGCCGAGGTCTTCGCAACCGGATCGGCCCGCAGCCTGGAGACCATCACCCGCCTCGGAGCGACACCGATCGACTACACCACCACCCCGGTTGAGGACTACGTCGCCCGGCACACCGGCGGTGAGGGCTTCGACGTCGTCTTCGACACCGTCGGCGGCGAGACGCTCGACGCCTCCTTCACCGCGGTACGCACCTACACGGGTCATGTGGTGAGCGCCCTGGGCTGGGGCACCCACAGCATCGCGCCCCTGTCGTTCCGCGGGGCAACGTACTCGGGCGTCTTCACCCTGCTGCCGATGCTGACCGGCCGGGGCCGGGAGCACCACGGGGAGATTCTGCGGGAGGCGGCCGCCCTTGTTGACACCGTGGCGCTCATGCCCATGGTCGATCCCCGGCACTTCACCCTCCGTACGGTCACCGAGGCTCACGATGCGGTGGAGAGCGGAACCGCCGCCGGCAAGATCGTCGTCGACGTTGCGGAGTGATCCCTCCGCTCCCCGGTCCGGCGCGGCGGCGCTAGGCCCGGGGAGCATACGCGTACCGGGGGCAGCAGGGCTTGGTCAGGTCGGGTGTGCGGAGTGACGGTCGCGGCCATTGCGCAGACCCGGCTTGCAGGCCTGCCCGAGCTGCGCATCCGCTGGGGCGGTGCGCGGGTTGCGCAACCGATCCGGCCTGCTGACATCGGCCGGTGTGCAATGGCCGGCCCATTGCGCAGGTTTCGGCCGGATGGCCTGCGCAACGCTGTGACCTGCTGTGGTCGGGCTACGGCGTCGTCGAAGGGCACGTCAACCGCATCAAGACGATCAAGAGACAGAGGTACGGCCGCGCTCATTTCCCCTGCTGCGAGCCAGAATCCTCATCGAGCCCTAGCAGCAGGGGGCGGCCCGAGACCGTAGATGGTCACACCGTGGAGGGACGTTGCGGGTCTACCGGGTTGATCTCTCGTTCCTCGAACCTGTCTTCCAGGGCTTCCAGCCCTTCCTCGCGCCTGAAGTCCTTCTCGGCCTTGGTGATCGGGAGCATCCAGAGGATCCGGGAGTGGGCGTCCTCGTCCCATGAGCAGATCTCAAACTCGGGGCCGTAGGGGTAGGGCAGGCTGATCAGGTAGTGATCACACGCCGAGTCGTCCAGCCAGGGACCGCCGATTGGGATGGTGTGGCCGACGTCGAGCCGCTGGTGGGGCGGGCCACAGTGGTAGTACGCGTTGATCGTGACGCTCTCCAGGTTCTTCCAGTCATCACGCGGTGCGGCAAGGAAGAATTCTGTGCCGTGGCCGTTCTCCTGGGTCGCCGTCCAGCATCCGGAGGTCACGTAGACCCACCAGTCTCCCGGATGGGCAGGGTGGATCCGGAAGATACGAAACCCAGGAACGCGCTCCTCGATCGGCCCCTCGACACCCTCCAGTTCGTCAATGGTCCTGCCCGGGAAGCGGCGACGAAGGTGCTCGAACAGAGCGGCACGCGAATCGGTCACAGTCACGCGGTCATGATGCGCCCACTGGTCCCAGACTCACGTACCAGGGTGCCCATTGCCTGACCTGGCTCTCAGCAGCTTTCCGTAGTTATCACGGAAGCGCGGGCACACCCATTTTCAAAGAGTCCCAACAAACCGGCCGCCGGAGAATCCGCCGGACCGGCACGACGGATCGAGGGTAGAGAAGCGCAGGTACTCAGAATCGCGCGCTGACAGATGATCTTGACGCCAGACAATCGCCCCCGACCAGCGCGAGTACACAACCCACCACCCACACCAGCCCCGTGACCAGCGAATTCAAGATGGTGGATGTTCACTGCGTGCCCGGTCGGGTCATGCTCGATCCATCCTCCCCGGTGGGTTCTGTTCCGGGTGATGGTGTGCACGACTGTCGTGTGTTCCGCCATGCGCCCATGCTGATGGCCGGGGCTCGGCCTGCCAACATGACGCCCGCCGAGTGGGCGACCGCTGCGGGCCAGCCAAGCGGGCACCCTCGCCGAGCCAGATAGGCGTCATGCGGGCGTGTCGGGGATCAGCTCGTCTGCGTGTTCGCCCGTGACCAGGTAGACCACGCGCTGGGCCACCGACACCGCGTGGTCGGCGAATCGCTCGTAATAGCGGCCGACCAGTGTGACGTCCACGGCGGTTTCCACGCCGTGCTGCCACCGGTCGTCCATGAGGTGCTGGAAGATCGTGCGGTGCAACTCGTCCATGCGGTCGTCGTCCTTCTCCAGCTGGAGTGCCGCATGGACGTCCTGGGTCATGATCACTTCGGCGGCCTGCGCCATCAGGCGCTGGGCGAGCTGGCCCATCTCCAGGACCGTACGGCGTAGATCGTGCGGAACAGCGCGGTTAGGAAACCGCATCTGGGCAAGCTTGGCCACATGCTGGGCCAGGTCACCAGAGCGTTCCAGGTCCGCGCTCATGCGCAGCGAGGTGACCACGACCCGCAGATCCGTGGCTACCGGCTGCTGCCGTGCCAGCACCGCGATCGCCCGGTTCTCCAGGTCGCGCTGGAGGTCATCGACCTTTTCGTCGGCTGAGATCACGCTCTCGGCAAGCTGCAGGTCGGCATCGAGGAGAGCGGTCGTGGCCAGGCCGATGGCCGAGCCGACCAGGTTCGCCATCTCCACCAGGCCATCGCTGATCGAGGCCAGTTCCTCGTGGTAGGTCTCCCGCATCGCGTCCTCACGGTCCAGTCGTGTGCCAGCCTTCGCCCGTTGCCAGGCTCGCACACATCGCGCGCAGAGCAGTGGCCGCCTAGCGCGACCTGGCGGCTACCCAGATCCGGGGGACCATGGAAGCACTGCGAGGTGTATGGGACAGGCCGCAGCCTGAAGGGGACGCGGGGCCGTGTGTCGCGCTGGCAGGCGGAGGGAGTGCCTGGGATGAGGACAGCCGACCTCTTCGGGGGCGAGGGCGACCAGGCTGGCGCGGGGCCGCAGCAGCGCAGTGGGCTGCTGGATCTGCTGAGTGTCGCGGCGGTACTGCTGGATGCCGAGGGGCGGATCGTGCTGTGGAGCCCGCAGGCCGAGGAGCTGTTCGGCTACACCGCACAGGAGGCGCTGGGCCAGTACGCGGCGCGGCTGCTGGTCGATGACCAGAACCTGGACCTGATGATCAGGCTGTTCACCGAAGTCATGAGGACGGGACAAGGATGGGCCGGCGCCTTCCCCGTCCGGCACAAGGACGGCAGTACCCGGCTGGTGGAGTTCCGCAACATGCGGCTGCTGGACGACCGGGGTGACTTCTATGCCCTGGGCATCGCCACCGACGAGGCGATCCTGCGCCAGGTGGAACGGGGCGTGGCCCTGTCCACGCGGCTGGTCTCGCAGTCCCCGATCGGGCTGGCCGTCTTGGATACCGACCTGCGGTACGTGTCCGTCAACCCGGCGCTGGCGCAGATCAACGGCGTCCGAGCCGAAGACCACCTCGGGCGACCAGTCCGCGAGGCCCTGCCTTTCCTGGAGGTCGATGCGATCGAGGCTGCGCTGCGGCAGGTCCTCACGTCCGGAAGGCCCGTGATCGACCAGCACAGCGTGGGACGCACTCCCGCCGACCCCGACAACGATCACGCGTGGTCCGTCTCCTACTACCGGCTCGACGGTCCCGGCGGGCGGGTACTGGGAGTAGCCATCGTGCTGGTGGATGTCACCGATCGGCACCGTGCCCGGCAGCGCTTGGCTCTGATCGCCGACAGCTCCGCCCGTATCGGCACCACCTTGGATATGGAACAGACCGCCCGCGAGCTGGCCGGCGTCGCCGTCCCCGAGCTCGCCGACGTGGCGGCGGTGGACATCCTGGACTCTGTCCTTGCCGACCGCCACGGGACGGGACCCGGCGCCGGCCGGGCACTCTTCCGTGCCCTCGCGGTGAAGGCCGCGTACCCGACTGAGGTCGTTTGTGCCGTCGACCCTCCCGGCCACCTCGCCAGCTACGGCGCGCAGCGCTTGGCCACTCAATGCGTGGGGACCGGACGCCCCATTCTGATAGCCCACGTCGGCGAGCGGGACCTGGCTCGCATCGCCCGTGACGCCGAGGCCGCTGCCACGCTGGCCCGCGCCGGCGTCCACAGCTATCTCATAACGCCCTTGATCGCCCGTGGGGAGGTGCTCGGCACCCTGGGTCTCACCCGCGCCCGCAACTCGGTGCCCTTCGACAACGACGATCTCACCCTGGCCGGTGAGCTGGTCGATCGAGCCGCGGTGTGCATCGACAATGCCCGCCTGTACCAAGGTGCACGCAACACGGCTGTGACCCTCCAGCGCAGCCTGCTGCCGGACCTCCCACCGCATCAGGCGGGCCTGGAGGTCGCCTCCCGATATCGGCCCGCCGGAACGACCATCGAAGTCGGTGGTGACTGGTTCGATGTCATCCCCCTCGTGGAAGACAAGGCCGCGCTGGTCGTGGGCGATGTGATGGGCAGCGGTATAAGCGCCGCCACCACCATGGGGCGCCTGCGCACCGCCACCTCCACCCTGGCCGACCTCGACCTCCCACCGGCCGAGGTGCTGCACCACCTCGACAAGATCACGGCTGACCTGGAGCAGTACGCCACCTGCGCCTACACCGTCTACGACCCGCACCGCGCCCTGTGCCACATCGCTGTTGCCGGACACCTGCCCCCCGTGCTGATGCGCGCGGGCGAGCCCCCCGAACTGCTCGATCTCCCCACCGGCGCACCCCTCGGGGTCGGCGGTGTCGCCTTCGAAGTCACCACCTTCGGCCTGGCCCCCGGCGACCAACTGGTCCTCTACACCGACGGCTTGGTCGAGACCCGCCACCACGCCATCGACGAGCGCCTGGACCTCCTCCTGCAACTGCTGCAC
Organism: Streptomyces sp. NPDC027189; assembly: GCF_055566975.1. Taxonomy (NCBI): domain Bacteria; kingdom Bacillati; phylum Actinomycetota; class Actinomycetes; order Kitasatosporales; family Streptomycetaceae; genus Streptomyces; species Streptomyces sp. NPDC027189. The sequence continues at coordinate 109,876 of NZ_JBVHRI010000027.1, forward strand.
AGCCCCGACCGATCCTCGGAAGAAACCTGCGACCGGCTCCTGGACGCACTGCGCGATCCGGACGACCACGACGACGTTGCCGTACTCATCGCCCGTGCCCGACGCTGGCCCCGGCCTTACTGATCGTTTCTGAATGAGTTGAGCTCCGGGTCTTGTGCTCATCACCCGGTCCACCGCGCTCCGGCTCGTGGCAGTGGGAGACCAGGAGACCGTCACGGTGCCCTGGCAGGGCGGCCGACGCGCGACCGGGGAGCTCCCCGGCCAGTCGGTGATCTGGTCGGGCTGATCCTCGGTCCCGACCTGGGGCCCCAGCGCTGACGCCGACAGCGGCGGACAATGAGCAGTCGGGAGGAGCAGGCCCGGTTCACCGGCTGTCCCTGCGGTGCAGTCGGCGGCCTCGACGACAATGATCCTCAGCTTGACTCTGTCGGGGATCTTGGATTTTCCCGGTGCGTCAGCGCGATCACCGTGCATGCTCAAGGCTGTTCCACAGGCCGATGCAGTTGTCGAGGTGTTCGTTGTCGCTCCGTCCCCGTTCCGGTGAGCAAGTCCCTTCTCTGACCGCGCAGATCGCGCGGGCGAGCAACCCGGACGGTACGACAGCGATATGGGTGCGGGACCGGTTGGACGGGCTCTGGCGCGACGAGGACTTCGCCGACTGGTACCCGCGCGACGGCCGTCCCGGTCTCTCGCCCGCCCAGTTGGCCACCGTCTGCGTGCTGCAGTTCCTGCTCGGTCTGTCGGACCGGCAAGCAGCAGAAGCGGTCCGCTGCCGCATCGACTTCAAGTACGCGCTGGCCATGGAGCTGGACGACCCCGGCTTCCACCACAGTGTGCTGGCCGACTTCCGCGAGCGCATCGCCCAGGACGACCGCGCCGACCGACTCCTGGACCTCGCGCTGGTTCGACTCAAGGATGCCGGGCTTGTGCGTGAGCGCACCACTCAGCGAACCGACTCCACCCATGTCCTGGCCGCAGTGCGCGACCTGACCCGGCTGGAACTGGTCACCGAGGCGGTCCGTGCCGCGCTGGAAGAAGTGGCACGCACGGCCGGGCATCTGCTGGTCGGCCTGGTCGACGAGGAGTGGGGACGCCGCTACGGCCGTCCGGTCCGCCTGGGCAAGAACCCCACCCGGCCCAAGACCAGGATCCTCGCCGCCGGCGACGACGCCTGTCGGCTGCTGGAACGCCTCCACCGGCCCGGCCCGCAGGCCAAGGCCCTGCGGCAGATCGTCGTGCAGAACTACTACCGCGACGCGGCAGGCCGCCTGCACTGGCGCACTGCCGACGACGGTGGGTTACCGCCCTCCTCCACGGCGATCGTCTCCCCTTACGACACCACGGCGCGCTACGTCCGCCACGGGCACATCATCCGCTGGAAGGGATTCGCCGCCCACGTCACCGAGACGTGCGCTTCCGACAGCGCCAACGTGATCACGGACGTGACCACCACCTCGGCCGCCACGAACGACGCCCAGACCCTGCCCGGCATCCACACCCGCCTGGCGCGTCGCGGACTGCTGCCAGCCGAGCACCTGGTCGACGGCGGCTACACCTCCCTGGTCCACCTGGAACGAGCCCAGCGCGAACACCAGATCACCGTCAGCGGACCGTTGCCGGGCAACCCCACCCGCCAGCACCGCAAGAACGAGGGATTCGACCGGGACGACTTCCACATCGACTTCGACCGCCGGCAGGTCACCTGCCCCCAGGGCCAGGTCAGCGCCGGCTGGCACGGCCCCTACCCAACGTCCTCGCCCACCGCCGCCCCGCTGATCGTGGCGCGGTTCACCAAGAGCCAGTGCCGCCCCTGCCCGGTCCGCACCCGGTGCACCACCACCGCCGACAGCGCCCGGACCGTGGGCTTTCCCCCACGAGAACTCCGCGACCTGCAACTCCGCGTCCGCGCCGAGCAGCAGACCCCCGACTGGAAGACCCGCTACGCGGTCCGCTCCGGGGTGGGGCACCATCAACGAGTTCGCCCACGGACATGGCATGCGCCACTGCCGTTACCGAGGACAGCCGAAAGCCCACCTGCAACACGTACTCACAGCAATCGCCGTGAACATCGAGCGCCTCAGCGGCCTGTCACCGACCGAGGAAACCCCATCACCACGGCCACCGACCGCCTTCCAGACCTTCCTGGACCAACACGGCATCCCTCGGTCGAAGTCCTGGCGAACGCTGGGCAGTTGAACTCGACTGCCTTCAAGATCCCCGACAGAGTCAAGAACGCAAATGGAGGTGGCTGTTGAGTATCGAATCCCTAGAGGCTGCACTGCCAGGGCTGGTGGCGCGGCGTCTCGAATTTCCACGACGCATCAACTGGCAGGTGGTCTTCGACGGCTTGAGGACTGGGCTGCCAGACGACTACATCGCTTTGGCGGAGTCGTACCCTCGGCTGGAGATCGGGCAATTCCTCACTGTGACGTCGCCGGCCCCAGGAGGCGAAACAGGATACGTCGAGGCGCAGAAAGAGGATCTCGCCGGTGCCGAGGGAATGGCGCAGAAGGGAATGCTCGGTGGCTACCCTGCGTTCCCGGAATCGGGAGGGTTGCTGCGGTGGGGCGGCTCGATAGACGGGGACGAGTTCCACTGGCGTACAGAAGGGCAGCCCAACGAATGGACAGTCGTTGTGGCTGGGCGGAATGACGACTGGTTCCACTACGAGGGCAGCCTCTCGAGCTATCTCGCCTGGTTGTGCTCTGGGACGGCCGAACCGCATGGGCTCCCTCCGAACTTTCCGGGGCCCGAACCCGTGGTTTCCGTCGGATAAGAGTGCTCGAAATGCTCAGGGACCCTTGAGCGCAAGGGTTGGCCCATAGCGGATGATTGCGTCGGGGCCTGCTTCCGTCAGGAGGCGGGCCCCGACTGCGTCAGGCTGGTCCGCTCCGCCTCCGGTGGCCCGTGACCAGGCCGCGTACTCCGTTCGGCCGCCAGGAGTCGGTCACCTCGGGCGGAAAGATCATCTCGCGAAGCGTGTATGACGGCTTCGACCACGTCGTGGAGTCCCAGAAGATGGACGACACGGGCGCGATGAAGTCGACCACGTACGCCTTCGACCCGCTGGACCGCACCGCGTCGAAGACGGCGGATGGCAAGACGACGGACTTCGACTACCTGGGGCTTTCCAGCGAGGTCCTGGACGAGAAGATCGCCGGCGAGCTGACCAAGTCGTACCAGTACAGCCCGTGGGGCGAGCGCCTGTCGCAGATCAAGCACAACAGCGACGGCACGACCGAGGACGGCTACTACGGCTACAACGGCCACTCCGACGTCGAGACCCTGACGGACAAGAACGGCGACACGAAGGGCACGTACGGCTACACGGCCTACGGCTCCGACGACGAGTCCGAGTTCACCGGCATCGACAAGCCCGACGCCGCCGATCCCACCAAGGAGTCCTACAACCCTTACCGGTTCAACGCCAAGCGCTGGGACGCCCAGTCCGGCACGTACGACATGGGCTTCCGTGACTACAACCCCGGGCTGAACCGCTTCACCACCCGTGACATGTACAACTTTGCCCTCGCCGACATGAACCTGTGCAGCGACCCCTGCACCGGCAACCGGTACGCCTTCACCGGTGGCAATCCATCGAGCGTCGTCGAACTCGACGGGCATCGTCCGGTCTTCACCGATGGCGGCGGAGGCTCGACGACCACCACCACGCGAGGTGGTGGCCTGTTCGGCCTCATCACGAGTTTCGTGATCGGCATCTCCGAACTCCTCGGAGACGATTCGGCCCCCGACGACGGCTCCGCCCGTGGTACGACGCCGCGGGCCGATCCGACATGCCGAGGCGCCGACGGCCAGGGCTGGATCGACCCCAAGCCGGTGGACACGGCACATGGCGGGCGCGCGACGGGCGCCGTCGGCTGCATCGACAAGGCGTACGCCAGTACGCACGGCACCGACGTCCAGTGCCGCAAGGCTCCGTTCATATGCCCTCCGGGCTATACGTGGGCAAGGAATCTCGCGTACTGGTATGGCCACCCCAATCCGGGTCGGCACATCAATGCGTGCCACCTGATCGGAAAGTCGCTCGGCGGCGACGGGCTGGACCCCGCGAACCTGGCGACGTGCGGCAGAGTCACCAATACCTATGGTGACGACGTCGCGGGTACACAGGACATCAGCATGCGCAGCTGGGCGGAGGTCGTCGAGAAGGCGATCGATCAAGGACAGGTGGTGCGGTACGAGGTGACCCCCAACTACGAAGGCCCGCGCACCGTTGCGAAGAGCTTCACGATGACAGCGCAGGGGATCCGAACGGCAGTCCGGGAATCTCCTTCAACGACACGGTTCCGAACCTGCTGCTGACCGGCCCCAAGGGATCGAACATCTTCACGAACCTGGGTTTGGTCGTGCACAGTGGGACCGGTGTTCCCGTGCCAACCGCAGGAATGCCGTGACAGTGGAACGGAAGGAAGTGCACCGATGAGCGGGCAGCCGCTGATCGAGACGCTGCGGGATCTCATGCCGCCGCACGAAGGCGCCGGCGATGCGATCGACTGGCAGGATGCTGAGAGCTCCTGGGGGGTCGCCTTCCCACAGGATTACAAGGAGTTCGTCGCCGCGTACGGCGAGGGTGAGGTCGATGCATTCCTCACCTTCCTCGTTCCGGTGCCGAGCGACGGCCCCATCCCCTCCGACGCCATGGTGGAGGAGACGCACACGGCACGGCAGATGTGGCTGAAGCACCCACCGACCGTTTCCGGCTCGCTGTCCACGCCGCCGGTCATCACCTGGGGAATCAATGCCAGAAGTGACCTGCTGTGCTGGGTGACCACCAAGCAGGATCCGAACGACTGGACGGTGGCCGTATGGAGCCGAGGTGGCCTCGACTGGCACTTCCACGAGTGCGGAATGGTCGAGTACGTCGTGCGGCTCTTCCGAGGGGAGTTCGGCGACATGTGGGCTGAGGCAGGCGGTTTCCGGCGCTTCGTGCATGTGCGTGAGGCCCGCCGTCTGTTCGCGCAGGGAATCAACCCGGACACGGGAGAGCCCAATCCGTACGCGGACATGTTCGGCCCGCCGCCCTGGCTGTCCGAGAACGATTGACGAGGATTGTTCTGTGTGACAGCTGACTGGCAAGCCGATCGGCCCGGACGACCTCGTTCCCTCCTCCGGAACAGGGCAAGGGCCGGTCGGCGCGCCGCTTCCCGAGCGGCATCGCAGGGTTCCTGCGGCGTTCGCTGAAATCGACGCACACCACCGCCGAACGAATTCGGCGGTGGTGTGTCTTTTCGTTGAGCTGGTGGCCGACCGGCACCGAACGGCGGGCGCCGCTCAACCGTGGATACGTGAACTTTGCGTCGAATGTCCGCCTGGTGGCCGCCGTAGCCGACGCTCCTGTATAACCAGGCTCTCTTCCTGATCTCCAAGGAGTGTGCGCATGAGGCCCCGTGTCGCTGTGGCTGCGCTGACGGTTCCGCTGCTCTCCGCCGCTGCCGTTTCATTGGCCGGGTGCTCCCAGAGCCGGGCAACGGATGTAGTGGATCAGGGGAAACCAGCAAACTCAAGTGGCGTCGAGCAGTCCCACGGAGCGGGGAAGAGCGAGCAAGCGGCGTCCGCGAAGCCCAGGACGGCCGTCGAGTTCCTCGCGCGGGCCGAAGAGGCGATGTCCGGGGAGAAGGGCTGGACGTTCGCCGTCAAGGGGAGCGAAGAGCTGGTCCTGCGCGGGCAGAAGAGCACCGCCCTCTATACGGCCACGGTGCACCGCACGACGGGGGAGTCCTGGGCACTTCACTCTGCGGGAACCAGCTACAGCAAGGGTGTGGGCAGGCCCGAAGAGGTCTTCGTCGTCGACGGCACGGGTTATGTCAAAGAGGGTGGACCGGGTGCCGCCTGGAAGCACGGGCCCCTCGCCGATCCGGAGATCGCGGACAAGGTGGAGGATCCGGTCGGCGCGCTCAGTGCGTTCCAGGAGTACGCCACGGAGAAGACACCCGACAGTGGGATCTCGCTGATCAAATCGGGTGATCAGGTCGAGTTGCAAGTCCGTACGTCTTCTGCGGCATTGTCCGGGGTGCGGGGGAGGGCGATCGTCAAAAAGGCGGTGCGTGAACTGAGGCCGATCCTGGAGCAACTGCGTGCGGCGGGAGTCCCGGCCTCCGAGAGTCAGATCACCGTGGAGAGCGTTGTGGAGTCGGTCGTCCTCGACGCGACGACGTACCGGATCGATGCGCACATCTTCCGGTGCGCCTTCCTCATGCCCTACGACGGTCGGAGCATCCGCTACAGCCAGGGCGTGACGGAGTCGACCCAGGGGACGTTCGCCGGAACCATTGCGCTGCCGGCGGTCGCGAAATGAGGGGGCCTGTATGTCCGTGATCGTCGACACCGGCCCCAGCCCGTCTCGCCGCACTATGCATCACGCCTGCTCAGAGCCTCCGCCGAGAGCAAGATCAAATGAGACGGGACACTAGGCGCCCGCCGGTACGGGCTACCGACGGAATTCACTGACCTGCGCAAACGCCGACCGTGTCGCGTCGATTTCCCGTGTTGATGTGTGGAGGTCCCCGGTAAACTCTCCGGTCCGTAGTGGTTGTTGCAGCCCTGCGACACGGCTCTGGCACCGGGCAGCGTCATTCGCCGAGCGTGACTGGACCGAGGCCGGGAGGCAGTTGGCGCACGGCCAGCGCCACAGCCTCACGGGCTGTTGCAAATCGGCCGAGGTCCGGGGTCACGATGCCCGTGCCCACTGTGTACATGCCGTCGCTGCCGGCGGCCAGGCACGGCCCGACCACGGTTAGGCGCGGGCGGGTGGTGGTGGAGAAGCGCAGCGCCCAGTGGCTCGTGAACGGGTAGAGGGCGCGCAGCGCCGGTTCGGCGTACGCTGCCTCGATCAGGGCTTGGTACGTCTCCTGCCAGACGTACTCCAGTTCGGCCGCTTCCTGGCGCATGGCCTGCCACTCGGATTCCGTCAGGCGCGCGGGGTCGAGGTCGGGCACCTCGAACCGCCCGGTCAGGTGCACGAAGGGTGCCGCCCGGCGGATGTCGTTCAGCACCGCACCGTCGTGCCACGCCCTGGCGGCCTTGGCGACTTCCGCCAGATCGTCTGTCGTGCTGTCGATGAGAGACAGGCTCTGGAACGGTTCCGTGCCCCAGATCGACCACCGGCGTTTCGTGCCGCCAGGCGCTGATCTGCAGCGGTTCGCGGTGCTGCAGGGTACTTGCGACGGCTGCGTAAAGCAGCGGCTCGGAGTCCGAGGACGTGACGGGGACGGCGCCGAGGCAGCCTTCCCCCTCGGCCTGGAGCGCTGCAGCGAGGCTGCCGCAGGCCGCGACATCGGGGTACAAGACAGCGGGGTCAGGAGGCGTCGGCACAGCTCCTGATTGTGCCCGAGCCCCTGGTTCCTGGGGCCGCGGCCCCCACGGATCACGGAAGAGACGAGTGATCTGCCTCCAGTGCGGTCGGGTTCCCAGATGAGTGGTCTGCAGGGGACCTCGTTCCGTCACCTCGCCAGGCGCATTTCGTCCCTACCCTCCACATGGGTGGTCGAGCCCTTCGTATGGTTCAACCCCCAGGGGTGTCGGGTGAGGCTTCATTTCGTCTGCCATCAGTGGCTC
>NZ_JBVHRI010000028.1:0-110391 GCF_055566975.1 Streptomyces sp. NPDC027189
GATCCGCGACGACATCCACCAAGCCTTCCTCAGCCTCGCCTGCAGCATCATCTGCTGGCGACGACTGAGAAACCTCCCACTTTGTTAGGACTTCTTAGGGCGCGCAGAGGGCACGCCGCCCCCAAATTGGACTAGACAACAAACAAACCCCAGGCCACTGACCTGGGGTTTCATCATGGAGCGGGTGACGAGAATCGAACTCGCGCTCTCAGCTTGGGAAGCTGATGTTCTACCATTAAACTACACCCGCGTAAGACGCCGATTGATCCGGTGTCGAATGCTCGCTCACTCTACCTCATGCCTGGCCCCCGGCGCTGAAGCCGTGGGGCCCGGTCGCGTTTCGGAGGGTGGATGCGGCTGCGGGGGACCGGAGTTGGGGCGTACGGTGGGGCTGGAGGAGGGTCCGGGCGGGACCGGAGTGCCGCCTGGAGGGCCGTCCCTTTCATCCCGTAATGTGGCTTTCGTCGTCGGTCACGCCAGTGCCTGACGAAGGCTCTTGGGGAAGGGACTCTGAGGACTTGATGGAGCGCACCGTCGTCCGTTGTGCCGAGGGGCACGTGTTCAGCACCGCTTCGTTCCCGATGCAGCAGGCCGAGCGGCTCGGTCCCGGTCGGCTGATCCGGTGTCCGCGGTGTGCGCGGCTCCGGAACGTCGTTCCGGTGGAGCTGGAAAAGCGGTAGGGGCAGAAAACAGAAGCGTTCACGCCGACGTGGGCAGGCGCGCGGACCGTCACGATTGTGGCCGGTCCGCGCGCCTTGCGTATCCTCGGGACGTGCTTCTCTCAGACAAGGACATCCGGGCCGAGATCGACGCCGGGCGGGTCCGGATCGATCCCTACGACGAATTCATGGTGCAGCCGTCGAGCATCGACGTGCGGCTCGACCGCTACTTCCGGGTGTTCGAGAATCACCGCTACCCGCATATCGACCCCTCCATCGAGCAGGCGGACCTGACGCGGCTCGTCGAGCCCGACGGCGATGAGCCGTTCATCCTGCACCCCGGGGAGTTCGTGCTGGCCTCGACGTACGAGGTCATCACGCTGCCCGACGACCTCGCCTCGCGGCTCGAGGGGAAGAGCTCGCTTGGGCGGCTCGGGCTCGTCACCCACTCCACCGCGGGGTTCATCGACCCGGGCTTCTCCGGGCACGTCACCCTTGAGCTGTCCAACCTCGCGACGCTCCCCATCAAGCTGTGGCCGGGGATGAAGATCGGGCAGCTGTGCATGTTCCGGCTCAGCTCGCCGGCCGAGTTCCCCTACGGCAGCGACCGGTACGGGTCCCGCTACCAGGGGCAGCGCGGGCCGACCGCCTCCCGGTCCTTCCTGAACTTCCATCGGACCCAGGTGTGAGGGCGTGAGCGTGTCCCAGGTGCGTGAGAATCTCACCTACGAGGGCTTCGGAGTCGCGGTTCGCGAGCTCGCCCAGACCATCGCCGACGACGGGTACGAGCCCGACATCGTGCTGTCCATCGCCCGCGGCGGTGTCTTCGTCGCCGGCGGGCTCGCCTACGCCCTCGACTGCAAGAACATTCACCTCGTGAACGTGGAGTTCTACACGGGCGTCGGGACCACCCTTCCGATGCCCGTCATGCTGGCGCCCGTTCCCAACGCCATCGACTTCTCCCAGAAGAAGGTTCTGATCACCGACGACGTCGCCGACACCGGCAAGACGCTCAAGCTCGTGCACGACTTCTGCGTCGACACCGTCGCCGAGGTCCGCAGCGCCGTGGTCTATGAGAAGTCCCACTCGCTCGTGAAGTGCGAGTACGTGTGGAAGCGGACCGATGAGTGGATCAACTTCCCGTGGAGTGTTTTGCCTGTAGTACGTAAGTCGGGTGAGCCGGTCACCCCATCCAAAGAAGCGCTCTGACCTGGCAAGAGTCGCGCGCGCCACACGGCGATCGCTCGGCAGACTGCGTGGCCTGGCAGGCCCCGACAGTTTGCGTGATCAGCACACTTGATCACGGTCAGAGAATGAAGATGATCCGGTGCTTGAAACTGCGCTCACGATCTTTAGCATCGTGCTTCAAACGCTCGGGTTAGTTGCGGCTGCGACTGGCCTCTACAAGACGTTCAAGGACTCCTCAGCTCCCGGCGATCGCTTCTTCAGCAGCGTGCTGGCGACTGAAGTCGAAGTGGCCCGGCAGGTTCGGACTGCCCTTGAATGCCTGCTTCGACGTCTCCTTCGACGCCCTCGACCGTCCGTGACTCACGCTCTTGGTACGGCTCTGTCCGTCGAGTTTGCGGGGAGCGCCAGGGGGCTCGTTCAGTTCGGCCGGCTGCCGGATCCCGTTCAGGATGCCGAGGCCTTCAGGGTCGAGATTGAGAACCGCTTGAACCGTGTCTTCAAGCTTGCCCAGGACGTGCAGCACGATCTGGGCCAGGAGGCGAAAGTCCGAGGTCAGGAAGACCAACGGCTAGGGGAAGATCTTCAGGCTCGTATCGCCAACATTGATCAAGAGTCGAAGCGGGCCACGATTCGAGGCTTGCGTGAGCAGGTGCTCGGGTTCTTCTGCGTTGCTCTTGGGCTAGTGGTGCAGAGCGTCCTTGACCTGGCCTTCTAACCCCGGAACTAACTTGTTCCTCAACATAGCTTCGCGGATGAACACCTTCGGTGGTACCCAACGCGCCATCTCTGATCAGGGGGGAAGCCGTCGCCATCTGTCGTCGTCTGTCATCGTTGGCTGCCCTCGGACGGCCCGGAGACGGCCCAGTCACGGCCCTCGACGCCAAAGCTCCGCGTCTTCGCTGCTGTAGCGCAACAGGCGGAATTTGGTGGAGGTGGGGGGTGCGCAGAACGCACCCCCCACCCCCGGTGGGCCTGACGGGATTCGAACCCGTGACCTGTCCTTCCGCTGAACTACAAGCATCCCAAGTTGTAGAGCCTCATGAGCGGAACTTGAGGCAAATCGGGGTGTTTCACGTGAAACGTCGCACCTGCCCGCGAGCGATTTTGAAAGCCGTCGTGGCGCGAGTCACCGTGGGTTCAAAGCCCACACCCACCGCGCAGGTGAACGGCTCCTGACCAGGTGAATCGGTCGGGGGCCGTCTCTTTGGCCTCTGCCTGTGAGTGATCGTTGTTTCCCGGGGTTCCCCGCTCGATCGGGCACGAGAGGGGCACGGCAACCTTCTGATCCGTAGCTCTATGTGGATCGGGCAGTGCCAGTCATACAGGTCGCTCGGTAATTTCTGGAGGAGGTTGTCGACCGGAGTCGGTTGCTGAGGTTGCGGTATCTAGTTGCTGTACGGTCTGGCCGACTTCACGAACCCTGGCGAGGTTGTTGCGGCTTTTCAGGGTGTCGGGGTGCGTGTCGCCCAGGACCTGCTCGCGTTGGGTGAGGGTGGCCTCTAGCAGGGGGATGGCGCGGCCCAGATCTCCCGCCGCGTAGTAGGCGGTGGCGAGGTTGTTGCGGCTGGTCAGGGTGTCGGGGTGCGTGTCGCCCAGGACCTGCTCGCACTGGCGGAGGGTGGCCTCGTACAGGGGGATGGCGCGGCCCAGATCCCCCGCCGCGTGGTAGGCGCTGGCGAGGTTGTTGCGGCTTTGCAGGGTGTCGGGGTGCGTGTCGCTCAGGACCTGCTCGCACTGGCGGAGGGTGGCCTCGTACAGGGGGATGGCGCGGCCCAGATCCCCCGCCGCCTGGTAGGCGCTGGCGAGGTTGTTGCGGCTTTGCAGGGTGTTGGGGTGCGTGTCGCCCAGGGCCTGCTCGCGTTGGGCGAGGGTGGCCTCTAGCAGGGGGATGGAGCGTCGCAGGTCCCCCGCCTCGTGGTAGGCGGTGGCGAGGTTGTTGCGGCTGGTCAGGGTGTTGGGGTGCGTGTCGCCCAGGACCTGCTCGCGTTGGGTGAGGGTGGCCTCGTACAGGGGGATGGCGCGGCCCAGATCCCCCGCCGCCTTGTAGGTGCTGGCGAGGTTGTTGCGGCTTTGCAGGGTGTCGGGGTGCGTGTCGCCCAGGGCCTGCTCGCGTTGGGCGAGGGTGGCCTCGAACAGGGGGATGGCGCGGCCCAGATCCCCCGCCTCGTGGTAGGCGGTGGCGAGGTTGTTGCGGCTTTTCAGGGTGTTGGGGTGCGTGTCGCCCAGGACCTGCTCGTACTGGGTGAGGGTGGCCTCTAGCAGGGGGATGGCGCGGGCAGTGTGGCCTTGCTGGTAGAGGCGGTGGGCAGCGGTCTCATACGCATTGGCGAGTGGGGGGTTGTGGTGTTCGGGCGGTCTGGTGGCCGCGAGGGTGACGAGGTGGGGCGTGACGGTGTCCCACTGCTCTTCGGCGGGCGTGTCCTGGCCCAGCGGCGGGGTCAGGCTGTGGAGGACCGCTTCTTCCGCGCGGTCGCGTCCTTGCAGGTGCCGGGCCGGCCGGGTGTCGTAGGTGATCTGCGGGGTTCGCAGGACGGTCTGGACCAGGCGGTGGACGCTCAGAGTGGTGCCGGTATGAGTGACCATGCTGTAGGCGGCAAGCGTTCCGACGGCTTCGGAGATGTCGTCCGGGTCAGCGCCGGGCGGGGTGAGCAGGCCGTGGGGAATGTCGTCGGGGGCCAGCCAGGCGGCGGTGTGCAGCACCTCCACCGCCAGCGGATCTGCCCTATCCAAGGTTTGGAGGGTGACGTTCCAGATGCGGGCGATGGTGCGTTCGGCGTCGGTGCCGTGAGCGGTCTTCGCGAGTTTGGTGTCCAGACGGCGGCGGTAGGCGCTGAGGCTGATGCCGCGATTTTGGGCCAGGTAGGCACCGGCCTGTTTGATCGCCAGAGGGAAGTACCCCAATTCAGCGGCAAGAGCCCGGGCTTCGGCCTGCTGGCGGGGCGTGGCACTGGTGCCCTTGAACACGAGCCGGCACAGCAGGGTGGTGGCGTCGTCGGGGTCGAGGTTGCCCAGGGTCAGAGTGGGGGCGCTGTCGGGCCAGCCAGTGGTGCGCCGGCTGGTGGCGAGGTGATGGCCTTGGTTGAGTGCACCGGTGTAGGGGGTGAGGTGGTCGGGGTTCTCCACGTTGTCGTAGACCAGCAGCCAGCCTGGATGCCAGGCGAGCCACTGCATCGCCCATGCCACCTGCGCTCCTTGGTCGGCGGTGGTGGCCCAGCCGGGCACCAGGGTGTGGGTGAGGCTGGTGAGGGAGGTCTCGATCTCGTCGGGGGACGCGGCGTTGATCCACCAGATCAGGGTGTAGTCACCGCGGTGGCGGTGGGCGTAGTGCAGAGCGAGCGTGCTCTTGCCGATCCCGCCCAGGCCGTGGACCGTCCCGCTCTGCGTGATCGCACCCCCGTGCCGTCTGGCCAGGATGCGCCGCAGCCGGGCCAGTTCTTCCTCCCGCCCCAGGCAGAGGGCAGCCGGGGGCAGATTGGAGGTGCCCGGGGCTGCAGTGACCTTCTCCGGTGTGTGCATTGCCTCGGCGGGCAGTATGTCGCCGGTGTAAGCGCTGCCGATCTGCCTGGCGGCGATCGACCTCGGTCCGGTCCCCTCGATCCGCAGCCGAGACAGGTCGTCGTCGGTACTCACGGGCGTGGCGCGGTGTGACCGTCACCGGTGATCGCGGTACCAATGTGCTGAGCGGCGATCGACCGCTCACCGGAAGCCGTGACAATGACCGAACCGGCAGCCGGCGCCGGCAGCATCGCGGACAGTTCCGCACGCAACTCGGCATCGTCCTGCAACGCCTGCCTGAGCAGCCTGCCCAGCACCGCCGCGGTGTAGGACTCGTTCTGTTCGTCGGCGGCCTCGTCCACCACGCGTTCCAGTTCTGCCTGGCCCGCCTCGTCCCGGCGCCGCCACACGGCCTGAAGGATGCGTCGCCCGAGAGTGGCTGTGGCGTCCGCGGCTGCGTCCTCGGCCCGGGTAAGAACAGCCGCCCCGTACGCGCCGACCGCGGTCGTCAGATACGGACCTGCCTGCTCGACCAACTGCACGATCTCAGCACTCACTTGTTCCCCCGACCCATGCGGCTCCGAAAGGGACCAGCGTAGAAAAGCCAGATCCAGCATGAGGCCAAAACTCCCGAACTGCCCACAGTGGTAGGCGCATTCCCCCATCCGCGGCCAGCCAGTGCCCGCCCGCTGGAATAGGGCCTCCAGCGTGGCCCGGCCGAACGGCTGGGTAAAACCACTGACCTGATAACAGACGTGGACGTCGTTCGCGCCATCACTGCACGGCTCCAGCGCCGGGCAGCGGTCCCGACGACGCCGTCGGTCGCCATCTACCTGCAGGGACAGCGCCCGCGCTGGGCACAGATTTTGAACTCTGGCCTCATCCTTATCAGGTCGATCAGGGAACTCTAGCGATCGAGGTTGAACCGGCTCACGCCTCGCCTGTACGTCCGCTGGGCTTCGGCATCGATCGCCGCTGTTCGTGCCTGTTGGTGTCAGGCGTTGGTGTCAGAGCAGAGGGACGCCCTTGACACACCCGCCGACGCGCTTCAGTTCGCGTGCGGCCGACCGTCACGGACCCATGTCACCACAGTCAGAACTGCGGTGACGTACATCAGGACACTGAAGGTGGCTACGGATTCGACGTACTGCTCGTGGCCGTCTGCACGAAGCTGGAGCGCGAGGGAACCAAGTGCGGTCCCAAGCGATGCGGTAGCGGCGGCCATGGCGACGAACGGGCCCTTCGTCATTGGTACTTCCCCCAAGCCAAGAGACGACTGATCACAATCGAGACTACATGCAGCGTGATTTCAGAAGGTGCAGCCGAAGTCCTGCCCAACCCACCACCCACCCCAGCTCCCATCCCGTCCGCCGTCGACCCACACACCGTGGAGCGGGCGTGGTTCATGGCGTCCAGGTGGAGCGCGCCACTGTACGAACGACCTGGACGCCATGGGCCGCGTCTGCTCGGCTCTGCCTGGGTCGATGGTGGACGGGATGGGAGCTCCCCGCGCACGCCCCTACGGACCCGCGGCCGCGAACGGCGCCGCCTCCATCCCGGTGCCGGCCGATCCCCCGCCGGAGGCATCGTTCTGACCGTGGCCTTGCCCGTTGAGGTTTCTACTCAGGGCCGTAACTCGCTTGCGGCCCCAGGGGCACGGCCCTGGCGCCGAAGGCGCAGAGGGGCCGGGCCCAAGGGGCCAGCCCGCGCTTGCGCGGGCCCTTGATGAGGTAGAGAAATCTGTAACAAGATCGTCAGTGGGGCATCGTCCTAGACGACGGCGCTCCGCTCGGCCAAGTCGCGCAGTGCCTCAGGGATGCGAGTACCTGACAGTTGGATCAAGTCGCGGATGACCTCGCGGGCCAGGTGGTGATCCTGGATTTGCTCGGGTGCCAGGGCTTCGGCTTCCAAGAGCGCGGCTGTGGCCTCACCGACGTGTCGCCGCTGCGCGTGCGCTCGCGCCACGTCAAGCAGGAAACGCGATTGCCGCTCGGGGGACAGACCCGATGCGTCGACCCGGTGGGCCACTTCCAGGGCAAGCCCGGCGTCTCCCAGCTCCACGGCCGTGCTTACGGCATGGATCTCGACGTTCGTCGGCCCGAACTCCGTGTCGAAGTCGTTCCGGTCCTCGCCCAATCGCGCCGCGATCTCTCGCGCTTGGTCAATGTGCTCATGGGTCCGCCTTCGGTTGCCTTCCCTTGCGTTGATCACTGCAAGGACGAGATTCATGGCACCCAGGAGAGAGAGCTCTTCCGGTGGACATGCGGGAGCCTCTGCCCTCGGGGACATGACGGCCACAGCGGATCTTGCTGCTTGCTCGGCCTGTTCCATGTGCTGTTGTCGCATGAAGGCGTGCGCCATGCGGAACAGACTCGCGACAACCTCCAATGGCTGCCCGGCAAGTTCGGCTGCCTCTAGGGCTCGGTCAGCCGCGACCCATGCCGCATCGGCCTGGTCCTGGCGGGTGAAGCTCGCGGCGGCTACCTGGTACGCCCTGGCCCGCAGCGAGTGCAGCTCTGTGCGCTCAGCCGCAGGAGCGTGGCGTACCGCGGTCTCGATGAGCGGTAGCAGCATGGCTAGGTGATCGCTCAGCGCTGCGTAGCTCGATGCGTGCGCAAGCGTCCATGCCTCGTCCACTCGTTGACGGAAATCGGCAAGCGACGGAGTCGGTTCGGCCGACGACTGCTGAAAGAGGCTGCCCAGCGCTGGATGGCCTGTGAGGGCTACGCGCAGGCCATCCAGGTCGTTGCTCCTCGGTTGCTCCTCCGGCTTAGCTTCCTCGGCTGGGGCAGCGTCGGGCCGAAGGTCTCGCACAGACACGTTGAGTGCATCTGCAAGAGCCTGGAGGACCGACAGCCGCTCGACAGGCTGCACGCCTCGCTCAACCTGGGACACCCAGCTTTCAGAGCGGCCCATCGCCGCTGCAAGGTCGCTCTGCGACATGCCTCCGGCGCGACGCAGCTCCTTAACCCGCTGACCGACGGTCTGGGTTTCGGAAGTGGTCACTTCTCAGCTCCGGTGGGGTACTTGCCGGCGTACGGCTGGAGGCGGTCAACCTCGGTCTTCTCGACGTACTTGTCACGTTCCGTCAGGAAGTGGCGAGTGTGCGGCTGACGCTCATGCTCCTCGAAAGCGGCGCGGTCAGCGTACAGCTCGAAGAAGACCCGCTCGTTCGGCGCACCGTCGACCTCGTGGCATGCGTAAACCAGCGTGCCGGGCTCGTGTGCACGGATGCCTGCGGCGGTCTCTCGGACCAGAGCGTCGAACCCTTCGCCTGCACCGTCGCGCAGCGTGAAGCGGACGAAAAGCCCAAAATTGCTCATTCCTGCCTCCTTCGCGTTGCCCTCAGTCTCGCAGACTCAGAGTTCTGCTACTAGTCACAGTTTTTCTGTTGACCCGCAGATTCTCTGCGGGTAACTTCGAAGGTGCCGAACAACAAGCCGCCCCGGGACTGCGTGCCATCCGCCAAGATCACAACGCAGCCCGGGGCTTATCCCAAAGGGGAGACTCCATCATGCCGTCGTTCAAGATCGACACTTCGACTGCTCTCGTGTTCGTGGCGACTGTGCCGGAACCGAAGCTGGCCAACAGGAAGACCGGTGAGATCGCAATCGACATCGTGACGGAGCAGCCGCTGTACGTGGTGGGTCTGCTGGTCACGGACGAGGGCGAGGGCAACGTGTACAAGGTGGCCGTTCCCGAGACGGGTATCCCGGAAGGTCTGGCGCCGGGTATGCCAGTACAGGTGGTCGGCCTGAAGGCCAAGGACTGGGAGAACGAGTTCAACGGCAAGAAGATGCACGGAATCTCGTTCCGTGCGGTCGCGATCACGGCGGCGGCCTGATCATGTCGGACCTGTCGATGTGGCTGGAGGCGTCGGGTGCCTTAGCGGGTGCCGGTGGTCTGGGCTATGCGAAGGTCCGCGCTCCCCGCGTGTACTGGTCGCTGGTCGGACTGCCGGCAGCCTGGGGCCGCTTGACCGTGACGTACCGCTCGACCATGGACGTGTGCGGGCTGACGGTCCAGCCGCCCGGCCTGCGGGCGTTCATGGTCCGCAACGTCGCCCGGCGCGAGGTTCAGCCGGTGCCCCCGAAGATCCGCCGGATACGCGGAACGTCCACCGGGCTGCGGGTCACGCTGCGACTCCCCGCCGGCCTGGAACCGGCGGACGTGGTCGCCTCCTCGGAACGGCTCCGCCACGCCTGGGGCGTCCACTCGGTCACCGTGATCGAGACGAAGCCCGGTTTCGTGGAACTGCGGATGACCGGATACGACGTACTGCGCCGCGTGCGGATGCCCCGCAAGGCAAGGCCCCATGACCTGGTCGTTCCGGTGGCGCTGCGCGAGGACGGAACCGCCTTCGTGCGCGACTACCGCAAGGTGCCGATGGCGCTGACGCTGGGCGCCAACCAGTCCGGCAAGTCGATGTATCAGCGCAACCTGATCAAGGGCCTGGCCCAACTGCCGGTGGCGCTGGTCGGTATCGACTGCAAGCGCGGTGTCGAGCACACTGCCTACGCACCTCGCCTCTCGGCTCTGGCCACCACCCCAGACGATGCCGCATCCCTGCTCGATGTCCTGGTCGCCGAGATGGAATCCCGCTTCGATCTCCTCAGCGCGTACGGCGTTTCGGACCTGGCGGACCTGCCGGAACACGTACGTCCGGTGCCGGTCGTGGTCCTCGTGGACGAGGTTGCGGAACTCTTCCTGATCGCCTCCAGGAAGGATGAGGAGCGCCGCGAACGTCTGGTGACGGCCTTGATCCGGCTGGCGCAGATGGCCCGCGCGGTCGGCATCTATCTGGAGATCTGCGGGCAGCGCTTCGGCTCCGAACTGGGCAAGGGCGCCACCATGCTCCGCGCCCAGCTCACCGGCCGTGTGGTGCACCGCGTCAACGACAAGCAGACCGCCGAAATGGGTCTCGGGGACGTCGCCCCGGAGGCAGTCCCCATGGTGACGACGATCCCGCCGGACAAGGCCGGCCTTGCGGTCGCCGCTGACTCTTCCGGCGGCTGGTCCCGCATCCGTACGCCGCTCACCACGCCGGCGGAAGCCACGACGGTGTGCCGGGAGTTCGCCCACCTGGTCCCGGACTTCCCCGCCCTCGACCCATTCCGACCTCACGTTCACGCCGGCACCCCAGTCGGTGATGACCCCTCGCTGGTCAAGCCCGTTCCGGTCGTCGACTAGCGCCACGCTCCACCCCGGTCGGCGCGACCGTCTCGCGCCAGGTCCCTACCCGAGCCATGCCCGAAACAGGAGGACCAACCCATGTGCGAGCACTTCGAGGACTTCCAGCGCACGGTGCTGATGCTCGGCGCACTCGCCCTGTACGCCGACCAGTCCGACGCGGACGACAGCTTCATCGAGGTGGTGGGCCCGTCCCTGGCCGCGTCCCTGCCCGAGCCTCCGCCCGGCCTGTTCCCGCCTGGTTACGACCCGGACCAGGGTCCCGAGTACCCCGGCGGGCGGTGAACCGTGGCCAGGAAGAAGACACCCCCGCGCCCCACCCCTGCACCGCCGAAGTGCGAGCCGTGCAACGGGACCGGAGAGGTTGCCCGCACGGTCCACGTGGGCCGCAAGCGTCGCCCCGTCGGCCAACAGGCCGGTATCTGTCTGGCCTGCTTCGGCACCGGCGAAGCCGCCACCGACTGAACCCGCCGGGACCGGGCGGCCGGACACGCTCCCCGCCCGTTCCCGGCCCACCCCCGGAAGGAGGTGAAGACATGTCCCGCTCGATCCGCATCGATGCCGTGCTCGTCCAGGCCGTGATTGCCGGCGCGTTGTCCTTTGCCCACCTGCATGATCTGGCCGAGGCTGCCGGGCAGAGCGGATGGAAGGCGTGGGCCTACCCGATCAGCGTGGATTTGCTGTTGGTGGCCGCATGGCGCCGGCTGCGGACCGCCCGCAAGGACCGATCGGCGTGGACCTGGTTCGTGATCGCCCTGTTCGCGTCGCTCGGCGCGAACATCGCCACCGCCGGGCTCCTCGACCTGGCCCATGTGCCGGACTGGCTGTGCATCCTCGTCGCCGGCTGGCCCGCGCTCGCCTTCCTCGGCGGCACCCTCCTCGTTCACTCACCCACCGACGAACCGGACCCGGTCGAACCCCGTGCACAGCCTGTGGACGAACCGGCCGTGACCGAGGTCGACGTACGCCGCGACGAGCCCGCCCCACCCGCGGCTCCGGAGCTTCCAGCCGCCGCGCCTGCTGCTCCTGCGCCTGTGGTGACGGTGCCGGTCGCGCTCTTGGACCACGCCCGAAAGATCGCCGAAGCGCACCGCGCCACGACCGGAACCCCGATGGCCGCGGACGCTCTCTCCGCCCGGCTCGGACTTCCCGGCCCGATGTCCGCCGCGATCGCCACCGAACTCCAACTCACCTGATCAGACAAGGAGATCACTCCATGCCCCGGTTCACCTTCAACCGCCCGGCCGACTACCTGGATGCGGCACGTGAGATGGCCGACTCCGGACGGCCGACCCTGGCCCGCCTGCTGGCCGAGGAAGCCGCCGACCGCACCCCGGACTCCGACGAGGCGGCGCGCATCCGTGCCGAGTTCCCCGGCCGCAACCTCCGCCAGGAGGACTGACCATGCCTCGCCCCAACCGCTTCTACGACGTGATCCGCATCGGCCCCGTGCAGGTCGGCACTTACCACGACGGCCGTGGACGCACCAAGCACGTCGCCGCCTGCACGGCCCCCGGCTGCGACTTCTCCGCCGACTACCTCAACCGCGCCGGCGCCGAACTCGCCGCCCGCACCCACCGCTGCAACGCCTAGGAGACGGCCCGCCATGGATGTCCCACTCTGGCTCGCCCTGATCGTCATCGGCTGGCTCGGCGTCAAGCTCGTCCGCCCGCCCTGGTGGCTCGTGGCCGTGCTCCTGCTCGGCGGCTACCTCATCGCCGACAGCTTCCTCGGCCCCGCCATCGGCACGGCCGTCAAGTAGCCCAACCCGAAGGGAGAAAACCCGTGTTCACGCCGAAGTACCCGACCCCCGACACCGCACCGCCCCCGACCGCCCCGAGCGCCAGCACCCCGGTGCCTGTCGCACAGGCCCCCGCCCCGCTCGCCGCAGTCTCGAACCGGCCGACCGTGCAGCTCACCCCCGGTAGTGCACTCGCCCTCGCCGCGGGCGGAGGGGCCGTGGTCCTCGTCGTCGGCGCGGTCCTGGTCTCGCTGCTCCTCGCGGTCGCCATCACCGGAATGTCTGTGGCCGTGGTCGCGGTCGTCCTGCGCTCGCTGCTCAAGGACCTCGACAAGCACCGCTGAAGGGCCCCCGGAGCGGCCTCGGTCGCCAAACTTCCGCCGCTCCGGGCGCCTGACCTCTTCCTGATCCAACGGACCCGAAAGGGAAGCCTCATCATGCCCCAGCACGCCCAGAACACGCCCGTCTGCCGCGGCTGCGACGGCTTCGCCACCGCAGCCATCACCACCGGCGCACGCAACCGCGACGGCTCCCGCACCACCCTCCGCATCGCCTGCCCGGCCTGCAAGGGCACTGGAACGGTCCGCCTCGCTCGTCGGCTGGCGGTGAGCGTCTGATGTCCCGCCGCTGGAGCCGCGGCGTCGACCGCATCCCTTACGACGCACTGGACGACGACATCAACCGCCTGATGAAGATCAGCAAGGCTCACGAACGGCATGACGGGGACACGAAGTGGCCCCGCCCGAGCCGCGGGTCCAAGAACCAGTCCCAGACCACCAGTCGCGATGCCAGCACCCCGCAAAAGCGTCGCTGGGGCCGGTGATCGGGATGACCCGAATCCCTTCGCGTCGCGTCCTGGACCTGTTCTCCTGCGCGGGTGGCGCCGGCTGGGGCTACCGCCTCGCCGGGTTCGAGGTCGACGGCTGCGACATCGCCGACCGACCCCGCTACCCCTTCCCCTACCACCGCGGCGACGCGCTCCAATACCTCGCCCACCTGATCAGCACCGGCGACATCGACCGCTACACGCTCGTGCACGCCTCCCCGCCCTGCCAGGCTGGCTGCGCCCTCACCGTGGGCACCAATCGCTCCCAGGGCTGGGGCGGTTCGCACACGGACCTCGTGGCGCCGACCCGCGAACTCCTCGACCGAACTGGCCTTCCGTATGTGATCGAGCAGCCCAACGGCCGCGCGAAGATCCGCAAGGACGTCTCGCTGTGCGGCGTGATGTTCGGGCTGAAGGTCTTCCGGCACCGGAACTTCGAGCTGGGCAACTGGTCCACGGTCAAGCCGGTTCACGTCAAGCACGACGGCTACGTGCGGGGCCACCGCCACGGGGTCTACCGCGACGGCCCGTACGTAGCCGCGTACGGCAAGGGCGGCGGCAAAGCCACCGTGCCCGAGATGCAAGCCGCGATGGGCATCACCTGGACCGACGTCCACGAGGAACTCACCGAAGCCATCCCGCCCGCCTACAGCAAGTGGATCGGCACCGCCTTCCTGACCGCCCGCCAGGAGGTGTTGGCGTGACCGACACCGCCATGCCGGCGGGCCTGGACGCGGCCACCCTCGGCGACGTACTGAGGGTGGCCGGCTCGGCCGACTTCGACCGCTGGCAGGACCAGGTCCGCCGCACCGGAGGATGCTCCGACCCCATCCGGTTAACCGGCGGCACCAAGACCATCGACCCGACCACCAAAACTGTGCTCTACGCCTACACGACCGAGCACGAGCCGGGCGGCATGCTCCGCATCGCCTGTGGCAACCGCCGTGCGTCGCGGTGCCCGGCCTGCGCCTGGACCTACGCCGGCGACACCTACCACCTGATCCGTGCCGGACTGACCGGAGATCCGGACAAGGGCACCCCGCACACCGTCCGCGATCACCCCCGCGTCCTCGCCACCCTCACTGCCCCCTCATTCGGCCCGGTCCACAACCGCCCCGGCACTCGGCCCTGCCGCTGCGGCAGGCGACACCCGGAGGACGCTCCCGAACTCGGCACCCCGCTGGACCCGACGACCTACGACTACGCGGGCGCCGTGTTGTGGAACAACCACGCCTCGGACCTGTGGCGCTACTTCACGATCTACCTCCGCCGCGAGATCGCAAAGCGTGTCGGCCTCACCCAGAAAGACGCCCGCGAACAGTCCCGGGTGTCCTTCGGCAAGGTCGCCGAGTACCAGAAGCGCGGGGCCGTCCACTTCCATGCCGTGATTCGCTTCGACGGACCGGACGGGCCCGACACCCCGCCCCCGCACTGGGCCACCCTCGACTTGCTCACCGACGCGATCCGCGCCGCCGCTGCCCGCGTGGCTGTCGACGTGCCCTCGGCCCGGTACCAGTCGGACCCCGATCAACCGGTCCGCACTCAGCCGGCGCGCACGCTGCGATGGGGCAAAGAGCTCGACGTCCAGCGGATCAAGGCCTTCGGCGATGGCGAAGAACTCACTGAACAAGCCGTGGCCTCCTACGTCGCCAAATACGCCACCAAGGCTGCCGAGACCACCGGTGCCGTCGACCGCCGGATCGGCAACAAAGAAGCCCTCGTGCTCCTCGACGTGCCCGATCACCCCCGCCAGCTCATTGAGGCCTGCCTCGACCTGCACGCGCTCTACCCGGACCGGAAGCTGCGGGACTGGGCTCACATGCTCGGCTTCCGCGGCCACTTCTCCACCAAGTCCCGCCGCTACTCGACCACCCTCGGCGCCCTCCGACAGGTGAGAGCCGACTACCGCGCCGCACAGCAACGCGCAGCCCTCGGCCTGCCCGACCCCGACGACAACCCGGAGGCAACCACCCTCGTGCTCGCCCACTGGACCTACGCCGGCCACGGCTATACACCCGGCGAATCCTGGCTCGCCGCCAACATCCGCCGGGACATCCAACTCAACCGCGAGACAGCACGCGAAGAACTGGCGGGAGGTGGGTTCGATGAGCCGGTCCGTTAGGTCGGAGGCCCCCAAGGAGGCGGCAAAGAAGGAGGTCATGACCATCGACGAGTGGATCAGGATGCATCTTCGTCGTGCTCCCGAGCGTGACGAGGAATGGGTGCGCCGTGCGCTCGTTTTGCAGGGCCGCGCCTGACCGTCAGCGCCAGACAGGCTCAATCAGGCTGGGGTCGAATTTCCTGCGGCCTCGGCCGGCTGGGTGGATGATCACGGCTGACAGGCTGTGCAACACGATCTCTTGTTGCCGCTCGATGGGCAGACCGAAGAACTCATCTACCGTCAGGTTCGCCGCTTCTCCCTTGGCCTCGGCCTGCTTCTGTTCTTTGTAGAAGCGGGCGCGTTCCAACTTCAACTCATCGCGCAATCGCTCCTTGGCGGGCAAGAGCTGCAAGAGTGTGGACACGGTGATTTGCTTCGACCGTTCGGCGTTCACGAGCTGGGCAATGTCCTCGTTGACCTGCTCCAACTCGGCTTCCTGCGACCAACGTTGGTCGACGGGCACGGCTGTGACTGCCGCTCGTGCACGCTGCTCTTCAAGCGCGAGTTGGGCTACCAGCCTGTCAACTGGCTCGCCGGTGCGCCCGACTTTGCCGCAACCGCCGTTGACTACCGAGCACTGATACGTGTACTTCGCCGCCTTCGATCCGGGCTCCCGCCGCTGATTAATCTGACCTCGGATCTTGGTCTTGCACAGTCCGCAGCGGGCGATTCCCGAGAGTAGGTACTTCCGCGCGAGGGACTTGCCGGGCTGCTTCTGCTTCCGCTCGGCGACTGCCGCGCACACGGCTTCCCACTCTTCCAGGGTATTGATCGCCTCCCACTCGCCCATGACGGGCTGACCATCGTCCGCGTAGAGAACCTCGCCGTGGTACGTCCGGTACCCGACCAATCGAGGGTTGGTGAGGATGTGCTCGACGTGATGGTGGGCCATCCGCTTGGTCCCCGCGCGAGGGTTACCTAGACCTTGCTCCTGCCACCTCGTGCGGATTGTGCCGATGCGGACGCCGGCGAGGATCTCGCGCTGCGCCTCTCGGATAGCCTCGGCTGCTTCCGGGTCGACCTTGCTGCGGTCGTCCTTGCGCCATCCGTACGGCGCCGGCCCACCGCTGTCCTTGCCTTGCTGGGCCAACTCCAGATGCTTGCGCTTGATCCGGCGTGATGCGTCGTGGGACGACTTGTTGGCGAAGGCGACCATGATGCGGGACATGGTGCGGCCGTCCGGTGTCCCGAGGTTGACGTCGTTGGTGACTGTGGCGAACTCCAGCCGAGGGCGGTCGTCGAAGATCTCGATCAGGCGCTCAAGGTCTCGCGGCTGCCGGGCGAGCCTGTCGAGGTCGTACGCCACGATGCCGTCGATAAGGCCGCTGCGAAGGTCGTTCAACATCAGCTCGAACTCTTCGCGCACGACGTTGCGCTTGTACGCGGATACGTCGTTGTCCTCGTAGACCTTCACGGCCTGCCACGACCGAAGATCCGCGAGGCGCTCGCAGTCCTGTTGCTGGCGGGCTACGCCGAGCGCGTCCCCTTCGTCATCCCGCGAGATGCGGGTGTAGATCCCCACCCTGCGTGCCACGATCGGGCCTCCCCTGCTCCAGAGCAGGGCCAGACTACTACCGTCATCGAGTCAAGTCAGCTTGGAGCGTCGAGCCGCCGGTGGTGAAAAGGGCCGGGCAGGTTCTCGACGCCTGAGGTGGCGGAACGCAAGACGCCTGACGTGGCGAAACGCGAAGAGAGGGGCTCCCGGCGCTGTGCCGGAAGCCCCTCTCTCGTGCGTGCGGGAAGTGCTAGAACGTGCCCAGCTTGATGATCGACACAATCGCGATCAGCTGGATGGCTGACGCGCCGAGCGCCTTCGGCCACGGGAGGTCGTGGGACTTGCTGACCATAAGGGTCAGCAGGGCGCCCGCCGCGACCCAGGTGGCCCAGCCGAGGAGCTGGACGAAGGACGCGTCGCCGCCGAAGAACATGGCGACGAGCAGGCGTGGGGCGTCCGTGAGGGACATGATCAGCATGGAGAGGCCGACCGTGGGCTGCCAGGCCCCGTCGCCGCCGAGCTGGCGGGCCAGGGTGTGGGTGACCACGCCCAGGATGAAGGTGCTGATGACGATGGCGATGGCCGTCGTCAGGACGATGGGGACCGCGTTGGAGAGGGTGGCGTTGATCGCGTCTTCGCGGGCTCCGTCGAAGCCGAAGACCGCGAGCAGGCCGTAGATGAACGTCACGATCAGGGCCGGGGCCCACATCGTGTAGTCGCGCATCTGCAGGAAGGTCTGGTTGGGGGACAGGACGATGCCCCTGAGCAGGTCCTTCCAGCGCAGACGGGGGCCCACCGGCGGGGCCGCGGCCTGGCCCGCGCGGTAGGTCTCGCCCTGGCTGTAGGGGTCCTCGCCGATCGAGAACGCCTGGGTGTGACCGGGTCTGTTCGCCGCGTAGGGGTCCGGGCCCTGCTGCGGGTGGCCGTCGCCGAAGTACTCCGGCTCGCCCTGGCCGCCGTTGCCGGCCTGGGGCCAGCCGCCCTGCTGACCGCCGCCGTAGGGCTGCTGCCCGCCGTACTGCTGCCCCCCGTACTGCGGCTGCGACGGCGCAGACGGGTAGCCGTACGGCGGCTGCTGGCCTCCCTGCGGTGCCTGCTGCCCGTACGACGGTCGGTGTTGTTGCGGTCGCGCCTGCGGTGCACGGTTGTCCCGGCCGCCGCGTCCGATCCTGAATCCAGCCACGTAATCGAACGTACCTGGTCCCGCAGAGTCACGTGCCGGGCCCGGGGGAACGGACCCGGCATTGGGGCCGACCTGTGACATCCCCTAAGGGGCAGGGTGAGGGAAGTTTCCGGGGTTACTGGAGCATCCCCGCGCCGAACCTCGGGTACCCCGACGTGGACACGCCGGCGGACGACGGGCCGAAGCTGAGCGCGTGCGTCGTGGTGATGCCCGAGGCCGCGCCGCGCAGGCTCCATTGCGCATAAGGGAGTTCTCCGTGTGAACCCTGTGATGCGCGAGGGGCGTCAGCCCGCGAAGACGTTCCCGAAGTACGCGTCTCCCGACGGCCCGCCCAGCGTGGTGCTGCCGAAGGACTTGGAGCCGGTCGCGGTGGTGCCGGAGGTGGTGGACTTGAAGAGCCAGACAGCACCGTCGCCGCCGTTCTCGCCGCGGGCGCCGACCGCCAGTTCCGCGCGGCCGTCGGCGTTCGCGTCCGTGAGGAAGACCGCGTCGCCGAAGTAGTCGTAGGCCTCGGCGGTGCCGGGGACGTTCGTGGTGTCCTGCGAGTAGGACTTGGAGCCGGTGCCGGTCAGTCCGGAGGCGGAGCCGCGCAGGACTGTGACCTGGCCGGCGTCGTTCACCGAACCGAGGCTCTCGCTGTCGGAGCCGATCACGACGTCGGCGTACCCGTCGCCGTTGGTGTCGCCCGAGGACAGGCTCCAGCCGAAGCCGTCGTTCTTCTCGCCGGTGCCGGGGACGCCGGTGGTGTCCTGGGTGATACGGACGGGCGTACGGGTGCTGAGCCCGCCCGACGCGCCGTACGTCACCGTGATCGCGCCGCCCAGGCCGCCGTTCGGCTCGCTCGTCGACTTCTCCATGAAGTTGCCGGTGACGATGTCGCCGTAGCCGTCCTTGTCGACGTCGGCGATGGTGCCCGCGTAGCCGCCCGCGAGCTTCTTGCTGTACTTCGGGCCGGTGGCCGAGCCGAGGTAGAGGGCGCTGCGGGTGCGGTTGTCGCCGGTGCTGGTCTCCTCCTGGCCCATGACCAGGAGGTCCTGCTTGCCGTCGCCGTTGACCTCGCCCGCGACCAGCTGGTCCGGGTAGATCGTGGTCTGCTCGACCGTGTCGACGCCGACGAGTGAAGCCGCCGTGCCCGTACGGGAGATGGGGCCGCGGAAGATGTTCAGGGCGGGCGTGGAGTTGTTGGCGGCGGCCAGGTCGGTGTGGCCGTCTCCGTCGAAGTCGCCGGCCGCGATCTGCCAGCCGAGCTCGTTGCGGTACTGCGGCAGCGGCGAGGAGATGTCGGTGCCGGACTTCACGCCGTCCGCGCCGCCCCACAGCACCGTCAGAGCGCCGTACGAGTCGGTCGAGCCGATCTTCTCGCTGTGCACGCCGACGACGATGTCCGTGTAGCCGTCGCCGTCCATGTCGCCCGTGGTCAGGCGGTCGCCGAAGTAGTCGTACGACTCCGGGGTACCCGGGATGCCGTCCGTGGCCTGGCTGATGATCTGCCGCTTGGAGGTGTCGAGGCCGCTCGCCGTGCCGTAGACGATCGCCACGTAACCGGCGCCGGACTTGCTGGAGACCTTGGCGATGGGCGCGGCGATCGCGAGGTCGCGGTAGCCGTCGCCGTTGAAGTCGCCGGAGAGGCCGGAGGGCGCGGCGGAGGCGGTGGTCGCGGGCACGGCGGTGAGCAGGCCGGTGATCAGGGTCGCGGCCAGGAGGAGGGTGCGCTTGCGCATGTGGATTCCCCGTTCACGAGTGCGTGAGGTTCATGGGTGGTCGACCGGCGGACGCGGCCCGCCGGTCGAAGAGAGGGCCCGGTCGTCATGGCGAGGGCCCAGTCGTCGAAGTGAGAGCTCAGTCGAGGAACGCCCCGCCGAAGTAGGGCAGTTGGGTCGCCCCGCTCGCCGTCGGAACGGTGGAGGTGCCGCGCAGCACCAGCGCGACGCCCGCCGAGCCCACGCCCAGCTCCGCCTTGCCGTCGGCGTTCAGGTCGCGCAGGTGGAGCGTGTAGCCGAAGGACGCGTTGGAGCCGTCCGCGCCCGTCACCGCCTGAGGGATCCAGGAGGAGCGGGCGCCGCTCAGGCCGCCGGAGCCGCCACGGAACAGGTGCACGCCGCCCTGGTCCTCCGTGCCGTCGACGTCCTCGTGCGGGACGCCGACCGCGAGGTCCGCGTAGCCGTCGCCGTTGGTGTCGGCGGCCGAGACGGCGTACCCGAAGTCGTCGTAGGGCTCGGGCGTGCCGGAGACGCCGGAGGTGGCCTGGGTGAAGGTGGTCGAGCCGCTGGGGCCGGACGAGGTACCGCGCCAGACGGTGACCGCGCCCCTGCCGGTGCTGCGGTCGGGCTGGCCGAGGGCGATGTCGCCGTAGCCGTCCTTGTCGAAGTCGCCGACGGCGGCGGTCATGGCGCCGCTGTCCAGCGTCTTGGACGCGCCCGACGTCAGGCCCCCGGAGGTGCCCTTGAGGAACCAGACGCGGCTGTTCTCCTGGCCGCCGGAGAGCTGTGTGCCGAGGACCACCAGGTCGGTCCTGCCGTCGCCGTTGACCTTGCCGGCGGCCAGTCCGTACGAGTACCAGCCCGCGTCCACCTTGTCGATCTTGCTGACGGTGCCGGTGGAGCCGGACTTGGTGAAGGAGCCGCGGTACAGCCACGCCTCCTCGCCGCCGATCACCGCGAGGTCGGGCGAGCCGTCCCCGTTGAAGTCACCGGTGGCGAGGTCACGGCCGAACAGGGCGTTCGACCCGTTCGCGCCGCTCTTCGGGGTGAGGTTGGTGCCGCCCGACAGGCCGGAGCCGGAGCCCCACACGATGGTGACCGTGCCGCGGTACTCCGCACTGCCCACGTGCTCGGTGTGGTTGCCGACGACGAGGTCCGCGTAGCCGTCCTTGTTGAGGTCGGCGCTTGCGAGCGTCTCGCCGAACGCGTCGTCCTCCTCGCCGGTTCCGGGGATGCCGGGGCTGTCCTGGTGGATCACCTGGGAGTGCGAGGTGTCGAGGCCGTTCGCGCCGCCGTAGACGACGGTGACGGCGCCGCCCTGCCAGCCGCCGGGGCCGGAGACGCCGCTGGCCGAGTTGAGGTACGCGACATCGCGGTAGCCGTCGCCGTTGAAGTCGTCGTAGTGCTTGGCGGGTGCGGCGGAGGCCGGGGTGCTCAGGGTGAGAGGGGTGAGGCCCGCGGCCAGCAGGGCGGCGAGGGTCACTGAAGTGCGCGTGCGCATAGGGGAGTTCTCCGTGGAATCCAAGAGGTGGGGGATCAACCGGTCAAGGCGCCGCCCAGGGTCGGCTCCCCCGCGGTGGAGATGCCGAAGGCGGTGGGGCCGTAGTTCGCGGCGCCGGACGTGGTGATGCCGGAGGCGGAGCCCTTCAGGAAGGTGATGAGGCCGTCGCCGTCGTTCTCGCCGTCGGTTCCGGCCAGGAGGTCCGCCTTGCCGTCGCCCGTGACGTCGGTGAGGAGCACGGCCGTGCCGAAGAAGTCGTTGTACTCGGCGGAGCCGGGAATGCCGGGGGTGTCCTGGGTGTACGTCACCGGGGACGCGAGGCCGTCTGCGCCGCCGTAGTAGACGAGGACCGCGCCGTTGACCGTGGTGACGCTGGAGTCCTCCGGGTTGCCTACGGCCAGGTCGGGGTAGCCGTCGCCGTTGATGTCGCCGAGGGAGGGGCGGCCGGTCCCGGAGTCGGGGATGTCGGCCTTGCTCGCGATGCCCGTCGCGCTGCCGTACGAGATGACGCCCGTGCCGAAGGACCAGTCGCCGTCGGTCGTGTTCTCGGTCTGGCCCACGACGATGTCGCCGTAGCCGTCCTTGTTCAGGTCGCCGGCGGTGGTCTGCCACCCGTACGGGAGCTCCACCTTCTGCGTGGGGGCCGAACTGGTGCCGTAGTAGAGGAAGTTGCGGTCCAGGTACTTCTCGGAGCTCAACTTCTTGTGGCCGCCGACGATCAAGTCCGTCTTGCCGTCGCCGTTGATCTTCCCTGCGGTCAGGCGCAGTGCGCCGCCCGTGGTCGTGAACGACGTGGTGAAGGAGACCTTCGAGCCGGTGGCCCCCGCCCTGGTGAAGCCACCCTTGATGATCCACTGGGTGGTGCCGGTCGCACCGACGGCGAGGTCGGCCTTGCCGTCGCCGGTGAAGTCGCCGATCGCGAGGGACTGGCCCCAACGGTCGTGCCCGGTGGCGGCGGGATCCTTGACCGTCGTGGCGCCGCTCAGGCCGCTCGACGAACCCCAGACGATCACGACGGTCCCGCCGTCCACGTCGTCGCCGACCTGCTCGTACGGCGTGCCGACCGCGAGGTCGCTGTAGCCGTCGTTGTTGAGGTCTCCCACGGCCAGCGCGTCGCCGAAGAAGTCGTTGTCCTCGGCGGTGCCGGGGATGCCCGAGGTGCTCTGGGTGATCGACGTCTTGCGGCCGATGCCGGTGGACGAACCGTACGCGATGCCTACCGCCCCGGCCCACGACGTGTTGCCGGGCGAGGCCTGGGGCGTACCGGCGGCGGCGTCCTGGTATCCGTCGCCGTTGAAATCGCCGATGAGGTGGGAGGGCGCGCCGGAGGCCGTGGTGGCGGGCAGGGCGGTGAGCAGGCCGGTCGTCAGGGTCGCGGCCAGCAGGAGGGTGCGCTTGCGCAAGGCGGGGGCTCCAACGCTTCAAGAACAGAGGGGAAGCCGGGCCCGTGTGCACGGGCCCGGCGGGCAGCGAGCGGGGCTCAGTCGGCGAAGAGGGCGCCGAACTCCGGGGTGCCCGACGTCGAGACGCCCGAGGTGCTCGGAGAGATGGTGCGGCTGCCGCTCGTGGTGATCGTCGTGCCGTTGGAGGGCAGGTAGGTCACCGCGCCGTTGGCGCTGTTCTCGTACGAGCCGACGAGCAGGTCGGCCTTGCCGTCACCGGTGACGTCGTCGAGCTTGACGTCCGCGCCGAAGAGGTCGCTCTTCTCGTCGTTGCCGGGGACGCCCGCGGTGCTCTGGGCGAAGGACTGAACGCCGGAGGAGACCTTGACGCCGCTCGCGGAGCCGTACAGGACGGTGACCATGCCCGTGTTGCTGACGCCGTCGATGTCCTCGTCCGGGGCGCTGACGACGAGGTCCTGGAAGCCGTCGCCGTTGATGTCGCCCATGTCCAGGTCCCAGCCGAAGGCGTCGCCCTTCTCCGAGGTGCCGGGCACGTTGCCGGTGTTCTGGGTGATGCCGGAGGTGCCGGCCGGGCCGGACGCGGAGCCGTAGGTGATGTTCACCTTGCCGCCGTTGGCGGCGTCCGGGACGGGCGTGCCGTTGTCGGTGGTGCTGTCCCAGCCCGCGCCGCTGACGATGTCGCCGTAGCCGTCGCCGTTGATGTCGCCGATGGCCGTGATGATGCCGGGCTTGAGGGCCTGGGCGGACGCGACGTTCAGGCCGCTCGCCGTGCCGGGCACGAAGTAGTTGGTGTTCCAGCCGTAGTCGGTCTGGGTCTCGAAGCCGTCGACGATCAGGTCGGTGCGGCCGTCGCCGTTGACGTCACCGGCGGTGAGGCTCATCGGGCCGAAGGGGGAGTCGTTGGTGCCCGGCTGGATCGGCGGCTTGATCGTGGTGCGGCCGCCCGGCGTACCGCTGGTGCTGAAGCCGCCCTTGTACACGTAGATCGTGTTCGACGAGCTGCCGACGGCCAGGTCGGTCTTGCCGTCGCCGTCGAAGTCGCCGGCGGCCAGGTCCTTGCCCCAGTAGTCGTGCGAGGAGGCGGCCGGGTCGGGCACGTCGATGCTCTTGCCGGTGAGGCCGCTCGCGGAGCCCCAGAGGATGGCGAGCGCACCGCCGTTGGTGTCGGTGCCGACCTTCTCGTACGGGGAGGCCACGGCGAGGTCGTCGTAACCGTCGCCGTTGAAGTCCGCGTACGCCGTCTCGGCGCTGAAGCCGTCGCCGGCCTCGGCGGTGCCCGGGACGCCGGTGGTGTTCTGGCTGATCGTCGAGCGCTTGGCGGACGATACGCCGGTGGAGGTGCCGTAGAGCACCACGATCTGGCCGGCGTCGGCGTGGCCGCTGACGTAGGCACCGGGCGCCGACGCGGCGACGTCACCGATGCCGTCGCCGTTGAAGTCGGCCTTCGCCGTCTTGAACGAGTCCGCGGCGGTCGCCGTCGCGGCCGAGAAGGTGAGCAGACCGCCCGTCAGCGCGGCCGCGGTGGCCGTCGCGAGGGCGACTCGCAGGTGGGACCGGTGGTGCGGGTACTGCTTGTGCATGCGGGGTTCTCCTGCGGCATGCGGGGATGCTGGCGGGCATCCACAGTCGATGGGGTGCGGACCGTCCGTGTTTGCCGGGAGTTGTCCTCGGGTTCATGGTTGGTCGGCGATCAGGAGACCATCGCTGGGGCTCAAGGGTTGTACGTGAGTTCGGTAAATTCTCGTGGCTGGTGGGGCGCCGGGCCGGAGCTCGACGCCCCACAAAAGAGCCGCCTTCGGCAGGTCAGCCGATGAGGCCGGTGCCGAAGGCGCCGTAGGTGCGGGACAGGCCGAACGTGCCCGGGCCGAAGGAGCGGGCGCCCGCGGTGCTGACGCCGCCCGCGCCGCCGCGCAGCGTGGTGATCGCACCGACGCCCTCGTCCTCGAAGCCGGCGGCGATGGTGAAGTCGGCGTGGCCGTCCTTGTTGACGTCCGACAGAAGGACGTCGGAGCCGAAGTAGTCCATGGACTCGGGGGAGCCGGGGACGTTGTAGGTGTCCTGCGAGATCGCGCGGCCGCTCCTGAGCCCGTAGCCGGTCAGCACCACCGTGGAGCCGGTGTCCTTGTTCGGGCCGATGTCCTCGAAGGGCACGCCGATGGCGAGTTCGCCGTAGCCGTCGCCGGTGACGTCACTGATGGAGACCGAGGCGCCGAAGCCGTCCCCGGCCTCGTCGGCACCGGGAACACCCTCGGAGTCCTGGGTGAGTTGAGCCATCGGGATGTCGCCGTTGATCGGGCCGCCTTCGGAACCGCGGATGACGACGACCTTGCCGCCGGGGCTGCCCTCGTGACCCTGCTCCTTGGTGAAGACGTTGCCGAGGGCGATCTCGTCGTAGCCGTCGCCGTTGATGTCACCGAGCGCGATGGAGGTGCCACCGTTCAGCGGGCGCGGCACGGAGGTCTCCAGGCCGGAGGAGGTGCCGAGGTACGCGACGCCCTTGGTCCAGTCGCCCGAGCCGTCCGAGTTGAGGGCGGTGCGGTAGGTGAGGACGAGGTCGGCCTTCTTGTCGCCGTTGGTGTCGCCCGCCGCCATGGCGTCGATGCCGTATTTAGCCTTGTCGGGCAGGCCGATCTTCTGCGTGCCGCCGGTCGTGCCGGTGGTGGTGAAGCGGCCCTTGACGACGTACGCGTGCGAGGCGCTGGTGCCGACGGCCAGGTCGGCCTTGCCATCGCCGTTGAAGTCGCCGGCGGCCAGCCCGTTGCCCCACTCGTCGTGCGCCGAGGCGGCGGGGTCCTTGACCGTGGTGCCGTTCTTGATGCCGCTCGACGAGCCCCAGAGCACCGTGACGGAGCCGCCGTCGGTGTCCGAACCGACGTCCTCGCCCGGGGCGCCGACCGCGAGGTCGGTGTAGCCGTCGCCGTTCAGGTCGCCCACGGTGAGCGCCTCGCCGAAGAAGTCCTCCTCCTCGGCGGTGCCGGGCACGCCCGTGGTGTTCTGGCTGACGACCGTGCGCTTGGCGGGGTTGAGGCCGGTGGAGCTGCCGTAGACCACGGCCACATAGCCGGCCAGGCCCTTGTCGCCGACCTTCGCGTACGGCGCGGCGAACGCGACGTCGCCGTAGCCGTCGCCGTTGAAGTCCGCCCGGTAGGAGCGGGCAGCGCTCGCGGCGGTCGCCGGTGCGGCCGCGCACGTGAGCAGACCGCCCGTCAGCGCGGCGGCGGTGGCCGTAGCGAGGGCGAGTCGCAGATGGTTCTTGGGCATGCGGGGTTCTCCTGAGGGGCGCATCGGTCGGCGGTCAGGAGACCTTTGGTGGTGCGCAAGGGTTGTGCGTACGTTCGACGGATCTTTGAGGTTTCTGTGAAGAGAGAGGCCTACGGGACCAGGAACTCCGAGCTGGAGAAGGTGACCGACGGCTTCGACGCCAACAACCCCTTCTTCACGCCCGGATAGACGGCGATGGTGTCCTTCGTCTCGCCCCGGTACGCCCGCACGGCCAGGTCCGCCCGCCCGTCCCCGTCGAAGTCGCCGACCGCCACCACCCGCGTGGTGCCCTGTGCGGGCGGCTCGACGGTCACCATGCCCGCGGCCGACAGTCCCGTCGTACGGCCCCGGAACACATGCAGCCGCGAGCCGCTGGAGACCAGCTCGCTCAGCCCGTCCCCGTCGAAGTCCCCGGCGTCGAGCACCGAACCGGGGGAGGCGAGGCTGCCGCGTCCGGCGGTCGGCAGGTCGTAGCGCACGGCCGTCGCGCCCATCGCGCCGATCGCCGCGTCCAGCGCCCTGCCCTTGCCGAAGCGGCCGAACGCCACGTCGATGCCGGCCGGCAGGACGACCCCCGTGCGGGCGGGGCCGTCCGGTCCGCCGAGTACCACGGCCGACTTGCCCGTGCCCTCCGCCGTACGGACGAGCAGGTCGTCGTATCCGTCGCGGTTCACGTCGGCGGCCGGACCCGTGGGGACCTCGCCCGGCGACGGGATCGGCGCACCGGCCTTGCGCGGGGCGCCCTTGCGGCTGAACGGGCCGCGCAGATAGCTGAGTCGGCCCGCCGAGGCGTGCACCACCAGGTCCTCGGCACCGTCGCCGTCGAAGTCGCCGCACACGGGCTGGTCGGCCCAGTCGTTCCCGAAACGCGCCTGGGCGGGGACGTCGAGCTTGACCGCCCTGCCGGTGAGGCCCTTCGGGGAGCCGAAGAGGATCTGGAGGGGGACCGGTGGCTGCCCCTGCCCGTCGTACGGCGGGTCCGTCGACACGACCAGATCCGTGAAGCCGTCCTTGTCGAGGTCGCAGCTCGCCTCCGCGTCGAAGACGGCGGGGAGTTGGCCCTTGGTGGGGGCGGCCTGCTTCTTCGGGCTCAGCAACTGCCGGGCGCCGGGCGTGAGTCCGTGCGCGCCGCCGTAGACGATGCCGATGCCCGCGTCGTCCGCGTGGCTCTGCTCCTTGACGAGGTCGCCCAGAACCAGGTCGCGGTGCCCGTCACCGTTGAAGTCGTCGGCGACCTTGCTGCCCTTGCCCTGGGGTATGGGGAGTTGGGCCGGGGCGTTCGCGACGTGTGCCGGGGTGCGCTTGGCCGTCCCGGAGTTCGTGCCGGGGCCGCAGGCGGCGAGAAGGCTGCCCCCGAGGGCGCATACCGCCAGGGCTGCCGCCACCCGCGTACCCGCTCTTCGCCCGCTCACCGCGCACCTCACCCGCCCCGGAGACAACAACGCGGGTCATCATGCACGTGTTCGAGCGGGGGGTTAAGGGGTGGGACGTGCGGGATGGGTCACGCGGGGGTCTGGACCCCGGCCTGCGTCCAGCCCTACTCGGAGGGCTCGGGCGGCTGCTCGGTGACGAACGAGCCGAGGCCCGGCTCGGTGTACGTCAGCCCGCTCCCGGACACCCGGCCGGGTGAACTCCGCTTTCTCGCCGAGCGCCTGGCCGAGGTCCTCCATGACGCACTGCGCGTCGCGGAGAGCCGCGGACTCCGGCTGGACCGGTTGCACTTGAACGGACCCGTGGGAACGGCGACGCCCCCTGCCCGGAAGGGGCAGGGGGCGTCGGAAGGTACGAGCCGGCCGGTTACTTCACCGGCTCCGGCTCCGGCGCGCTCTCCGAATCGGCCTCACCCGCCGGAGGCTCTTCGTCGACCGGCGTCCTGACGGAGTCGAGCAGCAGCTGGGCCACGTCCACGACCTGGATGGACTCCTTGGCCTTGCCGTCGTTCTTCTTGCCGTTGACCGAGTCGGTCAGCATGACGAGGCAGAACGGGCAGGCGGTGGAGACGATGTCCGGGTTGAGGCTGAGGGCCTCGTCCACGCGCTCGTTGTTGATGCGCTTGCCGATGCGCTCCTCCATCCACATCCGCGCACCACCGGCGCCGCAGCAGAAGCCGCGCTCCTTGTGGCGGTGCATCTCCTGCTGGCGCAGGCCCGGGACGGCGGACATGATCTCGCGCGGCGGCGTGTAGACCTTGTTGTGACGGCCCAGGTAGCAGGGGTCGTGGTAGGTGATGAGCCCGTCGACCGGGGTCACCGGGAGCAGCTTGCCCTCGTCGATGAGGTGCTGGAGCAGCTGCGTGTGGTGGATGACCTCGTAGTCACCGCCGAGCTGCGGGTACTCGTTGGCGATGGTGTTGAAGCAGTGCGGGCAGGTGGAGACGATCTTCTTCGAGGACTTCGGCTTCTTGGTGCTCTCGTCCTCGTCGTCCTCACCGAACGCCATGTTCAGCGCGGCCACGTTCTCCATGCCGAGCTCCTGGAACAGGGGCTCGTTGCCGAGGCGGCGGGCGGAGTCACCGGTGCACTTCTCGTCGCCGCCCATGATCGCGAACTTGACGCCCGCGATGTGCAGCAGCTCCGCGAAGGCCTTGGTGGTCTTCTTGGCGCGGTCTTCCAGGGCGCCCGCGCAGCCGACCCAGTACAGGTAGTCGACCTCGGACAGGTCCTCGATGTCCTTGCCGACGACCGGCACCTCGAAGTCGACTTCCTTCGTCCACTCCAGGCGCTGCTTCTTGGCCAGGCCCCAGGGGTTGCCCTTCTTCTCCAGGTTCTTGAGCATCGTGCCCGCCTCGGACGGGAACGCGCTCTCGATCATCACCTGGTAGCGGCGCATGTCGACGATGTGGTCGATGTGCTCGATGTCGACCGGGCACTGCTCGACACAGGCGCCGCAGGTGGTGCAGGACCACAGGACGTCGGGGTCGATGACGCCGTTCTCCTCGACGGTGCCGATGAGGGGGCGCTCGGCTTCCGCCAGGGCGGCGGCGGGGACGTCCTTCAGCTGCTCCTCGGACGCCTTCTCCTCGCCCTCCATGGTCTTGCCGCCACCGGCGAGCAGGTAGGGCGCCTTGGCGTGCGCGTGGTCGCGCAGCGACATGATCAGCAGCTTGGGGGAGAGCGGCTTGCCGGTGTTCCAGGCGGGGCACTGCGACTGGCAGCGGCCGCACTCGGTGCAGGTGGAGAAGTCCAGCAGTCCCTTCCAGGAGAACTGCTCGACCTGGCTGACACCGAAGACGTCGTCCTCACCGGGGTCGGTGAAGTCGATCGGCTTGCCGCCGGAGGTCATGGGCTGGAGCGCGCCGAGCGCGGTCTCACCGGTCGCGTTCCGCTTGAACCAGATGTTCGGGAAGGCCAGGAAGCGGTGCCAGGCGACGCCCATGTTCGTGTTGAGCGAGACCGTGATCATCCAGATCATGGTCGTGCCCAGCTTGATCATGGCGGTGAAGTAGACGAGGTTCTGCAGCGTGCCGAGGCCCAGGCCCTTGAAGGCGAGGATCAGCGGGTACGACGCGAAGTACGCGGCCTCGAAGTGGTCCACGTGGTGCAGCGCGCCCTCAAGGCCGCGCAGCACGTAGATCGCCAGGCCGATGGTGAGGATGACGTACTCGACGAAGTACGCCTGGCCCATCTTGGAGCCCGCGAACCGCGACTTGCGGCCAGGCCGCGAGGGCAGGTTCAGCAGCCGGATGGCCATCAGGACGACGATCCCGATGGTCGTCATCGCGGCGATGAACTCGATGTACAGCTCGTACGGCAGGAAGCCGCCGATGAACGGCAGCGTCCAGTCGGCCTGGAACAGCTGGCCGTACGCGGTGATGATCGTCGGCGGCAGCGTCAGGAAGCCGACGGCCACGAACCAGTGGGCGAAGCCGACGATGCCCCAGCGGTTCATCCGCGTGTGGCCGAGGAACTCCCTGACCAGCGTCACACTGCGCTGGTAGGGGTTGTCCGTCCGGGCTCCGGCGGGTACGGGTTGGCCGAGCTTGAAATACCGGACGAACTGGCCGATGGCGCGTGCGAGCAGCGCAACGCCGACCACGGTCAGGACCAGCGACACGATGATCGCGGCGAGTTGCATTTGGGGGCTCCTCGGGCCTGCGAGGTGTTGCTTCGAGTATGACCTCGAAGGTGATTACTAAGCGGTAACTTATGCAGTCCGTCTGAGACTACCCACTTCTAGCGCCGCACTGTAGCCAGGAGTGCGGTGATCTGCGTCGCTGAGGGTTGCCTGAGCGGGGGCGCGTCGTTCTCGCAGGCGGGGTCAGAGGAGGGGCTTGAGGACGAGTTCCCGTACCGGGTGGGTTCTCGCCTGTACGTCCCGCTTGCGTACGTCCGCGAGCTTGCGGGCGACAACGCAGGCCGCGGTCGCCAGGACGATGACCCCGATCGCCGCGAGCACGCCCCAGGGCTCCATGACCGCGACGAAGGAGTAGACGCCCGCGGCGGGGACGAGACCGAGGGTGGCCAGGGCCCAGCGGCCCTCACGTTCGTCGTCGGTGATCGCGAAGAGCAGCGTCGGGCCGCTCATGATGCCGAGTTCGGCGAGCACCCAGTGGTTGGTGAGGATGCCGTGGCCGATGAGGACGAGCCAGGCGATCGTGATCTGGGCGAGGGCGGCCGCGGCCGGCCACCCGGGGCCCCAGGGGCGGTCTCCGGTGGCGGCTTCGAAGGCGCGCCAGGCGGCGAGGCCGGAGAAGGCAAGGCAGATCAGCAGGATGAAGCGGTAGTGGGGGCTCGTGTTGTAGTCGAAGGACCTGTCGTCGCGGGTGGGTTCGGTGTGCCGGGGGAGCGCGTCCCAGCTCTGCGTCCCAGCGAAGGCGGGCTGGCGCAGGAGTGTCCTGATGGCCGCCAAGCGCACGGAGGCGGGGAGGAGGGACAGGAGCGCCGACCGGCGTGGGGACAGCCCGGCCGCGGAGAGGGCGGCGGTGGCGTACGGCAGCGCCGACGGTTCCGTCTCCGCGGCCTCGCTCAGAGCCTGGGCGAGGTCGAGAGCGCTGAGGTCGGCCGATGGCGTGGACCGCCCGGGACCACGTGACTCCACGTTCCGGGCGTACCAGTCCGCTGCTGCCTCTGGAGCGTCCCCCGCCCTTGAGAAGGGTTCGACGCTGGGCAGAGGGCTGTCATCGATGACGACGAGCGCGGCGATGATCCGCGGATCGGGCGGCGGCAGATCCGGCAGTCCCGCGAAGGCAGCGGCCTCCGCCCCGTTGATGATCGCGGCGATCCTCCCGGCGATCTTGGCCAGCGCGTCGTCGGGCCCCTGCGTGAAGGGCCGCCAGACCCAGTCCAGGTACTGCGCCTCCTCGGGCCGTACCTGTGCGGTGCGCAGCTCGGCGGCGATCTCCGGGACGGT
This sequence comes from Streptomyces sp. NPDC027189, assembly GCF_055566975.1. Classification (NCBI taxonomy): domain Bacteria; kingdom Bacillati; phylum Actinomycetota; class Actinomycetes; order Kitasatosporales; family Streptomycetaceae; genus Streptomyces; species Streptomyces sp. NPDC027189. Next base: position 31,153 of record NZ_JBVHRI010000028.1, read on the forward strand.
GATCAGTTCGCCGAGGTGGAAGGCGCACATGAGCAGCGTCTCGGGGGACCGGTCGTGCCAGAGCAGGTGGTTCAGGGCGAGCGCGGCCTTGGGCGTGCGGATGGACCACAGCTGGCGGACGGCCTGGGGGTACTCGGCGGCCTTGTACGCGAACAGCGGCACCGCGAGGTCCCCCATCAGGGGCAGAGCACGCCAGGCGGGGTTGACCGGCTGGGCCGTCGAAGCCAGCATGGCGGCGGCCATGGGCAGATTGGTGGCCGCCAGCGCGTGGGCCGCGGCGTCGGCGTGAGGCCGGCTCTCCGGCGCGGCGACCAGCTCCGCCGGGTTCGAGCGAAGCGTTTCCGTCAGGAAGTTGAATACCCGTATGCCGTGCTGTCGACGGTCCCCGGCGACCAGCCCGAACGCGGCGATCACCTGCTCGTCGGCATCACCCCTGCGGAGCCTGCTGGTGAAGTGCTCGAGCACCTGCTCCGCCAGCCGGTCGTCGACGGTGCTGGCGTCCGCCAGACACTGAAACGCCAACACCCGGTCCCGTCCGAAAACCGCCCGCACCACCTCCGTCGAGTCCCGCGGCTCCACCCCGCACCACAGCCGTACGGCCTCCCGCCAGGCTGCCGGGTCCCCCTCGTACCGCCGCAGCAGTCCCGCCGGATCGGCCGCGAGGGCCACGGCCGCCAGGTACTCCTGCAACGTCAGGTGGGCGAACTGGTACCGCTCGCCGTTGTCCACGGCCAGCAGCAGTCCGCTGCGCTCCACGATCTCCTTCAGCACGTCCTCGGCGACGGCCGGATCGCGCCCCTGCTGCTGCAGCACGCGCCGCGTGGTCCGCAGTACCTCGCTCTCCGGGAGTGCCAGCCGGTCGTGCGTCCCCGACGGAATGTCCTGGGCCGCCAGGGCGAGTTGTTGGAGCACCGCCTTCTTCAGGGGCAGCGAGAACTTCGGCTGGCGGCGGCGGTCGATCAGGAGACTGTCGATGACCTCCTTGTAGAACTCCGCCCGCGTGTGCGGCAGCACCTGTTCCGTGCCCGCGTACACGAAGTCGTAGAGGTACGCGATCATCGTCAGCAGCAGCGGATTGCGGGCCAGCGCCATGATCTGCGGGGTGTCCCGGAGCGCGCCCAGCACCTGGTCGACGGTGTCCTCTGCCGTGCCCACCCGCCACGGCCACCCGTTCAGGAAGCGGCGGATGAGGTGCTCGTCGAAGTCACGCACGCGCAGGGTCTGACCCACGTCGTCGGCGAACCAGCCGTCGTACACCGCGACGCGGCACGTCACCACGGTCCTGCAGTCGGGGTATGTCGCGATGAAGTCCTTGATCTGGTCCACCGCCCGGGGCCGCAGCTCGGTCGTCACCTCGTCCAGGCCGTCGAAGTAGAGGGCGAGTTCGCCCCGCTCCAGCGCCCGCGCCACCCACTTGTCCGCCCGCGGGAACTCGTGCCGCTCGAAGTGGCGCACGATGTGCTGCTCCAGGCCCAGCTCCGGCTCCTTGTTCAGCCGGTGCAGTTCGAGGAGTACGGGGATGTCCCGACGGTCCCGCAGATTGACACGGAGGGCGCGCAGACCGGTCCGGGCCATCCGGTCTGCGCGGTCCTCCCCGCCGCGCACCCGGATGCGCTGCCGTGCCCACATCAGCGCCTCGTGCCGCAGCAGCATCGTCTTGCCCGAGCCCGGCACGCCGAGCACCACGCTGTGCGGCTCGTCGCGCAGGTTCGCCGCCAGCTCCCCGAGAGCGCCCTCGGCGCGGGCGCTGCGCAGGGGGACGTACACCTGCTCCATCGGGAGCTTGAGGTCGTCGTCCACCTGGAAGGAGACCGCGAAGCGGCGGTGCCTGAGGTACAGCGCGCGCGTGTACTTGGCCAGCGCGGTCCTGCGCAGCAGCGCGCTGCCGGCGAGCCGTGCGTACAGGAAGTCGAGCAGGAGTTTCGCCTTGCCGCCGAGCCAGTCCTTGGCGGCGGTCGCGGCCACTCCGAGCACAATCCCGGCGAGTCCGATGGGCCAGGCACGCAGTACGTTCCCCACCGGATCCCCCGTGTTCCCTCCGGCGCCATGCTTCCAGGGGAGGCAGGGTACGTCCCCGGGGTATGCGGCAGCCAGGCGGCTTCCGGCCATGTGCGGCCATGGGATGCACGGCGTGACACGTAAAGCAGATCGTGTTATTCATCCCATATTGGGGTGTTCGGGCTTAGCCTCAAGGGCGTGTTGTACGGAATCGCCGCCGCCACGGCCGCACTGCTGCTCACCGCCGCGCTCAGTTCGCTGCTGCGGATGTTCGCCCTGCGCCTCGGGGTGGTCGAGCGCCGGCGTGTGCGGCCGGTTCCGCTGCTCGGCGGGGTGGCCGTCGTCACCGGGACGGCGTTCGTGGCCGGGATCGTGGACTGGACGGACGTCGCCCCGCTGGGGCCGGAGGCCGGGCGGGTGCTGATGGCCGGCATCGGGGTCGCCGTGCTGGGACTGGTCAGTGATCTCTGGGCCGTGCCGCTCGCGGTGCGGGTCGCCGGCGTGCTGGGTGCCGCCGCGCTGACCGTGCCGTACGACGAACTCGGGCTGCCGGCCGGGGTGCTGGCAGTCGCCTGGATCGCCTTCGTCGTGCACGCCTTCGGCTCGCTCGATCACGCCGACGGAGTGATGGGGACCGTCGGCGTCATCACCGCCTTTGCGCTCAGCGGGTGTGCCGCCGCCGAGGTCATGGACGGGCTCGCGGCGCTGCTGAGCGTGCTGGCCGCCGCGCTCACCGGGTTCCTGATGCACGGGTGGCCGCCGGCCCGGATCGTGCCGGGGCGGTGCGGTGCGCTGTTCGCCGGGTTCGTGCTGGCCTCGGCGGTCGTGCTGGTGCAGGCCGGGCGGGAGGCCGGGCCCGGGCTCGGGGGCGGGTTCGCGCTGACGGCGGTGGCCAGTGCCGATGCCGTACTCGTGCTCGTGTCGCGGCGGCGCGCCGGGCGGCCGCCGCTGCGGTCCGCGCCGGACCATCTCGTGCACCGGCTGCGGCGGGTCGGGCTGACCCGGCAGGGGGTCACGGTCGTCATCGGGGTCGCCGCGTTCGCCGGGGCGGTGGTGGGATTGCTCATCGACCTGGGGTGGGTGGGGGCGGGTGCGGCATGGTGGGTGGTGGGGTGCGTCGCGCTCGTCGTGGTCGCGGGCGGCGCGCGTCCGGTTCCTCGTCCCCGCCGCCCCTACCCGTTCCCGTCCCCTCAGCGCTCCGCCCCCAGATCCGGACCCCCGTATCGGCCTGCACGGCCTCGTCCTCCAGCGCCGGACGGGCTGATGGGTGCCGGCCGGGGCTGAAATCCTCAACCCCAGGCGGCAAAGCTCCAGTTCAGACCCCTCTTGCGCGTAAGGAACAGATAAGAGTTGAGCCCCCCCGACTCAGGTCTGTTGACCCAGCGGCGGGCGTCATGCACACTTGAGTCCGTTCCACTCAAGTCATTGCTGGAGGAATCGAAATGGCACGTGCGGTCGGCATCGACCTGGGCACGACTAACTCCGTCGTCAGCGTTCTGGAGGGCGGCGAGCCCACCGTCATCACCAACGCCGAGGGCGCCAGGACCACGCCGTCCGTCGTCGCCTTCGCCAAGAACGGTGAGGTGCTCGTCGGCGAGGTCGCCAAGCGCCAGGCGGTCACGAACGTGGACCGGACCATCCGCTCGGTGAAGCGTCACATGGGTACGGACTGGAAGATCGAGCTCGACGGGAAGCACTTCAACCCGCAGCAGATGAGCGCCTTCATCCTGCAGAAGCTGAAGCGCGACGCCGAGGCCTACCTGGGCGAGAAGGTCACGGACGCGGTCATCACCGTTCCCGCGTACTTCAACGACTCCGAGCGTCAGGCGACGAAGGAGGCCGGCGAGATCGCCGGCCTGAACGTGCTGCGCATCGTCAACGAGCCGACGGCCGCCGCCCTGGCCTACGGTCTCGACAAGGACGACCAGACCATCCTCGTCTTCGACCTCGGTGGCGGCACCTTCGACGTGTCCCTGCTGGAGATCGGCGACGGCGTCGTCGAGGTGAAGGCCACCAACGGTGACAACCACCTCGGTGGTGACGACTGGGACCAGCGTGTCGTCGACTACCTGGTGAAGCAGTTCCAGAGCGGCCACGGCGTGGACCTCTCCAAGGACAAGATGGCCCTCCAGCGCCTCCGTGAGGCCGCCGAGAAGGCCAAGATCGAGCTGTCCTCGTCCACCGAGACCTCGATCAACCTGCCCTACATCACGGCGTCCGCCGAGGGCCCGCTGCACCTGGACGAGAAGCTCACGCGCGCCCAGTTCCAGCAGCTCACCGCCGACCTTCTGGAGCGCTGCAAGACGCCGTTCCACAACGTCATCAAGGACGCGGGCATCAACCTCTCCGAGATCGACCACGTCGTTCTCGTCGGTGGCTCCACCCGTATGCCGGCCGTCGCCGAGCTCGTGCGCGAGCTGACCGGTGGCAAGGACGCCAACAAGGGCGTCAACCCGGACGAGGTCGTCGCCATCGGCGCCGCCCTCCAGGCCGGTGTCCTCAAGGGTGAGGTCAAGGACGTCCTGCTCCTCGACGTGACCCCGCTGTCCCTCGGTATCGAGACCAAGGGCGGCATCATGACGAAGCTCATCGAGCGGAACACGACGATCCCGACCAAGCGGTCCGAGATCTTCACCACCGCCGAGGACAACCAGCCCTCCGTGCAGATCCAGGTCTACCAGGGCGAGCGCGAGATCGCGGCGTACAACAAGAAGCTCGGGATGTTCGAGCTGACCGGTCTGCCGCCGGCCCCGCGCGGTGTCCCGCAGATCGAGGTCGCCTTCGACATCGACGCCAACGGCATCATGCACGTGACCGCGAAGGACCTCGGCACGGGCAAGGAGCAGAAGATGACCGTCACCGGCGGCTCCTCGCTGCCGAAGGACGAGGTCGACCGGATGCGCCAGGAGGCCGAGAAGTACGCGGAGGAGGACCACGCCCGCCGCGAGGCCGCCGAGACCCGCAACCAGGGCGAGCAGCTCGTCTACCAGACGGAGAAGTTCCTCAAGGACAACGAGGACAAGGTCCCCGGCGAGGTCAAGACCGAGGTCGAGGCGTCCGTCGAGGAGCTGAAGGCCGCGCTCAAGGGCGAGGACACCGCCGAGATCCGTACGGCCACCGAGAAGGTCGCCGCCGTCTCGCAGAAGCTGGGCCAGGCGATGTACGCCGACGCCCAGGCCGCGCAGGCCGCGGGCGGCGACGCTCCCGGTGCCGAGGCCCCGAAGGCCGACGACGACGTCGTCGACGCCGAGATCGTCGACGAGGAGCGTAAGGACGGTGCCGCGTGACGGAGGAGACCCCGGGCTTCGAGGAGAAGCCCGACGTCCCCTCCGGCGCCACCTCTGACGACGCCGAGCCGCAGACCGCCACCTCCTCTTCGGAGGGGGCGGCGGCCCCGGACGGGGACGCAGCAGCACAGTTGGTCGGCCTGACGGCCCAGCTGGACCAGGCGCGCACGGCGCTCAACGAGCGCACGGCGGACCTCCAGCGGCTCCAGGCCGAGTTCCAGAACTACCGCCGTCGGGTCGAGCGCGACCGGATCGCGGTCAAGGAGATCGCCATCGCGAACCTCCTGACCGAGCTCCTGCCCGTGCTCGACAACATCGCCCGTGCACGGGACCACGGCGAACTGGTCGGCGGCTTCAAGTCGGTGGCCGAGTCGCTGGAGACCGTCGCGGCGAAGATGGGGCTGCAGCAGTTCGGCAAGGAGGGCGAGCCCTTCGACCCGACGATCCACGAGGCCCTGATGCACTCGTACGCGCCCGACGTCACCGAGACGACGTGCGTGGCGATTCTGCAGCCGGGGTATCGCATCGGCGAGCGCACCATCCGTCCCGCGCGGGTGGCCGTCGCCGAGCCCCAGCCGGGGGCGCAGACCGTCAAGGCCGACGAGGCCGAGGCGGCCGACGACAAGGAGAGCGGTGGCCCGGACGAGGGCTGACGTTGAACGCACAAGAGAGGAGGGACGCTGAGGATGAGCACCAAGGACTTCATCGAGAAGGACTTCTACAAGGTCCTCGGCGTCCCCAAGGACGCCACCGAGGCTGAGATCAAGAAGGCGTACCGGAAGCTCGCCCGCGAGTTCCACCCGGACGCCAACAAGGGCAACGCCAAGGCCGAGGAGCGCTTCAAGGAGATCTCCGAGGCCAACGACGTGCTCGGCGACCCCAAGAAGCGCAAGGAGTACGACGAGGCACGCGCCCTCTTCGGCAACGGCGGCTTCCGTCCGGGTCCCGGCGCCGGCGGCGGCTCCTTCAACTTCGACCTGGGCGACCTCTTCGGAGGCGGCGCCCAGGGACAGGGCGCGGGAGGCGGCTTCGGCGGCGGCATCGGGGATGTCTTCGGGGGCCTGTTCAACCGCGGCGGCGCGACCACCGGCACTCGTACGCAGCCCCGGCGCGGCCAGGACATCGACACCGAGGTGACGCTGAGCTTCACCGAGGCGGTGGACGGCGCGACGGTTCCGCTGCGGATGACGTCGCAGGCGCCCTGCAAGGCGTGCTCCGGGACCGGCGACGCGAACGGCACCCCTCGGGTGTGCCCGACGTGCGTCGGCACCGGCCAGGTCGCCCGTGGCTCGGGCGGCGGATTCTCCCTGACCGACCCCTGCCCGGACTGCAAGGGCCGTGGTCTGATCGCGGAGAACCCGTGCGAGATCTGCAAGGGCAGCGGCCGCGCCAAGTCGTCGCGCACGATGCAGGTCCGCATCCCGGCGGGGGTGAGCGACGGCCAGCGGATTCGCCTCCGCGGCAAGGGCGCACCCGGCGAACGGGGCGGCCCGGCGGGCGACTTGTACGTCACCGTCCATGTGGACGCCCACCCGGTCTTCGGCCGCAAGGGCGACAACCTCACCGTCACCGTGCCCGTCACCTTCGCGGAGGCGGCTCTCGGCGGCGAGGTGCGTGTGCCGACGCTGGGCGGACCGCCGGTCACCCTGAAGCTGCCGCCGGGCACGCCCAACGGCCGGACGATGCGGGCCCGCGGCAAGGGTGCGGTCCGCAAGGACGGCACCCGGGGCGATCTCCTCGTCACCGTCGAGGTCGCGGTCCCCACGGACATGTCGGGCAAGGCTCGTGACGCCCTGGAGGCGTATCGCGAGGCGACCGCGGGTGAGGACCCGCGGGCGGAGCTGTTCCAGGCCGCGAAGGGAGCTTGAGGGTGATGGACGGCCGTCGACGCAACCCGTACGAACTGACCGAGGAAACCCCGGTCTACGTCATCTCGGTGGCGGCCCAACTCTCCGGCCTGCACCCGCAGACCCTGCGTCAGTACGACCGCCTCGGCCTGGTCTCCCCCGACCGCACCGCCGGGCGGGGCCGGCGCTACTCGGCCCGCGACATCGAACTGCTGCGCACCGTCCAGCAGTTGTCGCAGGACGAGGGCATCAACCTGGCCGGCATCAAGCGCATCATCGAACTGGAGAACCAGGTCGCCGCGCTCCAGTCCCGCGTGGCGGAACTGGAATCGGCCCTGGACGGCGCGGCAGCCGCCATGCAGCAACGCGAGGCGGCCGTCCACGCCTCGTACCGCCGCGACCTGGTCCCGTACCAGGAGGTCCAGCAGACGAGCGCGCTGGTGGTGTGGCGGCCGAAGCGGCAGCAGTCCTCGGACTGACGCGCTCGCGCACGTGAAAGGGGCCCGGAGGTTTCCAACCTCCGGGCCCCTTCGCGTTGTTCAGGAGGCCGGCGGCACGGCCACGCCCACGAGGACCGGTTGCGAGATGCTGCCGTCGTCGCGCACACCGACGACCTGGTACCACAGGGTCGTTCCGGTGGGGACGTCGTGGTCGTAGATCGTGGTGTACTCCGATTCGGGCAGTGCGTCGAAGGTCCCGGTCTGCGGGTTCCAGCGGGAGAATCGGGCACTGCTGTAGGTCTCCGTGCCCGCGGGTGACCACATGCCCACCTGCACCGTGCCGGGGCTCCAGACTGTCGCCCAGGCCATGTGGGTGGCCCCGGCGGGAGTCTGCACCGTGGGCCTCAGATCCCTCTCGGTGGTGTGGGCCGTGGCGCCCTCACCGGCGTTGCCGGCGAAGTCGACGGCCCGTACGACGTAGCAGAACTTCTCGCCGTCCGCGAGGTTGACGTCCTGGTACGAGGTGGCGTCCGCGTCGGCCCAGCCGATGTGCACGGGGTCGGAGCAGCCGACGGAGTCGCCGTCGACGACGGTCGTGCCCCGCAGCACGGAGTAGCGGTCGAGATCGGCGTCGGCCACCGGTTCCCATGTCACGACCGTGCCCCAGTCCGCGGAGGCCGCGGTCGCGGAGGCCGGCGCCGCGGGACCCTGCGCGTCAGTGCCGGTGGTGGCCGCCGCCTCGGTGCTCCGAATCGATTCCGTGCCGGTCCTGTCGTAGCCGGTGACCACATAGCGGTAGGCGATGCCCGTGCCCGCCGAGTAGTCCGTGCACAGGTGCTGGACGGTGCCGTCGGCGAGGGTGCGCTTGTACGGGTCGCAGCGGTCGGTCACCTCGGCCCATCCGGCGCTCGCGCCGCCGTACCGGTAGATCCGGAAGTCCGCGTAGTCCCCGCCGGTCTCCTCGTCCACTCGCCAGGTCAGGGTGACCGCGCTGCGCTGCGGAAACGCCTGGACGTTCGCGGGGGCGGCCACTAGGCGCCGCGCGGCCTTGAGGGGGGTGTAGGCGGTGATCCGGCCGCTGGCGTCGACCGCCGCGACCCGGTACTCGTACGCGGCGGAGCGTGCCACGCCGGTGTCGGTCAGCGAGGTGCCGGTGGGCAACCAGTAGATGCCGGGTTCGCCCTCGGCCACGCGGACCACGCGGTAGCGGGCGGCGCCGGGCACCGCATTCCAGGAGAGGGCGATGCCCTTGTCGGTGCCGGTGGCGGCGAAGCCGGTCGGGTGGTCACGGCGAAACTGGGCACGGTGGCGCGTGCGGTCTCCGCCGAGAAGTTCCCGGCCTTGTCGTACGCCCTGACGAGGTACTCGTACTTGTCCCCGGTGGCGGGCGGGACGTCGGTGTACGAGGTGGTGGTCGCCGAGGTCAGCTGCCGCCAGGCTCCGCTGCCGCCACCTGCCGGTAGACGCGGTATCCGGCGAGGTCCATCTCGACGTTCTTCGACCAGGTCAGCTTGGTCTGCTGGGTGGCGGCCGTGTACGTGGCGGCGAGGCCGGCCGGGGCCAGCGGCGCGGTCTTGTCGTAGGTGGCCGAAGTCCGCGGCGCGTAAGTGAACTTGACCGTGGCGGAGCCGGTCCAGTTGACGTAGTCGACGCGCAGGGTGTGCTTGCCGGACGGGATGGTGATGTTGACGGTCTTCTTCACCGTCGACGACACGTTCTTCCAGAGGTCGACCTTGCGGCTGCCGTCGAGGTAGACGCGGAGGCCGTCCTGGGTCGCGAGGGGGAGGGCGAAGGGGCCGCCGGATCCGAAGTCGCGGGTCACTGTCCAGCGGACGCCGAAGTTGTTGGACGGCAGGCCCGAAGCCGGGGCGCCGGTGCCCCAGTTCTGGTCGATCGTGCCGTCGCAGTCCGTTTTCTTCGCTGTGCCCGAGAAGGTGGTGTTCGCGAAGAACTCCCGTTTGTAGACGGGAGATGCGCAATTCGTCGCCGCGGACGCGGGGATGACGGTCGCGGTGAGCAGACCGCCGGCGGTGGCGAGCACGAGGGCGCAGGAGAGCGCCGCGGTCGTGCCTCTGGCTGGGTTCAATGCGTTCCTTCGGGAGTCCTGATCGTCAACGGCGGGCAAAACCGTTGACGATCAGGACTCCTGAGCAGGGGAGTTGGTTGTACGACGGTGGATCACAGAAGGTGAAGCCATGGGGATTGCTGGAAGACGGGGCGTACCCTCTTCCCATCGTGTTCACTTGGGGAACACGGAACGCTGTTGCCATCTCGTTAAGTGGTTAGTCCTTGACGCTGAGGTGATCGCCGCGTTGGCTTTCAGCCACCTGGGTCGCAATGCTGCAACCTCGCCCGGAAGGCACCTGATGTGAACACTCGTAACACCCGTCTGCGTCGCACCGTCATATCCCTGGCCTCGTCCGCCATGGCCGTCACCCTCGCCGGCTGCGGTGTCGTGGACGGAATCGGCGGCAGCGACACCAAGGCCAGCCCCACGAAGGGCGACGACATCAAGGTGGGCCTGCTCCTCCCGGAGAGGGAAAACACCCGTTACGAGAAGTTCGACTACCGCATCATCAAGGAGCAGGTCGAGAAGCTCACCAGCAACAAGGGCAAGGTCGTCTACGCCAACGCCGAGCAGGACGCGGCCAAGCAGAACACCCAGCTCCAGCAGATGGTGGACGACAAGGTCGACGTCATCCTCGTGGACGCGGTGGACTCCCAGGCCATCGCGAGCGGCGTGCAGAAGGCCAAGGACGCGGGCATTCCCGTCATCGCCTACGACCGCCTGGCGCAGGGCCCGATCGACGCGTACATCTCCTTCGACAACGAACTCGTCGGCGAGGTCCAGGGCAAGGAGCTCGTCGGGGCGCTGGGCAGCAACTCGTCCTCGAAGAAGATCATCATGATGAACGGCGCGACCACCGACCCGAACGCCGCGCAGTTCAAGGCGGGCGCCCTCTCCGAGCTCGACAACAAGGTCGTCATCGCCAAGTCCTACGACACCAAGGACTGGAACCCGGTCAACGCCAAGGCCAACATGGAGAAGGCGATCGCCGCGGTCGGTCTCAACAACATCGCCGGTGTCTACTCCGCCAACGACGGCCTCGCGGGCGCCGTCATCGACGCTCTGAAGACCGCGGGCGTCAGCTCCGTGCCGCCTGTCACCGGCCAGGACGCCGAGCTCGACGCGGTGCAGCGCATCCTCAAGGGCGACCAGTTCATGAGCGTGTACAAGTCGTACCCGCAGGAGGCCACCGCGGCCGCCGAGATGGCCGTGGCGAGGGTCCAGGGCCGCTCGATCGAGTTCGACGCCCTCACCCGCGACAAGGTCAACAGCCCGACGAACAAGGACATTCCGGCCCAGCTCGTGCCCGTGGTCGCGCTCAAGAAGGGCAACATCAAGGACACGGTGATCCCCGACAGCATCTACACCGTCCAGCAGATCTGCACGGCCAGCTACAAGGCGGCGTGCCGCGCGAACGGCATCAAGTAGGACGCGGACGCAGTGCCGGTGAACCGTTCGCGGTTCACCGGTGTCTCAGAGGGTGACCGAACGTCGTGTCGAACGTCGTACCCCTGTCGTCCCCCTGGAGGCGCCCCGTGGCCATGATCGGCCTGTTCTGGATCACCGAGGAGAGCGTGTACCTCGGTGCAGAGCCCGAGGGGTTCGGGCGCGGCGTCCGGCTCACCCCCGAGGGGATCGAGGCCGTGGGCACGGACCAGAAGGGGTTCTGGGCCTGGCCGGACGTGCGCGACGTCAGCGTCCACTACGCCCCGGTGCGTTCGAGCACCCGGTGGCTGGTGAACAGCGTGGTGGACACGGTCCTCGACGTGGCGTTGGGCGGCGGCGAGGCCCCGCCCGCGTTCGAGATCCACGTCCGCACGGACGAGGAGAAGGCCGAGCTGACCGTGTACTGCGCCGCCGTCGGGGGCTATGTGCAGTCCGAGTACGAGCTGTCGCTGGAGCTGTTGGAACGGTTCGTGGACGGTACGGCGGACGTGGCACGGCTGGTGGAGTGGGGCCGCGCCGACGGCGGCGGCGCGACACCGTGGCGGCCGGCCCGGGAGGCGCTCCTCAGGAGCTGGGTCGCGGGCTGACACGCCGCTGGTGCGTGCCCGGGGTGTACCCGAAGGCGCGTCGGAACACGTCGAGGGCGGCCCCCCGGCCACCCCCGGTACACCCCCTTGTGCGGGGTCACGTCGTCGTGGTCGCGGCGCCGCCCGACCACGACGTGGGACTCGTCGGCGCGGGTGCTGTTGGTGGGGTCGTAGCCGGTCCGGTCGCCCGCCCAGTACTCGATCCAGGCGTGGCTCTGGCCGGCGAAGGCGTAGGTCACACCCCGGTCGGTGAAGGCCCGCGCCATCTGGTCGGCCCGGAACCGCAGTTCACCCGGCTCGATCGGCTGCAGCGCCGCCAGCGCCGGCTCATAGGCGGTCCTGACCTCACCGGGCCGCTCAAACATCTCGTGCCACGCATCGGCCAACGCGTACGCGTCACATATGTCCGCCATGAGCTGACGTCAAGTGCGGTACGTAACATGCCGATCACTCGGTGATTTCCGGCAGCTCACGCGGCCCTTCGCCGTGCGCCGCCGCACGCGGGGCCCTGGCCGAAAAAAGGGGGGTGATCGACCAGGGTCGCTCGGAGCGCCGTCGCGCACCCCGTGGGAAGCGGCTCCACGGTGCACCGGGCGCCGGGGCGGCACCACCGTCATCTTGTTGCAAGGGGCAGGGCGGAGGTGGGAACTTTTGCCCGCAAATACGGGCGAGATGGGGCGCGTAGGCGGAGCAGCCGTGTTGCGATGCCGGACGGGGCCGCGCATAGTTGCGCTGCGGAAGACGCCGGAGCGCGGGTGGTTGCGCTGCGAAAGACGCTGGGATGCGGGGCTTACGCCAGGGTTGGAGCCAGGGGTGGGAGATGGCCGGGCACGGGACGGACACGCATCCGCACGGCGCTGACCGACTGTGCGAGGCCGGCGACCGGGTGTACTCCCGGGCCGTGCGGCGCGGCCGCGTGCCCCGCGAGGACGCGGAATCGGTGCCCTGCCTGCTGGAGTTGGCGCTGCTGCACCCCGACCCCGACGACATGGGTTGGCTGGTGCCGACCTCGCCGCAGGAGGTCATGACACGACTGCTGCGGGGGGTGTACGAGGAGGTCAGCGCGAGCCAGGCGCGGGTGGGCGACGCGGTGTCCGCGTTCGAGTGGTACGCGGGGCTCGGCGGGCGCGTCCAGGCGCCGGCCGAGGGCGTGGCGATCCGCGTCCTCGACGGACTGCCGCGGATCCGGGCCGCCATGGACAAGGCGACCGAGGAGTGCACGAGCGAGGTCCTCGCCGTGCAGCCGGGCGGTATCCGCCGCGAGGACGAACTCTCCGAGGGTCTGCACCGGGCGCTGGAGATGCGCCGCCGGGGCGTGCGCATGCGCGACCTGTACACACACGTGGCGAGGCATGGCCAGGGCCTTCTCAACTACATGGAGTTGGTGGGGGACGCGGCGGAGGCGAGGACCCTCGACGAGGTCGTGGAACGCCTGATCCTCTTCGACCGCAAGGTCGCCTTCATCCCCGCGAACCCGGACCGCACGATCGCCCTGGAACTGCGCCACCCGGCTTTGGTCGACTACCTGGTCACGGTCTTCGAGCGCCTGTGGCGTCTGGCGATCCCGCTGACGTCCCCGCTCCCGTCGACGGGCATCGAGGGCATCACGCATCGAGAACGCTCCATCGCCGCGCTCCTTGCCGAGGGCCACCAGGACGCGGTGGTCGCGGAACGGCTCGGCATCAGCGTCCGTACGTGCCGGGCGCACATCGCGCGTCTGTCGGAGACCCTGGGCGCGGCCAGTCGCACCCAGTTGGGCGTCCGCATCGCCCAGGCGGGGTTGGACGGGCCGCCCCGCCCCGGGGAGCTCCAGCCGATCACGGTTCCTGATGCCCCTGGTGTTCCTGACCTTCCTGGTCAAGGATCCCCGACTGGCCTATGAGACAGCCGAGTCGGGCCCGTCTCTCGCTGCCGAGCAGGGCGGCGGGTTTGGCGATGTGGACTCGGGCGGTGCGGACATTCATACCGAGGCGGTCGGCTGTGGCGGCATCGGTGAGGCCTTCGACGAGAAGGTTCGCCATCGTGCGCTCTACGCCCGCGCGCTGAGCGAGGGCCGCGTCGCCCTGCCTTCTCGGCATTCAGTGCTCCTGGTCCAGAATCCCCGACTGCGCTATCAGAAAGCCGAGTTGGGCCCGGCTTCCGCTACCCAGGGCCGCGGCGAGCTTCGCGATGTGGGCGCGGCAGGTGCGGACGTTCATCCCGAGCCGGCGCGCGATGGCCTCGTCGACATGGCCCTCGACGAGGAGCTTGGCTATCGAGCGCTGGACGCCCGTGATGCCGTCGGGGGTGGACTCGTACGGGACTTCTTCCCGCAGAGGGGTGGCGCGGCGCCAGAGTTGCTCGAAGACTCTGGTCAGATACCGGACCAGGCCGGGGTGACGGAGTTCCAGGGCGAACTGGTTGTCGTCGCTGGCGGGTATGAAGGCAACGGTCCCGTCGCAGATGATGAGCCGCTCGATGAGTTCTTCGAGCGTTCGGATCTCTATCTTCCCGCTCGCTATGCGGTCCATGTACGCGGCGGTGCCCTGGCTGTAGCGGACCGTGTGCTGGTACAGAGTGCGGATCCGGACGCCGCGGTCGGTAAGGGGCCGGTCCCGCTGCAGGGCCTCGTTGAGGATGTGCTCGCTGCGGCGGCCGCCTGGCTGGATCGTGAGCATCTCCGTGTGGCACTCGGACGTGGCGACGTCGAGCGCCGCGTTGATGCGGTCGATTCCCTCCAGCACGGTGATCGCGTGGGTGGGGGCGGGAGCCTGGGCGCTGACCATCATGAACGGCTCAAATGATTCGGTCAGTTCGATGGTGCGCCGTCTGCGCTCCTGGATCTCGCGCTCAATAGGGTGCAGTCGTTGGGTGAGCGCGACGGACGGGGGGACGGGCCGCAGCCAGTTCGAGTCGTCCGGATCGGGGCGCAGCAGCGCGAACTCCAGGAGGCATGGCGCGGCCGCCGCTTCGGCCCGGGCGATGCGCCCGGTGCTCAAAGCGCTCGTGTACAAGCGCGCCCCCTCGTCACAAAGTTCGGTGACGGGATGGGGATGTGTCTGGTTTGAGTGTTCTATGGGCAAATCGCCACCCCCCAGGGTCCTGAACATGCAGGAACATGATGCATCGTGTCGGTGGTGGTGACGTGCCTGAATAAGACATCGTCTTCATTACCGGGGGAGAGGATCCGATCAAGTGAGGACGAAGCCGACTATGTACAGGAGAATGCTTCGCTCAGTACTTGCCACTGCTTTCTCCGCGGTTGTGGCTCTCGGGGCTCTGGGCCTCGCGGCGGGGGGCTCGTCGACGACATCGGCGCCACCGGACAGCGGCTGGGGCAGCATGCCGGCGGCTATCTCCATGGACAGCGGCTGGGGCAACGCGCAGACGACCGTGCAGGCTGACAGCGGTTGGGGTCTGAGCGTTCCGGCCGACAGTGCTGTGAGTGACGTCACGAAGGCTTCAGTGGACTCATGACTACTCCCCCCGACGACCGCTCCTTCCGCCGAGAAATGGCCACCGCCTACCGCTCCGGCTGGCACTTCATCGACCTGGTCACCGCCATCCCCCACAGCGGTGACTCGCTGATGGTGACCGTGTTCGGGGAACCGGTGGTGGTCACCCGGGACGAAGAGGACGACTTGCGGGCGTACCGGTGTCTGCGGCGGCCTCGGGGGGCGCCACAGCCAGTGCGGTGTGCCATTCGGTACGGAATGATCTTTGTGAACCTCGACCAGCGCGACCACCAGCTGGCCGAACCGGAAGCTCCGGACGTACAGACCATTGCAGCCACCCCCCGCAGTGCCTGACGCGATTCCCCCGTCGTAGTAGATCGCGCAGGTACTTCCCCCCGCAGCGGCGTCACCGTGACCTGAACACGGTGACGCCGCTGCAGTTTTACGTGAAACCTCCCGGTATCAGCCCATACCGACATAGGCCGAAATCAGCCGCGCCCCATCGCCGAGGTCAAGTCGATCTCGATCACCACCCGGGACGGGTTCGGGGACGGCACCCGCCCGTACCGCTCCGCGTACCGCCGCTCCGCCTCCGCGACGCGCGCCGGGTCGCCGGACACCGTCGCCCGCCCCTCCAGCGTCGCCCAGCGGCGGCCGTCCACCTGACAGACCGCGACCCGCGCCCCGTCCGCCCCCGCCGCCAGTACGTGGCCCACCTTCGCGCTGGACTTGTTGGTGATCACCCGGGCCAGGCCCGCCTCGGGGTCGTAGGTCACCCCGACCGGCACCACGTGCGGACTCCCGTCGGGACGGAGTGTCGAGAGCGTGCACAGGTGCCGCTCGCGCCAGAAGCTGAGGTAGGCGGCGTCGGGCTGCCGCGGGTCCACCGGATATGAAGCCATGAGGCCCGAATCTACGCCCCCGTCGCGGCCTTGAGTGGAATAGACTCAACTTTGTGCCCGTTGGCACACTCAGCATGAGGGATGCATGCACGAGGGACGTATGCAGGACCGCTGACGCAAGGAGGAGAACGCGACCGTGGACGCCGAGCTGACCAACAGGAGCCGGGATGCGATCAACGCGGCCACCAACCGGGCCGTGTCCGAGGGGCACCCGGATCTGACCCCCGCGCACCTGCTGCTGGCGCTGCTCGGGGGGCGAGGCCAACAAGCAAGCGAGAACATCACTGATCTGCTGGCCGCCGTCGACGCCGACCAGGCCTCCGTACGCGCCGGGACCGAACGTGTCCTTGCGGGCCTGCCCAGCGTGACGGGGTCCACCGTCGCGCCCCCGCAGCCCAACCGCGAGCTGCTCGCCGTCATCGCCGACGCCGCCGAACGTGCCAGGGAGCTCGGCGACGAGTTCCTCTCCACGGAGCACCTGCTCATCGGTATCGCCGCGAAGGGCGGCCAGACCGGCGACGTACTCTCCCAGCAGGGCGCCAGTGCGCAGAAGCTCCTTGAGGCGTTCCAGAAGACCAGGGGAGGACGCCGGGTGACGACCCCGGATCCCGAGGGCCAGTACAAGGCGCTCGAAAAGTTCGGTACCGACTTCACGGCCGCGGCGCGCGAGGGCAAGCTCGACCCCGTCATCGGCCGCGATCAGGAGATCCGGCGGGTGGTGCAGGTGCTGTCCCGCCGCACCAAGAACAATCCCGTTCTCATCGGTGAGCCCGGTGTCGGCAAGACCGCCGTCGTCGAGGGGCTCGCCCAGCGCATCGTGAAGGGCGACGTGCCCGAGTCCCTCAAGGACAAGCGGCTCGTCGCGCTCGACCTCGGCGCGATGGTCGCGGGCGCGAAGTACCGCGGTGAGTTCGAGGAGCGGCTCAAGACCGTCCTCGCCGAGATCAAGGACTCCGACGGGCAGATCATCACCTTCATCGACGAGTTGCACACGGTGGTGGGCGCGGGTGCCGGCGGCGACTCCGCCATGGATGCCGGCAACATGCTCAAGCCCATGCTCGCCCGTGGTGAGCTGCGGATGGTCGGTGCCACGACGCTCGACGAGTACCGCGAGCGGATCGAGAAGGACCCGGCGCTGGAGCGGCGGTTCCAGCAGGTGCTGGTCGCCGAGCCCACCGTCGAGGACACCATCGCGATCCTGCGCGGGCTCAAGGGGCGCTACGAGGCCCACCACAAGGTCCAGATCGCGGACAGCGCGCTCGTCGCGGCCGCGACCCTCTCCGACCGGTACATCACCTCCCGCTTCCTGCCCGACAAGGCCATCGACCTCGTCGACGAGGCTGCGTCCCGGCTGCGTATGGAGATCGACTCGTCCCCGGTCGAGATCGACGAACTCCAGCGCGCCGTCGACCGGTTGAAGATGGAGGAGCTGGCGATCGGCAAGGAGACCGACGCCGCCAGCAAGGAGCGCCTCGAGAAGCTGCGCCGCGACCTCGCCGACAAGGAGGAGGAGCTGCGCGGTCTCACCGCCCGCTGGGAGAAGGAGAAGCAGTCTCTCAACCGCGTCGGTGAGCTGAAGGAGAAGCTCGACGAGCTGCGCGGCCAGGCCGAACGCGCCCAGCGCGACGGCGACTTCGACACCGCCTCCAAGCTGCTGTACGGCGAGATCCCAGCCCTGGAAAGGGACTTGGAGGAGGCCTCCGAGGCGGAGGAGGAAGCCGCCGAGGACACGATGGTGAAGGAAGAGGTCGGGCCCGACGACATCGCCGACGTCGTGGGCTCCTGGACCGGCATCCCCGCCGGGCGGCTCCTGGAGGGCGAGACCCAGAAACTCCTGCGCATGGAGGAGGAGTTGGGCCGTCGGCTCATCGGCCAGACCGAGGCCGTACAGGCCGTGTCGGACGCCGTACGTCGCACCCGCGCCGGAATCGCCGACCCGGACCGTCCGACCGGCTCCTTCCTCTTCCTCGGTCCCACCGGTGTCGGCAAGACCGAACTGGCCAAGGCACTCGCCGACTTCCTCTTCGACGACGAGCGGGCCATGGTCCGCATCGACATGAGCGAGTACGGCGAGAAGCACACTGTCGCGCGGCTGGTCGGCGCCCCGCCCGGGTACGTCGGCTACGAGGAGGGCGGCCAGCTGACGGAGGCCGTGCGCCGGCGCCCGTACAGCGTCGTCCTGCTGGACGAGGTCGAGAAGGCGCACCCGGAGGTCTTCGACATCCTGCTCCAGGTGCTGGACGACGGACGGCTGACGGACGGTCAGGGGCGGACGGTCGACTTCCGCAACACCATCCTGATCCTCACCTCGAACCTGGGCAGCCAGTTCCTCGTCGAGCCGCTCACCTCCGAGGAGGAGAAGAAGCAGCAGGTCCTTGAGATCGTGCGGGCCTCCTTCAAGCCGGAGTTCCTCAACCGGCTCGACGACCTGGTGGTCTTCTCCGCCCTCGACAAGGAGGAGCTGGAGCGCATCGCGGGGCTCCAGATCGGCCGGCTCGCCAAGCGGCTCGCCGAGCGCCGGCTGACCCTGGAGGTCACCGACGCGGCCCTGGCCTGGCTCGCCGACGAGGGGAATGACCCGGCGTACGGCGCGCGCCCGCTGCGCCGCCTCGTCCAGACCGCCATCGGCGACCGCCTCGCCAAGGAGATCCTGGCGGGCGAGGTCAAGGACGGCGACACGGTACGGGTGGACGCGTTCGGCGACGGGCTGATCGTGGGCCCGGCGACGGGCAAGACGCTGTAAGGGCCGCGCTCACCGGGCCGGTGCGAAGGCCCGGCCCGGTGAGCCGAGGCGCTGCGGAAGACCGGCGCCAAACCCTTCGGATGATCAGTGCGGAGGCTCCGGGGGCGGGCGCCGAGCGGTGCCCGTGACCGGATCTTGCCAGCGCCCGGGCGACAGGCCCCGTCAGGGGTTGCCACTCCCCTCCCCGAATGGGGGAGGATGGCAGAATCCGTACGAAGGGAAATACACGGTGAGCATCGACCCGTCCTCGATTCCGAACTTCGGGGGCCAGCCCGAGCCGCAGCCCAGCGGCCCCGCGGGCCCCGTCGTCCCGGATCAGGACCTCGTGAAGCAGCTCCTTGACCAGATGGAGCTCAAGTACGTCGTCGACGATGAGGGTGACCTCGCGGCGCCGTGGGAGCAGTTCCGTACGTACTTCATGTTCCGCGGAGAGGGTGACCAGCAGGTCTTCTCGGTGCGGACGTTCTACGACCGGCCGCACCAGATCGACGAGAAGCCCTCGCTGCTGGAGTCCATCGACGACTGGAACCGCCGCACGCTGTGGCCCAAGGTCTACAGCCACACGCACGACGACGGCACCGTCCGCCTGATCGGCGAGGCGCAGATGCTGATCGGCACCGGCGTCAGCCTGGAGCACTTCGTCTCGTCGACGGTCAGCTGGGTGCGGGCCGCCATCGAGTTCGACAAGTGGCTCGTCGAGCAGCTGGGCCTGGAGCAGGAGATCAACGAGGCGGAGAAGCCCGAAGACGACGAGGAGTAACCCTCAGGGGACTCACAGCGGCGTGTGTGTGATCACCACCAGATACGCGCCGTATGCGAACGAGAGCCCGGCCAGGGCGCCGACCACCAGGGTCGCGTGCCAGGGCCGGGCTCTCGCCGTTCGCGTCAGCGCCCGCGTCAGCGGCAGCAGCAGCGGGAAGGCCGGCAGCAGGAAGCGCGGCTTGGACTCGAAGAAGCCGGAGCCGCCGAGCGCGATCAGCAGCAATACGCCGCTGTAGACGAGGAGCGGCAACGGCGCGTGGTCGGCGATCAGCAGCGCGTACAGCAGGACGGCCGCGGTGACGATCAGCAGCGTCACGGGAAACACGAAGCGGTCCCCGAACAGCAGCAGGTGCTTGATGAAGCGGAGCGAGCCCATCCCGAAGTCGAAGCGCGAGCCCCACAGCCGCTGCACCTCGAAGTAGCCGCCGAGCGGATCGCCCTTCCGCTGCCCCACCCACAGCACGTAGCCGCCCCAGCCGAGCGGCGCGAGAGCGGCGCCCGTCCACAGGCTGTGGGGAACTTTTCCTCCGCGCCGCCGCCAGACCTCCTGCGCCGCCGCCGCGAGGACCGCCGCCGCCACCGCGAACCCGTTCGGCCGGGAAAGACCCGCGAGCGCCGCGAGGGAGCCCGCCCACAGCCAGCGCTCGCTGAGCACCGCGTACAGCGACCAGGCCGCGAAGGCGGTCAGCACGGGCTCGGTGTACGCCATCGACAGCACGACCGAGTGCGGGAGCAGGCCCCAGAGCAGGACGAGGGTGGTGCCGACCGCGCGGCCGTGCAGCCGGGCCCCGATCGCGTACACACCGCAGGCGGCCGCCGCCGCCGACAGCCAGGAGACCAGCAGGCCCGCCGTGCCCGCGTGCAGCGGCGTCAGCGCGGTGGCGGTGCGCACCAGCGCCGGGTAGAGCGGGAAGAACGCCAGGTCGCTGTGGACGACGGTGGGCTGGAAATACATCGTCCTGCCGTAGCCGTGCGCCGCGATGTCCAGGTACCAGATCGAGTCCCAGGACCGCGCGAGCAGCACGAGCGGGTGCTTGCCGGTGGCCCAGGCGGCCGCCGCGAGCACGAGGATGCCGGTGAGGCGCGCGGCGGCGAACAGCCCCAGTGCGGTCACCGCGGCGGTCGGCAGGCTGCGCGCGGCCCGCTGCGACGGGTGGGCGCGGTCCCCGGGCTCCGTGAGGGCGGGGCGAGCGAGGGTACTCGGGTGGGTCACACCCGAACTGTGCGTTCCCTACGGGGTATTTGCGAGCTTTGCGCCTCCGTGCGGGTACGGTTCACCTCGCCCCGGCGCGCCGTCCGTACGGACGGCGCGCGCAGTGCTAACGGCGGCGCTCAAGGCGGTGTTACCACGCCGCCTTGAGCCGCTTCGCCGCCTCCTGAAGCACCTCCGTCTGCTTGCAGAACGCGAACCGCACGAAGGGCGCGCCCGCCTCCCGGTGGTCGTAGAAGACGGCGTTCGGGATGGCGACGACTCCGGCGCGCTCCGGCAGGGCGCGGCAGAAGGCGAAGCCGTCGGACTCGCCGAGCGGCCGGATGTCGGTGGTGATGAAGTACGTGCCCTGCGGGCGGAAGACCTCGAATCCGGCCTCCGTGAGCCCCGCCGCCAGCACGTCCCGCTTGGCCAGCATGTCGGCGCGGAAGGCATCGAAGTACGCGTCCGGCAGCGCGAGCGCCTCGGCCACGGCGTACTGGAACGGCCCCGACGACACATACGTGAGGAACTGCTTCGCCGACCGCACGGCGCTGACCAGGGCGGGCGGCGCGGTCACCCAGCCCACCTTCCAGCCGGTGAACGAGAAGGTCTTCCCCGCGCTCCCGATGGTGACCGTCCGCTCGCGCATCCCCGGGAACGTGGCCATCGGCAGGTGCTCGGCGCCGTCGAAGACGAGGTGCTCGTAGACCTCGTCCGTGACCACGAGAAGGTCACGCTCCACAGCGAGCCGTGCGATCTCGGTGAGTTCCTCGCGGGTGAGGACGGTGCCGGTCGGGTTGTGCGGGGTGTTGATCAGCAGCAGCCGGGCTTTGTCGGTGACGGCGTCGCGCAGCTCGTCGAGGTCGAGCCGGAAGCTGCCCTCGTGCGGGCGCAGGGTGACCGGGACCCGGGTGCCGCCCGCCATCGCGATGCAGGCCGCGTACGAGTCGTAGTACGGCTCGAAGGCGATCACCTCGTCGCCTGGCTCCAGCAGGGCGAGCAGCGTGGCGGCGATGGCCTCCGTGGCGCCCGCCGTGACCAGGACCTCGGTGTCGGGGTCGTACGACAGGCCGTACCGGCGCTCCTGGTGCGCGGCGATCGCGGTGCGCAGCTCGGGGATGCCGGGACCCGGCGGGTACTGGTTGCCGCGCCCGTCCCGCAGCGCCCGCACGGCCGCTTCCCGGATCTCCTCGGGACCGTCGGTGTCGGGGAAGCCCTGGCCGAGGTTGATCGAGCCGGTGCTCGACGCGAGGGCGGACATCTCGGCGAAGATCGTCGTTCCGAACTCGGCGAGCCGGCGGTTGAGGAACGGGCGTGCGCTGGAGGTCATGCCGGTCATCCTGCGCCCAAGCTCTGGACTTCCTCAACTCTGCTTTGGGTCATGAGACGCGGGGGCATCCCCCTCTCACGCAAGAAGCGATACAGGAAGCACGGCCCACGGGGGGCCGCTTCGGGGGAACGAAAGGAGGGTGGCGCCATGGTCATCGGCATCATCCTGGCGGTCGTCTGCATCGTGCTCGTCGTGGCGTTCATGGCCACCAGCCGCAGTCAGTCGAAGGTCACGCTCTCGAAGGGGGGCCGCCGTTCGTACCGCGGCTCCTCGTCGGACAGCGGCGGCAGCAGCTGGTGGGTCGGCGGCGCCGGCGACAGCGGCTCGTCCGGGCACCACGGGGGCCACTCGTGCGGCGGTCACTCGTCGTGCGGAGGCTCGTCCTGCGGAGGCGGGTCCTCCTGTGGCGGCGGGGGCGGATGCGGCGGAGGCAGCTGACACGGGGCAGCTGAGCTCCCAGTGAGGGAAGCGCATCCGGAGCACACGGAAGTGCCCGTCGGGCAACGGCTGCCGACGGGCACTTCCGTGCGCCGGGCGCACGCCGTAGTTGAACAGTTGAGCTGTGGAGCCCTCGGAGGGATGGAAACCCGACGAAGTTGGGTAAAAACGCTGTGGCGGCGCCACAGTTCATGATTCCCTCTCAATCACCAACGCAGCCCCGAGGCCCTGTCGTCATCCTGGCGTCGGGTCGTCCTTCCTGACCGGGCTGACCGGGCCGTTCCCCCGGTGCCGACCGGGTGCGCCGGACCCCCACCTCCCTTTGCGTGCTAGCGGAGCCGACCCATGCTCACGACCCTGAAAACCTCGTACACCGACACGCGCGCGGCCGATCTCGCCTGGACCCTCGGCCGTGAGCCGTTGCCTGCCCTCGCCACGCTCGACCTCGAACTCGCCGGGGCGAAGCTCCAATTGAGACTCCTCGGCGCGTCCCACCAGGTGCTCCTGGAGGAGGAGCGGGGCAGTTGCTCGGAGACCGTCGCGTGCATCCCCGGCAGCAGCACGCCCCTCCCGCTCGGCGTGGCGAAGCGGGTCGGCAACTGGGAGTACGAGTTCGCGGCCCGGGTCGAAGTGCTGTCCCCCGGCTCCTTCGCGGGCCGCGCCCAGGAGTTGCTGGCCCTGGTCTCCGACCACCCCAACGGTCTGGCGGGCGTCTTCCCCGGCAGCCCCCACGCCTTCACCGCGCTGCTCGCCCAGCGCCACGAGGGTCAGGTCCACTGGCGTACGTGGCACGCGTACCCGCAGGACGGGCAGTTGGTGGCGACGAGGACGAGGGTGGGGGTTCGGGTGACGGCGGCGCTGTGACGGTTGGGCGCCGGCGGGCGGCTTTTCGGCTCGGGCCGGCAGTCTTCAGCCCGTCCGGCGTTTGAGGACGGGGCCGTTGAGGCCGATGGGGCAGGGGGCGCAACCCCTTGGCGGGGTCTGCGGCGGAGCCCCGGATACGCCCTCCGCAACCCGGGGTGCCATAAAGTGCCGCGGTTCCACACGTGTGGGTGACGAAGCGTAGCTCCGACGTGACGTAGCGTTCGCGGGGTGATCGAACCGCACGCGCCCGCTCCCCCCGGCGCGCCGCCGCTCTGGGGCGTCCAGGGTCAGGCGCGGCTGCCCGTCCGCCCGGGCATCGGGCGGTTCCTCGTCCTCGCCGGCGTATTCGTCTGCGCGGCGTGCGGACTCGTGTACGAACTCGAACTCGTCGCCCTCGCCTCGTACTTGATCGGCGACTCGGTCACCCAGGCCTCCGTCGTGCTCTCCGTCATGGTCTTCGCCATGGGCATCGGCTCCCTCGCCGCGAAGCGGCTGCGTCCCCGCGCCGCGGCCGGTTTCGGCGCGGTCGAGGCGGCACTGGCGCTCGTCGGCGGCTGCAGCGCGATGGCGCTGTACGCGGTGTTCGCGTGGACGGGCGACTGGGGCGGCGTCTGGGCGAACGGATCCCGCTATCTGCTGGTGGCGTTCTCCCTCACCATCGGCCTGCTGATCGGCGCCGAAGTCCCCCTCCTGATGGAGCTGATACAGCGCATCCGCCGCCAGGACCCGGGTGGAGCGGTGGCGGACCTGTTCGCGGCGGACTACGTGGGCGCGCTGGTGGGTGGCCTGGCCTTTCCCTTCCTCCTTCTCCCACTGCTCGGCCAGCTGACGGGCGCGCTGCTCACCGGAACGGTGAACGCGGTGGCCGGCGGGGCTCTCGTACTCGGCCTGTTCCGGGGCGACTTGACCCGCCGGGTGCGCTGGGTTCTCCTGGTCGCCAACCTGGTCGTCCTCGGACTCCTCGCCTCCGCCGCGGTGTTGGTCGACGACTTCGAACGGGCCGCGCGGCACGCGGTGTACGGGACGGATGTGCGGGTCGCCCTCCAGACGGACGTCCAGGAGGTCGTCCTCACCGGCGGCACGCACGGCCGTCCGCTGCGCCTCTTCCTCGACGGCCGCCTCCGGGTCAGCGGCCGCGACGAGGACCGCTACCACGAGGCGCTCGTGCACCCCGCGATGAACGGCCCGCACGCGCGCGTGCTCATCCTCGGCGGCGGCGACGGGCTCGCGGCGCGCGAGGTGCTGCGCTACCCCGGGGTGCGCAGTGTCGACGTCGTCGAAATCGACGCGGGGGTGGTGCGGCTGGCGCGCAGCGACCCGGCGCTGTCCGCCCTGAACGGCCACGCGTACGACGACCCGCGCGTGCACGTCATCACCTCGGACGCCTTCCGCTGGCTGCGCAGCGCCCCGTCGACGTACGACGTCGTCATCTCGGACCTTCCCGACCCGGGCATCACCGCCAGTACGAAGCTGTACTCGCAGGAGTTCTACGGGCTGGCGCACCGTGTCCTGGCCCCCGACGGCCGCCTGGCGGTCCACGCGGGCCCGGTCGCCTCCCGCCCCCGCGTCTTCTGGACGGTGGACAGGACGATCCGGGCGGCCGGGCTGCGCACCGAGCCCTACCGCGTGGGCGGCCGGGACTCCGGCTTCGCGGCGGGTCCCGACCGTACGGCGGGCGGTACGTCGAAAGCCCCCCGGGACTGGGGTTTCATCCTGGCCTCCGCCTCCCGTACGGGCGTACGCCTGAGCCTCGCCCCGCACGGGCCGCGGCTGCGCACGCTGACCCGGGCGGCCCTGGCCGCGGACGCGCGGGAGGCCTACCGAACGCGGGTCACGGCCGGCCTCCCGCCCTCCACTCTGGTGCATCCGCGGTACGCCGACTGAAGTGGAGCGGGAGAATCCCGTGATACACGGGTGCGCTTCGGGCCGTGCTGGGTAGGCTCGGCTGACATGGAGCATGAGGTGTTCGTTCCGGTTCCGGCCGAGCGGTTGAGGGAGGCGCTGGCCGATCCTGTGCGGGTGGCCCGTGCGATTCCGGGCCTCCAGCAGGACGCGGGGACGCCGCCCGTCTCCGGGCGGCTGAGAGTCCGCGTCGGCGGCCACACGATCACCTACCGCGGGGCGCTCCGGGTCACAGCCCAGGACGACGGCACCTACGCCGTCGAGGGCGATGCGACCGAGGCCCGCGGCACCGGCTCGGTAAAGCTCGCCCTCGCCGTACACCTGCGCCCCACCGACGGCGGCACCACCCTCGCCTTCACGGGCACGGCCTCCGGCGACGGCCGCGTGGCGGAACTCCCGCCGGACGCGGTGTCCTCGGCGGGGGTGCGGCTGCTGAGCCGGTTCGCGGAGAACTTGGGGGCGGGAGGTGAGCGGGAGCCTCAGCCGGATGCGGGGGTGGAGCCCGAGTCCCGGGCCGAGCCGGAGCCCGAGCCCGGTGCGGTCGCGCTGTCCGAGTCTCGGGACGAGTCCGAGCCGGACGTGGCGGCTGAATCCGAGGCTTCGGCCGAGCCCAAGCCCGAGCCCGAGCCCAGGCCCGAGTCCGAGTCCGAGTCCGAGCTCGAGCCCAAGCCCGAGTCCGAGCTCGAGCCCAAGCCCGAGTCCGAGCCCAGGCCCGAGTCCGAGCTCGAGCCCGAGTCCGAGTCCGAGCCGGAATCGGAGTCCGGTTCTGTCTTCGACGTCGAGGTTCCGCCTCCGTCGCTCGATCCGCTGGAGGACGACGAACTCGTGGAGGAGGAGTTCGTCGTGGAGGCGGGGAAGCCGGACGGGGAGGATGCCATGGCCGAGGCGGCGCACGCGCGGCGGACGATGATCGGTCGCAGCGCCGAGGAGGTGGACCACGCTCCGCCTCGCGGCCGCTACGCCCCCGTCCCGCCGCCGGAGGCCACCGCCGCCCGCGCCACCCTCCGCTGGGCGGCCCCCGCCGCGGCCCTGGCCCTCGCCTCGGCGATCGCCCTGACCCGCGCCCTCCGCAAACGCCGCTGATTCCGCGCCCCGTAAGGGGCGCGGGGAACTGCGCGACAAGCCCCCACGCACCCGCACCCGGAAGACCACCTGGGGTTCAGGGGGCGGAGCCCCCTCGCACCCGCACCCGGAAGACCACCCGGGGGTTCAGGGGGCGGAGCCCCCTGGCCGGGTCGAAGGGGCGGAGCCCCTGATGGCGGGAATGGGCAGGGGCGGCGGGGGCGAAATCCCGCAGGCCGGGCCCGTCCCAGTAGGGTCAACTCCGTGAGTAACGAAGACATCACGCTGACCGCGGGCGACGCGGAGGTGACCGTGGCGCCGGCCAACGGCGGACGGGTCGGAAGTCTGCGAGTCGGCGGCGTCGAACTGCTGCGGCAGGGCGCGAAGTTCGGGTGCTTCCCCATGGTCCCGTGGTGCGGCCGGATCCGCGAAGGACGGTTCCTGGACGGCGCCACCGTCCAGCAGATGCCGCTCAACTCCCCACCGCACGCCATCCACGGCACCGCCCGGGACGGCGCCTGGCGCACCGCCCGCATCACCAAGAACGAGGCCGTCATCACGTACGACCTCGTCACTCCCTGGCCCCACCCCGGCCGCGTCACCCAGGCCTTCACCCTGACAGAGGACGCCTTCACGCTCACGATGTCCGTGGAGACGTACGAATCGTCCTTCCCGGCCCAGATCGGCTGGCACCCGTGGTTCAACAGGAACCTGGGGGGAGACGGCGAGGACGCCCGCGTCGACTTCCAGCCCGCCTGGCAGGAGGAGCGCGGCGACGACCACCTGCCGACCGGGCGGCGGATCGAGCCGAAGCCCAGCCCCTGGGACGACTGCTTCGGCATGCCGGACGGCGTCGACGTGACGCTCACCTGGCCCGGGCAGCTCGAGCTGAAGGTCGCCAGCCGCGAGGAGTGGGTCGTGGTGTACGACGAGCAGGAGGCGGCCGTGTGCGTGGAGCCCCAGACCGGGCCGCCCAACGGGCTGAACACCCATCCCCGCCTGGTCACCCCCATCGAGCCCCTGGAGGCGACCACGACCTGGAGCTGGCGGCGCATCTAAGCTGGCGGACATGAGTGACGTACGCGGCGCGCTGCTGCAGCAGATCAAGGACAAGGCCGTGGTGCACGGCAAGGTGACCCTTTCGTCGGGTCTTGAGGCGGACTACTACGTCGACCTGCGCCGCATCACCCTGGACGGGGAGGCCGCGCCGCTCGTCGGGCAGGTCCTCCTCGATCTCACGGCCGAGCTGGACTTCGACGCCGTGGGCGGGCTGACCATGGGCGCCGACCCCGTGGCCGCGGCCATGCTGCACGCCGCCGCCGCGCGCGGGAAGCGACTCGACGCCTTCGTCGTGCGCAAGGCCGCCAAGGCGCACGGTCTGCAGCGGCGCGTGGAAGGGCCGGAGATCGAGGGCCGCCGTGTGCTCGTCGTCGAGGACACGTCCACCACCGGTGGTTCCCCGCTCGCCGCCGTCGAGGCGGTCCGTGAGGCCGGCGCGGAGGTCGTCGGCGTCGCGACGATCGTCGACCGTGCCACCGGCGCCGCCGAGAAGATCGAGGCGGGCGCCGGGGTGCCCTACCTCTTCGCCTATTCGAAGGACGAGCTGGGGCTGGACTGACGTACGCGGACCCCTGGGATGCATGTTCCCAGGGGTTACCGACGGGTGTCGGACGCCGTGGCCGGAGCACCGGGTCAAGTCTGGAAAGATGGGGCCGACGATGACGTCGCCCCCTAGGTCAGGGCCGTAAGCAGCAGTCCAGGCGTACAGCAGTACGCAGACCCGCACATACAAGGAGCGGACAGATGCCCATCGCAACCCCCGAGGTCTACAACGAGATGCTCGACCGGGCGAAGGCAGGCAAGTTCGCCTACCCGGCCATCAACGTGACCTCGTCCCAGACCCTGCACGCTGCGCTGCGCGGCTTCGCGGAGGCCGAGAGCGACGGCATCATCCAGATCTCCACCGGTGGTGCGGAGTTCCTGGGCGGCCAGTACAGCAAGGACATGGTGACCGGCGCCGTCGCGCTCGCCGAGTTCGCGCACATCGTCGCCGCGAAGTACGACATCACGGTCGCGCTGCACACGGACCACTGCCCGAAGGACAAGCTGGACGGCTACGTACGTCCGCTGCTCGACATCTCCGCCGAGCGCGTCGCCAAGGGCGAGAACCCGCTGTTCCAGTCGCACATGTGGGACGGCTCCGCCGAGACCCTCGCCGACAACCTGGCCATCGGCCAGGAACTGCTCGCGAAGGCCGTCGCCGCGAAGATCATCCTCGAGGTCGAGATCACCCCGACCGGTGGCGAGGAGGACGGCGTCAGCCACGAGATCAACGACGAGCTGTACACGACCGTCGAGGACGCGCTGCGCACCGCCGAGGCCCTCGGCCTGGGCGAGAAGGGCCGCTACCTGCTCGCCGCGTCCTTCGGCAACGTGCACGGCGTCTACAAGCCGGGCAACGTCGTGCTCCGCCCCGAGCTCCTCAAGGACCTCCAGGCGGGTGTCGCCGCCAAGTACGGCAAGGCGAGCCCGTTCGACTTCGTCTTCCACGGCGGCTCCGGCTCCACGGCCGAGGAGATCGCCACGGCGCTGGAGAACGGCGTCGTGAAGATGAACCTCGACACCGACACCCAGTACGCCTTCACGCGCCCCGTCGCGGACCACATGTTCCGCAACTACGACGGTGTCCTGAAGGTCGACGGCGAGGTCGGCTCCAAGAAGACCTACGACCCGCGCACCTGGGGCAAGCTCGCCGAGGCCGGCATGGCCAAGCGCGTGACCGAGGCCTGCGCCGCGCTGCGTTCCACGGGCACCAAGCTCAAGTAGCGATCACCTTCGGTTCGGGCTCGGCACCCCCGCGGTGCCGGGCCCTTCCGTATGCTCCGAGGTATGGCTGCCCCTCCGCAGGAGAGACCGGGAGAGAAACCGGCCGTACGGATCTCCACCCCCAAGGGCAAATGGATCCTGCTGACCACCGTGCTCGGCTCCAGCATGGCCATGCTGGACTCGACCGTCGTCAACGTCGCGCTGCCGACCATCGGCCGTGACCTGGACGCGAGCCTCGCGGCCCTCCAGTGGACCGTCAACGCGTACATGCTGACGCTGGCCGGGCTGATCCTGCTGGGCGGGTCGCTCGGGGACCGTTTCGGGCGGCGCAAGGTGTTCGTCCTGGGTGTGGTGTGGTTCGCGTCCGCCTCGCTGCTGTGCGGTCTCGCGCCGAACGTGGGCGTGCTGATCGCCGCCCGCGCCCTGCAGGGGATCGGGGGCGCCCTGCTCACCCCCGGTTCGCTCGCGCTCATCCAGGCGTCCTTCCATCCGGACGACCGGGCCAGGGCCGTCGGCCTGTGGTCGGGCTTCGGGGGCGTCGGCGCGGCGGTCGGGCCGTTCCTCGGCGGCTGGCTGGTGGACGGCCCCGGCTGGCGCTGGGTCTTCCTGCTGAACATCCCGGTGGCGCTGGTGTGCGCCCCCATCGCGCTGCGCCATGTCCCCGAGTCGTCCGACGAGCGCACGCACCACGGCTTCGACGTCCTCGGCGCTACCCTGGGCGCACTCGCGCTCGCCCTGGTGACGTACGCCCTGATCGAGGCCCGCGGCGGCTCGGTGGTCGTCGCGGTGGCAGCGGTCGCGGGCGTGGCCTCGGGGGTGGCCTTCGTGTACGTGGAGCGGCGCCGGCCCGATCCGATGATGCCGCTCGACATCTTTGCCTCACGCCAGTTCACGGCCGTCAATCTCGTCACCCTGTGCGTGTACGCGGCCTTCGGCGGCTTCTTCTTCCTGACCGCGCTCCAGCTCCAGGTCGTGGTGGGCTACTCGGCGCTCCAGGCCGGTACGGCGCTGCTGCCGACGACCGTCCTGATGCTGCTGTTCTCGGCGCGCTCGGGGGAACTCGCCCAGCGCATCGGCCCGCGCATCCCGCTCACCGTGGGTCCGCTGCTGTGCGCGATGGGCCTGCTGCTGATGCTGCGCGTCGGCGAGGACGCCTCGTACGTCGTCGATGTGCTGCCCGCACTGCTGGTGATGGGTCTGGGCATGGTCACCCTGGTCGCGCCGCTGACCGCCACCGTCCTCGCCTCCGTGGACACCGCGCGGGCGGGCCTGGCGAGCGGCATCAACAACGCGGCGGCCCGCGCGGCCGGGCTCCTCGCCGTGGCCGCGCTGCCGCTGCTCGCCGGGATGGGCCCGGAGGCGTACCGCTCGGCGGACGCCTTCAACGCGGCCTTCCGGCGGGCGATGCCGCTGTGCGCGGGTGTCCTGGTGGTCGGTGCGGTGCTGGCCTACGCGACCGTACGCCGCCCGGCGCCCGACTGCCGGCGTCCCCAGTGCCGTACGCACGGGTGTGTGACGGCACCTCCGCTGGAGCCGGCACGCGCGGCCGCGCCGCCGGACTCGGGACCGGCTACGGCTTCCAGCGCTGGTCCGGCTTCGTGACGGTGCCGACGGTGTCGATCTTGTAGGCGAAGATCATCCGGCTGGCACTCGCGGTGGCGCCGGCCTTGTCGGGGAAGGTGTGGATGGCGATCGGCTTGTTCACGTCGGTGTCGTGGATCGGGTAGTTCATGTAGATCTTCGCCGTCTCGGAGGCCGGCGCGCCGATTCTCCGGTTCCGGGCGGCGGTCGTCGTACGCATGCGATCCCCCGTTGTCGTGAACACGTACAACTTGGTGGGTGATCGCAGTGTGCACGCGGAACCGTTCGCTCCAGAAGGGCCGTAGGCGACCGTTACCGATCACGGCCAATGCAGCAGACTGGAACCCATGACGATTCACGAGAACCTCCTCGGGGGACCGCCCCCGACCCACCTCCCCGATGACCCGGAGCCGCGTGAGCTCCTCGCGAACGGCACGGCGCCCGCCGATGTCGCCGCCAAGTACCCCACCTCCTCGCTCGCCTGGGCGCAGCTCGCCGACGACGCGTACGAGCGTGGCAGCGTCGTCGAGTCGTACGCCTACGCCCGTACGGGCTACCACCGCGGCCTGGACGCCCTGCGCCGCAACGGCTGGAAGGGCCACGGCCCGGTGCCCTGGGAGCACGAGCCGAACCGCGGCTTCCTGCGCGCCCTGCACGCCCTCGCCCGCGCCGCGCAGGCGATCGGCGAGCAGGAGGAGTACGAGCGCTGCAGCCAGTTCCTGAAGGACTCCTCGCCCACGGCGGCGCAGACGCTGGGCTAGTTCGCCGGTCAGCTGGCCAGCTGGTTCGGCTGTCGGCCGGTTCGCTGGTTCCGCGGGTGTTTGTGCGGGTCCGCCTGGTGTGACCGGGCGGACCTTGCGGTTTCGGGGGACGATTGTGGAGGATGCGCGGTGGGGACCGGGGCCCCCGTGTCGGTAACGGCAGGGGCGGACCGCTACCCGGAGTACGCATCAGGAGACAGCGATGTCGTCCCATCCGGCTCAGCCCGCAGAGGCTCAGGAGCCCGAGACCCCGCATCTCGACTTCCAAGGCACGACCCCGTACGAGGACTACGTACAGGCGGACGTGCTCACCCACCTCCAGCACACCCTCTCCGACGACCCCGGAGAGATGGTCTTCCTGGTGACCACCCAGGTCATGGAGCTGTGGTTCACGGTCATCGTCCACGAGTGGGAGACGGCGGCGAACGCGCTCCGCTCCGATGACGTCCCGACCGCGGTGGCCGCGCTGAAGCGGTCCGTACGGGAGCTGGAGGCGCTGAACGCGTCCTGGCGGCCGCTCTCGCAGCTCACCCCCGCCCAGTTCAACTCGTACCGCTCCGCCCTGGGCGAGGGTTCCGGCTTCCAGTCGGCCATGTACCGCCGGATGGAGTTCCTGCTCGGCGAGAAGTCCGCGTCCATGCTGGTCCCGCATCGGGGCGCGCCGCGCGTGCACGCCGAGCTGGAGAAGGCGCTGCACGAGCCGAGCCTGTACGACGAGGTGCTGCGGCTGCTGGCGCGCCGCGGGCACGCGATTCCGACGTCCGTGCTGGAGCGGGATGTGTCGCGGCGGTACGAGCCCTCGGGGGAGGTCGAAGCGGTGTGGACCGCCCTGTACGCGGGCCCCGAGGACGGCGAACTCGCCCGCCTCGGCGAGGCGTTGACGGACGTCGCCGAGCTGGTGTGGCGCTGGCGCAACGACCATCTCGTCGCCACCCGGCGCGCCATGGGCGCGAAGGCGGGTACGGGCGGCTCCGCCGGGGTGGCCTGGCTGGAGAAGCGGGCGCAGAAGAACGTGTTCCCGGAGCTGTGGACGGCGAGGTCCCATGTCTGAGTCTGAGTCCGAGCTGATCCTCAGGGCAGAGAAGCTGGACGCAGCCGATGAACTGGCGGGGCTGCGCGCACAGTTCGTGCTGGACGACGTGGTGTACCTGGACGGGAACTCGCTCGGCGCACTGCCGGTGGGGGTGCCCGGACGGGTCGACGACGTCGTGCGCCGGCAGTGGGGTGAGCTGCGTATCCGCTCCTGGGAGGAGAGCGGTTGGTGGACCGCGCCCGAGCGGATCGGTGACCGGATCGCTCCGCTGGTCGGGGCGGCGGCCGGGCAGATCGTGGTCGGCGACTCCACGAGTGTGAACGTCTTCAAGGCGCTGGTGGGGGCGGTGCGGTTGGCGGGGGACGGCCGCGATGAGATCGTCGTCGACGCGACGACGTTTCCGACGGACGGGTACATCGCGGCGTCGGCGGCGCGGCTGACGGGGTGCGAGCTGCGGCCGCTCGACCCGTCGGAGGTCCCGGGTGCGGTGGGCCCCCGTACGGCGGCGGTGTTGCTGAACCACGTCGACTACCGCACGGGCAGGCTGCACGACCTCCCCTCCCTGACCGCCGCGATCCATGACGCGGGCGCGCTGGCGGTCTGGGACCTGTGCCACAGCGCGGGCGCGCTGCCGGTGGGTCTGGACGCGCACCGAGTCGACCTGGCGGTCGGCTGCACGTACAAGTACCTGAACGGCGGCCCTGGCTCACCGGCGTACTTGTACGTCCGCAGCGACTTGCAGTCCCGCTTCGACTCCCCGCTGCCCGGCTGGAACTCGCATGCGGACCCCTTCGGCATGAGCCCGTCGTACGCCCCGGCCCCGGGTGCGCTGCGCGGCCGGGTCGGCACGCCGGACATCCTGTCGATGCTGGCCCTGGAGGCGGCGCTGGAGGTGTGGGACGGCGTCTCGATCGACTCCGTCCGCGCCAAGTCCCTCGCCCTCACGGACTTCTTCCTGGAGTGCGTCTCGGCGTACGTCCCCGAGGGCCGGGTGGAGTCCCTGACCCCGTCCGCCCCCGCGGAACGCGGCAGCCAGGTCGCCCTGCGCTGCGCGGAAGCGGGCACCGTGATGAAGAGCCTGATCGAACAGGGCGTGGTCGGCGACTTCCGCCATCCCGACGTCCTGCGCTTCGGCTTCACGCCGTTGTACGTGGGGTTCGGGGATGTGGAGAAGGCGGCGCGGGTGCTGGGAGAGGTACTGGGGGAGGTGCTGGGGTAGCTCTGGGAGCCGACGCTCCTCGCGTTCCGTCGGTGGGTGGGTCGGGGCCGTGCCGGTACATCCGCCCCGTCGCCGGCGGCAGATCGCTTGGGCTTCATGGCTCGGCCTGTTGGCAACCACGTAAGCGACGGGGCATGTGTGTACCGGCACGGCCCCTTCCGTGGTCTGGCGACTGCGGGGGCGTGGGGGCGTGGGAGCGTGCGGGTGCGGGTGCGGGTGCGGCTGGCGGAGGGGGCGAAAACCCTGCTCGCCCGCACCACCGCGTCGGGTCACCCGCCGACGACGTACACCCCAGCCGCGGCAGCGGCAACCGCGGCCTCGGCGGCCCGATCGGCGGCAGCGTCATCGGGAGCCGCCCCGGTGGTCAGCAAGGCGTAGTAGAGCGGCGCCGACACCGCCCGCACGACCAGCGCGGCATCGGTACCCGCCGGCAGCTCACCCCGAGCAACCCCTTGCTCCACACACGGCGCCCACTCGGCGACCCGCACGTCGTAGAACCTCCGCAACGCCTCCGCCGTACGCACGTCGCACGCCCCCGCGGCGATGACCGCCCGAAACAACGCCCCCTGCCGGGGATCCGCCAGCGTCCGCCGCACCAGCGCGGCATTGGCACGCAGATCCCCGAGCACGCTCCCCGTCTCCGTACGGGGAAGCGACTGCTCGGCCATATCGCTGAGCAAGTCGGCGACCAGCCCCGTCACCGACCCCCACCGCCGGTACACCGTCGTCTTGCCCACCTCGGCCCGCCGAGCCACATCGGCCAGATCGAGATGCGCGAACCCATGCTCGGCGAGCACATCCCCGGCGGCCCGCAACACGGCCGTACGGACACGGGCGGTACGCCCCCCGGGACGTACGGTGCCGGGCTCGGCGGACATGACGACCTCCTTCTGCGGGCATACGGACGCTACCCGCCAGCGTAACGAAACAACAGAACCGTTTAACCCTCACCGAGCGTGACAACCCCGTGTCGACGCACGTCACGGGCCTGATACCGTCCCCGCCAACGGCCGAATTCTCTCCTGGTCCGCCAAATCCGTTTCACCGCTGAGAGGTTGGAGCATGCAGGACGACGACGCCGCAGCCCAGGACGACGCCGCCGACGGAGCCGCCGCACAGCGCGCCGCCGCCGAGCACGAGGCGGCCCTGCAGCGCGACGCCGCGGAAGAGGCGTCGGCCTTCTCGCATCCGACCGTGGACCCCGACATCACCGCGTCGTACGGCGACCACCCGGATCAGGTGATCGACTTCTACGCCCCGCGCGAGCCGGACCCCGCGGTCCCCGCCCCCCTCGTGATCGTTCTGCACGGCGGCGCCTGGCGTGCCCCGTACGATCGCCGGCACATCACCCCGTTCGCGGACTTCCTGGCCCGCCGCGGCTTCGCCGTGGCGAATGTCGAGTACCGCCGGGGCGCCGCGGCCCCCGAGCCGAACAGCTTCCAGATCCCGGCTCAGAGTCAAGGCGCCACGGGCCCGATCGCGGGGCGCTGGCCCGACACCTTCGACGACATCGCGGCCGCCCTCGACGCGCTGCCCGCCCTCGTACGCGAGAAGCTCCCGCAGGCCGACCCCCGGCGCACAGTGGTCACGGGGCACTCAGCGGGTGGCCACCTGGCCCTGTGGGCCGCCGCCCGCCACCTCCTGCCCGCCGACGCCCCCTGGCGCACCGACCGACCCGCCCCCCTGCGCGGCGTCGTCGCCCTCGCTCCGATCGCGGACTTCCAGGTCGCGGAGAAGCTCGACGTGTGCGGCAATGCCGCCCGCCAACTGCTGGGCGGGGAGGGGAAGTTCGCCGAGCGACTGCCCTACGCCGACCCGGTGCACCTCCTCCCCACCGGCATCGCGACCACCCTCGTACAGGGCCGCACCGACATCGTCGTCCCACAGGCGGTCGCCGAGTCGTACGCCGATGCCGCCGCCAAGGCGGGAGAGGTGGTCGGCCTGACGCTCCTGGAGGAGGTCGGCCACTTCCCCCTGATCGACCCGGCGGCGGACGCGTGCGCCGTGGTGGCCGAGGAGATCGCCCAACTGGCCTGGTGACGTCCAACTGGCTTGTTGACGTCCAACTGGCCTGATGCCAAGGGGACTTGCCTCTCCTTCGAGCCGCCCCGGTCATACCCGTAGTACCTGAGAGCTACCTCTCAGGTGAGCTCCCCAGCGGGACGCCGACGACAGGTCACGGTCCGTAACTTCCCACGCTGTGGCCGCTGGCCGTCGTTCTCCATGTGGACCTCATTCGCTTCGGTCTCGGCGGCCCGTCCTGGCTCGGCTGGGTGAACGTCGCGGCGGGCTGGCTGGTGCCGTACACCCTGGGCGCGGCCTGGACGCGCGGTGAACTGGACCGGCGGCGCGCGGGCTGGGTGCTGTTGACCGGCGGCGCGGCCGCGACGGCGGCGCTGGTGGCGTGGGCCGGATATCCGGCCTCGATGGTCGGCGTGCCCGGCGCGGTGGTCTCCAACCTGAACCCGCCGACGCTGGCCGCGGTCACCTTCGGCCTGGCCCAGTGCGGCCTCGCCCTGGTGCTGCGCGAGCCGCTGCGCCGGGTGATGGCACGCGCCCGGTTCCGCGGTCCGTGTCGAGCTCTGGCACTTCCCGCGCGGCCTTCAGGTACGGGTCGTCAACTCCAGACCAGAGCGTCCCGCCCCGCCGTCCCCGGGCGCCGGGCACGGTCTGCTCGGCATGCGCGAGCGGGTGTCGATGCTCGGTGGCACCCTCGTGACCTCGGAGACGTCGTGCGGCGGATTCGCGGTAGCGGCCTTTCTGCCCCGCAACGGCGCCGCTGCCGCCGACGACGGCTCCGCCGACGACAACTCCACAGGCCCGACAGGAGAAGAGACCCCATGACGAGCGCGAGCGGCACCATTCGCGTACTGATCGCCGACGACCAGCAGATGGTCCGGCAGGGCTTCACCGTGCTGCTCAACACCCAGCCCGACATCGAGGTGGTCGGCCAGGCGGTCGACGGCCTGGACGCGATCGCCAAGGTCGCCGAACTCGCCCCGGACGTCGTCCTGATGGACATCCGCATGCCCGAGCTGGGCGGCATCGAGGCCACCCGCCGCATCACCGACGAGACACCCCGGATCAGGGTGCTGGTGCTCACCACCTTCGACCTCGACGAGTACGTGTACGACGCCCTGCGCGCCGGCGCCTCCGGGTTCCTGCTCAAGGACGCGTCCGCCGACCAGCTCGCCGAGGCGGTACGGGTGGTCGCGGCGGGCGACGCACTGCTCGCGCCCGGCATCACCCGCCGCCTCATCGCCGAGTTCTCCCGCCTCGACTCCACGCCCCGCGCCCCCCTCAAGCAGCGCGTGGGCGAGCTGACCGAGCGCGAGACGGAGGTCCTCGCACACATCGCCCAGGGCCTGTCGAACGCGGAGATCGCCGAATGCCTGGTCGTCGCCGAACAGACCGTGAAGACCCACGTAGGCCGCATCCTCGTAAAACTCGGCCTGCGCGACCGCACCCAGGCAGCGGTCTTCGCCTACGAGTCCGGCCTGGTCCGCCCCGCGGGCTACTGACCCCGCGAGTCGAGGGCACGACGACCCCAGCCCCCAGCCACTGGTCACCGCCCCGACCACCCCCAACCTCCACGCGCCACGTCCGCAGATGCCCGCCCCCACGCACCCACCCGCACCAGCGCCGCACGCCCACGCCCCCGCAGTCGCGCCACACGCACCCGCACCCGCACCAGCGCCGCACGCCCCACGCACCCGCAGCGCCGCACGCCCCACCGCACTCGCAGTCGCCGACGCACGCCCCCACGCACCCGCACTCGCCCACACACGGAAGGGGCCGTACCGGTACGTCGAATGCCTGTATCCGGACGGATCCGCGGCCGACGCCCACCAGGCAACCCACGGTTGATCCCGGATACGGGCGGATGTACCGGCACGGCCCCGACCCACCACCCGGCGAAGGGCGAAGGACCACCGTCGGCCGGCCACCCCACCGAAGGACCCCGCCCATACCCGTAGTACCTGAGACGGACCCACAAGGACCCTCCTCGCAGGTGACGACCGCGACCCCCACCACGGCCTACCGTTTTGAACGTGACCGAGACGACCCAGACGCAGATGACGCCGCCGGGCGGGGCCAAGCCACGCAGCCCGGAGTTCCGGCTGGCCGCGGACGCCCTGCGCGGGCTGCGGCAGGACTTGTTCCACGACGCCTTCGCCTACCGCCCGCTGCCGCGCATGCGAGTGGACGGCCCGCTCACCCGACGCCTGCCCGAGGGGATACGGGAGTACGCGGCCTGGACCCCGCACGCCGCGGTCGCGGCGGCCGGACTGCTGGCGATGGCCGTCGCCACAGCCGACGGCGACGGCGAGGGCCACGCCAGTGTCAGGACGCTGCTGTGCGCCCTCCTCGCGCTGATCCCGGTCCTGCTGACGCTGATCCGGCCGATCGGTGCCTTCTGGTTCTCCCTCGCGGCGACCCCGGTCGTCGCCGTGTTCGGCTCCAGCTGGAGCGACTGGCCGTGGCTGCCCGGCACCTTCGCCGCCCACCTGACGGTGCTGACGGTCGTGGCGCTCAGGACGAGGCCGCGCACCGCCGCCTGGATGTGGCTGCTGACCGCCACGTACGGGATGGGCGCCGAGACCGTCTTCGGCTCGGGCCACTACTACGGGACCAACACGGTGCCGCTGCTGTTCGTCTCCGCCCTGGCCCTCCTGGTCGTCACCGTCCTGCACATACGCCGTGAGGCGGAGCAGGAGGTCACCGCCCAGCAGTCGGAGACGGCGCACGAGCGTTCCAAGCGCACGCTCCTGGAGGAGCGCACGACGATCGCCCGCGAGCTGCACGACGTGGTCGCCCACCACATGTCGGTGGTCGCCATCCAGGCGGAGGCCGCTCCGTACCGGGTGGAGAACCCGCCGCCGGAGCTGGAGCAGGCCTTCGTCACGATCCGGGAGAACGCGGTCGCGGCGCTGACCGAGCTGCGCCGCGTGCTCGGTGTCGTGAGGGCCGAGGACTACGAGGCCCCGGACGCCCCCCAGCCCACCCTCGCCGACCTGGACGCGCTCCTCGCCAATGTGCGGGACGCGGGCCTGACCGTGGAGAAAACGGTCACCGGCGCGGTACGCGAACTCCCGCAGGGCGTCGAGCTGTCGGCGTACCGCATAGTCCAGGAGGCCCTCAGCAACACCCTGCGGCACGCGCCGGGCGCGGCGGCACGCGTCGAGATCGGGTACGTCCTCGGCGGGCTCGGCCTGCGGATAGTCAACGGCCGCGCGCCGGCGACGAGTCTGACGAAGTCCACCCACGGCGCGGGGCACGGCATCACCGGCATGCGCGAGCGGGTCACGATGCTGGACGGCGAGATGACGTCGGGCGAGACGGACGACGGGGGCTATGAGGTGACGGTGTTCCTGCCCGTACCCCCCGCCGAGGAGCCCGCATGACGGAAGGCACCAACCCCACCAGCGGCACCAACGCCACCAGTGGCTCCAGCGGCATCAACGACCTCAGTGGCGCCGGCGGTGCAGGCAGGGGCGCCATCCGCGTCCTGATAGCCGACGACCAGGTGATGGTCCGAGAGGGCTTCTCCGTGCTGCTCGGGGCGATGCCGGACATCGAGGTGGTGGGCGAGGCGGTCAACGGGCGGGACGCGGTCGAGCGGGTCCGTGAGCTCGCCCCGGACGTCGTGCTGATGGACATCCGCATGCCGGAGATGAACGGGATCGAGGCAACCCGGGAAATCGTCGCCGCGGACGGCGCCGCGAAGGTGCTGGTCCTGACGACGTTCGACCTCGACGAGTACGTGTACCAGGCGCTGCGCGCGGGAGCCTCCGGCTTCCTGCTCAAGGATGCCTCGGCGCGCCAACTCGCGGACGGGGTAAGGGTGGTGGCGGCTGGGGAAGCGTTGCTCGCCCCTTCCGTCACCAAGCGGCTCATCACCGAGTTCTCCAAGCTGGCGGACGCGCCCCGGCTCTCGGCCACGGCGCAGGCGGCGTACGGGGATCTGACCGAGCGGGAGACGGAGGTGCTGGTCCTCATCGCCCAGGGCCTGTCGAACGCGGAGATCGCCGGGCGGCTCGTCGTGGCCGAGTCCACGATCAAGACCCATGTGAGCCGCATCCTGGTGAAGCTGGGCCTGCGGGACCGTACGCAGGCGGCGGTGTTCGCGTACGAGGCACGGCTGGTCACGCCCAGGTGATCAGGGGTGTGGTCCGTGGACCGGGCGGGGGTCGCTCGTCGAGACGCCCCTGTTCAGAGGGGGGTGCGTGGGGCTAGCGTCCGTCCATGGCAGCTTTGGAGACTCCGCAGGCCTTCGACCCGTGGGACCCGGCGTTCGTGGCGGACCCGTACCCGGCGTACGAGGAGCTGCGTGCGCGGGGCCGGGTGCACCACTACGAGCCCACCAACCAGTGGCTGGTGCCGCATCACGCGGATGTGTCGGCGCTGCTGCGGGACCGGCGCCTGGGCAGGACGTATCAGCACCGGTTCACGCACGAGGACTTCGGGCGGACGGTGCCGCCGGCCGAGCACGAGCCGTTCCATGTGCTCAACGACCACGGGATGCTGGACCTGGAGCCCCCGGACCACACGCGCATCCGGCGGCTGGTGTCGAAGGCGTTCACGCCGCGCACGGTGGAGCAGTTGAAGCCGTACGTCGACCGGCTGGCAGGTGAGCTGGTCGCCGGATTGGTGGAGGCGGGCGGCGGCGATCTGCTGACCGATGTCGCGGAGCCGCTGCCGGTGGCGGTGATCGCCGAGATGCTGGGTATCCCGGAGTCGGACCGGGCGCCGTTGCGGCCGTGGTCGGCGGACATCTGCGGGATGTACGAGCTGAACCCGTCGGAGGAGACGGCGGCGACGGCGGTCCGGGCGTCGGTCGAGTTCACCGAGTATCTGCGGGAGCTGATCGAGGTCCGGCGCAAGGAGCCCGGGGACGACCTGATCTCGGGGCTCATCGCGGCGTACGACGAGGGCGACCGTCTCACCGAGCAGGAGATGATCTCCACGTGCGTGCTGCTGCTGAACGCGGGGCACGAGGCGACGGTCAACTCCACGGTGAACGGCTGGTGGGCGTTGTTCCGCCACCCCGACCAGCTGGCCGCCCTCCGCGCGGATCACTCCCTGATTCCCACGGCGGTGGAGGAGCTGATGCGTTACGACACGCCGCTTCAGCTCTTCGAGCGCTGGGTGCTCGACGATATCGAGATCGACGGTACGACCATCCCCCGCGGCGCGGAGATCGCCATGCTCTTCGGCTCCGCCAACCACGACCCCGCGGTCTTCGCCACCCCGGAGAAGCTGGACCTGGCCCGCACGGACAACCCCCATATCTCCTTCAGCGCGGGCATCCACTACTGCATCGGCGCGCCTCTGGCCCGCATCGAACTGGCCTCCTCCATGACCGCGTTGCTGACCCACGCCCCCACACTCACCCTCTCGGAAGAGCCCACCCGAAAGCCGAACTTCGTGATCCGGGGCCTGGAGGGCTTGAGGGTGACGCTCTGACGAACCCCGTCAGGGGCGCGGGGAACTGCGCGACAGGCCCCCACCCACCCGGAGCCAAAAATCAACCCAGGGGGGTCTGGGGGCGCAGCCCCCAGATACGGGACGGGTGGGGGTGGAGGGGGCGAAAACCCACGCCACCTCCACCCCCACCCCACCCGCACCCTCTCCCTTGTCCCCCTCACGTACTCAGATCCCGCCGCCGCAACCCCACCAGCCCCGCCGCAGTCAGCAGCACCGCGATCCCCGTGGAACAGCACTTCGGCGAGGGCTGAGAGCCCTCGCCGAAGGGGTGGACCGGCGGCTGCGGGCCCATCGTGGCTGGTCGCGCCCACGCGGCGGAGCCGCATGTGTCACAGCTCCGCGCCTCTTAGCGGCGCTCCCGGTCCCAGGAGTCGGCTGTCACCGTTCCTTTGTCTCCTCCAGCACCGTCCGTCCCAGCAACGCGTACCGCTCCGGTGCCCGGCGCTTCAGGTAGGTCGCGTAGCCGACCCCACCCACCGCGATCAGGGCGACGATCCAGGGCGTGGACTTCAGGATGAGTGAGCCGGACTCGGTGCCGGCCGC
This sequence comes from Streptomyces sp. NPDC027189, assembly GCF_055566975.1. Lineage (NCBI taxonomy): Bacteria > Bacillati > Actinomycetota > Actinomycetes > Kitasatosporales > Streptomycetaceae > Streptomyces > Streptomyces sp. NPDC027189. The sequence continues at coordinate 72,906 of NZ_JBVHRI010000028.1, forward strand.
GGCGCCCATGTTGGAGACCAGCAGGACCACCACGCCGAGCATCGCGAGGCCGCCGAGGAGCGGCGCGGTGAAGGTCTTGAACCAGTGCTTGCTCTCGGGGTGGTTGGTGCGGAAGTAGGCGAGGACCGCGAAGGAGCAGACGGCCTGCACCACGAGGATGGCCATCGTGCCGAGGATGGCGAGCAGGACGTACGTACCGGTGTAGGGGTCCTTGCCGGCGATCCAGAACGCGCCGATCAGCACACCGCTCACGACCGTCTGCACGAGACCCGCGATGTGCGGGGAGCCGTGCTGGGGATGGGTGCGGCCGATGGTCCTCTGCAGGGACGGGAGTACGCCCTCGCGGCCCAGCGCGTACATGTAGCGTGCGGCGCAGTTGTGGAAGGCCATGCCGCAGGCCAGCGAGCCGGTGATCATCAGCCACTGCATGACGTCGACGGCCCAGTGGCCGACGTAGTGCTCGGTGGGGTTGAAGAACAGCGCCAGCGGGTTCGCGGACGAGGCCGCCTTCACGGCTTCCGCCTCCCCGTTGCCCGTGATGGCCATCCAGGAGACGAAGACGTAGAAGACGCCGACGCCGAGCACGCTGATCATCGTCGCCTTGGGGATGATCTTCTTCGGGTCGCGGGACTCCTCGCCGTACATGGCGGTCGACTCGAAGCCGACCCACGACCAGAAGGCGAAGAAGAGACCGAGCCCGGCGCTGGTGCCCTTGAAGGCGTTGACGGGGTTGACCGGGCCGAAGGTGAAGCCGTGCGGGCCGCCGCCGTGCAGGGCCACGGAGATCGCCATCGCGGCGAGGACGGTGACCTCGGTGGCGAGCAGCACGACGAGCAGCTTCTCGGCGACCGAGACACCGAACCACGTGCCCGTGGCGTTGATGGCCAGCATCAGGATCGCGAACGCCCACCACGGGACGTCCACCCCCGTCTGGTCCTTCAACGTCCCCGTGGCGAAGGTCGAGAAGATGCCGATCAGGGCCGGCTCGAAGACGACGTACGCGAAGGTGGCCAGCAGGCCCGAGGCGAGTCCGACAGTGCGGCCGAGGCCGTACGAGATGAAGCCGTAGAAGGCGCCGGTGGAGGTGATGTGCTTCGCCATCGAGGTGAAGCCGATCGCAAAGATGGCCAGGACGACCATTGCGACGAGGTAGCTGGCGGGGGCGCCGATGCCGTTTCCGGCCGACACCATGAACGGCACGTTGCCCGTCATGGCGGTGATCGGGGCCGCGGTGGCGACGGCCATGAAGACCACGCCCAGCAGGCCGATCGCGTTCGGCTTCAGCCGGTGGACGGTGCCTCCGGGCTCGTCCGCCGTGGCCGGTGCCCCAGGGATCACGCCCTCTTGTACTGCCATCGGGTGGCCCCTTTCCGCATGCGCTCAGTCGGTGATCGTTGGTGTGCGACGAGCCGGAATCCTGCTGGGCGAATGAGTCGGCCGGCGAGTCCGGGCGTTAAATGTTTGTCAATCAGACCTTTAGAGCGACACGGGAACGAACGTCTGCGTTAACTCTCCGGCCGGGCGTGGACCCGGCGCCGTACCCCTTCGTACGGTCGCCGTCATGAGCACCTACACCGCCACCCTCGGCGGCCGGAGTCACCAGTTCGACGGACTGGCCCGGCTGCTCGCCGCCGCGAGCCCCGAGCGCTCCGGCGACCGGCTCGCCGGGCTCGCCGCCGAGTCCGCGCAGGCGCGGGTCGCGGCGCGGTGGGCGCTGGCCGAGGTGCCGCTCGCACGGTTCCTCGCCGAGCCGGTGATCCCGTACGAGGACGACGACGTGACCCGGCTGATCGTGGACGGCCATGACGCGGTGGCCTTCGCGCCCGTCTCCGGGCTCACGGTGGGGGAGTTCCGGGAGTGGCTGCTGTCCGAGGCGGCGGACGCCGCGAGCATGGCCGCGCTGGCACCCGGGCTCACGCCCGAGATGGTGGCCGCCGTCTCCAAGCTCATGGGCAACGCGGACCTGGTGGCGGTCGCCCGCAAGGTGCGGGTGGTCACCGCCTTCCGCTCCACGATCGGCCTGCCCGGCCGCCTCGCCACCCGCCTCCAGCCCAACCACCCCACCGACGACCCGGCGGGCGTGGCGGCGGCCCTGCTGGACGGACTCCTCCTCGGCTCGGGCGACGCGGTGATCGGCATCAACCCGGCGACGGACAGCCCGAAGGCCGTACGGGATCTGCTGGAGCTGTTGGACGGGGTGATCGAGCGCTACTCCATCCCCACCCAGTCCTGCGTCCTGTGCCACGTCACGACGAGCCTCGACCTGATGGAACGGGGCGCCCCCGTCGACCTCGTCTTCCAGTCCATCGCCGGTACGCAGGCCGCGAACGCCTCCTTCGGTGTCACCCTCGGGCTGCTCGACGAGGCGTACGAGGCCGCCAAGGGGCTCGGCCGGGGGACCGTCGGGCAGAACGCCCTCTACTTCGAGACCGGCCAGGGCAGCGCGCTGTCCGCCGACGCACACCACGGGGTGGACCAGCAGACGGTGGAGGCGCGGGCGTACGCGGTGGCCCGCCGCTACGACCCGCTGCTGGTGAACACGGTGGTGGGCTTCATCGGCCCGGAGTACCTGTACGACGGCCGCCAGATCCTGCGCGCGGCCCTGGAGGACCACTTCTGCGGGAAGTTGCTGGGCCTGCCGATGGGCCTGGACATCTGCTACACCAACCACGCCGACGCGGACGACGACGACATCGCCACCATGCTGACGATGCTCGGGGTCGCGGGCGCCTCCTTCGTGATCTGCACGCCTGGCGGCGACGACATCATGCTCAATTACCAATCGGCCTCGTATCACGACGCGTTGTACCTGCGCGAGGTCCTCGGGCTGCGCCCGGCGCCGGAGTTCGAGGCGTGGCTGGAGCGGATCGGGCTGCTGGACGTGGGCGGCGGGATCAGGGATGTGTCGGGTACGGCCCATCCCTTGATGACGATCGGCAAGGAGACAGCCGCATGACGGACGACCGTGAGCTGGGCCAACTGGCAACGCTGGTAAGGGCCTTGGTGGCACCGCCCGAGTCCGACGCCGCTCTGTGGGCCTCCCTCCGCCGCCACACCCAGGCCCGGATCGGGCTCGGCCGGGCCGGCTCGGCGCTTCCTACACGGCACCGGCTCGAACTGCAGGCTGCGCATGCGGCCGCGCGGGACGCGGTGCACTCGCCCTTCGACCCCGACGTGGTGGCGTCCGCGCTGATCGGTGTGCCGACGATACGGGTGCGCAGTGCCGCTCCTGACCGGCTCACCTACCTCCAGCGCCCCGATCTGGGCCGGCGGCTGGACGACCTCGATCGCGCCCACCTGCCGCGCGACGACTGGGACGTGGTGTTCGTGGTCGCCGACGGGCTGTCGAGCCGGGCGGTCCATGACCACGCGGCGCCGGTGATCCGTGAGACGACGGCCCTGCTGCCCGCGGCCTGGCGCGTCGCCCCGGTCGTCCTCGCCGAGCAGGCGCGGGTGGCTCTCGGTGACGACATCGCGGAGGCGCTGGGGGCGACGTTGGCGGTGGTCCTCATCGGCGAACGCCCTGGAATGTCGGCGGCCGACTCCCTCGGCGCGTACCTGACGTATGCCTCGCGCCCCGGCCACACCACCGACGCCGAGCGCAACTGCCTCTCCAACATCCGGCCCCCGCTGGGCCTCACCCACGCGGTGGCCGCCACCAAACTGGTCGCCCTCATGCACCGGGCGCGGGAGCTGGGTGCCACAGGGGTGGCCCTGAAGGACGAGTCGGACGCGCCGCAGCTGTCGGCGGGGTAGGTTTTTCGCCCCCCTCCGCCCCAGACCCCCGCTAAAAGATCGCGCAGTTGCCCGCGCCCCTGAAAAGGGGCGCGGGCAACTGCGCGAACGGGGTCTGGGGCGGAGCCCCAGGTACGGGATGGGTAGGGGCGGCGGGGGCGAAACACACCCCGCCGTCACCGCACCGGCAACGTCAACCCCCACGCCCCCTCCCGCACCGTCCACGTCCGAGTCCGTACAGGCCCGCCCACCACTGAGTCCGCCCGATACCGGAAATCGGCGCCGGAGACGGTGACCCGGCGCCCCACGGCCCGGAGGGGCGACGCCTCCGCGCCCACGGACACCGGCCGGACCTCGACCTCCGCACCGCCCGCCGGGAAGCCCGGCGTCACGCACACCGTCTCCACGGGCTGGTCGAGGTCGACGACCGTGACCCCGTCGACCTCGACACGGAGCCGGGAGGGACCGGGCCCGGGCACGGAGGCCGGCCGCGGGGGCCGGGCGACGAGGGTCCGGACGAGGGACTGGCAGGTGCGCAGCCAAGGGCGGGCCCCGGCATCCTCGTCGACGGGGCCGGCATCCCCGTCGACGGGAGCGGGGGAGGGCAACGAGGGGATCCGCAGCGCCCCCAGCACCACCCCGTCGCTGTCGTCGACGAGCAGATCCATCCGCCGCTCGACCCCGTCGAGCACGGCCCGGGCCGCCGCCACGGCCCCCGTGGGCACCCCCAGCGACCGCGCCAGCGAGAGCACGCCCCCCACCGGCACCAGCGACAGCGCACACGCGGCGAACTCCCGCTGCCGGTGCAAAAGGGACACCGCCCGCAGCAGAGCCCGGTCGTCGCCGACGACGACAGGCCTCCGCGACCCCCGACGGGCCAGCGCCCGGGCGAATTCCTCGGGCCCCGCGGGGAGGCACACTTTCGTCGCCGCACCCGCGCTGAGCACGTCTTTCGCGATCCGTACAGACTCGCCGTCCATCCGTCGGGCGACCGGGTCGATGACCACCAGAAGCTGGTCGGAAGCCGCCACCTCGGTCATGCCTCGCTTCCTCGGGTAGCATCTTGGTGCAAGAGCCCCTTGCGCTATTGCGCCAGGGGCTTCGTCTATTCCGGGGCATCCGGTCCGACGGTCGCGGCCAAAGGAGGTCGCCGGCGTACGCAGCCGTATCGAAAACCAGCCGCGTACGTCCCCGACCTTGGACATGCCCCGCCCGGAAGGGGTGTACGCCTGTGCCCGCACTTGTGCTGCTCGGTGCTCAGTGGGGTGACGAAGGCAAGGGAAAGGCCACCGACCTGCTCGGTGGATCCGTGGACTATGTGGTGCGCTACCAGGGCGGCAACAACGCCGGCCACACGGTAGTCGTGGGCGATCAGAAGTACGCCCTCCACCTCCTCCCTTCCGGAATCCTCACACCGGAGTGCACTCCGGTGATCGGAAACGGAGTCGTCGTCGACCCGTCGGTGCTGTTCTCCGAGCTGAACGGCCTTGGCGAGCGAGGCGTCGACACCTCCAAGCTCCTGATCAGCGGAAACGCGCACATCATCACGCCCTACAACGTGACGGTGGACAAGGTCACCGAGCGCTTCCTCGGCAAGCGGAAGATCGGGACGACCGGGCGCGGCATCGGGCCGACCTACGCCGACAAGATCAACCGTGTCGGCATCCGTATCCAGGACCTCTATGACGAGTCGATCCTGACGCAGAAGGTCGAAGCGGCCCTCGAGGTCAAGAACCAGCTGCTCACCAAGCTCTACAACCGCCGCGCCATCGAGGCCGGCCAGGTCGTCGAGGAGCTGCTGAGCTACGCGGACCGGCTCAAGCCGTACGTCGCGGACACCGTCCTGGTCCTCAACCAGGCGCTGGAGCAGGACAAGGTCGTGCTCTTCGAGGGCGGCCAGGGCACGCTCCTCGACATCGACCACGGCACGTACCCCTTCGTGACGTCCAGCAACCCGACCGCGGGTGGCGCCTGCACCGGTGCGGGCGTCGGCCCCACGAAGATCAGCCGGGTCATCGGCATCCTCAAGGCGTACACGACCCGCGTCGGCTCGGGCCCGTTCCCGACCGAGCTCTTCGACGAGGACGGCGAGGCGCTGCGGCGGATCGGCGGCGAGCGCGGTGTGACCACCGGTCGTGACCGGCGCTGCGGCTGGTTCGACGCGGTCATCGCCCGTTACGCGACCCGTGTGAACGGTCTGACCGACTTCTTCCTCACCAAGCTGGACGTGCTCACCGGCTGGGAGGAGATCCCGGTCTGCGTGGCGTACGAGATCGACGGCAAGCGCGTCGAGGAGCTCCCGTACTCCCAGACCGACTTCCACCACGCGAAGCCGGTCTACGAGACGCTCCCGGGCTGGTCGGAGGACATCACGAAGGCCAAGACCTTCGCGGACCTCCCCAAGAACGCCCAGGCGTACGTCAAGGCCCTCGAGGACATGTCCGGCGCGCCGATCTCCGCGATCGGTGTCGGCCCGGGCCGCGACGAGACGATCGAGATCAACTCGTTCATCTAGTACCTCTGGTACGGCTCTTGAGCAACTCGTTCGTCGAGTACGGCTCCTGACCAACTCGTAGGGCTCGCAAGGCTCTTGGAAGCGCCCCCGGTGAGGCTTCGGCCGACCCGGGGGCGTTGTCGTGCCATGCCCATCCTTGACCGGGACATGGGCTGCTCCTGGTTTCGGCAGGGGCCAGGTGCGACCACGATCTACGCGTGTAGTCCCCGCACGGCTCGCACGGCCCGTTCACCTGCCCTCGCCACCCCACTCCCAGGAGCCCCGTATGCCCGTGAACCCCTTGAACCGCCGGGAGTTCGTGAAGAAGTCGGCCGTCACCGGTGCGGCCGTGGCCGTCGCGGGGACGGCCGCCGCGGCGCCCGCCCGGGCCGCCGACCGGCACCCCGAAAAGACGCCGCGCACCTGGTCGTTCTCCATCCTCGGCACCACCGACCTGCACAGCCACGTCTTCGACTGGGACTACTACACCGACGCGGCGTACAAGGACAGCAAGGGCAACTCGGTCGGGGTCGCCCGCGTGGCCACCCTCATCAAGCAGCAGCGGGCCGCCAAGGGTGAGCACCGTGTCCTGCTGGTCGACGCGGGCGACATCATCCAGGGCACCTCGCTGGCGTACTACTACGCGCGCGTCGCCCCGATCACCGGCGCCGACGGTCACAAGGGGCCCAAGCACCCGATGGCGATCGCCATGAACGCCATGCGGTACGACGCCGCCGCGCTCGGCAACCACGAGTTCAACTACGGCATCGAGACGCTCCGCACGTTCGAGAAGCAGTGCCACTTCCCGCTGCTCGGCGCCAACGCGCTGGACGCGAAGACCCTCCGGCCGGCGTTCCTGCCGTACACCGTGAAGCGCATCTGCGTACCCGGCGCTCCCGACATCAAGGTCGGCATCCTCGGGCTGACGAACCCCGGAATCGCTCTGTGGGACAAGGACAACGTCTCCGGGAAGATGGCGTTCACCGGGCTCGTGGAGCAGGCCAAGAAGTACGTCCCCCGCCTCCGCGCCCTCGGCTGCGACGTCGTGTTTCTGACCGACCACTCCGGGCTCGACGGCTCTTCCTCCTACGGCACCGAACTCCCCTACGTCGAGAACGCGTCGAACCTCGTGGCCGAGCAGGTTCCCGGTATCGACGCGATCCTCGTGGGCCACACCCACACCGAGGTCTCGTCCTACACGGTGACGAACACCGAGACCGGCAAGGACGTGGTCCTCTCCGAGCCGTACTGCTACGGCATGCGCCTGACCGTCTTCGACTTCGAGCTCGAACTCGACCACGGCCAGTGGAAGGTGACGGGCACCAAGGCGCAGACCCTCAACAGCAACACGGTCGAGGAGGACGCGGAGATCACCGAGCTCCTCAAGGCCGACCACGACCTCGTGGTGAAGTACGTCAACACGCCGGTGGGCACGTGTACCGCGGACCTGTCCGCGGCCGAGGCCTGCTGGAAGGACGTCCCGGTCATGGACTTCATCCACCAGGTCCAGATGGCGACGGTGGCCTCCGGCCTGTCCACGGCCGACGCGGCGCTCCCGCTCATCTCGGTCGCCGCGCCCTTCAGCCGGACCGCCGACATCCCCAAGGGCGACGTCACCATCCGCGACGTCGCGGGGCTCTACATCTACGACAACACCCTGTACGGCAAGAAGCTCACGGGCGCGCAGCTCAAGGAATACCTGGAGTACGCGGCGAAGTACTACCACCAGGTGCCGAGCGGCACGAAGGTCGACACCGCGACACTGACGAACGCCAACAACTTCTGGGACTACATGTACGACACCGCCGCCGGCGTCTCGTACGACATCGACATCGCCCAGGCCGAGGGGTCGAGGATCAAGAACCTCAGCTACAACGGCACCGCGGTCGCCGACGACCAGGTCTTCGTCGTCGCCGTCAACAACTACCGCGCCAACGGCGGCAGCGGCTATCCGCACATCGCCTCGGCCGACATCGCGTACAGCTCGACGAACGCGATCCGCCAGCTGATGATCGACTACGTGACGTCCAAGGGCACGCTGGACCCCGCCGACTTCGCCGCGACCAACTGGAAGCTGACGCAGGACGGGACGCCGGTGTTCTAGGCGATCACGCGGACACCACCTGATCTCCGCGACCGATGTCCTCTTGAGGGGGCTGTCGGTCGCGGTGGTGGTCCTAGGTGCGCAGGGCCGCGTGCCGCGCTGTCGAGACGATGAGTTCACGCAGCCGCTCGACGTACAGCCGCATGTTCTTGTACGCGACGTCGGTGTCCGGGTAGCGGCAGGCGAACTGCACGCCCTCGTGGAGCCGGGTCGTCCACGCGCACACCTGGTCGCCGTACGACACCCGGATCAGCCCGTACGCCTTCAGGTCCTGCCACCGCTCCGATCCCGGGATGCCGCGCGTGTCGACGAACGAGACGATCGAGTACAGGTCCGGAGACGTGGGCCGGAAGTCGGAGCCCAGCAGACGGAGCACGCGGGCGATGGGCATGCGTGCGAGCGGCCGGTTCTCCCGCAGCGCGGCGCGCACCATCGCCAGTGCGCGGTCGAAGTCCGGGGCCTGCGCCATGGGAATCTCGATCGGCGCGCCGCCCACGTACCAGCCCACCGAGTCCGACCACTGGGATGTCGCCCGGGTGTGGAACGGCACGACCGTGCGGTACACCTGCTGCCCGCTGATCTCGTGGACGGCGAGGGCGGTGGCCGCGAGGACGCCGACCAGGCTTCCGCCGTGCGGGCGGCAGTACGCCTCGAAGGCCGCCGCGTCCGCGCCGTCCATGAGCATCTCGTGCAGGAACTTCTGGGCGGGCAGCGGCCCGTCGGGGTCGAGGCCGAGGTCGACGGGGAAGTTCGGCAGCTTCCCCTCGCACCGGCCGATGAACTCACGCCAGCGGGCCACGATCGCGTGCGTGTCGCCGATCCGGTCGGCGTTCGCGCGCTCGCCCGCGCAGAAGTCGACGTAACTGGCGACCGGCGCCGTGTCCGCGGCCCGGCCTTCGAGACCGGCCGCGTAGAGCTCGTGGATCTCGGCGGTGATGCGCTGGATCGAGTACGCGTCGACGTTGCTGTGGTCGAACGCCATGTAGACACTCCCGCCGTCCTCCCTGACGACCGCGGTGAAGATGAAGTTCGGCCAGGCGAGCGCGTTCGCCGCGACGTCGAAGCGGTCCTGCAAATACCGGGTCAGCGCCGCCGCGTCCGAGAACTCGCCGACGTCCTTCCGGTGCAGCACGACGGCATCGGCGTCCAGCGTGAAGCGCCGCATCTCGTCGCCGGCCCAGCGGAAACCGCTGCGCAGTGTCTCGTGTCTGAGCGTCCAGGCCCGCAGCGCGCCTTCGAGCACGTCGAGATCGACCCGTCCCGGGATGTCGAACGCCGTCCCGAGCCAGGTCGGTACGAACAGGCCGTCCTCGCGCACCGATCGCGCCGTCCGGACGTGGGACTCCTGGACGTATGCGGGCGGACGGTCGTCGTCCGGCAGTCTCGCCGAGGCCTCGACGGCCGCCGGATGCAGCGTCCACTCCACGAGACGTCCGGGCCGGATCTCGCAATGCTGGATGTCGGTCATACGCACGCGGCTCTCCGATCGCGGCATCGCTCGATGCCAACGACCAGCCCAACGAACGGATGATCCTGAAGAGACGCCGCGGTCAGGAGGCGCCCTGGAGGAAGGCGGCCAAGGCTTCGCCGGTGCCGGTGCCGGTGCCGGTGCCGGTGCCGGTGCGGATGCCGGTGCGGGTGCCGGTGCGGGTGCGGGGTGGGCCACCTGCGGCTCCGCCCCGCGCCCCCGGATCAGCTGAAGATGATCATCGACCCCTGGGCGAGGCTCCGGGTCGCGGCGGCGTGCAGCCCCAGCCAGACGTGACGTTCGCGGGCGAAGGGGCTGGCGTCGTAGGGGGCGGGGGCGGCCGGTTCCTCCAGCTCCGTGGGGGCCATGGGGGGCTGCGGGGCGGCGGGCGGGTTCGCCGGGTCGATGCCGATCGACGGGGCGACGAATTCCAGTTCGCGCAGGAGGGTCTGGGAGGAGCCCAGGGGGCCGCCGCCCGCGAGGAGTTCGTCGTTGGCGAGGGGGTGCGGGAAGTCCACGGGGACGTACGCACCCGCGTGGTCGTAGTGCCAGACCAGGTGCGACTGCTGGGCGTTCGTCTCGAACATCTCAAGGAGCTGCTCGTAGTCACCCCCGAGTTCGTCCACCGGCGTCACCGCGAGCCCGCACATCTGGAGGAGGTACGCGCGGCGCAGGAAGTGCAGCGCGTCGTAGTCGAAGCCCGCGACCGGGGCCACGTCGCCGGAGAGGCCCGGCATGTACGCGTACACCGGGACCGGCGGGAGTCCGGCCTCGCCCAGCACCTTGTCGTAGAGCGCGAGTTCCTCGGCGAAGGGGTTGTCGGGGGTGTGGCACAGCACGTCGACGAGCGGGACCAACCACAGGTCACAGGCCAACAGACGGCTCCTCTTGCTCCTTGGGTGCAGGGTGGTCAGGGCAGCGTAGTGCGCGCGGCGGTCTTGGGAAGGTCCGGTGCACAACTCGTCGGGTTCGCGGGGGTCGGCCGCTCTCAAACCCCCGATCGCCCGGAGAGCTCGTCCTCAAACTCCGGACGGGCCGGAACCTGTGTCCAGGTGCTCGATCAGGGAGAGCGAGTGCTCGTTGTACGCCGCGACGATCGCCTGGGCCGCTTCCGGGTCGCGGCGGGCCAGCGCGTCCACGAGTTCGGTGTGGCCGGACCACAGGTAGCCCTTCAGGTCCTCGACCCGGCGCAGGTGCTGGACCGTGCAGACCCAGGTCTGGACGCGCAGACGGTGCAGGAAGTCGGTGAGGTAGGGGTTGCCGAAGAGGCCGCTGAGCTCGCGCCAGAAGCGGAGGTCGTAGCCGATGAGGATGTTCAGGTCGCCGGCGGTGGCGGCGCGCTGGGCTTCCTCGCCGCGGCGGCGGACGCCGGCGAGCGCGACGACGGCGCGGGCGGCGTTGAGCTGCTGCATGCCGCCGGCGACGAGGCTGTGGAACATGCCGTCGGTGACCAGGCTGCGGGCCTCGATCATGCCGCGGTAGTCGGCCGCCGAGTACTCGTGAACGCGGAAGCCGCGGTGCTGGTCCGCTTCCAGCAGGCCTTGGGCCGACAGGTCGACCAGGGCCTCGCGGACGGGGGTCGCGGAGACGCCGTACTGCTCGGCGATCTCCTTCACCGTGAACTCCTGGCCCGGCTGGAGACGGCCCGCGAGCACCTCGTCGCGGAGTGCGTCCGCGATCTGCTGCCGCAGGGTGCTGCGGGTTACGGCCCCATTGCCGCCGCTGCCGGGCATGGTGTCTCGCTCCCCCCATCGCGTGGGTACGTGGTCGGTCTACTCGCGTATCTCTTCGAGCACGTCACCCTACGCCGTGGGGGTTGGGGGGTGGGTCTCTCGCCCCCCCGAGCCCCGTAAGGGGCGCGGGGAACTGCGCGACAAGCCCCCACCCACCCGCACCCCAAAGACGACCCACAGGGGTCTGGGGGCGCAGCCCCCAGGTACGGGACGGGTAGGGGCGGAGGGGGCGAAGAACCCCCCCACGGCCTCACGCCGTGTGTTCGTCCGCCACCGCCAGCGCCGCGTCCAGCGCCGCCAGGCCCTCCTTGGCCTCGGCCTCCGTGATGTTGCACGGCGGCACGACATGGGTGCGGTTCATGTTGATGAAGGGCCACAGACCCTGCGCCTTCGCGGCGGCGCCGAACGCGGCCATGGGAACGTTCGCCTCACCCGCCGCGTTGTACGGAACCAGCGGCTCCCGGGTCTCCCGGTTCTTCACCAGCTCCAGGGCCCAGAAGACCCCCGTACCGCGCACTTCACCGACACTGGGGTGCCGCTCGGCGAGTTCACGCAGCCCGGGGCCGATGACGCTCTCACCGATCCGCGCGGCCTGCCCGACGATGTCCTCCTCCTCCATCACGTTGATGGTGGCGACGGCGGCCGCACAGGCCAGCGGGTGCCCGGAGTACGTGAGCCCACCGGGATAGGGCCGACGGGCGAAGGTCTCCGCGATCGCACCGGAGATCGCGACACCGCCCAGCGGCACGTAACCGGAGTTCACGCCCTTCGCGAAGGTCATCAGGTCCGGCGTCACGTCGAAGTGGTCCGCGGCGAACCACTTGCCCGTGCGCCCGAACCCGGCCATGACCTCGTCGAGGACGAAGACGATCCCGTACCGGTCGCAGATCTCCCGAACGCCCGCGAGATAGCCGGCCGGCGGCGTCATGATCCCCGCCGTGCCCGGAATCGTCTCCAGGATCACCGCCGCGATCGTCCCCGGGCCCTCGAAGGCGATCGTGTCCTCAAGGTGCTGCAGCGCCCGCTCGCACTCCTGCTGCTCATTCTCCGAGTGGAAGGGCGAGCGGTAGAGGAAGGGCGCCCAGAAGTGGACGACCCCCGCCGCGCCGATGTCGTTCGGCCAGCGCCGCGGGTCACCGGTGAGGTTGATCGCGGTGGAGGTGGCTCCGTGGTACGAGCGGTACGCGGAGAGCACCTTCGGCCGCCCGGTGTGCAGCCGGGCCATCCGCGTGGCGTTCTCGACGGCCTCGGCGCCACCGTTGGTGAAGAAGATCTTGTCCAGGTCGCCCGGGGTCCGCTCGGCGATCAGCCGGGCCGCCTCTGAGCGCGCCTCGACGGCGAAGGCGGGCGCGAACGTGGACAGGGTTGCGGCCTGCTCCTGGATCGCGGCGACGACCTTCGGGTGCTGGTACCCGATGTTGGTGAAGACGAGCCCGCTGGTGAAGTCCAGATACCGGTTGCCTTCGTAGTCCCAGAAGTACGACCCCTCCGCGCCGGCGACGGCGAGCGGGTCGATGAGCTCCTGCGCGGACCAGGAGTGGAACACGTGCGCGCGGTCCGCGGCCTTCACGGCGGCGCCGACCTGGGGGTTGGGCTGAGGGGTCATGCGCCGAAGCGTAAATGTCCACGGAGTGGACGCGATATCGGCGTCCTGTCTGTGGTCGGGGGCTTTCCGCGACAGTCTGTCGGGCTTGGCCGCCAGGCCGGACGCCTTGACAGCATGCTGTCGAATTGACAGCATGCTTACATAAGCTTGGCCTGCCCGAGGAGGAGCCATGAACGCCGTCGCCACCGCCGGCCGCAAGCCCGTCCACCTCGCCGTCTATGACACCTTCGCCGACTGGGAGACGGGGCACACGACCGCGTATCTCGCCCGCGCCGGGTATGAGATCCGGACCGTCGGCCCCATCCGGGAGCCGGTCACCACCATCGGCGGAGTCCGCATCCAGCCCGACCTCGCGCTCGACAGCGTCTGCCCCGAGGACAGCTCGCTGCTGATCCTGACGGGCGCGGATCTCTGGACCGAGACATCGGCCGCTACCGCGGCGGGCAGTAGCGACCTCGCCCCCTTCGCCCGCAAGGCCCGCGCCTTCCTCGATGCCGGCGTGCCCGTCGCCGCGATCTGCGGGGCCACGGCCGGGCTCGCCCGCGAAGGGCTGCTCGACGACCGCGACCACACCAGCGCCGTGTCCTTCTACCTCGCCGCCACCGGGTACGCGGGCGGCGAGCGGTACGTGGACGCCGACGCCGTCACCGACGGCAAGCTCGTCACGGCCGGTCCCACCGAACCCGTCGCCTTCGCCCGCGAGGTCTTCCGGCTGCTCGGCGTGTACGAGGGCGAGGTGCTGGACGCCTGGTACCGGCTGTTCCACGACTCCGACGCGGCCGCCTACGCCGTACTCGAAAAGGCCGCGCGGTGAGCCGGGAGCGTCAGGACCTGTTCAGCCGCAGCGCCCTCGCGGCGTTCCGGCTCAACGGTCAATTCCTGTCCGTCGCCGAGGAGTTGGCCAGGCCTGCCGGGCTGACCGCCGCCTGGTGGCAGGTGCTCGGCGCGGTGCTCGCCGACCCCCTGCCCGTGTCCGGGATCGCCCGCGTCATGGGCATCACCCGGCAGAGCGTGCAGCGCATCGCCGACCTCCTGGTGGACAAGGGCCTCGCGGAGTATCTACCCAACCCCGCCCACCGCCGCGCCAAGCTGCTCTCCCCGACCGAGCAGGGCCGCGCCGCGATCGCCAGGATCGGGCCCGGCCACGCGGCCTTCGCCGACCGCCTCGCCGAGGCCCTCGGCGACACCGAGCTCGCGGAGACCGTACGCGTGCTGGAGCGCCTGTCCGCGGCGCTCGACGACCTCACGGCACCGGTCACGGAGATCGCGGCGCCGGTTACAGAAACGGCATCCGCTGTTACGGAACCGTAGACACCGCCCCATCCACCTCGCCGTACGGCCGCACTATCCTCGGTCTGTTGCACACGTACGGGGGAGGGTGGGCACAGCCATGGAGAAGCTGGGGGCCGGGGATCCGCAGCGGATCGGGGCGTATCGGCTGCTGGCGCGGCTCGGCGCCGGCGGGATGGGGCACGTGTATCTCGCCCGGTCCGACCGGGGACGTACCGTCGCGGTCAAACTCGTACGCGAGGAACTCGCCGAACAGGAGGAGTTCCGGGCGCGCTTCCGGCAGGAGGTGCAGGCCGCGCGGCGCGTGGGCGGGTACTGGACGGCGCCCGTTCTCGACGCCGACACCGAGGCCGAGATCCCGTGGGTGGCCACCGGTTACGTCGCCGGGCCCAGCCTGCAGGCCGTCGTCGGACACGACCACGGCGCGCTCCCCGAGCGCTCGGTCCGCATCCTCGCCGCCGGGCTCGCGCACGCGCTGCAGGACATCCACACCGCGGGGCTGATCCACCGCGACCTCAAGCCGTCCAATGTGCTGGTCACCATCGACGGGCCGCGTGTCATCGACTTCGGCATCGCGCGCGCCCTGGAGACCGTGACCGACGGCGGCCTCACACGCACCGGCGCGCTCGTCGGCTCGCCCGGTTTCATGGCCCCCGAGCAGGTCCGCGGTGACCGCATCACGCCCGCGTGCGACGTTTTCTGCCTCGGCTCGGTCCTCGCGTACGCCGCCACCGGTGCCCTTCCCTTCGGGTCGACCAACAGCGGCGTGCACGCGATGATGTTCCGCATCGCGCAGGAGGAGCCCGACCTGGAGGGCCTGCCCGAGGGCCTCGCCGACCTCGTACGGGACTGTCTGCGCAAGGACCCCGCCGCCCGGCCCACCCTCGACCGGATCCTGGAACGCACCGGCGCCGAGGACACCGTCTCGGACGGGCGCACCCGCGACCCGTGGTTGCCGAGTGCGCTGGTCGCCCAACTCGGGCGGCATGCGGTGCAGTTGCTGGACACCGAGAACCCCGACGAGGCGTCGGGCGCGACCCCGGTGCCGAGCGCACCGGCCCTGCCGCCGGCACTCCCGGCTGCGGCCCCGGACTTCTCCAAGCCCCCGTCCACCCCGCCCGAGGCCTCCCCGGAACACGCCCCCACCCCGGCCGAGGAGGGCGCCACTCCGCCCGCCCCCGGGCAGCCTGCCCCCGTCAACCACCTGCCCACGATGATCGCGGGCGTCGGCCAGACGCCTCCGCCGACCGCACCGCCCGCCACCCCGCACCCCGCCTACGGCTACCCCCAGCAGCACCCCCAGCCCACCGGCCCCGGCACGCCCCACCCCGCGTACGGCTATCCCCAGCAGAGCTGGGGCCAGCAGCCGGGGCCGTACTCGACACCCCCGTACGGTCCGGGCGTCGCCCCCCATCCGTACGGCCCGGGCGGCGCGACACCCCCGTACGGTCCCGGTGTCGCCCCCCATCAGCCGGAACCCCCGCGCAGAAGCAGCCGCTCCACCGCCGCCCTGGTCGTCGTGGCCCTGGTCGTCGCGCTCGGCGCGGGCGGCAGTGTGTACGCGTTGATGAAGGGCAGCGGGAGCGACGACGACAACAAGAACGCGGGGGCGTCGCCCGCGTCCAGCGCGCCCACGACGCCCGGCCCGACCACGTCGGAACCGTCCCCGACGACCGACTCGCCCAGCGCGTCGGCATCCGAGGGCGGCACGATCCCGGAGGCCTTCCTCGGCACCTGGAACACCAGCATCGACAACGCGACCGGCCACAACACCCGCCGACTGACCATCCAGCAGGGCGAGGTGGGTGACACGGTGCTCTCGCTCATTGCGGACGGTCCGGCCGGCAGCGGCACCTACCACTGCGTCTTCCAGGCCAAGCTGGCGGAGGCCCCGAGCGCCGGCGGCCCCCTGGAGATCGGCCCCTCCGAAGTCACAGAAGGGCCGGCCACCTCCTGCTCACCGGGCGCCGCCTCCGAGGTCACCCTCCTCTCGGACGGCAGCCTGCGCCGTGTCAACAAGGACTCGGGCGAGGCGCTGACGTACACGAAGGGCGGCTGATGAAGGATCGGCTTCAGTAGCCAACTGGTGTGAAATGAAAGGCTGTTGAAGTTCACTTCCCGTATGTCGGGTGTTTCCGGCCCGAGTCGTACCGTGACCGCACGGTGAGGCTCGGGGGAGTGGCTCAAGTGGAGTGGCTGAGCGCAGAGAACGTCGTGGCCGTGGCGACCGCTGTCGTGGGCATCGTGGCCTCCGCGGGAATGGTCTGGTACGAGCGCCGGGTGCCGCGGCGCAAGAGGATCGGGTACCGCGTCCAAATGGACAACCCGATCGGCGAGAACGTGAGCTCGGGGCGGGCGAACGTGCGGCTCGGCTGGTTCGACGAGGCGCCGGGCATGGCGGACGCCACCTTCGTCCTGCTGCGGGTCGAGAACGACGGTTCGCAGAGCATCGCCGACAACGACTACACGGGCCGCGAACTCCACGGTCTGACAGCGGTGTTCGCCGACCGCACGATCCGTGGTGTGTCGGTGACCCAGCCGCCCGGCACCGACCACCTCATGGACCACTTCACCCCGTCCGCGGGCCTCGACTACGAAGGCGGCACCCTGCGCATCCCGCGCGTCCCGCTCAACCGGGGCGAGCACTTCAAGCTGCTCGTGCTGCTGTCGGGCGGCCATGTGGGCAGCGCGGTACGGCTGATCGGCGGCATCCGGGACGGCGAGGTCAGCCCCAACCGCAGTACGACCCCCGACGATCAGCCGCCGCTGTTCAGCCGCGCGGCCCGGATGATCACCGTGATGCTGACCGTGTGCGTCGTCACGCTCGCGCTGATCGTCGTGCTGCGCGACGACACCCCACCGCCGGTCGGCTGTGAGAAGGGCACGCTGACGGTCACCGGCTCGACCGCCTTCGAACCGGTGATGCGCGAGCTGGCCAAGAAGTACGAGAAGGACTGCGTGGGCGCCACCGTCACCGTGGATCCGCACGGCAGCACCGCCGGGGTGCGCGAACTCGATGCCGCCGGTGTGAGGTCGAAGAACGGCTCGCCGGCGGTCGTCGCCCTGTCCGACGGCCCCAAGCCGAGCGGTCTGCCGCGGCTGCGCGAGAACCGGATCGCCGTCTCGGTCTTCGCGCTCGTCGTCAACGACGACATCCCGGTGAAGAACCTCTCGCTCGCCGACGTACGCCGTCTCTACCACGGCGAGATCAAGAACTGGAAGCAGCTCGGCGGCCCCGACCGGCCCGTCCTCCTCGTCAGCCGGGACGCCAACTCCGGCACGCGGCAGGTCTTCCAGCGGCGGGTGCTGGGACGTGGCGAGATCGCCAACTCCTCGCTGGACTGTGTCCACAAGGACGACCCCACGGCCCCCGTCGTGCGCTGCGAACTCGACTCCACCGACCAGGTGCTGGGCACGGTCGCCCGGCTCTTCGGCGCGATCGGCTACAGCGAACTCAACAGCGCCACCAGTCACAAGGGCCTGCACAAGCTCAACCTCGACGGCCACACTCCGTCCGTCGAGGATCTGGAGCACGGCACCTCCGACTACCCGTACCGCGAGATCGAGTACGCCTACACCTACGGCCAGCCGCCCGCCGACTCCCTCGCCTCCAGCTTCCTCTCCTACATCAGCCGGGGCAGCGGCCAGGACGTGATCCGCACGCACGGGCATCTGCCGTGCGGGACGCCGGTGGGGCTGAAGATCTGCGGCGAGGGGTGACGTTCACCGTTCGACCGGTGCCGGCACTTGGGGGGTACGGCCGTCCTGCGGGTACGCACACTTGCCCGAGAGTTGTCGCGTACACAACCATTACGGGGTCCGGTTCCAACGCTTCGCGTCAGCCCCGGGAGGACACATGCGCCCCAGCAGGAGAACGGTCCTGACCACCACGGCGGCGGGGATGGGGGCGGCAGCGCTGGGCTCACCGGCCGAGGCGAACGCGTCCGGTGCCCGACCGCCTTCCCCCAAGCTCTCGGCCTCGCTCGAGCAGGGGCGCACCCCATCGGCCCAGCCGCCCACCCGCGAACTCCGCGCCCTTCTCAAGGAGATCGACCGCGACCGCATGGAGGCGACGGTCCGCAAACTGGTCTCCTTCGGCACCCGCCACACCCTCTCGACGCAGGACGACCCGGCGCGCGGGATCGGCGCCGCGCGCGACTGGATCGCGGCCGAACTCCGCTCGTTCGCCGCCGCATCCGGCGGCCGTATGACGGTGGACCTTCAGTCGTACGTCCAACAGCCGGCGACGCGGATCCCGACGGCGACCCGCATCACGAACGTGATCGCGACGCTCCGGGGATCGGTCACCCCCGAGCGCGTGTACGTGGTGTCCGGCCACTACGACTCCCGGGTCACCGACGTCATGGACGCCACCTCGGACGCCCCGGGCGCGGACGACGACGCGTCGGGGGTCGCCGTGGCGATGGAACTTGCGCGGGTGATGGCGACGCGCCGCCCGGCGTCGACGATCGTGTTCGCGGCGGTGGCGGGGGAGGAACAGGGCCTGTACGGCGCCACGCACATGGCGGAGCAGTTCAAGTCGGCGGGTGCGGACGTCCAGGGCATGTTCACCAACGACATCGTGGGCAGCTCCACGGCGGACGACGGCACTCGGGACCCGTACACCCTCCGCCTGTTCGCGGAGGGCGTCCCGAGCTCGGAGACCCCGGAGCAGGCGGCGACGCGCCGCTCGGTCGGCGGCGAGAACGACTCCCCGTCCCGCCAGCTGGCCCGCTTCGTGCGCGACGTGGCGGACAACGACGCGACCGGCATGCACATCCGAGTCATCTACCGCCGGGACCGCTACCGCCGGGGCGGCGACCACATCCCCTTCCTCGAACGCGCCTACCCCGCCGCCCGTTTCACCGAACCGGCCGAGGACTTCGCCCATCAGCACCAGGACGTGCGCGTCGACGAGAACGGCCAACAGTTCGGCGACCTCCCGGAGTTCTGCGACTTTGCCTTCGTCGGGCGGGTCGCGAAGGTCAACGCGGCGGCGCTGTGGACCCTGGCCCAGGCGCCGGGCACCCCGCGCGGCGCGAAGATCATCACCTCCACCCTCACGAACTCCACGCAGCTCGTCTGGACCCGGGGCACGGAACCCGACCTCGCGGGCTACGAGGTCGTCTGGCGCGAGACCACGGCCCCCGAGTGGACCCACGTCATCGCGGCGGGCGACGTGACGACGTATGAGGTCGACCTGTCCAAAGACAACGTCTTCTTCGGCGTACGCGCGGTGAACCGGGCCGGGAACCGGAGCCCGGTGGCGTTCCCGGACCCGCAGACCTGACGTACGTCCGCGTACGGGGTACTCCGGTGCTTCGGTTCTCAGGTATTCCGCGACTCCGGTACTCCGGGGGAAGCAGGGGAGGTGTCTCCTGCCGCGGGACGCCGACGGGCGGTCGTGCGACCAATCTGGAACGGAATCCGGAGTCGAACGACATCCGGACGACTTCCGAGGGAGGCGCACCATGATCCTGGTGACCGGAGCGACGGGGCATGTGGGCGGCGAGCTGGTACGACAGCTGGCCGAGGCCGGGGAGCCGGTGCGCGCCATGACGCGCCGGCCCGCGCAGACGCGGTTCTCCACCGGGGTGGAGGGGCGGGTGGAGACGGTCTACGGCGACGCGAACGATCCGGCGAGCCTGGACCGGGCGTTCGCGGGTGTGCGCGGCGCCTTCCTGATGTCGTCCCAGGCGGTGGGGTCGGCCCCGGGCCCGACCCACGACACGGGCCTCGCGGAAGCGGCTGCCCGGGCGGGGGTGGAGCGGTTGGTGAAGCTGTCGGTACTGAACGGGGGCGGCGGAGGGAGCGGAGAGGGTGCAGGGAACGGAGAGGGCGGAGGGAACGGACGGGAAGCGGGGGGCGGTGCGGATGTCATCGCCCGCTGGCACGCGGCGGCGGAAGGGGCGGTGACCTCGCCCGCCAACGGGTGGGCATGGACCCTGCTGCGCCCGGGCCGTTTCATGTCGAACGCGCTCCAGTG
The DNA here is from genome assembly GCF_055566975.1 of Streptomyces sp. NPDC027189. Lineage (NCBI taxonomy): Bacteria > Bacillati > Actinomycetota > Actinomycetes > Kitasatosporales > Streptomycetaceae > Streptomyces > Streptomyces sp. NPDC027189. Next base: position 93,322 of record NZ_JBVHRI010000028.1, read on the forward strand.
GGCGTCGGCGATCCGCGCGGCCGACGAGGTCCCCGTCCCGTTCGCCGACCGCCCGGCGGCGAGCATCGACCCGGCGGACATCGCGGCGGTGGCGTGCGCGGCGCTGACCGCGCGGGGTGATGAACACGCTGGTGCCGCCTACGAGTTGTCGGGCCCGCAATCCCTGACCCCGACAGAGGAACTGTCGATCCTCGCGGACATCCTGAGCCGTCCTCTGCGCGTACGCGAAGTCCCCGTCGAAGCGGCCCGCACCGGCATGACCTGCTACGGCTTCCCGCCGGAGGTGGTGGAAGCGATCATGAACCGCACCCTCCACGACGACCGAGGTACCGAGGTCCTCCCCACGGTCCAGAAACTCCTGGGCCGCCCGGCCCGGACGTTCGCCCAGTGGGCGGGGGCGCACGCGGGGGCATTCAGCCCGTCCGGCGTTTGAGGACGAGCGCGTCAGCGCGATACGGGAGTCTGGGGGCGGAGCCCCCAAGTACGGGACGGGTGGGGGAGGAAGGGGCGAATCCCCGCTTCTACCGAGGCTCCGGCGGCCGCTGCCGAGGCATGTTGGGCCGGGTCCCCGGAGGCAACGGCAGCCGGCTGGGCTGGGCACCTTCGGGCCGGGGCGAACCGGCCAGGGAGGACTGAATACCCAGCGGCGCCGACCCCGTCCGGAACTCCACCATCCAGTCCGCGGTCTCGGCCCGCACCAGCTCCGTCACATCCTCGGAGAACCGTCGCAACACCCCCAGACACCGCTCCGCGGCCTCACTCGCCGTCCCCTCCGCCGGCCCCAGAACCTCCCGCACGCACTCGGACGCCCAGTCGAACTGCAACACCTGCAGCCGCCGCTGCACGGCCTGAGCCGTGGCCACATCCCTTATCCACCCCGAGGTCACCCCGAAGAACCGGTCCCCCGCGACACACGCGACCCCGAGCAGCAACGCCAGATACCCCCACGGGGCGACCCCGCTCACCGCCCTGGTGAGGTCGAGCAGCGGCAGCGCGGCCCCGGCCACGGCCCCCACCGCGGCCCCGCACCGCAGCACCCGCGCCCCCCACCGCTTCCACACCCGGTCCGCGAGATACCAGGAAGCCGTGTCGAGCGCCCCGCGCTCCACCCACCGGTACAACTCGTGGAGCCGCTCCGCGGGCTCCCCCCAGTCCCCGAGCGGAAATGGCCGGCCTGTCAGGTCGCCCGGCCGCAGCTCCGCCGCGCCGTCGCTCCGCCCGTCCTGGGGCGGCCCCTCGGGCTGCATCTCCGGTTGACTCACCCGGCACTCCCTACTGACGACGGTGATGACGCTGCACTGACGACGCTGTGTGACGCATCGTGACGTGTGGTGCCAAAGCGCCGCACCCTTCCTACCTCCCAATGGGTGGCGAAGGCCCGGGTTTCACCGCTTTTCCGCCCGGAAGAGGGCCTTGATCAGGTATAGGAATCCAGATCGTCTCACTCGAAAGAGTGCTGGAGCGATCGCCCACTGAAGCACGTAGGCTCGTGCCAGGCGGGAAAACCCTGCCGGAAAGCCGTACGAACCAGGAGCTGATCGTGATTCCCGGTGGTGGCCAGCCCAATATGCAGCAGCTGCTCCAGCAGGCCCAGAAGATGCAACAGGACCTCGCGAACGCGCAGGAGGAGCTGGCGCGCACGGAGGTCGACGGCCAGGCGGGCGGCGGCCTGGTGAAGGCGACCGTGACGGGCTCCGGAGAGCTCCGCGGCCTGGTGATCGACCCGAAGGCGGTCGACCCCGAGGACACGGAAACCCTCGCCGATCTGATCGTCGCGGCCGTCCAGGCGGCGAACGAGAACGCGCAGGCGCTCCAGCAGCAGAAGCTCGGCCCGCTCACCCAGGGCCTCGGCGGCGGCAGCGGCATCCCCGGCCTGCCTTTCTAAGACCAGCGGCGGCCAACTACCGTACGCACCAGGACGACAGACAAGACGAAGCAGGATCCAGGAACCAGGAAAGGCAATCCGTTGTACGAAGGCGTGGTCCAGGACCTCATCGACGAACTGGGGCGGCTGCCCGGCGTCGGTCCCAAGAGCGCGCAGCGGATCGCCTTCCACATCCTGCAGGCCGAGCCGACGGACGTCCGCCGTCTCGCGCAGGCCCTCATGGAGGTCAAGGCGAAGGTCCGCTTCTGCGCGACCTGCGGCAATGTCGCGCAGGAGGAGCTGTGCAACATCTGTCGCGACCCGCGCCGCGACCTGTCGGTGATCTGCGTGGTGGAGGAACCGAAGGACGTGGTGGCGATCGAGCGCACCCGCGAGTTCCGAGGCAAGTACCACGTACTCGGCGGGGCGATCAGCCCCATCGAGGGCGTGGGTCCGGACGACCTCCGGATAAGGGAACTCCTCGCGCGCCTGGCCGACGGCACGGTCACGGAACTGATCCTCGCCACCGACCCGAACCTGGAAGGCGAGGCCACGGCCACGTACCTCGCCCGCATGATCAAGCCCATGGGCCTCAAGGTCACCCGCCTGGCCAGCGGCCTCCCTGTGGGCGGCGACCTGGAATACGCGGACGAGGTCACGCTCGGCCGCGCCTTCGAGGGGAGACGACTCCTAGATGTCTGACGCCACGCTGCACGCGACCAGCCAGGATCCCGACGATTTCGTGGTCCAGATCGCGGATCAGGTAGAGAGCTTCCTGGTCGCTGTCACCGAGGTGGCCAAGGGCGACGAGCCGGACTCGGCCGTGCCCTTCCTCCTCCTGGAGGTCTCCCAGCTTCTCCTGGCCGGCGGCCGTCTCGGCGCGCACGAGGACATCGTCCCCGACGAGCGCTACGAGCCCGACCTCGGTCCCGAGCCGGACGTCGACGAACTCCGCGAGCGACTGGCGACGATGCTGGAACCGATCGACGTCTACTCCGAGGTCTTCGACCCGTACGAGCCGCGCAAGGCCCCCGTCCCGGCCCGTATCTCCGACGACCTGGCCGACGTCATCACCGACCTCCGCCACGGCATGGCCCACTACCGCGCGGGCCGCACCACGGAAGCCCTCTGGTGGTGGCAGTTCTCCTACTTCTCCAACTGGGGCTCCACCGCCTCCGCGACCCTGCGCGCCCTGCAGTCAGTGGTGGCTCACGTGCGGCTGAACCAGCCCCTGGAGGAGCTCGACGGCCTCGACACCGACCAGGGCCTCGGCGAGGACGCCCTCGCGGAGGAGGCGGGCAAGGTCATGGCGGAGGAGATCGCGGGGCCGCTGGGCCTGCGAACGGTCAAGTAACTCCCGCCCGCCGCCCTCATCTCCCGGTGCGCTGCGGCCATGCGGCGATGCCACCGCTGATGCCCGCGCCGAGCAGGGCGAGCGCGAGGGTCAGTGCGACCCAGTGGTGCGTCGCCAGGTCGAGGACCCCTTGGTCCAGGGCGCCGGCGGCCTGCGCATGTTCCGGGTGTGCCGGGTTGTAGACGACCGTCGTCGCCACCCGGTCCTCGGCGTCCCGGGGGCCGTGCGGGACATAGAGGGAGCCGTCGATCGCCTCTTCGGACTCGGCGACGGGCTGACCTGCGGTATCCGTGAAGTCGAGCCACACGGAGGACGTGTCGCAACTCGTCCCGCGCCCCCCGGAGGAGCAGGCGGTGGCGAGGGTGGCATGGGCGGACGTGTGCCGCCCGTGGTCGCGCAGCGCGGCCAACTCCGCGTCTCCGCGCTGGAGTCGGAGCAGCTGGCCGGCCAGGAGCAGACCACCGATCAGCGCCACCGTCAGCGCGGCCGCGACCGGCCACCAGCGGCGCACCGGGCCCTCCATCATGTCCTGCACTTCACTCCTCCCCGCGACCGTCGACCTGGTCGGCACCGTAGTCGATGCCTCCGGTGAGCACGCGCCGAAGTCGATGCCTCCGGTGACCATGCGCCGGGGATGCGCGCGCCGCCTTCACAGCCCCCACAACCCCTTCCCCAGCGTCGTGACCCCGCCGGTCAACGCCAGCAACAACACCAGCATGCGGGCCCGCTTCTCGGAGACGCGCTGCGCGAGCGCCCGGCCCGCCAGGGCGCCCACCGTCGTCCCCGTCACCGTCAACCCCCAACGCATCCCGCCGAGATGGGGCACCCCGTTCGCGGCCACCGAGAACGCGTTCACCACCACCCCGTAGAACTGCGCGTTCGGCACGAACTCCCGTACCGCCCAACCGGCGTTGACGGCGTACAGGGAAACCGGCGGACCGCCGACCCCCGCCGCGGAGTTCATGAACCCGCCCGCCGCCCCCGCGGCCACCGCGCCCTTGGTCCCGCGCAGGGCGGGCACCCGCGCGCCCCGTATGACCAGCGCCACGGCGACGGTCACGAGCGCGCCCATGAGCACCAGCAGCACCGGCTCCGGCAGCCGCCGGGCCAGCCACGCCCCGGCCGGGACCGTGCACGCCGCCGCCACGCACAGCGGCACCATCGCGCGCGGCCGTACCGACCGCCACCCGCCCGCGAGGCCCACGACACTGATCGCCCCGGTGGCGCAGTTGGCGAGGACGACCCCTTCGGCCGGACCGAGCAGCAGCACCAGCGCGGGCACCGCGACGAGCGCGAAGCCCATCCCCGTGAGCCACTGCACGCAGGACCCCACCAGCACGATGACACCCAGGAGCAACTCACCTGTCATGGAAGGCCTTTGCCCCCGCGCGGGCTTGGGCACTCGGCCCGGCCCGCAGGTGACCGATCAGTCGCGCTGCGTGAGTTGGGCGGGAGTTGGATCAGTCCTGCACGTCCGCTAACCGGCGCGAAGCGAGTCTGGAGTCACTCCCACCGCAGGGGAGTACCCCACCTCACCCGCACTGGAGACGCGATGACCCGTCGTTCCATAAGCAAGCGCGCAGCCGTCGTCACCGCCACCGTCCTCGTCGCCGCCGGCACCGTGACCGCCGGTATCGGCGCCGCAGGTCCCGAGCGTACGGAGAAGCCCACCAAGGCGCAGATCGCCTCCCTCTTCGACGGCTGGAACGCGACCCTGGGGACCGGCGACCCGGCGAAGGTGGCGGACCGGTACGCGAGCGACGCGGTCCTCCTGCCCACCGTGTCCAACAAGGTCCGTACCGACCACGCCGGGATCGTCGACTACTTCGAGCACTTCCTGGAGAACAAGCCGGTCGGCAAGAAGATCCAGACCATCGTCGATGTCCTCGACAAGAACTCCGCCATCGACACCGGGGTCGTCCGCGCCGATCTCCAGGCCGACCACCCGGTCCGTCTCGTCGCTGCGCGCGCTGATCACGATGATCGGGATCTCGCCGCGCGCCCGCAGCGCCTTGCAGATGTCGAGGCCGTCGGTGTCGGGCAGCCCGAGGTCGAGCAGGACGACGTCGTACGGGCCCTCGTGCGCCAGCGCCGCCCCCCCGTGGTCACGCACTCGACCTCGAAGCCGTAGCGCAGCAGTCCGCGCCGGAGCGATTCGGCGAGCGGCTCGTCGTCTTCCACCAGGAGTACGCGCACAGGCGGATCGCTAGTGCTTGAAACTTAAGTCACCGGGGTCCCATGTGACACGGGGCACTTTCCGGAGTGGCGGGCGGGAGCGCGGGCAGGTGCGGTCTCGGAGCGGCCGGAAGGCCCGGCTGACCTGACGTCCTCGGAGTGATCACGTCGTGAGCGGGACATCTCACGATGCGATCCTTCGGAAGGGATTTCCGGCCGCTCGTTAGACTGAGCCGACCGCAGTTGTGCGGTGCAGAGACAGACTGAGCGAGGAGCGCACGTGGGCCTTGTCGTGCAGAAGTACGGAGGCTCCTCCGTAGCCGATGCCGAGGGCATCAAGCGTGTTGCCAAGCGGATCGTGGAAGCGAAGAAGAACGGCCACCAGGTGGTCGTGGTGGTTTCCGCGATGGGCGACACGACGGACGAGCTGATCGATCTCGCCGAGCAGGTATCCCCGATGCCCAGCGGACGAGAGTTCGACATGCTGCTGACCGCCGGAGAGCGGATCTCCATGGCCCTGCTGGCCATGGCGATCAAAAACCTGGGCCACAGCGCCCAGAGCTTCACCGGCAGCCAGGCGGGTGTCATCACCGACTCGGTCCACAACAAAGCGCGGATCATCGACGTCACGCCCGGCCGGATCCGTACCGCGCTGGACGAGGGCAACATCGCCATCGTCGCCGGCTTCCAGGGCGTCAGCCAGGACAAGAAGGACATCACCACCCTCGGCCGGGGCGGGTCCGACACCACGGCGGTGGCGCTGGCGGCCGCGCTGGACGCCGAGGTGTGTGAGATCTACACCGATGTGGACGGCGTGTTCACCGCCGACCCGCGGGTCGTGAAGAAGGCGAAGAAGATCGACCGGATCGCCTTCGAGGACATGCTGGAGCTCGCCGCGTCCGGCTCCAAGGTGCTGCTCCACCGCTGTGTGGAGTACGCGCGCCGCTACAACATCCCGATCCATGTGCGCTCCTCGTTCTCCGGGCTGCAGGGCACCTGGGTCAGCAACGAGCCGATTCAGCAAGGGGACAAGACGGTGGAGCAGGCCATCATTTCCGGTGTCGCGCACGACACCTCCGAGGCCAAGGTCACGGTCGTGGGCGTGCCGGACAAGCCGGGCGAGGCCGCCTCGATCTTCCGCGCGATCGCCGACGCCGAGATCAACATCGACATGGTCGTGCAGAACGTGTCCGCCGCTTCCACCGGGCTGACGGACATCTCCTTCACCCTCCCCAAGACCGAGGGCCGCAAGGCCATCGACGCCCTGGAGAAGGCGAAGGCTGTGATCGGCTTCGACTCGCTGCGCTACGACGACCAGATCGGCAAGATCTCCCTGGTCGGCGCCGGTATGAAGACCAACCCGGGCGTCACCGCCGGCTTCTTCGAGGCCCTCTCGGACGCGGGGGTGAACATCGAGCTGATCTCCACCTCCGAGATCCGTATCTCCGTGGTCACCCGCGCCGACGACGTCCCCGAGGCCGTCCGTGCCGTCCACACCGCCTTCGGCCTCGACTCCGACAGCGACGAAGCCGTCGTCTACGGAGGCACGGGCCGCTGATGTCCCGCACAGGGGCGCGGTCCGACCGGCCGACGCTCGCGGTCGTGGGAGCGACCGGAGCCGTCGGCACGGTCATGCTCCAGATCCTGTCCCAGCATGCGGACATCTGGGGCGAAATCCGTCTGATCGCCTCGCCGCGCTCGGCCGGCCGCAAGCTGGCCGTGCGCGGCGAGGAGGTCGAGGTCGTGGCCCTGTCGGAGGAGGCCTTCGACGGGGTCGACGTCGCGATGTTCGACGTACCGGACGAGGTGGCCGCCCATTGGGCGCCCATCGTCGCCGCCAGGGGCGCGGTCGTCGTCGACAACTCGGGCGCCTTCCGGATGGACCCGGACGTGCCCCTCGTCGTGCCCGAGGTCAATCCGCACGCCGCGCGCGTGCGCCCGCGCGGGATCATCGCCAACCCGAACTGCACGACCCTCTCCATGATCGTCGCCCTGGGCGCGCTGCACGCCGAGTTCGGACTGCGCGAGCTGGTCGTGTCCAGCTATCAAGCGGTCAGCGGCGCGGGCCGCGCGGGCGTCGAAACCCTGCGCCGGCAGATGTCCCTCGTCGCCGGTACGGAACTGGGGACCAGCCCCGGTGACGTGCGACGTGCCGTGGGCGACAACACCGGGCCGTTCCCGGAGCCGGTGGCGCTGAACGTGGTCCCGTGGGCCGGGTCCCTCACCGAGGACGGCTGGTCCTCGGAGGAGATGAAGGTACGGAACGAGTCACGCAAGATCCTCGGGCTCCCGGAGCTGAAGGTCGCCGTGACCTGCGTACGCGTCCCCGTCGTCACCACGCACTCCCTGACCGTGCACGCCCGCTTCCAGGGCGACGTCACGGTGGCGAAGGCGCGGGAGATCCTCGCCACCGCCCCCGGTGTCGTCCTGTTCGACAACCCCGCCGCCGGTGAGTTCCCCACGCCCGCCGATGTGGTGGGCACCGACCCGACCTGGGTGGGCCGGGTGCGCCGGGCGCTCGACGATTCGACGGCTCTCGAACTGTTTGTGTGCGGGGACAACCTGCGCAAGGGTGCTGCATTGAACACCGCTCAGATCGCGGAGTTGGTGGCGGCGGAGATCATCGGGGCGTAGGTTCTGCGTTCTGGGCGTGGGCGGGGTCCGCAGGTTCTGCGCCCCCGATGTCCGGCAGCCGGAAATCTCGGTGGCCCTCGGGGATTCGTTTGTAGGATCTATGTCAGTTCTGTGGCCGGAGTAATGGTCCGGACCACTTGAAACGAACCCACTCGGCGTTCGAAGATTTCACTCCCCGTCCTCCGCAACCGCGCGGAGGACGGGGAGCGTCTTTGCGGTCGCCATTCAGGGGGCGGCCGGAGCGGTATGGCATATGGGGCATAGGGGATGAGCTGGTACGCATGAGGGCATTTGACGCATTGTCAAACGGGGTGCCTGACGCAAAAGCGATGCCTGATGCGTACAACCCTCCCGGGGGGACGCGTGTCCAACTGGCGTGGCAGAGGTACTCGAATTCACCGCGGTCCAGACGAGGGGCACAGCCCTGCGTCCACCCCGCCGACTCCGCAGCCCCGGCGCGCCCGGCGGCATGCCGGTGATCGCGCCCATGCCCGCAGCGCGGCCAGCCCGCATACCGAACCAGCGCGACGGCGCTGAGGACAGCCTGGCGGCGGGCACCACCGTCGACCACCTCACCGAGACCTACCGCGCCCACTACCGGTCGCTCCTGGGCCTCGCGGCACTCCTGCTCGACGACACCGCCTCCTGTGAGGACGTCGTCCAGGAGGCCTTCATCCGGGTGCACTCGGCGCGCAAGCGCGTCCGCGACCCGGAGAAGACGCTCGCCTATCTGCGCCAGACCGTCGTGAACCTCTCGCGCTCCGCTCTGCGCCGGCGCATCCTCGGCCTCAAGCTCCTCTCGAAGCCGATGCCCGACATGGCGAGCGCCGAGGAAGGCGCGTACGACCAGCTTGAGCGGGACGCGCTGATCAAGGCCATGAAGGGACTCCAGCGCCGTCAGCGCGAGGTCCTGGTCCTGCGCTATTTCGCGGACATGACCGAGGCCCAGGTCGCCGAGACGCTCGGGATATCGCTGGGCTCGGTGAAGGCGTACGGCTCGCGCGGCATCGCGGCGCTCCGTGTCGCCATGGAGGCCCCGGCATGAGCGAGCGACGTGACACCCACGACCGACACGAGCCCTACGAGTGGCATGAGCCGATGGACCGGCTCGAGCCCCACGAAGACGAGCGCGAGCAACATGCTGGGAACGGAACTGTGAACCACGGCCCCGACGGACACCACCCCGACGGACCAGGACCCGAAGGGCTCGGCTCGGACGAGCTGGCGCTGCGCCGGCTACTGCACCAGGCCGTCCAGGAGATCGAGCCCACCGACGGCACCCTGGAGCACCTGCGTCGCGCCGTTCCGGCCAGACGAGCCCGCAAGCGCCAGGCCGTCGTCGGCATGGCGGCCGCCGCGCTCTTCATCGGCACGGCGGTCCCCGCCTTCGTGCACGTCTCGAACTCCTCGGGGTCGAACGCCGACCCGTCCATAGCCGCCAACAGCTCACAGGCCCAGGGCGGCGCGGGCGAGGGCAAGGGCCCGGACGGCGGCGACGGGAAGGCCGCGGGCGGCTCCGGCGACACCTCCAAGGACAAGGGCAACGACGGCCAGACGGGCACGCCGGACAAGGGCAAGGACGGGGGCGGCGGAGCCGCAACGGGCGGTGCCGACCCGACGGCCTCGGCCGTGACCGCGACCGCGTGTACGGCCGAGCAGCTCGGCGGGGCCACCAGCGCCGTCGGCACCCCGGACGCCGCCGGCGCGGTCTACGGCTCCTTCACCGTCTCGAACGTCTCCACGACCGCCTGTACGGTCTCCAGCGCGGGCACGGTGAGCGCGGCGGCGCAGGGCGCTGCGGACCCCGCAAAGGTCGGTGTGGCGACGCATGTGCCGGGCGACGCGGCCACCGGGCTGCCCGACCCCTCCACGGAGGTCACCTCCATGGTGCTCCAGCCGGGCACCTCGTACGTGGTGAAGTTCGCCTGGGTGCCCTCGGAGACCTGTCCGACCACCTCGGAGCCCTCACCGGACCCGTCCCCCACGGAGGGCACCACCGACACCGGCGGCACCTCCACCGAGACGGGCGGCACCACGGCACAGCTCGCCACGGAGGACGGGGTGGCCGACGGCAGCGTCCTCGTCTCCAACACGGCGGAGACGGGCACGGCCACATCGTCGGTGACGGTCTCCAACGCGTGCGCCGGCACGGTTATTCACACGGGGATCCTGGCGGCTTCCTGAGCGGACGCGTTCGGCCCCTTGGGCGTGGCGGCTTCCTTGGGTTTGCGGGGAGAGGCGTCACATCCTGGGCCTGATGGCGTCCTTGTCCCTCGTCTTCTTCCACTTCGTCTTCGGACGAACTCTTCGTCTTCGGACGAGGCGGCGATCCCTAGGCGGTGGGCGACGCCGACGCGGGGGCGCTCGTCCCGCCCTCGGGCCGCTGCTCGGCCTCGTCCTCGGCCCCCGGCTCGCCCCCGACCCGCTCCTCGGACTCGTCCGGGGCCAGGCCCAGCGCCGCGTCCCGTGCGAACTCCACCTCGCGGCGCAGCAGCCGGAACCACATGAAGACGACGAAGCCCGCGAAGACGAACCACTCCCCGGTGTAGCCGAGGTTCTGGAACGCCTTCAGGTCCAGGCCGCTGTTCTGCGGCGCGGTGGCGGGCACCGCCTTCATCCCGCTGTCCGCCTTGTCGAGGGTGATCCACCCGTCGTACGGCTTGTACGGCACCAGGTTCACCAGCGAAGCCGAGCTGATGGCGCCGGTCTGCCCCTTGGGGAACCCGCCGGCCGCACTGACGCCGTTCGACCCCGGGCTCTCGGACGCCTGCAGGGCACCCGTCACCGTGACCTCGCCGGTGGGTGCGGCCGGTGCCTTCGCCGGGTCCGCGTCACCGGGCAGCCAGCCCCGGACGACGGGCAGTGCCTTGCCACCGTCGATGCGCAGCATCGTCAGCACATAGAACCCGCGCTTGCCGTCCAGCTCGCGGTCGGGCACCAGCAGCTGTGTGTCGTACCGTCCGGTGGCGGTGGCCTGCTTGCCCGATGTGTTCTGGTCCACGGGCAGCAGCTCGGTGAGCGGACGGGCCGCCTCCGACCTGGCCGACGTGACCTGTTCGCTCGCCGTCCGGTGGTCCTTGACCCGGTCCTCGAAGCGCCCCAACTGCCACGACCCCATGAAGATGCAGAAGGGGATGGCCAACAGCACGAAGACGTTGATCCCCCACCAGCGGGGCGTCAGCAGGAACCGGTACACGCCTTCCAAGGTACGGGGCCCGTACGGGCGGCCGGGTCGCGGGGTCAGTACCGCTCGGTCAGGTGATCCCGCCCCGCCAGGGGTTCGTACGGCTCCGGCCAGAAGTCGGTGACGGAGGCTATTCGCCCTGATCCGTCCCCGGTGAAGAACGAGATGGCGTACATCTCGTCCAGACCCACGGTGAAGTGGGCCCAGGTGACGACCTGATCGGGCTCGGCTATCACGCGCTCGACCGTGAGGTGCCAGTCGCCCGGATACTCACGGTTGAACTCGACGTACCGCTCGCGGCCGCGGATACGCTCCCGCGTCTGCGGCAGCGTGTACTCGACGTCCTCGGCCAGGGTGTCGGAGAACGCGGCCCAGTCCCGGGCCTCGGCGGCGGCCCAGAACCGCTCGACTGTCTTGCGCAGATCGGTCATGCGAAGAAGTCTGCACCCCGCCACTGACAGTCGGCCTGACCTGCGCAAATGCCTCGGACGGCGCTATCCGTCGCGGGGTTGTCCCTGGCCGGCCTTGCGAGTACATGAGCGGGATGCGCGGCCGGTCCGCCGGGAAGCGGTTGGCACGGCCTCCCTGGCGTCGTACACGTCGGCCGCGACGAAGGCCGCGCGGTCGGCGGAGAAGCCACATGGCCGCGAAGTTGTCCACAGGCTGAGGACCTCGCCGGCGACTTGTCGGGCGGGCCAGGCACTATGGGGCCATGACTGAGAGCAGTGGGTCCATCGAGCAGCAGGCGGCCGTCGAGCAGCCGCGGGAGCAGCGGCAGGCGGCCATGCCCGACTGGGAGAAGCGCTTCCGGGCGCCGAGGGTGTCGCTGCCGGACTGGGCGGAGGCCGCCCCGCACCGCTCCCTGTTCGTCTCGAACGCGACGGGGACGTACGAGCTGTACGCCTGGGACCGCGCGACGGGGGAGCAGCGCCAGGTCACGCGCCGGGCGAACGGGACGACGGACGGGGTGCTCTCGCCCGACGGCGAGTGGATCTGGTGGTTCGACGACAAGGACGGCGACGAGTTCGGCATCTGGCGCCGCCAGCGCTTCACCGGCGAACCCTCAGGAGGGGACGTCGACGACCCGGCCGTCTCCGGCCTCGACCCCTCCTACCCCGCCGGACTCGCCATCGGACGCGACGGGCGCACGGCGGTGGTGGGCCGCTCCACGGACGACGACGGCTCGACGATTCATGTGGCCCGGGCCGGCGAGGCCCCCGTGGAGATCTACCGCCACCGCGAGTCGGCCGGGGTCGGCGACCTCTCGCACGACGGCTCGCTGATCGCCATCGAGCACACCGAGCACGGCGACGCGATGCACTCGGCGCTGCGGGTGCTGCGCCCGGACGGCTCGATGGTCGCGGAGCTCGACGACACCAAGGGCGGCACGGTCGAACTGGGCCTGGAGGTGCTGGGCTTCGCGCCGGTCGACGGGGACACGCGGCTGCTCATCGGGCATCAGCGGCGCGGCCGCTGGGAGCCGCTGGTGTGGGACGTCGGGACCGGCGAGGAGACGGACCTGGGGCTCGACCTGCCCGGCGACGTGGCGGCCGAGTGGTACCCCGACGGTTCCGCCCTCCTCATCGCCCACAGCTTCGAGGCGCGCAGCGACCTGTGGCGTTACGACCTCGCCTCCCGCGAGCTGACGCGGGTCCCGACGTCTCCCGGCACGGTGTCCGGGGCGACGGCCCGCCCGGACGGCACGGTGGAGTACCTGTGGTCCTCGGCGGCCGAGCCGTCGGCGATCCGCTCGACGACCGGCGAGATCGTCCTCGATCCCCCCGGCCTGAAGTCCCCGGGATCGGTCCCGGTGGAGGACGTCTGGGTCGAGGGCCCCGGCGGCCGCATCCACGCCCTGGTCCAGAAGCCGGCGGGCACCACGGGCCCCCTCCCCACGGTCTTCGACATCCACGGCGGCCCGACCTGGCACGACAGCGACTCGTTCGCGGCGGGCCCCGCCGCCTGGGTGGACCACGGCTATGCGGTGGTCCGGGTCAACTACCGAGGCTCCACGGGCTACGGCCGGGAGTGGACGGACGCGCTCAAGCACCGCGTCGGCCTGATCGAGCTGGAGGACATCGCCGCGGTCCGCGAATGGGCCGTGACGTCCGGTCTGGCAGACCCCGACCGCCTGATCCTCACCGGCGGGTCCTGGGGCGGCTACCTCACCCTCCTGGGCCTCGGCACGCAGCCCGACGCGTGGACCCTCGGCATCGCCGCCGTCCCGGTCGCCGACTACGTCACGGCGTACCACGACGAGATGGAGGCCCTCAAGGCCATGGACCGCACGCTCCTCGGCGGCACTCCCGAGGAGGTCCCCGAACGCTTCGAGGCGTCCTCCCCGCTCACCTACGTCGACGCGGTCAAGGTCCCCGTCTACATCTCCGCAGGCGTCAACGACCCCCGCTGCCCCATCCGCCAGATCGACAACTACGTCACCCGCCTCGCCGCCCGCGAAGCCACCCACGAGGTCTACCGCTACGACGCGGGCCACGGCTCCCTGGTCGTCGACGAACGCATCAAGCAGGTCCGCCTGGAACTGGACTTCGCGGAGAGGCACTTGGGCCGCTGACTGCCGGGTTTCCCGCCCCCGCCCCCTCCGCCCCTGCCCGTGGTGGCTGGTCGCGCAGTTTCCCGCACCCCTTCAGGGGCGCGGGAAACTGCGCGAGCTCTTAGGGGGGTCTGGGGGCGCAGCCCCCAGGTACGGGACGGGCAGGGGCGGAGGGGGCGAAAAAGGCCTTACGCCCCGGCCCGCTCCCGCCGCCGCCGCCCGAGCAGCTCCGCGAGCCCCCGCCGGGTCGCGGCCAGCACCACCCGGTCCTCGGGGCGGAGCACGTACGTGGAGGGAAGGTCCCACACCAGCCCAGGGCTGCGCGAGCCGGACCCCGAGCCGGACGACGTCGGATGGCCCTGGCGCTCACGCTGCGCCGCGGTGTCCAGCGCAAGCACCCGCCACGCCCCCGCCCGAAACGCCTCCCCCACCGTCCGCCCCTCCAACTGCGGATGCCCACCCACATCCACCGCGGCGAAGAGCAACACCCGCCGCTCCACAGGAATCGCCCCAAGGATCTGCCGCCCCATCATGGCGCCGGCAAACGCGGGCGCCGCCAGATGGGACACGCTCCGGCTCCGGGTGAGCGCATCGGGATACGCGGCCCGCAGGGTCCGGTACACCGCGGTCGCGAAGTCGTCGTCGTACAGCCGCAGCACCACCCGCAGATCGGGCCGCACGGTCCGCGCGTACAACGCGGCCTCCAAGTTCATGGTGTCCGCGCTGGTCAACGCGAGCAGCGCATGGGCGCGATGAATCTTGGCGGCCTCCAGGACCCCCTCCTGCGTCACATCACCCAGCACCACCGGCACCCGAAGCCGCCGCGCCAGCGCCAGCCCCCGGGCTTCGGGATCGGCCTCGACGCACACGACGGGAATGTGCAGCTCCCGGAGCCGCGCCAACACCCGCGTGCCGATCTTGCCGACCCCCAGCAGCACCACATGCCCGGACAGCCCCCGCGGCGGCCGCCGCAACGCGGACCCGCTGCGGAACGTACCGAGCGCCTCCAGCACGGCGGCCAGCAGCACCGGCAGCAGCAGCAACCCGACGAGTCCGGAGAAGAGCTGGAGGATCTGCCGCCCGAGGGGCTTCCCGATGGCGGGGTCGTTGATGGCGAAGAGATCGAGCAGCGTCAGATAGGTCGCTCGCAGCGGATGCTCCCCGGTGACCACCATCGACGCGACGGCGAGGCCGACCACACACCCCACGAGCCCCGCGAACGACCAGCGCAGCCGTCGCGACAGCAGCGACGCGAACGGCACGACACTGCGCCCGGCGGACAGCTCGGGACCGGAGTACGAGACGTTCTCCAGTACGACGGTGCCGCGCCCGGTGGCGGCGGCCACCGCCCGCTCGTCGGGCAGGAGTTGCGGTCCTTGCGCCCCACTGCTCTCGGATCCGTCGGCGCCGGCGGGGTCGTTGGTCGTCGCGGACAGCAGCGCCAGCGTGCACAGCCCGGGATCGGCGACCTCTCCGGGCCCCGGCGGCGGCCGCTCCACCGCGTGCAGCATCAGCCCGTCGGTCTGGACGACCTTGCTGGTGCCGGCCACGGCGGTCGCGGCCAGCGCGGGCGCGGCGGTGTCGGCGTCGGACAGCACGGTGGTGGACGCGTCGAACGCCTCGACGCCACCGTCGACTCCCGCGGCCGCCGCGTCTGCCGCGGCTCGCGCGGCGGCCAACGCAGAGGCCTGGTCGAGGAGTGCCTCGATGTGCTGGCCCAGGCGCCGGTTGTAGAGCCGCAGGACCAGCCGGATCCGCGGGTTGAGCCGCCGGGCGGTGAGCGCGGCCCGGATGTTGGTCTCGTCGTCGTCGTACACGAGCGCCAGCGCGGCGGCCCGCTCGACGCCCGCGTCGGCGAGCATGGCCTCAGTGAGTTCGGTGGCCTCCAACAGCCGCTCGGCACCCTGGGGTTCGAGCGTCCGGGTGCCGCCGGATTCCCCGTTCCCGGAGGCTCGGTTCACCGCCGCGGACACCCGGTCGAACAGGCCCGTGGCCCGCGTCCGCCCCACCACCGGCGGTCGCACGCTCCGCTGGGCGGGCGGCACGACCAGGGTCACCTGCTCGCCGTACACCCCGCGCAGTTCGGCGGCCAGCCGGTGGGCCAGGGCGTCGTCCCCGGCCACCACCATGTGTGCGGCGCCATCGCTCGACGCGCTCTGAGACGGAAGGTTCCCCGGGTTTCCCACGGAGGAGAAGACTGCCGTACTGGTACGGGTGGTTCCACAGGGACGGGCCGGTGAGCACCGACGAATCCCCGTGCGCCACGGCTTGGTGGAGGATGTCTCCGCTACGAGGTCGCAGAGGCCGTCTCACCCCCCGAACCGCTCCCGTACCTCGGCCCGTTCGGCCAGCCGCGCCGGATACCCGGGCCCGAGCCGCGGCCGAGTGTCGGCCGCGGTCATCATCTCGCCGCACGAGGAGCACACCACCTCGGCACGCCCCTCGTGCCCGCACCGCTCGTGCCGGAAGACGATCGGCGCGCCCTCTTCCCCGGCGAGCCATCGGTCGCCCCAGGCGTTCATGGCCATCAGCACGCCGAAGAAGTCCCGCCCCTTGGCGGTGAGCAGGTACTCGTACCGCACCGGCTCGCTCTGATAGGGCCGCTTCTCCAGCAGCCCCTCGTCCACCAGCCGTCGCAACCGCTCGGCCAAGGTGTTCCGTGCGATCCCCAGCGACTGCTGGAACGCGTCGAAGCGCCGTACCTCGTAGAACGCCTCGCGCAGGACGAGCGGCGTCCACCAGTCCCCGAGCAGATCCATGGTGCGGGCGATGGAGCAGGGCCAGTTCGCGAAGGAGGTCCGCCTCATGCCCGTCAGGGTACGGCCGGTCTCACCACGCTTCGCGTCCTGTTCGGGCGGGGTGCGACCGGGCACCGTATCGGCATCGCGGGGGTGCATCGGGGCAACTGGCGCCAGATGAGCGGAAGATGGTACATCGGAATCGGAGGCGGGCCGTCCACGTCGTGATCCGTTGCAGATGTTGCCCACACTTTTTTCGCCCTACCTGAGGGTAACAACGCCCGTCATTTGCAAAGCACTTGAGCGGCCAACCCTTCAGATGGAAGGAAACCGGCGCCCCTCAGGCGCGATTGTCGACTCATCTACCCGAAAAGGCGCCTCTTGGCCGAGGAGTTGTGGGTTCAGCCCCTTGACGCACCACCGTTAACCCACATGAGCGATACGGGATCGGGCCCCGTCACCCGGTAGTCTCTCCCTAGTGCCGCATCAGGCAACGTTTGCCCTGTCCACGAGGGCGCATAGGCGCCGGTCATCGGCGTGGCGGTTTCGCCAGATGATGTAGCGGCGGAT
>NZ_JBVHRI010000029.1:0-7268 GCF_055566975.1 Streptomyces sp. NPDC027189
AGGAGTAGAACTCGCCCCGGAAGCATGACAGTTGTGCCAATGCGTCAGACCGGGCGTCATGATGCAGCAGACTCATCCTCACGGCCTTCGTTCTGAATGTGTGTGTTCCTTGGTCGGAGCACATGTTCAGACGAAGGCCGCTTTCGCGTACGGCGGTTACCGGACCGAGTGATCAAGTTCGACGCACCATTCGACGCCGGACGTTAAAGATCAAGCTAAGGGTTGTCCCGTAACTGCCGGCCACTGATGAGACGATCTCGCCGTAGCTGGTGTGGTCACGGCGTCGGAGCGTCTTGATAGCCCCGCTTCCGGGGGGGGGGACGATCACTCAATCCCAAGGGGCCCGATGCCTAGGTCCTCACGCATGAGACGACGCATCTGAGCCATGGCCGTGCGCCGCTGCGCTATCAGGGGTGCCTCCTCGACGGATCCGACAGCCACCCCCCGGGCGTAGGCGTCGCGTATCGTGCGCCAGCTGTGAAACGCCTCGTTCCCTGCCGCCACGACCTGGGGCGGGCCCACGAGCCAGAGGCGCTCACTTGCTGTGTAGATACCGGTGCCACGGAAGGCTTCCCGCACGGCGGCATCACGCGCCGAGTCGGACATGTGATCGCCCAAGGCGACGGCGCGTATTTCTTCACCTGCGGCTTTAAGGGCGGAAACGAACTCGGTGTACACCTCGCGCCGTACCTCCAGCGCGTGCCTGGTCTCCTCCCGCTGCCACCGATTGCGATCCGCGATCAGAGTGGCCGAGATGCCGATGACGGCACCACCCAGTGTAGAGAGCAGAGGCATCCAGTCCATGTGCCGCAGCTTGTCTGAACCAGTGCGCCAGCACCAGTGGTCTCGTTGCGGACGCGGGCACCAGCGTGGCGAAGCAGCGCGGGCGCAACCCGGTGAAGGGGGTGTCAAAGACGGCTCGGAGCCGTGATCACACCAGTTACGGCGAGAGTCGCCTCATCAGTGGCTGGCAGTTACGGGACAACCCTGAGGCGGGTTGCTCGACACCCGGGAGTTCCCGGCCACCGCGGCCGGCTACCGCCAACTTCTTGACTGGGCACGCCAGTTCGGAACGGTACTGCGGGCCGGGGTGGAGTGCACCGGCTCCTACGGCGCTGGCCTCGCCCGCTACCTCGCGACCCAGCGGCAGCCTGGTCCGGCCCTCGTTCGTGCCTCCACCAGCCATCCGGCAACTGCGGGATCTGACCCGCTACCGAGGTCATCCGCGAACGCACCCGCGAGGCCCAACGGCTGGAGCAGCTCCCGGAAGACGTGTAGGCAAGCTGGTCGCTCACGGCGTCGTAGACGAGCGGCTGATCATTGGTTCCTACGGGCCGAACATCGTGAACACGTGGGACGTAATGGCGCCCTACATATATAGAGAGCGCGAGCTAACGACGAAGGCGATGATCTATTTCGAAGATCTGGCTTATCGAGCTCGTGCAAGGCCACAAACCAGAGTCCATGCTGAGCTAGGTCTTCAGATCAGCCGGCCGCGGCCGTCCTCAGCCTCAGAGTGAGCTCGGGTGGCCCGTGACCTATACACGGCAGTATGCCCTCAGCTTGGGAAGCTGAGGTGATCTAGGGGCGGGAGCTCTGCTGACCTGCGGCGGAGTGGAGTCGGCGCCTGGTGGGCGGTGAACTACTTCCCCGGTGTTCCCCGTGGTTCCCCGCACGATCTGGCACGGGTCTGGCACGACCTTGCTGTCAGACCTGGTCGAAGGCGGGGCCCAGTGAGTCCCGCATGGCGGCACGGAGCTTGCGCAAGGCAGTGTCGTACGGTGTGTGCAGCGCCTGCCACTCAACTGCGTCATCACCTACCACGATGGTGGTCGTCGCGATGGCAACTCGCATCGCTCTCAGGAGGTCGTAGGCCTCACGGGCGGCGTCGTAGACGCCGGCTGGTGCCACTAGAAACAACTCGTACCTGGCCGCAATTACCCCGGTCGACCGGAAAGCAGCCACCACATCGCTACTCGCGATCGGCGTTGGGTGACTCAATGCGAGTGTTTGTAACGCTGTCTCAGTCTCGGTCAGCGCGGTGAGGTATCGGACGTACGCGGTCCGACGTAGCTCTGCATGCCGGAGTCGTTGGTCTCGCTTCGTTCGTACTGATTCGACGACCAGCGTTGAGCCAACGCCGAGCACGCCGCCGCTCAAGGTACTGATCAGCGTCAGCCATCCCATGCAGCCACGCTATGGGCCTGGGGCGCCACACGGTAGGGCGCCTAGCCGAGTGGCTGTGCTCTCCGCCGACACGAGCAGACGTGACCGTGGCCTGGCGGTGACACCACTACGTCGGGAGAAGAACTGTGGTGTGAGCTAACGAGCATGGAAACGCCAGGAGGAATCGAACCACTCCTGCATGGTTTCCACGAACGTCGTTCCCTGAGAATAGGCATCGTCATCCTTGACGTAGTGAACGAGCCCGTTACCCAGACCCGGGACGTCAACAACCTCGGCACCCTGGCCATCGTCCAGCCCAACGGGACGCTGGACCATCTCGTATAGGCCGAGCACCGCCTCCATTCTGTTGATCAGATAGAGCTTGCAGGCCGGTGCTTGTTGGAACTGTCGGATTTCGAAGTCCACGCAGGGCACTAGCCTCGTGATCTCCAGGTCGCTCAGTACCGTGCTTAGCAGAGCGGTGTGCTGACACATGATGCGCTGAGCCCGTTTCCACGGGAACTCGTGATCCGAGGCGTTCTCGGGCCACCGGTACAGGAGGTTGACCGATGCGTCGGGCAGCAGCATGCGTAGGGCGATGTGCTGTGGGTTTATCTCTCCGGCCCGGATCCGTTCTGCCTGCACCTTAATGTGCACAGCCAGGAATTCCGACGTCAGTGTCAAGACATCGAGGATTACTTCGGGTTGCTCGAAGGCTCGGTTGATCAGGGATCCCAGCGTGACCACGCGGTCGTGCCGTTCGGTGCTTCTTGGCGCATGGGTCCGCTGCGTCCTGATGACCCGGGATCCGCTGCCCTGCCGTGTCTCGATCCAACCCTCGCTCCGCAGCTTTTTGAGCGCGCGCTGCACGGTGTCGCGAGAGACGCCGAACTCCTCAGCCAGTTCACGCTGTGACGGCAGGAAGGAGCCCAGTGGATAGTGGCTGCCGGCCACACGGGCCCGCAACTCAGCCGCGACGCGCTCGAAGCTTCTGCCGCCGCTATCACTGGTGTAATGGCCGCTCACACGGCGACCGTACCGTTCGTCCTGGCTGAACAAACCAGTCCGCCATCGTGTACCGCTTGCTCGTGTTGCTCTTCTTGCTCACTACCTGGAACTGCTTCCTCCGGGACCGACCGTCCCAGTATCAGGCTGTCCAGCCCCACGGGGAACTTCACCCGAGCGCTAAAGCGCTAGTTTGGAAGATCGCGTATGCGGATGGGGGCTGACCTGGTGAGACGATGACCTGCGAGTTCTTGGGTCGTTCGCCGGCACTTCCCCGCGTTTCCTGCTGGTCGCCGCTCAATCGGGCACGTTGGGGGCATGCGAAGAGGAGGGCCGGGAGGCGAACGCGAGGAGCATGGGGACAGCCTTTCAGTGCGGGCCGACCACACGCACCTTGCCCGTCCGGGTCGGTGGCGCGGGCACCCTGGTGCCGCGTCCAGGGGCGGTGCCATCATGCGGCCATGGTGTACGGGATGGCCGAAGGGCCATGGGGGGCGCGGCGAATGCGGCGCTGGCCGCCGGAGCGGCCGCCTTCGTCGGGGCCATGGCGCTGGTGGTCCAGGAGTGGCTGGCCCGGCGTAGCGCGCAGTCCGGCGCAAGCGCGGGATCGAGGAGGCGACGGCCTATCTGGCCTTTCTCGGCCAGTGGTTCAGTACCTACGAGGAGATCAGGCCAGGGGCCGAAATGGGCCGGACGAGAGAAGAGGCGGCTGGCTCACTGGACACCGTGCTGCGTGAGGTCGAGGCCCTACTCGACGAGACCCGCCGGGGAGCGCGCGCGTCGATCGGGGATCGGCTCAAGCGGGCGTTACTGCTTTATGAGCTGCGGTCCGCTGGGGCCCGAGCGGTCCGGTACGCCTTCTACTTCAACGGCATGTTATGGCTCGGCGTGTCATTCGGCGACGCCCTCGACACCAGCATGTCGGCGAAGGACCGCTTCGGCCAATCGCTCGGCTGGGGGGTGTGGGGCGTGGTGACAACAGTGGCGTTGGGACTGTGGGCCGCGCGCCTGGATCGGGGCCGGAGAGCCGAGCCCGCTGGCTAGCCGCGTCGTCCGCATGTCACTCGTGAGGGTGAAGATCAGGTGTCGACATTGGCGTGATCTGATGGAGGACCGTAGACAACGCCTCAGCCGCCTCCGCTCCTTCACCCACCACTTCCCCAACTCCCATCCCGTCTGCCGTCGACCCACACACCGTGGAGCGGGCGTGGTTCCTGGCGTCCAGGTGGAGCGCGCCACTGGACGAACGACCTGGACGCCAGGGGCCGCGTCTGCTCGGCTCTGCCTGGGTTGAGCTTGTTCCGCTTTGACGGACACCATTGAGTGGTGTGCATCGTGAAGTAGCAGGTCACGGGCCTGGTGTGGGTCGGCTCCGGGGTAACTCATGCTGGTGAGGAGCGGGTGACTTCGGTGGAGATCGTCGGTCAGCGGGCGACTTCCCCGTTTGTGAGGACGAGCAGGCGTGGGCGGTCCTCTTTCATCGTCGCCCACTGCCGCGGCGCCGCCTAAATCCGATGGCCCCCATCGCCTCGTCCTGCGACAGTGCGGGAATGGAGTGGAGAGCCGTTTCCGTGGCGGACGTCGACGCCCTCGCCGAACTGCTCGGCCGGGACGAGGAGGCGACGGTCGGTCGCCGCGAGTCCGGCCCCGCCGAGGCGCGCAGCATGCTGGCCGCCCCCGGCCTGGACCTGCCCTCCCGCACGTGGACCGCGTCGGGCCCCGACGGCGGCCTGCTCGGCTTCGCCGCCCTCCATCCCGCGCCTCAGCCGGGCGAGCTGCGTGCCCAGTTGGTCGTCGCCCCGTCCCCGGATGCACCTGCCGTCACCGCGACGCTCCTGAACCGCCTCGACGTCTGGGCCGCCCACGACCTGCCGACCCCTGCCACGCCGGTGACGCTGTATCAGCTTCCTGGCTGCTTCCCCCAGGACCAACTCCTCAGCCGCGGCTGGACCGTCGTGGACAGCAGCAGCCGCCTCACCGTCGACCTGGACGCCATCCGCCTCCCCGAGCACCCCGCGCCCGCGGTGCGCGCGGCCCGGAACGAGACCGACCTCCGCACCGTCCACTCCGTGCTGAACGAGGCCTTCACCGACGACCCGGAGCACCCCCACCCGGACTTCGACGCCTTCCACCACGCCCAGCGCCGACGCGAGGGCTACAACCCCGACTTGTGGCTCCTCGCCGAACTCGACAGCGTCCCCGCCGGCGCCCTTATCGCCCGCGACCCCGTCGACCGCGCCTGGATCGCCTGGTTTGGCGTCCACCCTGCCCGCCGCCGCCACGGCCTCGGCGCCCAACTCCTCACCACCGCATTCAGCCTCCTCCGTGCCCGCGGCCACCGCACGGTCGGCGTCGACGTGGACACCCACAACACCGGCGCCATGCAGGCCTACACCTCCGCCGGCATGACCCTTCTCGGCGCGGCCGACCAGTGGCGCAGGACCTACGTCTGAACCCGGCGCCCGCCCTGCGTCAGGCAAGGGCGACGCCGCCGGTGGTAGGCCCAGGCGAGAGCCAGAACGATCGGTGGAGATCGCCGGTCAGCGGGCGACTTCCCGGTTCGTCAGGACGAGCAGGGCCCGCACTAGCGTGGTCGCCCACCTCGGGTCGGTGCGGGCCTTGCCGAGCACGCGCCAGTTCTTCAGGTGCGCGAAGCCGTGCTCGACCGGGGCCGGCCAGCGCCTTGTTAGACAGCTTCTGGCCCCTGGTCAGGGGCCGATTGCGGGCCGCCTTGTAGCCGGTGATCACCACCGGGTCCGCGTCCGAGCCGCCGTCGTCGAGACCGACGAAGCCCAGGTCCGCGATCGCGCCGAGGCCGGCCGCGCGCAGGTGGGCGGTCAGTTTGTCGTGGCGGCAGGCGGTGATCTCCGAGGCGCGTCCGGGCCGGACCGCACTCACCCAGACCAGTCGGCCCTTGTCGTCGGTGAGCGCGATCACGAGCAGGCCGTGGCACTTGTGCTTGCCGGAGTAGTTCTTCCGGTTCTCGGTCCCGGTGCGGCGGTGGGTGCGGATCAGGGAGCCGTCCAGCAGGACCACCCCGCCACCCGATCGGGCGATCTTCTTCAGTGCGCGGTCCAGGCGCGGGGCGCGGGCGGCCAGCAGCCCGACGACTTCCCGCACCCACCGGGACACCGTGGTGCGGTGCACCCCGTTCCCGCCGGCCAGGTCGCCGGGCCGCTGGTCACAGCGCAGCACCGCCAGCACGATCCCGGCGATCCTCCCCGCGGACAGGGCCCGCCACCGCGATCCGATCTTCTTCAGGTGGCCGCGTATCAGGCAGCTGAGCCAGTTCAAGGTGGCGCTCGACAGCGGCAGGCGAGCGGTGTAGACAAGACCGCCGGGGCCCTCGGCGAGGCTGTTGTTTTTCTTCACGCGAAACTCAACTGCCGCCGAGGGACCTCCAGTTACGCCACTGCGGCGGGTAGGGGCGGCTACAGGCGCGCGGTGAACTTCCCGTCGCCGCGCTTGTGCAGCCAGCCGCGGTCCGCGAGCTTGACCAGCATTGCCCGCAGCGGCTCCAGCTTCCCGCGCACCTCCACCTGAAGGTCCAGCTCTTCGCCCACCGCCCGCACCTGCACCGGACCGCCGGCGGCCCGCACGATCGCCAGGATCCGGCGATAGTCGCCGGGAAGCGCGGCCTCGTCAACACTGTCGCCGCGGTGCGGGACCAGCAGCACCGCCCGCCCGCCGACCTGCGCCGACGCTGGTGCGACGGCAGCCCGTTCCGCGGCGATCTGCTCGCTCATCCGCGCCAGAACCCGCTCGGCGACTGCGAGTTCGTCCCGGTCGGCCCGCACATGGTCCAGTTGCTTGACCAGCTGTTCTTCCAGACTGTCCAGTTCCGCGCGGCGCGTGGCGATCCGTTCCAGTACCTCGGGGTCCACCATGCCCGGGAGCGTAGGAGCCCCCGGGCCGGAACGGACCAGAACCCGCGAAGTCCTCCCCGCCCGACGATCTACACGGCAGACTGCCGCGCGCGACCAGCACGAGCACCGGGGCACGGAATCACACCAGGCCCGTGACCTGCCACTTCACGACCTACACCCCACCCCCCCCCAGTGGTTGTGTCCCGAAGTCATAACACCAACCTCTCTGTT